>JALHRR010000001.1 GCA_022841345.1 Saprospiraceae bacterium
TCGCGATCGAGTTCTTTTTAACATCAATGGTTCCCTCGGATTCTTTGGCCGCTTGGACTAAATTCGTTACTTTTTATTGTTTGTGAATTTTTTTTTCACTGTGTGACTCGCGATGAACAACCGAAAGAAGTTACAACCCTCAAGCATGGGAACAGCCCACACACCCAATGCTTCCCGTCGCTTTCAGCTACGGGCACTCACACCCTCACAGCCGGTAGAAGTTGCTTATTTCACTCAACTTCTACTTAATCACACGCAGATAGTCCGGGTCTCCTGACCCGGATTAAAAACTCACACTCAATACTCACTCTCTCCACAAGCTAGCGTCTCCTGACGCTGTATTGCAAAGCTTCACATAAGGAAAACAGCCAAATGTGCCGAACAAGTGGCGGAGACATCACTTTTTCATGGCTTGTACCAAGAAAAAACATCACCTATCAAGCCGCAGGCGCAGATAGACATCACAGCTTCGGGTATTACATCAATTCTGAACAATCAATTTCTTGATCGCCACCCCCGCATTCGTCTGAATTCTCACAAAATAAACTCCTCCCGGAATTCCATCAATTGCAACATTGAAATTATTCATAGTGTCAATATTTCGTTTTTGAACAATTGATCCATTCATATGAATAATTTCAACAGATGAAGCGAGCAGATTTCCATTCAATTTGAATGAAACCAGTTCATTTGCCGGATTAGGGAAGAGCAGGATGTTGGAGTGAAGTTCAATATTATTTGTGGCTACCATCTCATCAACCACTATCACTATTGAATCAGTTTTGATGCAACTTCCATTAATGGCATAAAGGATGACCAGATACTCTCCTGCTTCAGTATATGTATGAGAAGGATTTTCATCATCGGATCCTGATCCATCCCCAAAACTCCATTCATACCTGTCAGCTCCTTCACTTCCATTGGTGAATGTAACGCTTGGATCTACATTTATATCAACAAGAACTGAGGAAGCTGTAAAGTCTGCAACCGGGGCTTCATCTCCTGCTTCTATTTCGAATTGCAAAATCCGGGTACATCCCTGCTCATTGGTAACAGTTACAGTATATTGTCCTGCACAGAGACTGTCCGCATTTGGACCGTTAGAAATATTTTCAGACCAGACATAAGTATTGGACAGACTTCCCTGAATGACGATGCGACCATCGCACTCATCAAAACATTTTTCATCAATAACATCAAACTCAACATTGACTCCGGAAACTGTTTCTATTCTGAATTCCCGTACTCTTCTGCAACCATTTTGATCCTCGACTGTAACAGCATACGCTCCCGCTTCCAGATTACAGATGGTGGTAGTATCTGATTGTCCCGTACTCCATGTAATAATGTATGGGGCGGTACCCCCTGATGGATTAATAGAAGCACAGCCGGTTTCTTCATTGCATCCGATATGATCCAGGATAAGATTTAGGTCAATAAAACCACCTGGGTGAATTACGAATACTGTGTCCGCCGTACATCCATTTTGATCACTTATTGTCAGACCATATTCACCGGGACATAAATTATCTTCATTGGGAGAATCTGAACCATTGCTCCAATTATAAGTAAAAGGTCCGGAACCACTGACGGAAGTGATTATAATACCACTGCATTCTTCATTGCACTGTGCCTGTGTAATATCGGCTGTAATGACTATAGGAGAAAAAGGAGCAACCGTAAATGAAAAAGTATTACTACAACCATTACCGTCCTCTACAGATACAGTGTGTTCTCCAACAGGAATGCCACAAACATTCAAGGTGTCGGTTTGTCCGGTGCTCCAGATAATTGAAAATGGCTCTTGACCTCCGTTTATAAATAACTGTGCACATGCACTTGAATCTTCACAATTAATGTCGAGTTCCATTTCAAGACTAATAGCATCATTCTGTTCTATTTCGATTGCTCTGTCTGCTACACAACCTACAGCGTCCGTTACAATTACAAAGAATGAAGGAGCATAGCACAAGTCTGAAATAATGTCTGTTGTGCCTCCGTTTGACCACATATAGGTATAAGGTGCCGTTCCTCCGGTTACTACTGCTATCAGTTCACCAGTGCAATCATTAGTGCAGGAGAATTCAGAAGTCTGAGTGATCGAAACCTCAGGTCTGTCTCCCACTGTTATATAGTCTGTAATGGTGATACTCTCTGTATTTTGTCCGTCAGAAATCTGAAGGCTTACTGCATATGTTCCCGGGAAATTATAAGTAACATTCGGGTTTTGGTTGTCTGACATGGCAGGCGTTCCTCCCGGGAAGGTCCATGTCCAGGATGTTGGATCACCGGTACTATTGTCTTCAAATTGCACTGATTGACCGCGACAAATACTCTGAGTGGAGGATTCAAAGGCAGGAACCAACGTTTGACCTTCAATGCAAAATGGATGGATAGCTTCATCTCCAAAAGCTCCGTTTGGAGCTGTCATTTCAAATAATACATTTCCTTCGGAATCAATCAAAAAATAGTCTCCATCAACATTACAATCATTGTATTGACTACCATTCAGACCATCTCCATAAGAATCAATGATAATAAAAGTATAACATCCTACTGGCAGACAAACTGTTTGTTCTATGGTTTCACCACCGGAAATGTCCTGATATGGTCCTCCTTCGATGATCATATTTCCATCGGCATCTGCAATACCCCAGGCAATTTCGGAGCCCCAACAATCTGTGATGAGCGTAAACTCAGCCTCCAGTCCGGCTTCTACTATGGTAATTGTAAATTCCTGAATATTATTTTCAGGATTCTCATCCTGCATTCCGTTGGGCTCTAAAACATGCATAGTCAATTGATTCAATCCTGCCGGAAAATCAATTGCCGGTAACTCCAGGTTTATAATCTCTCCTGAAGCAAGAGATCCTGTCCACTGAAAATCAAGAAGTACATTTGCGCCGTTTCTCACCTCTATTTGAAATTGTGTAATGGTCATAGATCCCAGGTTACGAATGGCGGGCACAAGTTCAATATTGGATGCACAGGATGGAGCGATTGGGTTTCCGGCATTGAGCAAAGCAACATCAATCTCTGAATTAGATATGGCAGGATCATACCCATCCAAAACCATCAAACCAGTGTTATTAGGATCCAGCCAATCTCTAAGTCTGGTGCTGGCACCACCGCCATTCCATGAAATAGCAAATCTGCCATATACATCATACAGGCCATTGTTTTGAGTGGAATTGCTGTTAATACAAGCTGCCTCACCTCCAAAAAGTTGGCCAATAATTCTGCCTGCCGGATCAAAAAGAGGTGAACCTGAAGAACCGGGCTCAGTTACTCCGAGCTCCCATTCATTGATCCTCCATACCTGGGCCGCACCGTCAGTTGACTTTGTGGGAGCATTATTGTCTCTGCAAATTTTCTTAATATCTCCGGAAGGGTGATGTATTCCTGTCGTGAAGGCCGGAGCTATATCCGTTCTGTCCCAACCGGCAAAATATACTCCCCAATCCGTCGGAATTGTATTATTTAATTCCACAAGGGCAAAATCAGAACCCTCACTGCTGGCCCTAAGCGTTGAAGTGAATGTTGATTGAAAAAAGGGGCCATTTCCGCTGGGAGCAGTAGTGGCACACGAAGGATTTGTGCTGTGCCAGTTGAACCTGAAAACCCAATTCGCAGGATTTCCCAGACAGTGATCAGCCGTGAGAAAGAAAGGTCGTCCATCGCCGGCCGTATTATTAATAAGTGCTCCTGAACAACCGGCATTTCCATTGACAATGATCAAACCTGCAGAGCGAATTTGATTTTCCCAACCATTACCCAATGGACAAAGTACATCGATATTACAGGCACCTGAATCATTGAGGCCTTTAAGTATTTTATCCGCTAATAGTGAAAGACTGCGATATCCGTGCGTGATGGTTCCAATGTTTAATTTGACTTTTTCCTTTGTATTTGCAGGCTCATAATATTCCAGCGTAATATAATCTCCCTGTACCAGTTCTGTTCCAAGAATCTGAGCTTCATTATTCAAAATATGGGTGTAGGCTCCTACCAAATGAGTTCTGTCCTGGTTATACATATGCAGGTAAGCGCCATCGGGAATATAAAACTGGTCAAAAATCACATTGACTGATTTTGCACCCGGGGCATGGATATTCAATATCCAGATTTTATCCCCATTTTTCAATTGTATCCATTCTCCTGCATTCTCTGTCCCAAAATTTACTTCATAATTGTACCCAAAGCGCCATGGTCTGGTTTTGTCTCTGTCATTGATAGCATCTTCCTGCAGGATCGATTGCAGATCAAAGCCCTTCATTATCAAAACATTATCTTTTTTTGCAGGACTTATTTTTCCTTTCCAACTATGTGGTACGCCTCTGTTCTCTAATTGAGCCGAGACATTGAATGATATTAAAAATAAAAAAAGGAAGAAAATGTGAGCCAGAAGTTTACCATTCAGTTGCATTGGAATGATTTGATTTAGTTGAGGAAAGCTGTAAAAGTAAATATTCTATTCAAGGTTTTAGTATTACAATCCCTTTGAATTGTAATCTATCATTAAGATTCAAATAATACTCCTTTTGTGTCCTTCTGTTAAATATTTATTTCTCATTGATTTAGCCAATTCTTAAAACCTGATGCCTGCATATTGCTTACAATAACTTCACGTTTTGCAGAGGACATAAGCTCAACTTTAGTCCGGTTGATATAAAATGAGAATATCACATAGCGATAATTTTATATATGGCTTAATCAGAATTATTCCAAATAATCAATGGCACAATTGTTGGTGTGTAATTATTTTCTTAACAAAAAATTAACCAGATCAAAATCTTGCATATATTTGAGCTCAAAGGGGTTTGGGATAGACGAGAGATTAATATAATTCCACACTTTTTGATGATGAGATGCTTGCTTTTTCCTGGAGTTGTCCATTGAAAAACAGGCTTTTACGCTTTTAACTGACTTAAAAAAATGAAGAAATGAAAAAACTTTTTACACTGAATCCTAAGTATTCCATAATAGCAATTCTTTTGCTGTTGGGGTTTCAATCCTGGGCTCAACCTGCAAATAATGAATGCAGTGCAGCTCAAACTTTAACTGTCGGGGCTACATGTGTTCCTGTTGCAGGTACAAATGTAGCTGCAACGCAATCAATAGCTTCAATTACTTGTGGTGGTTTTACATCAACTTCTGCGCTGGATGTTTGGTATCAGTTTGTAGCAACTGCAACTGCTATTAATGTTACGGTTGTAGGAGGTACAGGACTTGATGTTATAATTGATGTTCGTAGCGGTGCCTGCGATGGAACTAACATTGCTTGCGCAGATGCAACCACCTCGGCAGGGACAGAAGTAGCCAGTTTAGCAGGGTTGACAATTGGCAATACCTATTTAGTTAGAGTATATGGATGGGGAGGAGGTACAGGTACCTTTACAATTTGTGCTAACACGCCCCCTCCCCCTCCTGCAAATGATAATTGTGCAGGGGCCATTGCCTTGACTGTCAATGCAGATTTTTTATGTGCCTCTAGTGCAGCTGGAACTACAGTTAGTGCCACCGCTTCGACTGAGACAGCACCAAGTTGTTCAGCAACAGGGGTCAATGATGATGTTTGGTATAGTTTTACAGCCACCGCTGCTACTCATCGAGTGGCTATCACCGGAGCGACAAACACAACCGCCGCAGCTGTTTATTCAGGATTATGTGGAGCTCTAACTCAACTCCCAAGTGCTTGTAATTCCACATTATCTGGAGCATTGAATTTAAATCTTACAGGATTAACTGCCGGTACAACATATTTGGTCAGAGTTTATACTACTTCTGCAACTGCAGGTATTACATCAAATTTTACAATTTGCATAGGTTCAACACCACCGCCCCCTGTCAACGACGAATGCATCAATGCAATTCAATTGACTGTAAACCCTGATCTTAACTGTGGAACAGTAACTCCCGGAACTACCACAAGTGCTACAGGTACTGCTGATGCAACCTGCACAGGAACTGAGGATGATGATGTTTGGTTTAAATTTACCGCTACTGCTACCAGCCATAAGATTGATTTACTCAATGTTGTTGGTTCTGTAACTGATATGGCGCATCAGGTCTTAAGCGCATGTGGTGGTATGAGTTTGCTTTGTAGTGACCCTAATACCAGCACGGTTTCAGGACTAACAATTGGAAATATGTATTTTTTAAGGGTTTATACCTTTACTTCTACAGGTGGGCAGAGTACTACCTTTAATGTTTGCATAGGAACTGCACCACCACCTCCTGCCAACGATGATTGTGTGAATGCTACAACACTTACAGTAAATGCGGATTTGAACTGTGGAACAGTTACTCCCGGAACTGTTGTCAGCGCTACCGGTGTTGCAGATGCAACATGCACAGGTACTGAAGACGATGATGTTTGGTTCAAATTTATAGCAACTGCAACTAGCCACAAGATTGATCTCCTCAATGTAACTGGTTCTACAACAGATCTGGTACATCAGGTGCTTTCTGCTTGTGGGGGAACCAATTTACTTTGCAGTGATCCCAACACCAGTACTGTATCCGGATTAACAATCGGGAATGAATATCTTCTAAGAGTTTATACCTGGACGTCAACAACTGGTCAGACGTCCAGCTTCAATGTTTGTATAGGTACTTTCCCGCCACCACCTGCAAATGATGAATGCGCCGGAGCTATTCCATTATCTGTGGGTATTTCTTGTAATTTTAACCAATACACTAATGTAGGCGCAACCGGATCAGTCGGACCTCCTGCTCCGGGTTGTTCAAGTTTTCTAGGCGGGGATGTTTGGTTCAGTGCCATAGTTCCTGCAACAGGACGCTTGATTATAGATACAAATACAGGTGTAATTACTGACGGTGGAATGGCTATTTATTCCGGTAACTGTGGCGTATTGACATTGATTGAATGTGATGATGATGATAGCGCAAATGGACTAATGCCATTGATTGATCGTTCCGGGCTGACTCCGGGGTCAACTATTTATATCCGTTTCTTTGAATTTGGAAATGACAACAACGGAACATTTAGTATATGTGCCTGGGCACCTGCTCCACCTTGCAACGCCCCTGGCATACCGGTTGTTTCTAATATTACCAGCAATAGTGCCTCTGTGAGCTGGTCCGCTGCAGCTGGTGCTGTTTCCTACGACTGGACAGTAGGTACAGGCGCAAGTTGCCCAACAGGTACAGGTGCTAATACAGCAGCCACATCTATAAATTTGAGTAACCTCATTCCTAATACTACGTACCGCGTTTGTGTACGCACAAGTACTTGTGGTGGTGGTTCTGCCAGCAGCTATGAAACAGTTACTTTCAGCACTGCTCCTCTTGCAAACGATGCTTGTGCCGGTGCTATCCCTCTTGTTTGTAATAGCACAGTAAATGGATCAACAGTAGGAGCTGTTTCTGATAGCGGACAGGGATCATGCGGATCTGCCGGAGTACCGGGAAATGGAGTCTGGTACAGTCTTGCCGGTGATGGATCTCAGATTACACTGGATCTTTGTGGTTCTGCTTATGATACAAAAATACACGTGTACTCCGGTTCTTGTGCAGGCTTGGCTTGTGTAATCAGCAATGATGACAACGCAGCAATCTGCACATCTGCAACTACACGCTCTCAGGTTGTTTTCAATACCACTGCGGGTACGACCTATTACATTCTTGTGAGTGGTTTTGGAACTGCTACAGGAGCGTTCAGTATGAATGTTGGATGTGTCTGTGGAGCACCTTTAAGTTTCCCATGGTCTAATAACGCAATTGGAGCAGGAACAACCGGTGAAGGAATAGATAATGTTTGCGGAGGAAGTATTGACATATCTTCAACAGGTTATTCACCTTCTCTGGCTAGTGATGCATTGTTCTTCTCCAGCCAGTCACTTTGTGGCAACCAATCTATCACTGTAAAAGTCCAGAGTATTACAAATGGAGGATTTGCTGGAATCATGTTCAGAGACTCTGTGAATGCAGGCTCAAGATTTGTTGCCATTAAAACGCAATTGAATCCTTTTGTTCATCGCGAAATGAGAACAGTTTTAAATGGTGTAAGACAAGTTCAGCAATTACCTGCACACGGACACACATGGCTTAGACTTACAAGAAGTGGCAATACTTTTACCGGCTTTACTTCTCACAACGGAGTTAACTGGAGCCAGGCATTTTCTGTAAATGTTGTGTTGAATTCCTGTATCAGGGTAGGATTATTTGCTCAGGGTTTGAATCCTTCTTCCACCGCACAGGCTCGCTTCAGCATGATTACAGGTTTCCCTCCTGCCTTCATTCCTATACTTGATATAAATACTTCTGTCAATGAAGGAACACAAGGTTTGACAGTTTTCCCTAACCCTACCAGTAATGAACTCAATCTGAAAATCGGAACGGAGTATCTTGGAAAGAATATCACAATCAATGTGATGGATCAAATGGGAAGAACTGTGCTGAGAAGGAATATTAATGAGCTTCAAACGCAAATGGATCAGATCAACGTCAGCAATTTACCTGCTGGCATGTATATCTTGTCACTTGTGGCAGAAGGTCAAACAGCTCAGGTACAGAAATTTATTGTGTCCGGAAACAGACCATAATAATTTGATAATCTGACCAAAACAGGTCAAAATATTAGCGCCGCTTGTAACTTACAGGCGGCGCTTTTTAATTTTTGCAAAGCAGAAAGATTCTGATAACAATAAGCTGTTATGGTTTTTAACAGATCTCATATGGTAGTTATTACAGACTCAAGATCCTCAGGCCTTATTTGCCAGCTGCCCGCAAGCAGCATCTATATCCTTACCCCGGCTGCGTCTTAGTGTAACAGCCACTCCTTTTTCTGCCAAATAAGCAGCAAATTGATTGATCACAGAATCATCGGATTTGGAAAACACTTCTCCTTCAATAGGATTGTATTCAATAATATTCAGCTTTACAGGAAATCTACGGCAGAGTTTAAGCAATTGAGCTGCATCTTCAAGTGTGTCATTGAACCCGTTCAGCGCAATGTACTCATAAGTAATTCTATTGCCGGTCTGTTGATAAAAAGCATCCAGAGCTTCCATCAAAACCTGGAGACTATTCTGCTCATTGATAGGCATGATATCATTTCGTTTGGTATCATTTGCTGCATGAAGTGAAAGTGCGAGATTGAATTTCACCTGATCTTCCGCTAGTTTGTGTATCATTTTTGCAATACCTGCAGTACTTACCGTGATCCTTTTGGGCGACATTCCGAGGCCATCCGGAGAGGTAATCCGCTCTATGCTTTTCATTACATTTTGATAAGTCAGCAAAGGCTCGCCCATTCCCATATAGACAATATTGGTCAGCGGATGATCGAAGTGTTCCAGACACTGTTTATTTACTTCCACCACCTGATCTACTATTTCTCCCGGATCGAGATTTCTGACCCGCTTCATTTTTCCTGTGGCACAGAATTTACAAGTCAGGCTGCAACCCACCTGACAAGACACACATACCGTATATCGATTATCATTTGGGACAGGGATTAGAACGGATTCTATAAAATGGCCATCATGAAGTTGAAATCTGGTCTTGATTGTACCGTCACTGCTCAACTGAATTTTTTCAGTTTTAATTGGCTTCATTTCATAATGTAAGCTCAAAAATTGTCTTAATTCCACAGAGAGGTTGGTCATTTCTTCAAATGAACGGGCGCCTTTTTGCCATATCCATTGCCAGATCTGTTTGGCTCTGAATTTTTGTTCACCAGCTTCTAGGAGTTGCTCCCCGAGCTCTGTAAGGCTTAATAATCGTATGTCTCTTTGCGTTTCCATAATCTGTCTTCATGCGTAATACCCTGCAAAAATACGCTATTATAAATTGAGTTCGTTTTAGAATCTGAAAATGGCAGCACAATTGGCAGGATTGTTGCTACTTTCGGCAGGAATTCAGTTGAGTTGTAGTAAAATGAAATTTAATCTGATGCGTTTGATAGCTCATCATCTGTATATTTGCAGCTCCCTGTGCATGCGAATTCGATGTGTCTCTTAAATCAATTATGAATATATATCAACGTAAATCAAGGTGGAAAATATATCTCGCAGTAGTGGGTATCACCATCATTGGCTTATCAATGGGCTACACCCAGCATATAGCATCCAAAATGGCCCAAAGAGAGAGAGATGCTATGGATATTTGGGTAGGGGCCTATGAGTTTCTCAATAATCTTCCCGATAATTCTGACGCAGATGTAACCTTCCAAAGTGATATCATGGCCGGCAACCAGCACATTCCTGTTATAGTAACGGATGGAAATGGGGAGATTCAATTGGCTAATAATTTTGGTGATAATGTTTCTGACGCTTATATCGCAAAACAACTTGAAAAGATAAAGAAGTCGGGCCACCCCCCAATTAAGCTGGACATATTGGGTGAAGTAACCTTTATTTATTACAAAAACTCTATTATTCTGGACCGGCTTCGCTTTTTCCCTATCATTCAGGTTTTTCTTATTGCTGCATTTATCTCCCTCGGTTATCTTGGCTTTAGCAATGCTAGAAGAGCGGAGCAAAACAGAGTATGGGTCGGAATGGCAAAAGAAACAGCGCACCAACTGGGTACTCCTATCAGTGCGATGATAGCCTGGGTAGAATATCTGAGAACGCAGGATGATATGACTCCCTCTCATCATGAGATTTTGGGTGAATTGGAAAAGGATATCGTGAGATTAGAATTAATTGCGGATCGCTTTTCTAAAATAGGTTCAGCGCCTGAATTGAAGGAGGCAAATATTTTTGATGAATTGTTGAAGGTGAAGGAATACATGGAGAAACGTGCATCCAGAAAAGTTCGCTTTGTTTTTCCGGATAGCCGTCAGGAGCCTGTTTTGATCAAAATCAATGCACACCTTTTTGAGTGGGTAGTAGAAAATTTAATTCGGAATGCGCTGGATGCTATGGAGGGTGAAGGTGAAATTAAAGCCGAGGTTTCTCAGGAAGTTCATCACGTGGCGATAGATATTACAGATTCCGGTAAAGGAATTCCTACCAGTATGTTCAGAACTGTTTTCCAGCCTGGTTTTACCACGAAACAACGGGGCTGGGGTCTGGGACTCTCTCTGGCCAAAAGAATCATTGAAAATTACCATAGAGGAAAAATCTTCGTTAAAAGATCTGATCCCGGAAGAGGAACAACTTTCACTATCAAGCTACCTAAATAATTACTTTTCTCCGGAATTAAAAAGAAGCAACCACTCTTTTCGATTCATATAATCATGTATAATTCGTGGGAAGGGATATTCCTGCAATCTGCTAAGTTCAACTTTAATCCAGGAATCAGGTATCTCTTTTAAACGCGTTCTCGCCAACCTGTAAAAGGCTGCATAAATTGTGCGATGAGTGAGTTGTTGTTTTGTAGAAAACACAGGTATTATGTCCTGATAATTAATTCCGGTCCACAATACGGAGCCAGCATCGGGTAAAGGGTCTGTACTTTCAATGTGGGGATATTGATACAATCCTTGCCAAATATCCTTAGCTATGCGTTTTTCAATCCATACATGCCCGCCATCAATTACTTCAAAGAAATGAAAATATCGGCTCTGTTTGACAAGTCGCTTTGCTTTTACAGGTAATTCTTTTACCCTGCCGGTCTGATATGCCATACATATAGATTGCATGTTACAATCCGGGCAATTGGGATTTTGTGGAACGCATTGCAAGGCTCCGAAATCCATGATTGCCTGATTAAATTGGGAAGCATGTTCAGAAGGCAACAAAGAACCGGCAAGCTTTTGAAAGCTCTTTTTACCCTCAGGAAGATCTATAGCTTGCTCTATCCCAAAAACCCTGGATAAAACCCTGAATACATTCCCGTCTAAAACAGCACGCGGAAGTTCGTAAGCAAAACTGGCAATCGCTGCTGCAGTATAGGGTCCAATACCTTTTAATGATAGTAAACCTTCATAAGTCTTTGGGAATTCACCACTGTATATATCCGCAACTTCTTTGGCAGTATGGTGTAGATTTCTTGCCCTGGAATAGTAACCAAGCCCTTCCCAGGCTTTGAATACATCTGATTCATCTGCAGCAGCCAGCTCAAAAACTGTTGGGAAAAGTTGAAGAAACCGCTCATAGTAGGGTAATCCCTGGGCTACACGAGTTTGTTGAAGGATGATTTCAGACAACCAGATCTGATAGGGGTCCTTACTGACCTTCCAGGGTAATTGCCTGTCATTTTCATGGTGCCAGGAGAGCAGGGTATGTACAAAAAGGTAATTGGATTCAGGAAGCATAGATGTAAAAGTAAAGAGTCTCCACTTTTTCAAGTGAAGACTCTCAATTATTAACCCTAAAAATACTTAAATTCTTAATTGTTAAGTGCCGGAGATTCTTTATCCCATGGCATAAACATTTTATCGTATCTGCGGTGGATTTGATCCTTCAGTTCTTTTCTGGCAAAAAATATTCTGCTCTTCACTGTTCCTAAAGGTAAGCTCAGTTCATCCGCTATTTCCTGATATTTGAAACCTTCATAGTGCATGACAAACGGCACTTTGAGGCTATCATCCAGACTTTCTACCATTCCATTTAATTCATCCATGAGGATATTTGAATTGGCATCATTTTTTACAGTGACACTACCGGAATTAATATAGTGCATATTATCGGTAGAATCCATTATGGTATTCGCCTTTACTTTCTTTCTGTAGTTATTTATGAAAATGTTTTTCATTATCGTAAACAACCAGGCTTTGAAATTGGTACCCGGACGAAATTTATCTCTATTGGTCATCGCCCTGAATGCAGTCTCCTGGAACAAGTCCTTTGCGTCTTCCACATTTTTAGTGAGGCTGTAGGCAAATGATTGAAGGATTCTTGACAACTGGCCGAATTGGACATTAAATTCAATTGTGGACATGACAAGCGTTTTTTGTTTAATAATTAATTAAGACCTTCCAAAAATACGGTTTTGTTTAACAGAAAGCAAGTAACAATTAAACAAAACTTCAAATAATGTCCCTCCGGAAATCCATTTTAATACAACATAGCACTATAAAGACAAGACAATCAACCAAATAGGAACAAAAAATTAAATGGTTAAGGTTATGTTAATTTTCAATTTAAATTGAAAATTGCGAAAAACTATAAGTGTACTGTTTATGTTTTGGCTGGTATTAGGGACATAACAATTAACAAATTCTGTTTAAGCTAAACAAACTGATTTTGTTTAAGTCAGCTGAAGCAGATCTTGAAAGCAATTGCTATTGAGATATTTCTATTACTTTTGAAAGCATTATTCACAAACAACATTATGTTCAGAACAAGGATTATACAAATTTTATTGCTCCCTTTCTCCCTTATATACGGAGTAGGTGTGGCATTCAGAAACTGGATGTACAATAATGATTTGTTA
Organism: Saprospiraceae bacterium; assembly: GCA_022841345.1. Classification (GTDB taxonomy): domain Bacteria; phylum Bacteroidota; class Bacteroidia; order Chitinophagales; family Saprospiraceae; genus SLDF01. The sequence goes on from JALHRR010000001.1 coordinate 13,351, forward strand.
AAAGGCGTAAAATTTGATCTTCCTGTCATCTCAGTTGGAAACCTCAGCGTCGGAGGAGCTGGAAAAACACCTCACATAGAATACCTGATTATTTTACTGAAGGACCATATTCAGTTAGGAACAATGAGCAGGGGTTACAAAAGAAAAACAACCGGGTTTTTAGAAGTAACCGGCATGATGGATGCTGAAACCAGTGGTGATGAACCTTTACAGTTCAAACGAAAATTTCCCGAAGTAGCTGTTTCAGTTTCAGAAAGCCGGTCATTGGGGATACCAAGGCTGGTAGGATTGTATCCTGATATGCAATGTATATTGCTTGATGATGCATTTCAGCACCGTGGTGTAATTCCCGGTAAGAATATCCTGTTAACTGATTATAGCCATCTGTACACCAGAGATTTTTTATTACCATCAGGAAGGCTGAGAGAATGGCCTTCAGCTGCTAAGAGGGCAGACATCATTATAGTTACAAAATGTCCTTCTGACCCTGCATTGATGGATCGTGAGGCAGTCATTAAAGAGTTGAAACCCCTTCCCAATCAGAAAGTTTATTTCTCTTATTATGAATACGGACATCCCTATTATATATACAATGGCAATCAAAGGGTCCGTCTGAACCCTGAGCTGAATGTATTGCTCGTAAGTGCCATTGCAGGGACAGATTATCTTACGCAATATCTTGAAAAACATACAAATGTGCTGAAATCTCTTTCCTTTGAAGATCACCATGACTTTACAAATCATGAAATGGGTCAGCTCAAAAAAGTGTACGATAACATGGGTGTAGAAAACAGGATAATTCTGACGACTGAAAAAGATGCTATTCGGATGGATAAACATAGAACGTTTTTGCATCAGGAGCAACTACCTGTCTTTGCACTGCCTTTGAGAGTGAAGTTCCACGGGGAAGATGGAGATTTATTTGATGAAGAGATCAGAAATTATTTATTGGAATTTACAGTGTAAGCTTATACAAGAACATAAGTTCTTTTAAAACTTGCCCCTTTGATGTAGTGTCAAACGGCTTTCTTTCAAGATTTATTTCTATTGCATTTTTCACAATGCCAGCAGCAGCTTCTTTTACCAGCCATAAATAAAAAAAGGATCAACTGTGTTATCAGCTGATCCTTTTCTTATAAGGTTAAAATAAATAGGGCTTAATGCATCTTGATCAATTTCTTAGTCACTGATTTACCATCCAGTTCAACTTTTATCCAGTAAACGCCCGGAAGCCAGTTAGTAATATCGAGTGAAGTATGACCACCCGCGAGCCTTTGCTGATCCATAACATTTCCCAGAGCATTGAATGCTGTTACGGTTAATATTTTAGAATCTGACACTTCAGGTGTTGCAACCATCACCCATTGTTGGGCAGGGTTTGGATACAATTCGACCAATAATTCATCTTCCATATCTTCAGGAATATCACCTTTAAATGGACGAGGAATACTATTAGTGCCCACCACAGTGACATTATCAAACCAGGCCTGATTGTTGACGGAATTGTTGATGCTTTCAGAAAGCATACCTACAGTAATACAATTGGCCATGGAAATAGTGGCAGTAAATGCGAAATCCCAATCTACCCCATTTACACTGGTAAATCCGGTAAATACATTTCCTACTCTCGTCATTCTCAACCAACTTGGCGGATTTGGTTTGTTCAATAAAACCTGTTGCATAGCCCCGTTAGTGACCAATCTAACTTGTCTTCTAAGGATATTTGTAAGCTGAGTTTTTAAGCTGGCTCTTTTGGATCCCGGAAGCAAAGTTTCTCTGAATTCAACCCCGGCTAATCCACCTCCAATGATGTTTGACACATGGACCGTTATTGAACCATCACCACAAATTGTTTGGTGCAGGTAATTCTGTTTGTCTGCTGTAGGTGTTGGGAAGCCTGTACTGCTTACCTCAAATGTACCTTCAGCCAGACAAGGAATGGCTTGAGCTCCTCCGGGAGCACCTCCTATAGAAGTGTTAGTCCATGGTGCAGGAATTGAATTGTCTTCATCTACAGTAATCATAGCAATACAAGTATCTCTGTATCCACATGAATCTCTCACAATTACCTGTACCGGAATTGTTTGATCAAGTACATCACAATCAACTGTAGCAGGAGTAATGCTCAGGACTGTAAGTGGTCCCGGACAGTTATCTGAAGAAGCTCCTGCATCAAATACATCCGAAGGCAGTAATTGATAAGGTCCTGAAATATTGACAAACACAGTTCCGGTCTTGCACACAGCTACCGGCGGAGTGTTATCTATGCGTGTAAAGTATGTATATGAAGAGCTATTGCTGCATCCGTCTGTCACTGTAACGACTACCTGGGCATCACATACCCCCGTTGTAGAAACGCTGAAAGTAAGTGAACTTGGACAGTCATCTTCTGCTGTAGTTGCAGCCAATGCTGCTGCTTCGGCTGCAGCTTGATTAGGATAACATCCTGCTATTGTACCCGGAATGATGGTAGGGCCTACACTGTCGACTCTTGTGTTATAATTTACGCTGGAACTGTTTCCACATTCGTCAGTAACGGTTACAGTAATGACAGCCTGGCAAGATCCCACTGTCGAAGCAGTTTCAGTTAATACACCCGGGCAATTGTCAGTTGCCGTGGTAGCTGCTATGGCGGCGGCTTCAGCAGCCGATACATTATTATAGCAGGCAGCAATAGTTCCGGCTGTGACAACAGGAGGAGTATTATCAATTCTGGTGTTATATGATGTGGAAGAAGAATTACCACAGAAATCTGTAGCTGTTACGGTTATCAGGGCACTGCAATCCCCACTTGTTGTTACTGAAAAGCTAATCGTCCCCGGACAATTATCTGTTGCAGTTGTAGCTGCAAGTGCAGCAGCCTCAGCGGCTGCCTGTGTCAGATAACATGATTCGATAGTACCTGTAGTAATAACTGGAGCAGTATTATCAATTCGTGTATTATAGGTGGTAGTGGACGAATTTCCGCAACCATCGGTGGCGGTAACTGTGATGACAGCACTACAATCTCCGGAAGTAATCGCAAAATAATTAATTGTTCCAGGACAATTATCCGTGGCACTGGTTGCTGAAATTGCTGCCGCTTCAGCTAAAGCGACTGATGGGTAGCAACTTGCAATCGTTCCTGTTGTGATTACCGGTGGAGTATTATCAATTCTGGTATTATAAGTTACAGAGGCACTGTTGCCACAACCATCAGTTGTAGTTACTGTGATGACCGCACTGCAGCTCCCTGCTGTGCTGGCAGTTTCTGTAAGAGTACCAGGGCAATTATCGGTGGCTGATGTGGCTGCTAAAGCAGCGGCTTCTGCAGCTGCAACTGTCGGATAACATGCAGCAATACCTCCGCTTGTAACTGTCGGAGGAGTATTGTCAATTCTGGTATCATAGGTAGTAAAGGCAGAATTACCACAACCATCCGTTACGGTGACTGTAATAACGGCCGCGCAAGTACCTGTCGTAGTTGCAGTAAATGTTAAGGAAGAAGGACAATCATCAGAAGCACCTGTTGCTGCAATAGCGGCAGCTTCAGCTGCTGCTACTGTTGGGTAGCATGAAGCGATACTTCCTTTTACAACTATTGGTCCGGCATTATCTATTCTGGTATTGTAAATGACACTTGCAGAGTTACCGCATTCATCAGTTGTTGTTACAGTAATTACTGCGTCACATGTACCTGTGGTTGATACGGTTTCGTTTAGCACTCCCGGGCAATTGTCTGTAGCCGTCGTAGCTGTTAAAGCAGCCGCTTCAGCAGCTGCTACCGTTGGATAGCAAGCGGCAATAGTGCCCTGTGTGACAGTTGGTGCTGTATTATCAATTCTGGTATTATATGTTGTTGTCGCAGAATTACCACAGAAATCAGTTCCGGTTACAGTTACAATTGCTGAACAGTCACCTGTTGTACTGGCAGTCAAAGTCACAGATCCAAGGCAATTGTCAGATGCAGTGGTAGCTGCAATGGCAGCCGCTTCAGCAGCTGCAACGCTCGGATAACATGCACTTATCATCCCCGGAGTCAAGACTGGTGGAGTATTATCTATAATAGTATTATAAGTCACCGAACTGGAATTTCCACATCCGTCTGTCGTAGTAACAGTGATAATTGCTGCGCAAGTCCCAACTGTAGATGCAGTTTCAGTCAGGGTTCCGGGGCAATTATCTGTAGCTGTGGTAGCTGCCAAAGCAGCAGCTTCGGCAGCTGCAACAGTTGGATAACATGATGCTATAGTTCCCGGCGTAACGTCAGGTGGAGTATTGTCAATTCTTGTGTTATAGGTAGTGCTTGACTGATTTCCACATCCATCTGTAGCTGTTACCGTTACGATGGCGCTGCAATCACCGGCAGTACTAACACCATATGTCACAGGGCCGCTACAATTATCCATAGCTGAAGTCGCAGCGAGTGCGGCAGCTTCTGCTGCTGCCACTGTTGGATAGCAAGCAGCTATGGTTCCTGTAGTAATAACAGGTGCTGTATTATCAATTCTCGTAGAATAGGTGGTCTGGTCTGTTCTGCTGCATCCATCTGTAACAGTTACTGTGATAATAGCAGTACAGTCCCCGGCTGTTGATGCAGTATAAATTAAGGAACCCGGACAATTGTCTGTGGCAGTTGTCGCAGCAATAGCGGCTGCCTCAGCTAATGCCGCTGTTGGATAGCATGCAGCAATGGTACCGGTACCAGTGATCTCAGGATCTGAGTCATCAATGACTGTTGAATATGTTGTGGTAGAAAAGTTACCGCATATATCTGTGGCACTTACCGTAATGATGGCAGTACAGGTTCCTGAAGTCGAAGCAGCATAAGTAATGGTTCCTGGACAGTTATCCATTGCACTGGTTGCAGCCACAGCTGCTGCTTCCGCCAGACCTACTGAATTGTAACAGGAATTGATGGTTCCCGGTGTAATAACAGGAGGTGTATTATCAACTCTTGATTCATAGGTTGTCGTGGATGAATTGCCGGCCAAATCAGTTACTGTTACAGTAACAATTGCAGTGCAGGTACCGGCTGTACTTGCTGTGAAAGCCAATGCACCCGGACAATTATCCATTGCTGTTGTATTGGCAATAGCAGCAGTTTCCAAAGCAGCTACTGTAGGATAGCATGCTGCTACTGTTCCCGGGGTAATGACCGGCGGTGTAAGGTCATTGACAGTGACTGTATGGGTGCAGGACGCCATATTTCCGTTTACATCACTGATTTGGTAAGTGCGTGTATAAACATTAACTAATACAGTTTCACCCAGGTACGTAAAACTACCATTATTAATACCACAATTATCACTCACGCTACCTCCTGCAGCGGTAAAGGCGGTCAGATCCGCGTAAGGAGGAAAGTCATTAATATCACATGGAGTGGATGCAGGTGCAGGACAATTAATTGTAGGCAGGTCATCGTCATTTACTTCCACTATGATGGCACATGTATTGGTATTATTGTTAGCATCTGTCACAGTCCAGAGAATCTGGGTTGATCCTATAGGTAAAACTGCTCCCGCAAGTGAAGCTGCGCCATTAAAGTCATTGCTGAGAGTGGCTCCGGGGCAGTTATCAGAAAAACTTGGGTTAAATTCTGTACCCTGAACAGTATAACTACAATTACCCAGATTCGTTCCACGGCTAAAAGGTCCCCCGGGGCAAGTAACAGTAGGAATTTGATTATCTGTAACGGTCACTGTAAATGAACATGTTGCATTTGGAAGGTTTCCATTGCTCGCAGTAACGTCAACCGTCGTAGTACCAATTGGGAACACATGAGGCGAAGTAATTACTGTCATACCGATCCTGTAGGTCAAAGTCGGACTTGGACATCCAACTGCAATGGCGGCAAAAGTTTCTGAAGCCGTACAGGCATCCGGATCCGTATCTGTGTTAATATTGCCGGGACAAGATGTAATTGTTGGTGCAATTTGTAATGCAGTCACGGTGGGATTAGCAGGTCCTGCCACACCCGGATCATCGGTCAGTACACTTGTGAAATTTCCTCCGGATACGGTACCCTGATTACTCACTGAACATACTCCCAATGGAAAAGGATCATTGACGGTAACATCAAATTGGATAGTAATATCCTTGGCAGGCGGTAAATTAAAGCCTGTTGGGGCACCTACGATTACTGTTTCACCGGCCATCATGGAGAAAGCAATTTCCGGCTCTTCTATGCCAAAATCAGTATTTTCATCATCTGTAGCTACTTCCGGATTGAATATGGCTTGTTCAGGAGTCACTCCGGCTTCATCAATAGCTAAAGCGTCGATCATACCTCCTGCAAGTGGCGTTGCATGAGCAGGTGCATTACAAGTGTTCCCAAAAGTAATTGCTGCAGGTGCAGTTGCGGATCCAACAATGTTACCATTTGGTGGTGCAGTGTTACCCAGCCCAGTCCACCACGCTAATCCAACCGGACCCGTTCCATGCAAATTCATAAATCCTGTAGGGTCTATAATCCTTGCTCTGAAGGCACGGGAAACCCCGGGAGATAACGTAATAGAATTGTTTATGATATTGCCGCAAATTGTGTTGGTTTGTGTACCGGAAGTAGATGATCCCACTCTTAATTCAACACCTTCTAAACCAGCAGCATTTACATCACTAATGTCATTATTATCTAAGGTTAAGTCTAGTCTGCTGCTGGAATTAGTTCCTAAACGGGATACTAATATAACGGGTATTTCCAAATTAGTGGAAGAAATCACAGGATTATTTTTCACCTCGACCCTTGATGTTCCGTTCCCTTCCTGGAGTATTCTAATATTAGAGAAATTTGTGGCACCAGGCGAATTGTGAGTAATTGATGCATTGTTGTTTACCCTTCCATTTATGACAGATGTATTCTGAGTGGATGCAAGGACAGCCACTTCTCCCTGAGCTTCAATTGCAGTGTTATTATTGATATTGTAGTTCATTGTGGAGGTTCCAACGGATCCAACTTCAACACCCGCCATTGGATTACCAAAATTTTGAATACTGGAATTGGTGATGTTTAAGTCGAAAGTTGAATTTCCTTCCGCTAAGCATTGTATTGCTTTGCTACCTGCTCTGTGGAAGGAGCTGTTATTTAAAGTTACTGTGGCAGAAGAATTGCTCAAGGTTCTCATTTCAAAGCAGTCAAACCTGGCTACATCATAAGCGGTATTAGAAAAACTACAGTTTTGTACGTTCAGGTTGAGGTTCCCAACATCATTTCTAATATGGGTATTTCTTCTGGCTGAGTTAGAAAAAGTACATCCGGTAAAGCTGCAAGTACCTGTTAAATTAATAAACTTAAGTCCATTTTCTTCTATATCACCTCCAGAGCCCGCATTGTTTACAGTACAATTTGTCAGGGTAAGATTCGCCACCCCATTACCATTAATTCCTTGTTCTACAGTACCATTGATGTCTACATTGTTGAATAAATTTGTACCTGAAACGTTTTGCATATAAATTGCGGCATGGCATGCAAGATTTTGATCTTCATCACAGACACCATCTCCTCCCGCATCAGTTGTATTCGCATTATTCATCGTAATATTTCGGAGCGTAATGTTAGTTGCAGTAATTAATTCAATACCTCTCAAAGAAATATTTGAAAATGTACCCCCACTTCCATCTGTGGTTGCTGAACCGGTGATTTCAAATGATCCTGTAGTACTTGACAACCTGATACCATAAGTACCATTGGAAGCAGATACTGATTGTACGATAACGTCTAATACACCTGTTCCTAGATTGATGGCAATTCCTCCTGTGTTGGCGATGGTTAGCTGTCTGGCAGTAAGAGTACCGAAATTACTGCCGGATAAAGCTGTGCCACTTGTATTATTGATATTAAAACCCCGGACTTGATTAGTATTTCCAAGGACAATCGAATTGCCTGCCTGATTGATTGTTGGATTTGTACCGCCCACAGCAGGAATAGTCGCCGGAGAAATAGGTGGATGCACGGAAAAAGTTACTCCTGTTAATGCTGCCAAACTTGCTCCCACAGCACCCTGCCCTATTAGCCTTTGGTTGGCCAGCAAAGTTGTGCTTGAAGTGTTTGTATAGGTTCCGGTATAAACAAATATATTGTCACCCGGATCATCCATAGCAGTTGTGTTAAATGCATTCATGGTATTAAAAGGTGTGTTCAACCGGCCATCTCCCCCTGCTGCCGCAGAAGCATTAATGAACCATATCATGCCGGATACTGTGATAGTGACTGTGGCAGTTCGTGAAAACAAACCGTCTGTACCAGTGTAAGTGAAAGTGGTTGAACCCGTAAAACCGGGAGCAGGATTAAATGTGAATGAACCATTTGTCATGAAAGTAACATCACCCTGGGTTCCGGCTGTATTAACCGCTGTTACAGTAATAACGTCTCCGTCCAGGTCAGTATCATTTGCTAAAAGACCTGTGCCCGCAGGAACACTGATGGACACATTTCCGACCGTGCTGTATGAGTCATTTCTCAGGATAGGAGAGGATTCAAGTGAGCCGGCGACCAGGGTTGTGTTGAGATCAATCATGTCAGAAAACAGGACTCCATTGGCATCCATATCGCCGGTGTTGGTGATATTTACTGTGTATCTCAGCACATCGCCCGGGCCTGCACCTGTTGGTGCATTATCTGTAAAAAGCACATAAGTTTTAGTAGCTGTAATGATAGGCGCCAAAAATGAAGGCAAATGATTGTGGCCGGGTATGTCTGCGATGGCAGGTTTTCCTATATAAATCGTTTTTGAGTCTGATGGAACATTTTGTGCTTCTGCACAAATGTCATGACATTGATCTGCTTGAACCTGTTGATTAGGCCGGTCTGCTGTCACAAACAAAGAAAGCAGGGCTGATAGAATTGCGGTGGAGAAGTGTTGCACAATAATAAGATTGTCAGGGTTATGAATTGATTACTGAGACAGAAAACAAAGATATCCAATGAAATAAATATTCAGTAGAAAATTTCTTACAAAATAATATAATTATTAATTGCCCAAATGATTACAATATGTATATTTGCTTTGCTTACAAAAAATGCCTTAATTCGTTTTATAAAATGTAGCACTACCCTACCATGATGCAAAGACGGACATTTATCCACAAGGCTTCATTCGGATTTCTTTTGTTTGGTAATCCGGGATTTATATCAGGAATATCTGCAAATGCAAATACCTTCGATAATCTTGCGCACGATATTATTTCTGTGGGCGGATTTAAGCCCGTGTCAATTTTGGAATATGATCCGCAAGTTGACAGAATCATTTCAAAAGAGGCACATTCACTGATTAAGATGGGCTATACACCTGAAAATGCAGGTTATTTGATTTCTGGGGATAGAAAACAAATTCTTTCTTTGTTTTCGATTGCTGCAACCAATAAGATGCCCATTGGGCTGGTTTTGAAAAAGTCCGGCAAAACCTGGAAACTTCTCCATTCAATTGATTTATTTGAAATACAGGCCAGATCTCAAGCTGTAAGGACTTTAACTGATCAGCCAGATTCAGCCTTGAACTCAGAAAATATCTTAAGCATGCCTAAACTGAATAACTACTTGGGAATTCAACAAAAAGGCAGACCATACTTCAAGTGCGATACTTATGTTGAAGGCAAAACTGCCAAAACTTCCGCTTCAATTGTAGTGGATAAGCAAACCTTCTGGTCAAAAGAATTTCACACTGATTTTTAAATTTTAAATAAACTTATCATGGCAGAGCCTTTTTTAAGTGAAATTCGCATCATGTCTTTTGTTTTTGCCCCTAAAGGTTGGGCACTTTGCAATGGACAACTACTTCCTATCAACCAAAATCAGGCCTTGTTTTCTTTGTTAGGAACTACTTTTGGCGGGGACGGCCGGGTAAATTTCGCATTACCTGATTTAAGGGGAAGAACACCTATCCATGTGGGTAGTGGCCATACATTGGGTGAACGGGGAGGTGAACAGGCTCATACAATCAGTATAGCTGAATTGCCTCAGCACACGCATGTAGCTCGTGCAACCAGCGCTATTCAAAATAGCTTGCTGCCCACCAATAACTTTTTTGCTGCTACCACACCCTCTGAAGTCTATTCAGGCACCTTCGATGGAGCAATGTTGCCTCAGTCAATTGGAAATACAGGTGGAAGTCAGGCGCATTTAAATATGCAGCCGTTTTTAACACTGAACTTTTCTATAGCCCTTCAGGGTATATTTCCTTCACCCACTTAAATTTAAGATTCAATGGCACAACCTTATGTTGGCGAAATAAGAATGTTTGCAGGGAATTTTGCTCCTGCCGGATGGATGTTTTGTGAGGGGCAATTATTGCCTATTTCAGAAAATGAAACCCTTTTTCAACTAATTGGCACTACCTATGGTGGAGACGGTGAAAGTACATTTGCACTACCAGATCTTAGAGGAAGAATCCCCATTCATCAGGGGAATGGATTTATATTGGCAGAAACTGGTGGGGCTGAAGAAATAACATTGACAGTTAATCAAATACCAGCTCACAGTCACCCAATGCTTGCAAATGGAACAACTAGCGGCGGAACAAGTCCTGCGGGCTCTTTTTTGGGCAGAAATCCATCCGCCGACTTTTATTCAAGCGACACTTCCGGTGGACTTTTACAAATGAATGGAAATGTGGTCGGTCCTGTCGGAGGATCTCAGCCACATACTAACTTTCAGCCTTATCTCTGTGTTGATTTTATCATTTCTCTCTTTGGTATTTTTCCTTCACCGACTTGAGTTGAATTGGTAATATCATCTGTTTAACTCATTTTGTTTACTTTCTAGAATCATAATCATGACAGATCCATTTGTTGCAGAAATAAGAATTTTTCCTTTCAACTTTGCACCCAAAGGTTGGGCTTGGTGTGACGGACAGTTATTGCCGCTTTCACAAAATACTGCTTTATTCTCACTACTAGGCACCACATACGGTGGTAATGGGCTAAGCAATTTTGCCCTTCCAGACTTGCAGGGACGAGCCCCTATGCATCCGGGCCAGGGTCCGGGATTATCTCTGCACGATTTAGGAGAAACAGGCGGGTCAGAAACAGTCAGCCTGCTGGAGTCAGAAATACCTTCACATTCTCATGGAGTTTTTGGTGTTAATGACTCCGGATTGCAATCATCTCCGGTCGGAGCAGTTATCGCGAGAGCTAACATTTTTCAAACTGTGGCGAACCCACAAGTTAACATGGCGGTGCAAATGCTTTCTCCTGCAGGTGGAGATCAACCTCATAATAATATGCAGCCATATCTGACATTCTACTTCTGTATTGCACTACAGGGCGTTTTCCCTCCGAGGACTTGATGAAATGATTGTTTCTATTTTATTTGCAACGCACAGAAATATTACCATCAAATCAATTCCTGAATTTACTCAGGAATATTTAATGATATTGTCTGAAATCTATGCTTCCACAAGGATGCAGGAATTAATGCAAACAGGCTGGACGGATGAACAGAAAAAACTATTCACTGATCATCAGTTCCAGGCGCAACACGATTATTATCAAAAGGTATATCCGGATGCATCTTATAATGTCATCATACAGGGAGATAAAGTAATCGGGCGTCTCTACGTCAACTTGTACCATCCTTCCGATATCAGAATTATAGATATTGCACTGTTACCTGATTACAGAAATCAATCAATAGGATCATCTATTTTAAAAGACTTGCAACAGCATTGCAGATCGGTTGGGAAAGTATTAAGCATTCATGTTGAGCAATTCAATCCAGCCAAATCCCTATATGAGCGATTGGGGTTTATTCACGCAGAAACTTATGATCAGGTTTATATCCTGATGAAATGGTACCCTGAAAATTAAATAAGTTATGGAACAAACCGATATAATTACTCAATTACAAGCTTCAGATTTTACTATTGATCCTGAACAAAAATGGCAAATTATAGTGCATGAGACTATTGCACCCATTGAAGCGAGACTAACAAAAGTCATGAACCACATTCCCAGAGAAGGAAATTTCAGAGATGGATTTTCTTTGACATTTGTTACAGACCTGAAAGACAAATATTACTTACAGGGAAATTATCAGCTTATACATCCTCAAAAAGGAGCTTTACTTCTTTTTATGGTACCAATTGGTCCTGATAAAGAAGGATTCATTCAATATGAAATCATTTTTACCTGATGTCAGAGAATAATGAATCCTGCATTCCTTACCACGCCATTATTTTGAATCATCCTCACGTAATATTGCCCGGAAATTAAGCCAGTTAAAGGTATCTCCTGATTCATTTCAGCAATTTCTTTTCCAGTAAAATGTCTGATTATCTGACCCAGTGAATTCAGAATAATGATTTCTTCAAACCTGCTATCTTTGTATTCTGAATTTCCCCCATTGATGATGATATAATCCTTTGCAGGATTAGGAAAGACTTTTACTTTACCTTTTTCTTCACAACGTACTGACTGAATACCGGAATAATAAATCTCCAGATTGCCCGGGGTGACTTTCAGACGGTAATAAGACAGTGGAACACCTGCCTCAATGGGAATTTCCAGCTCCATCTTTCCATTATCTGCCAGCATATGACGAATCGTTTTCCATGAGTATGCATCTAAACTGCTTTGTATCTCAACATGCGCGTGAAGCTCATCCAATTGCCACTTCAACCTGACCAGATCTTTGGTACAATCAATACTACTTCCAAATTCTATAATCGACAGGGGCGAAAAATTTAAATGCATCGCTTCTTCAAAACACGGGATTACTGATGATGGGACCAGATTATTGGGATCTGCAAACCCGAAACCATCATTGACTGAGAAAACATCCCAATAGGCAAAAGGCATATCATACAAATCAATCTGATCCATAATTGCTTCTACATAATTACACCTGCTCTGCAAGGCTGCACTATTGGCGACTCCAAATTCCCCCATCCAGACAGGCACATCGTATAACTCTGACCAGGCATTGACAGTAGAGAAAAGTGCAGCAATATTTGCCATATCATTACCTTGTGGAAAAGACACAGGAGGAAAAAAGGGGGGACTCGTCCATGACATTCCCTGATGTGTGAAGAAATATGGCTCATATGAATGAAAGGTGTATATGATATTGTTATCATCATATGGATCAGATGCTGCCAGGGCTGCTCCGCTATTGTAAGAATTGGCACCCACAACAATGGTGTGATTCGGCACGTATAATCGAATAGTATCTATAATTGCCTGCTGGACATAATGAAGATTGTTTTTTGAAATGGCATGCGGCTCATTCAGGATCTCAAATAAAGTACTTGCAGCAGGCAAATGACCATAACGCTGGACAATCTGTCTCCAGACAGCACATAACCTGGGAGTTTCCTGCAAGTAATTGGCATCATTCAACTCATAGCCGTGATGATTGTCAATACTTAAAATAAGCCCGTAATCCTGTGCCCACAAAATGCAGGAGTCAATCAATCTAAAGGCTTCATGGTCTACATTCAGAGTGTAAGGGGGTGCCGTATCCGCCATTCGCTCGAATGTTACCGGCATACGCATAGTCTTGATACCACCTGATGCCAGAAAAGCAATATGTTCACGACGAAATTTATTCACCTCCGGGTAGGCATTAAATGGAATTAACCAGTATGCTTCGAGCCAGTTATTGAGATTGAATCCCTGAGACATTGCTGCCGCCATGGGCCAGGCTATAGACGGAGGAGGAGGGGCAATATTGACTAACTCTATCGCATCAAAATATAATGTTCCGCTTCCCGAGGCATTATTGCTGACCACACTGATATCAATTTCAGTGATCTCTGACAATGAAATAGTGGTTCCGGCAGTCAAAACAATAATTGGAATATCTATTACTGTATAATTCTGTGCCGTGCCCCCCACATCATATAATGCACCAAAATCGTTGCCGGACCTCAGTTGTATTCTGAACGTATGCTGAGCTGATACTCCCCGATAAACCAGGCGCAGGTGTGTGAATCCTGTAAAATCAACAGGAGCAGTTGTACCCCAATTGTCCATATTCAGACCTAATCCTGACCAGTGATCTGTAAAATTGTAGGTAAATCTGTAATGTTGCCCGCCTTCATAGGGATTTTCAGTTGTGATTTCTGAAAGTACTCCCTGCTCATCCCAGAAGCCGGTAATGAGGGAGGTACCAGATTTATATATCGGGTTCCCGGATGCTAAATAGGAAAAGAATGTTAGCAGGCATATTATGTAAATGAGGTATTTCATAAAATGAAAAGTTTTAAGGTTGAGCGGGATAGCTATTAAGACCTGAATGGCCGGCATTCTGTTGGTAAGATATTGCATTTTTAATCGTAATAATTTTGTTTGAATAAAATTGGACAGGAAGTTGGTAAAATCATATCAGAGAAATGGGGGATGAGAAGATACAAATGAATGTACATTTTATTAAATGTTTGTTAATTGATATGGTTCGGGAACCTGTATTTGTTAAGAAACTCCAGCCTGCGATGAGATAGGCTGCGCTAGTGGAATGCTCGTTGCTAGTTGAACAGCCAGAGTGGAGGCAGGCTGCGCCTTCGGGATACGAGTAGAGATCGTGTGTGTCGCTGCGCGCCGTGTGTGCTGATATTTAAGGTCTGAACGCCAGCTTATTTGGTATCATTCTGGTTTCTACGTAGCCGAACATCTTCACTCAGCGGAGCTCGTTTGATGTTCGGTTCGCTCCGGCACAATGTACATTTAGTACAATGTTTAGTCGCTCATGACGCGGGATGTGGTTCGACATGCTCACGGGCTTCGACATATCCAAAATCATACTAAAAAGCTGGTCTGAAAACAGCCAGCTATTGGCTTTAGGCGAACAGCCGTGATGTATACACTATACTCGGTGTGTCATTGAGATCATTGGACGTTAATTGTTCCTATTATTAGGAGCTTGTCGTAGCCGAGTAGTTGCGCTCGGCGGGGCTCACTTACTACTCGGTTCGCTTCCTTGAAAAGTACATTTAGTACTTTTCGTCCCTCATCCCGTGAACGAAGTGAACCACATCCCGCGCGGCCGCAGGCCGCAAGCTCACACGAGCCGGGCGTAGCCCGAGCTCACACACCGTGACAGGAGTTACCTTCTAACGCGCCTTAGGCGCGCTACTCCTCTCTCTACGTGCTTTTCTCTTATTACAAGGAAATGCAGCGAACTACGAAGCAGCCCGAGATTCTTCCCAAACTCCACACAAAACACACGCACTCCCAACCTCAATCTCCATCAATCTTCCCAAACACTTCACAATAAACTCAAACACACGACCTCAATCTCATCAATCTTTCTAATATATGTTAAATAAATAATATGTATCGCGGCTTTTAGCCATTACTTTTCACAGGAATATTCGTCTTCGAAGTATGCGATCCGGAGGAGCAGAATAGTTGGGATGATGGGTCGCTGCCGGAAGAATTGTGGGAGAGAATTAGTGAATGAAGAAAGTGGTGATGAGACACAAATCTTCCGGCTAAATTGACACCAATATGAAAGCATAGGAGTGCGGCTGCGGAAAGATTGAAAATTGCGTCAGTGATGTGAAGTAGTGCCGACCAAAGGAAGGCAGACCCGAAGCATGAGGGGCCGAGCGAATAGCGAGCTACGAAACGTAACGACCCCCGGCAGGATACTTTTAAGCCACGGTGTGACTTGAGTAAATTAAATCCTGCCGGGGGTGACGCCATCAAAAAAAATTCAATTCAAAAAGAGCTGTTTCCTATAAAATAAGAAGCTAAATAAAATACCATAGATTTAAACCTTCAAACCAAACAAAATGAAAACGCTCACCCAAACCCGCCGCATTTTCATCTTCGCGATGATGAGCTTATTGTCTTTACCTCTTTTTGCTCAAAGAGTCAACACACTGCGTCCGGGCTGGTACACGCTGGGGATCAACGCGGGTCTCAGCTATCAGCAAAGTGATGTCGCTGCCCGTCTTCGTGGAGCTGGACTCGGTATCACGCTGGCCAAAAACCTGAACAGCCGTCATGGTCAGCTGCTGGAAGTGGACCTGAGAGGTCGCCTGATGTACTCCACTTCCTATGGACTGGATGCGGATCGCAATTATCTGGTAGATGAAAATTCCGCAGTCAACGGCACCCAATTGTGGGACTATCGTGAATATCCTTCTGAACTGGAGGAACCCAATGGCTTCATATTCAATAACCACCGCACTCAAATGGGAGAGCTGGGACTGGAAGCAGTATTTACGCTTGGCAGACTCAGACAGAGGACAGGAATCAATCTTTCTGTATTTGGTGGTATAGGCATTGACTGGTATCGTGTGAAAACGGATCAGGGCAATGAAGCAAACAATACAAACTATGCTGCCGAATATAGTGCACTCGATACGATGGCCACATTTGCCCAAAGACGTTCTTTGCTTCGCAATGATATTTTGAATGGAACTTATGAATCCCTGGGAGAAGGGTTTGAGGATGACTCTAATGGTAAAGTCACTCTAATGCCAAACTGGGGAGTAGAGCTGGGTTATGATATCACCCCCCGCTGGGGAATAGGTCTGGGTCATAAGGTAACGTACACAGGAGTTGATATTTTTGATGGTGTTAAATTGCCAAGTACAAAGAATGATATTCACCACTATACTTATCTGCAACTGTACTACAGATTCAATGTGGACGAAAAGGAAGAATTGCCTCCTACGGTGCGATTCACCGATCCTGAATACAGCCCTTACATGACGAAGGAGCCTTATAAAGCGGTGGAAGTGGAAATCACGAATGTAAAAGATCAAAGTCAGATCAACCTGACCCATAATGGACGTCCGCTAAGTTTTACCTACAGAAAGGGATCTTTGAAAGCAACTATTATTCTGGATGAAGGCACCAATGTTGTAAAAGCTGTCGCCACCAACGGCGGTGGTTCAGGTGAAGATGAAGTCCGGATCATCGTGGAAGAACCTGAAACGGACGATCCACCTGTGATCAGGTTCATTCGCCCTGAGGTAAGCGGACAGATTGTGAGCAATGCAAAATATGATGTGTTGGCGGAGATCTTGTACATGGAAACCGACAAGAACATTGTGTACACATTGAATGGGAGAGAAAACAAATCATGGAAATTTGATACAAGAACAGGAATGTTCAATAGCAGCATTACGCTTGCAGAAGGTGAAAATATCATCATTCTGGATGCCAGAAATCGCCGCGGTAGTGATCGTCAGACGATGAAAATTATCTATGAAGCTCCGGTGTATCCGCCTTCCATTCAGTTTATAACACCTTCTGTGTCTCCCTATCGGACAACTGTACCGGGTCAGGCACTCGAGCTGGGCTTGAAAGAAATCAAGCGTACGGATAATATTCAGCTGACGTACAATGGATATGCATTTACACGCTTTGAATATAATGAGCGCAGTGGTCGCCTGACTTCTCAATTGTCACTGCAAAGGGGGCAAAACTTCCTGACAATTGTAGTAAGTAATAAGGCAGGACAAGCAAGAGAGGATATGATTATCATCCTGGATGAGGTGCCTCCTCCTCCTGTTTTTCCCCCAAGAGTCACGATTCAAAGTGTGAGCAATCCTGTATATAATAACAGCAGCAGAAACTGCACAGTGAATGTTACTGCCAGAGTGGAATATGTCAAATTTGCCTCTGAACTGGATATCAGGATTGGCGGGACAAGAATTACAAATTTTGATTTTAATCCTAATACAGCCAGTTTGAGTTTTCAGGCTAATATCAAAGAGGGAAGCAGTAATTTAATCATCATTGCCCGCAATCCATCCGGCGAATCCCGTGATGAAAGATTACTGACTTGCAATGCGCCAGCTGTTCCCCGCCCTGTAGTAAGTATTCAGAGCCCGGCGAATCTGTCTGTGAGCACTGTTGCCAATGTAACCCTGAGAGCCAATGTGAAAAACGTGAATCAAAAGAGTGAGATTACACTAAGCCTGAATGGTAGAAATACCACAAGCTTTACATACAATGCCGCCAGCGGAGCTGTAGAGAGTAATCTGGTTTTGAGTACAGGCAGGAATACTATTACTATAAGTGCCAGCAATTCAGGAGGAAGTGCCAATGCATCCGTAGAAGTAGAATTTAAAGCACCTGCGCTGCCAATTCTTTCGATTACTTCTCCTGCAAATGGAGCAATTGTCACTGATCCTGCAATAAAAATCACAGGTAATGTGACCAATATCAGCTCAGGCAGTCAGATTAAAATATATCTGAACAATCAATTGCAAAACACTCCAATATTAAGAGCCGGACAATACAGCCTGAATCTGACTTTGAAAAACGGTGAAAATACGCTGCGCGCAGTGGCTGACAATGGAAATGGAAATTCTGAGCAAACTATAAAAGTGCGTTACGAAATCAACTATGAAAAGCCGGAAATTACATTTGTGAATCCACCTCAAAATACAAGCGTGGAACTTGCCCGTCTGGACCTGAAAGCAAGAGTGACGAATATTGACAGACCAGATCAGATCAAGCTGATACTCAATGGAAGAAATCAGGCTGGAGTCACTTTTGATAAAGAAACGGGATTATTGAGCAGAGCCCTGACACTGAAAATTGGCAGGAATACCATTGAAATTGAAGCGCTAAATCCTGCCGGATCTGCCAAAGAAAGTATTGAGGTGATATTTGATCCAACGATTTCAGCACTACCTGTTCCGGAGGTAAAAATTGAATCTGCTTCCAGACCTGTTTCCGATCCTTTCAATCCGAATAAACCGCCGTCATCCAATGTTCTGGCAACTTTGAAAGGAGTAAATAATGTGAGTCAGATTACATTTTCTGTCAATGGGACAATGGAAAGGGGCTTCAGCTTCGATCCGGTAAGCGGCAAACTCGAGCATGTCATTGGCCTGAATAAAGGAGACAATGTCATCATCATCACCGCAACCAATGCTAAAGGAACAAGCAGTGATACTACGAATGTAAAACTCTGATAAGTATCGAATAACCTTTTGCCCTTCTCAGGCTCATGTAGCCTGGGAAGGGCATTTTTATGTCCCTGCCCGCCTCCCGGTCAACTTTTTTGTTTCGACTGCTCACTCAGTTCACGGGTTTTTCAACCCGGCTGTTTTCTTACGACTACTCCGTGTCTCTTTTCTCCGTTTGTAGCAGCTCACGCCGGAACTTAGCCGTAGCCCGCGTGACGCCCCTTTAAGGCTGCGCCTTTAAAGGGGTGACGTTTTCTGGCGAAGCCTGAAGGTGACATCTCCGAAATTAATTGACTGCTTAGCAGCCAATTAATTTCGGAGGTGACAGCTAGCGCTCAATACGAGCAGGCAGGTCACATACATTACATCATGTAGCTTCTTGGGCAGTTGCATCCCAACACACACCACCCAAACAGGCTGTTGAGCCAGATGCCAGCAGCCAGCAGCGGCTGTTTGACTCTTAAACTTGAATATTGAAGCTTGCAGCTTCTTTCTGGCTGTTCAACTCATAATTCATAACTCTTTCCCGGCTGTTCGTCAAAAGCCTCCGATGGTCGAAGTCTGCGACTTCGATCAGGTACTTTATGAATTTGTAATTCATCTACGAAATATTCTGCCCTATCACGAAAATGCTGTTCAACATAACTCATAACTCATAACTCATAATTCATAACTCTCACCCGGCTGTTCATCTAATCTCTTATCTCTTTTATCTCATATCTGGATGCTCCACTCGGCACCGTTAACTTCACACCGGCTGTTCGCCAACAGCTAAGGGCCAAAAGCCAACAGCTGGCTGTTTCCCTTACAGCTTGAAGCTTGCAGCTTCTTTCCGGCTGTTCAACTCATAATTCATAACTCATAACTCTCACCCGGCTGCTCATCTTATCTCTTATCTCTTTTATCTCATATTAGGATGCTCCACTCGGCACCGTTAACTTCACACCGGCTGTTCGCCAACAGCCTCCTATGGTCGAAGTCTGCGACTTCGATCAGGTACTTTATGAATTTGTAATTCATCTAAGAAATATTCTGCCCTATCACGAAAATGGCTGTTCAACTCATAATTCATAATTCATAATTCATAACTCATAATTCATAATCCCCAAACCTTTTTCACACTTTTATAGTATATAAACTTTGTATACATTGCACAAAGAACTACCTTTGTTTTTGAGCAATATTTTTACTCAATATCATGCTTGAATCACTCATACCTTCCAAAATGCGCGTCAAACTGCTGCTGAGGTTCTTCCTCAATCAGCATGCTGAAGGATACCTCCGCGGACTGGAATCCGAAATGGGCGACTCCAGCAATGCCATTCGCGTAGAACTCAATCACCTCGAACGCTCCGGATTACTTACTTCCTTTCTCAAAGGCAACAAAAAATTCTTTAGAGCGAATCCTTCACATCCCCTTTTTGGAGACATACAGAATATACTGCACAAATATCTCGGCATCGATCAGATACTCGAGCGTGTAGTCAACCGCCTCGGCGAAGTGGAGAAAGTATATCTCACAGGAAGCTTTGCCAAAGGAAAAGACAGCCCAGTTATGGATCTCGTTATCCAGGGAAAAATTGATATTAATTATCTGGTCGAACTCATAGAAAAAGCAGAAAAACATCTTGCCCGCAAAATCCGCTACCTTGTTGTAGAGTCTGAAACCGAACTCCTCAGCAGCGGCGCACTGGGCTCCAAGGATGATCATTTGCTGATCTGGAGTGCCGATCCACCCGATTTACGTATATAGACCTACTCCACTGACCCCCATTAAAACCATACTTTTCAAATAATGAGCATTTATCAGGCATTAAAAAATAAAGAAAAATCCATCTCAGTCATCGGTCTGGGCTATGTTGGCCTTCCCCTTGCCCTTGTTTTTGCCAAATATTTTAAAGTAATTGGCTTTGACATCAGTGCAGAAAGAGTGCGGATGATGCAGGAAGGTATCGACCCTTCCCGCGAATTGGACTCCTCAGCATTCGAAGGACGTGATATTATCTTCACCGCTGACGAGAATGAACTGGATAATGCACATTTTCATATAGTAGCAGTTCCAACGCCGGTGGACGAGCATTGCGTGCCGGATCTCAAACCTGTCCTCGGGGCCAGCCGCTCCGTAGGCCGTCATTTAAAAAATGGTGATTTTGTCATCTTTGAATCCACCGTTTACCCAGGCTGCACAGAAGAAGATTGCGTCCCCATTCTTGAAGAACTCAGCAGACTGACCTTCGGCACAGATTTCAAAGTGGGTTATTCTCCTGAACGCATCAACCCCGGTGACAAAGAACATACAGTAGAAAAAATACTCAAGATTGTATCGGGTTCAGATCCCGATGCAACCGAAGAAATTGCCAAAGTGTACGGTGAAGTGATACAGGCCGGAATCTATAAAGCTTCCTCCATCAAAGTAGCAGAAGCTGCCAAAGTCATAGAAAACACCCAGCGAGATATCAATATTGCCCTGATGAATGAACTTTCCATGATATTCGACAAGCTCAAAATCGATACAAAGGAAGTCCTCGAAGCAGCCGGCACAAAGTGGAATTTCCTGAAGTTCACCCCTGGCCTGGTAGGCGGACATTGCATCGGCGTTGATCCATATTATCTCGTTCACAAGGCAAGGGAAATCGGTATGGATCCACAGATCATTACCAGCGGACGACGCATCAATGATGGTATGCCCGCATTCATCGCCAAAAAACTGGTTCAGACACTGATAAAGAAAGGTAAAAATCCTGCCCAGTGCAAAGTACTCGTGATGGGAATCACATTCAAGGAAAACGTGAGTGACATCCGCAACTCCAAAGTAGCAGACCTCATTCGTGAAATGATGGGATTTAGCATGAACGTCCATATCATAGATCCCCAGGCTTCACCCAATGAAGTTGCTCACGAATACGGACTTTCCATGATCGATTCTGCGCTGCCTCCATATGATGCCATCATGGTCGCAGTGAATCATAAGGAATTTATGGATTACGATGCAACATATTATGAAGAATTGATGAGTGATGATCCTGTTTTATTCGACCTGAAAGGCGTATATTCCAGAGATTTTTCAGATACCATTACCTATTGGCGACTATGACCACGGCAGCATCCATATCACCCTATACAAGGACGCTCGATTCATGTGAAAAACGATGGTTTGCCATACAGGTTCGACCCAGATGTGAACGCCTGGTCTCCAGATATTTACAGCAAAAAGAAGTCACTGCATATGCACCCATGCAGCAGATTGTCCGTCAATACACCCGCAAACGAAAAATAGTAGAAAAGCCTTTGCTTTCATGTTATGTCCTGATAAACATTTGCCAGTCAGACTATGTAAGTGTACTTGAGACAGAGAACGTCATCGGATTCGTCCGCCACGACAAAGCACCAGCACTCATACCGCAGGAACAGATAGATTTACTCAGACGGGTTGCCGGAAGCCATTTAGAGGCAGACATCGTGCGACTCGACCAGATAGAGCCGGGAGACTGGCTCGAGATTATAGGAGGAGACCTGACCGGCATGCGGGGCCGTATGGTCGCATTCAAAGGAAAATCATACGTATCCATAGAATTGATGCAGCTCGACAGCGCCATCATCCTTGATATTGACGCCAAATACCTGCGCCCTTTTAGATAATAAAAGCGCGCCGACTACATATGACGCCGACCACATACACCGGCCATTACCCCATAGGGGGAAGATCTTGTTGCGACTGATCGACGGCGAAGCCATGTTTATTTTTTTAAGATTATTTGGGCATCCCCCCGAGGTGATATGCAGAATCAATCCTGGTAAAACATGCAATTTATGTGCATATCACCCGGGGTCGCGCTATCCGCTTTACTTCGCAGAGCTGCATTGTGATGCATCTCTGCTTCGTGCCCGCTCCTATCGCTGATGCAGTGTGTGTGAGCTCGGGCTGTTTGTAGTTCGTACGATTTCCTCGCGTAAAGAGAAAAACTCCGAGAGGTGTAGCGCGCCTAGGGCGCGTTAGTGAGGATCTCCTTGCCCGGTGTGTGAGCTCGGGCGCTGCCCGGCTCGTGTGAGCTTGCGGCCTTCGGCCGCGCGGGATGTGGTTCCCTTCGGTCACGGGATGTGTAACAGCCAATGATCGTCTCCGACGATCAAATTTCATATATAGAATCATGTCTTACCGGCTATTTTCGGCTGCTCACACCCTTACTCACAACCTTCACTGGCTGTTCCAACTCATAATTCATCACTCAAAACTCATAACTCAACTCTGGCTGTTTCCACACTCTTACTCACCACTCACAATTCATCCCGTGAGCTGAGCGAACCACATCCCGCAGACGCTGCAAAGCAAGCGGCTGCAGCACACGGCGCAAGCAACGCGCAGCGACACACACGATCTCTACTCGGATCCCGAAGCGCAGCCGGCCTCAACTCGGGCTGTTTTTCTCGAAGCTCGAAGCTCGTGGCTCGTAGCTTCGGCTTACGGCTGTGACTTCTCTTTCATTCGAGATTTGAGTAGCCGAGTAGCCTTGCTCGAAAGCTTGTTCACTCATAATTCATAACTCATAATTCATAACTTCTAATGATGACTACTTCCCGACCCCTTCAAATGGTCGATCTTAAAACACAGTACGAAAAAATTCAATCCGAAATTGATGAAGCAGTTCTCAATGTAATTCGCTCCACCATGTTCATCGGAGGACCTGAAGTCAAAGGATTTCAGGACGAACTCGAAGCATACCTTAATGTAAAACATGTCATCCCCTGCGCCAATGGAACAGATGCATTGCAGATTGCATTTATGGCACTTGGACTTCAACCTGGCGATGAAGTCATTGTACCGGCATTTACTTATGTTGCCACAGCTGAAGTCATTGCTTTGCTGAAGCTGACACCCATTATGGTGGATGTCGATCCCGATACATTCAATCTAACCCCCGAATCATTTGAAGCTGCCATTACACCCAAAACCAAAGCTGTCGTACCTGTACACCTCTTTGGTCAATGTGCTGATATGGAAGGAATCATAAAGGTGGCTGAGAAACATGGTATATATGTCATTGAAGATAATGCACAGGGAATTGGAGCAGATTACACATACAGTGATGGGAGAGTAGCCAAATCAGGAACCATCGGACATATTGGCTGCACCTCCTTTTTTCCCAGTAAAAATTTGGGATGTTACGGTGATGGAGGAGCCATCTTCACCAATGACACAGCCCTTGCAGACAAAATCAGAATTGTAGCCAATCATGGTCAATCCCGCAGATATTATCACGATGAAGTAGGTGTCAATTCCAGATTGGATGCGATCCAGGCAGCTATTTTGCGAATCAAACTGCGCCACCTCGACAACTATAATACTGCCAGAACAACAGCTGCGGATTACTACGACGCAGCATTTAGTCAAATTCCTGCAATCAGCACCCCTGTCCGATCAGCATTTAGCTCCCACGTTTTTCACCAATACACCCTTCGCCTCACAAATGGAAAAAGAGACGAACTCGTGCAGTACCTGACTGATAAACAAGTTCCTTGTATGATCTATTATCCGGTACCACTGCACCATCAAAATGCATTCAAGGAATCAGCCAAACCCGGTCTCGTCCTTCCCGTTACCGAGCAACTTTGCCGCGAAGTCTTCAGTCTTCCCATCCACTCCGAACTCACACCCGACATCCAGGACATCATCATCAGCGCCGTCCAGTCTTATTTCGAGTAATTTCAGGAAGGATTTTGCTTTGGCTGTTAACTCCGGCCTTTTAAAATTTCAATAGTTTTTCAAATTCTAAATAAGTGCATTGCTCAAGCCCCCGAAGTCCGCAGATGGCGCAGTGAGTGAAAAGAACCTCGCCATGGGGCGATTCCAAAGAGTAGCCCCGGATGAAAATCCGGGGTATAAAAAACACAAAGAATTCCAACCCCGAAGCGGGTTGAACGAAGCAGCACACGAACACCTAAAAACGTTTTTGCCGAACGCCCCCGGTTATCCTGGCTGTTCGGCTGTTAACCCCGGCCTTTTAAAATTTCCGTAGTTTTTCAAGCTGCTCGTAACACAGGTGTCTATCTGAATTTGACGACAAGCAAGCAAGCATAGAAGTCGAGCTAAAAAATAAGCTTCGACCATCTCTTTACCCGAGCCCTCGAAGTGGGGCGATTCCAAAGAATAGCCCCGGATGAAAATCCGGGGTATCAAAAACACAAAGTATTCCAACCCCAAAGTGGGTTGAACGAAAAAGGCCGAAAGTAGATGCCTTGAGAAGGGAAGTAATTGTGCACCTTTTAAGTTGCCGGCTGTTAACCCCGGCCTTTTAAAATTTCAGTAGTTTTCAATTCTAAATAAGCTCCTTGCTCGAGCCCCCGAAGTGGGGCGATTCCAGCGATTAGCCCCGGATGAAAATCCGGGGTTGGAAAACAAAAAGAATTCCAACCCCGAAGTGGGTTGAACCAATGGTACAAATAAAAATGCAATTGAAGAGGTTTTTTTGTTAAACAACCTTTACAGCACAGACATCCGAAAACACGTTTAACCTAAAATGAAAAACTTTGCCCTAATCGGCGCCGCCGGCTACATTGCCCCCCGCCACTTGCAAGCCATACGTGATACGGGAAATAAGTTAGTAGCCGCATTCGACAAATCCGATTCCGTTGGAATCCTTGATGCCTATTTTCCGGAGGCTGATTTCTTTCTGGAATTTGAGCGCTTCGACAGACATCTGGAAAAACTTAAAAGGCAGGGGAATGCCATAGACTTTATCGTAGTTGCATCCCCCAATTATTTACATGATGCACATATCCGCTTTGGTCTGAGATACGGTGCAGATGTCATTTGCGAAAAACCATTGGTGATCAACCCTTGGAATGCCAATGCGCTTCTTGAAATGGAATCAGAAACCGGCAAAAGAGTTTACCCCATTCTCCAGCTTAGACTGCATCCTGTCATTCAGGCTCTTAAAGAAAGAATCAACACTTCAAAGCGGTACGACATTGACCTGACCTACATAACCTCACGTGGAAAATGGTATTTCAGCAGCTGGAAAGGAGATGAATCCAAATCCGGTGGTATCGCCACCAACATTGGAATCCATTTCTTTGATATGCTGATCTCTATTTTTGGTCCGGTGCAGGAGGTAGAAGTTCACAGAAAAAGCCACGATTCCGTCGCCGGCAAACTTGTCCTGGAGAAAGCAGATGTACGCTGGTTTTTATCTATCAATGCGGACCATCTGCCTCCCGACATCAGCAAACACGGGAAACGCACATATCGCAATATCCTGATTGACGGAGAAGCATTAGAGTTCAGCGATGGATTTACTGAATTACATACCCATAGCTATCAAAATATACTGGATGGTACCGGATTTTCGGTCTCTGACGCATTACCATCCATCGACATGGTCCACCGCATCCGACAATCAGACATCACTGATTCCGGTGACAAGCACGCATTTGCAGATCTCCCGCAATCGGCACACCCATTTTCAATTTCGAAGTAAGTTGTTTGTTCAGAACATCAATTTTTGGTGCACTAACAGGCTTATGTCGTAGACCCGGTGACGCCCAGGCACGGCTGCGCCTGGCCTGGGTGACATCTTTTTGCTGACACAAAAAGGTGACGCTTTTTGACAGCAAGCTGTCAAAGTGACGCTTTTGCTTGCATGACAGAAGCAACTCTTAAGTAAGCTAGGTTTGTATAAGGAGGCATTTTGTTCACATCCGGCTTTTTATTACGAAAATCGATGGTCCAAGTCTGCGACTTGGATTCAGTATTTCATGAATTTGCAATTCATGAACGACAAATTCACTTCTATATTCAAAATGGCTGCTTTTTGGCTGTTTCAACTCATAACTCACAACTCACACCCGGCTGCTCAGCCAGATGCCAGAAGCTAGTAGCCAGAAGCTGGCTGTTCGGCTGTTCCCTTGCGGCTTGCGGCTTGTAGCTTCTTCACCGACTGTTTTCTCGAAGCTCGCGGCTCGAAGCTCCTAGCTTTTTCACCCAGCTGTTCGCCAGAAGCCAGAAGCTTTCTTCCGGCTGTTCGCCAATAGCCAAAGGCCAAAAGCCAACAGCGGCTGTTATCTCGAATCTCGTGGCTCGCAGCTTCTTAACTAGCAACTAGCAACCAGCAACCAGCAACCCAGCAACCAGCAACTAATACATGAACATCCTCATCACCGGCGGTGCCGGCTTCATCGGCACTAATCTTGTAGAAAAACTCCTCTCCGACCAAAGAGTCTCTCTGGTTAGGGTATTGGATGATTTCTCGACCGGCCTGAGAGAAAATGTAGAGGCTTTTCAAGATCACCCTAAATATGAATTTCTGGAAGGAGATATCTGCGATTTTGAGATGTGTACAAAAGCAATGAGAGACATTCAACTGGTAAGTCATCAGGCTGCATTAGGATCTGTTCCCCGTTCCATTGAAAATCCTCTCCGTACAAATACTGTAAACATAGGAGGTACTCTTAATATCCTGAAAGCAGCCGTAGATGCCGGTGTAAAAAGAGTAGTCTTAGCTTGCTCATCAAGTACTTACGGAGATCATCCGGATTTGCCAAAAGTCGAAGATAAAATTGGCCGGCCATTATCTCCTTATGCTGTGACCAAAGCTACAATAGAACAATATGCCTCAGTTTTTAAAGAGACCTATGGTTTAGATTATGTCGGCCTCAGATATTTCAACATTTTCGGACCCAGACAAAGTCCGGACAATCCCTATGCAGCAGTAATTCCTTTATTCTGCAGAGCATTTTTAAAAGACACTTCACCAACAATCAACGGCGATGGAGCCACTTCGCGCGATTTCACTTATGTGGATAATGCAGTTCAAGCTAATGTACTTGCCCTGTTCACTGAAAATCAGGAAGCCCTGAATCAGATCTACAACATCGCCTGCGGTGAACAAACTACGCTCAACGAGATGATCACATATCTTCAGGATATCAGTGGGAAGAATATTGAAGCTACTCATGGGCCTGCAAGAGCTGGTGACATTCGCCACTCTCTTGCCTCCATCGACAAAGCACAAAAATTACTCGGATACCGCCCCGATGTATTCTTCAAAGAGGGATTGGCGCGGGTATATTCCTGGTACCACAGATAGAGTGCATATGTTGCCTAGGTTTGCAGGCTTAGGTCGTAGCTCCGGTGACGCCCCTTCCGGACTCCGTCCCGGAAGGGGTGACGTTTTTTGCCTCCGGCAAAAGGTGACGTTTTTTGACAGCGAGCTGTCAAAGTGACGCTTTTGCTAGCAGGACAGAGGCAACATACTAATAGCCTATCCAGTACAATTTGCAAATTTTCCTTAAACATCGATGGTCCAAGTCTGCGACTTGGATTCAATATTTCATGAATTTGCAATTCATAGACGACAAATTCACTTCTATATACAAAATGGCTGTTTCAAACTCATCACTCAGAAACTTACTCACCGCTGCACAGCTAGAGGCAGAGACACTCATACTTCGGTCTCTATCTGCGACCAGAAGCAAGAAGCTTTCTTCCGGCTGTTTTCTCGAGGCTCTTGGCTCGCAGCTTCTTCCCGGCTGTTTTCCTTTCCCTTCGAAAGGGAAAGGGCAGGGATAGGGTTCACACCCGCACTCGCAACCCACACACGGCCGTTTTCTCGAAAATCGCAGCTCGCAGCTTCTTCAACCGGCTGTTCAGCTAGAGGCCAGAAGCTAGAGGCTACCAGCGGCCATTCTCCTGAAGCTTGTGGCTTGCAGCCCATTAACAACCAGCAACCATTTTATGTCTTACCAATTCGACAAAACTGCTTTCAAAATTCAAACCTTCGAAGAAGCATCTAACCAGACAGCCTATTGGAGAACTAAAACCCCTGCAGAGCGTATCAGGGCAGCAACATATCTCAGTCTGATAGCCTGGAATCTGGACCCCGAAAATCCACCCAAAATGGACCGAACAGCATTCAAAATGCGCAAACGTGAGCAATAGTATATTTCACGAGGAATTTCTTGCCTTTTTGGATGCCTTAAATCAGGCGCATGTAAAGTATATTTTGGTTAGAGGATATAGTGTAATCCTTCATGGTTACAACAGAAGTACGGGTGATATGGATGTGTGGATTAAGCCCGATGCTGAAAATTATGCCAGATTAAAACAAGCATTTAATCTATTTCAAATGCCTGTGTTCGATATGACTGAAGACAAATTTTTGGACCCCAATGATGATGTTTTCACTTTCGGAAGACCTCCTTTGAGTATTGATATAATGACTGCGGTAAAAGGACTTGATTTTGATGAAACTTTTAGTTTAGCTGAAGTGCATATCTTTGAAAATATTGCAATCCGGGTTATTCATCTTAACCATTTGAAGCTCGCAAAAAGAGCATCCAACAGGCCAAAGGATTTGGACGATCTTCTAAACCTGCCGGACTAGGACACAGCAGGTTTATTCCTGATATCGGTCGTAGCGGGGTGATGTTTTGCTGCGCCTGCGACTTGCAAAGTGATGTTTTTTCATGGAGCAAGCCATTAAAAGTGATGTCTTTTCATGGCATAAACCATCAAAAGGTGATGGCTAGCGCAAAAAAGAAGTAGGCATCGCATCCCGTTGATCCATATCAATTTGCAAGTTTTCCTTCATAGGCTGCAAGAAATGTACCGCTAGAATTTGCAAGTTTTCGTCATAGGCAGCAAGAAATGTAAATTTCATTGAAAGTCCAAACAGGAATTTGACTCATAAAAACTGGCAAATTTATACTAGCCAGCAGCGTAAGGACTAGTACATCGGACTCCGACCAGCTGATGACTGCTTCCAGCACTCCTCTTCTGCGTCTGGAGACGCCAGTTAGTGGTGAGTTTGAGTTTTGAGTGTGAGTTTTTAATCAGGGTCAGAGACCCGGACTATCGTAGGTACTATGAAAGGCAAGTGGAGTAACAATTGGAGCTTCTTCCGGGCAATTCACACTCACACCCAGAACCCCCACCCGGCAGTTTTCTCGAAGCTCGCGGCTCGTGGCTCGCAGCTTCTTCAACCCGCTGTTCGCCAATAGCCAATAACTAACTTCCAAAAGCGGCTGTTCAAAGCAGCAACCAGCAACTATTCTAACTTCTAATTTCTACCTTCTGAATTCCCGCCGTTCCTTCCTCTCCAAATCCACCCTCGCAGCGATCGCAACGATCCTGGGAACCAGAATTGTATTTGGAAACAATGCTCCCGAAAACTGGAGACCTGTCGGATGGGAAGATCTTGGAATCGACCCGCTAAAGGACAAGCATCCGGACCTGAAACTGCTCAATGATAAACCATTGAACGTAGAAACACCGGCACATTTACTGGATGATGACATTACTCCCGCTGAGAAAATGTTCATCCGGAACAATGGCTTGATCCCCGAAAATATAGATGCAGGTAAATGGACACTGAGCATAGAAGGAGAAGCAGTAAAAAAAGCAATGTCTTTAACCCTTGCTCAGCTCAAAAAGCAATTCAAGCCATACACTTATCAATTAGTATTGGAATGTGGAGGAAATGGAAGAGCAGGATTCAATCCCCCTACCCGCGGTAATCAATGGTCCTACGGTGCCGTTTCATGCGCGCAGTGGACCGGAGCAAGACTAAAAGATATTTTAGACTTTGTAGGAATCAAGCCAGGTGCAGAGTATATAGGCTATTACGGCAAAGACACGCATATATCCGGAGACCTGAGTAAAGTAGTTATTTCCAGAGGAGTTCCCATCCGCAAAGCACTCGAAGATCAAACGCTTGTAGCATGGCAGATGAATGGAAAAGATATCCCGCTAGTCCATGGATTTCCACTACGTCTGGTGATTGGAGGCTGGCCTGCCTCCGTGTCCGGAAAATGGCTGCATAAAATTGCTGTTAGAGATAAAGTGCACGATGGAGCTAAAATGAAACCACCATCTTACGCTGTCCCGATTCACCCGGTAGCTCCCGGTGAAACAGTGGACCCCGGCAAGATGCGTATCATCGAAGCCATGCCCGTCAAGTCTCTGATCACTTACCCCAAGTCCGGTGGCATCCTCCGTAAAAGAAAAACCCTTGACATCCGCGGACATGCCTGGGCTGGCGATCGCAGCATCAGCAAAATGGAAATTTCCATCGACTTCGGCGCCACCTGGCAAATTTGTCAATTGGATCCCGCAGTCAACTTCCTGGCCTGGCAACATTGGTCGGCGCATCTCACATTTCCCGGCTCCGGTTACTACGAAGTTTGGGCCAAAGCTACCGACAGCGCAGGAATCTCCCAGCCTGTCAGTATCCCAAATTGGAACCCACAAGGATATCTCAATAACTCTTGTCACCGTATTGCCATCAAAGTCGCGTGAACAGCCGCCTCTAGCTTCTAGCTCCTGGCCTCTGGCTGAAACAGCCCAAACAGCTAATTCCTCTTTAAAGCAACTCTTAACGTCACAGACTCGATGGTCGAAGTCTTTGACTTCGATCCAATTTTTTATGAATTTTTAATTCATTTACAATAAATCTAAATTTACAACCGGCTGTTTCTAATGTTTACTGATAACTACTCGAAAAATGAATTTGACGACTTACCCTGCCTTTTTACGACAGGCGGGTTTTGTATATCCATGTGGCTATTTTGCGAGGGGCTATACCGCCTCGCTGATATATGTCGCCCCTTCAGGGCTTGCAGCAAACTCTCAAGGGGCTGTTAGCCAGAAGCTAGAAGCCAGAAGCTAGAAGCATTTCTTAATATGGAGCAACTCGACAACGAAATCACAAAACGACTAATAAAGCAAACCAATCGTCTCGGCTGGCTGATCATTCTCGTTTGTATCGTCACCATCTGGCTATTAATGGGTGCTCCGGGAACTGATTATAAAAATAAAGCGGTAGCCTCTCCTCCCAAAATAGAGGAAGAAGACTTCCCACTCGACAGCTCAAAGATCGGTCAAATCGACCCCGAAAGCGGAATGATCATCGACACACATTGGGAAGTAACTAAAGTAACATGCAACCAATGCCATTCCCCAAAACTCTTCACCCAAACCCGCGCAACCCGCGAAGGCTGGAAAGAAATGTTCGTCTGGATGCAGGAAACGCAGGGCCTCTGGGACCTCGGAGAAAGCGAGCCCAAAATCCTGGATTATCTCAGCAAACATTATGGATACAGCAATCCCCAAACCCTTCAAGTCGATGAATGGTATGAGTTGGATTAGAAATTTGGAAGTTAGAAGGCAGAAATTAGAAGGATAAACAGCCGGGGAGTTTAGGAGGTTAGAAGACTAGGTAACAGCCGGGGATCGGTTATTCGGTGAAGCGGTTAATCGTTAACAGCCAGGTAACGGCCGGGGGCAATAGGCACGTAAAGGCGCATTACTTTGTGTCTAAAAACCTCAGACCATAGGCGTTGAATCTTGCGTCAGTCCCATAGGGACACAATATCGGTAGCTCCGGTCATATGGAAATAATTAGTGTGCCGTAGGTACACAATAAAACCGAATTCCGTATTATGACATCAAGAGGTAAACAGCCGTTTGCCCGGTTAAGGGTTGATCGGTTAATCGAAAACAGCAGAATAGGAAGCTACGCAGTGTCCCTGGTTATTCTGCAAGTGTATTATAATAAATATGGGGACGTCACCTTTGGCAGCGTAGCTGTCAAAGATGTCATCTTTTTGCGAAGCAAAAAGGCGTCACCCCTTCCACGGCGTAGCCAGGAAGGGGCGTCACGTCACCGTTTTTACGACTTATCCCGATTAGAAGTTCCAAGCAGATCGGCTAATTTGTTTATGTAGGTGAATTTGTCGTGACACGGATGCCGGAATCGAGGCCCCAGCATGAGCGCTGCGAAAGGGTGGCCCGGAGGGCCAGTCCCCAAAGCATTGGGGACCGAGCGAACAGCGAGCCCTGAAGCATAGCGACCACAAGTGAGCCCGCAATATCTTTGTAGCTGCAAGCGACTCTAAAACATCCCGGCGAAGCTTGTGGGCATGCCCTCAAATTAATAATTTTTTCAAATCATCCGGTGTTGAAATATTACAGTGTCCTTACTTTTTTAAGTGTCGCAGTACTGACGCTTTTGGCTTGTCAGCAGCAAGTCCTGCCACCGGATTTCAAGAGTAAGTTGCTGGAAGTGGAGCATTTGAATGGATTGTCAAAGAGTGAAGGTCATTTGTTATTTGTGGATGCAAGGGAGAAAGAGCAATATGGGAATGGGCATATAGAAGGCGCCATCCATATCTGGAGAGATGAACTCTCCGATTCCCTGCAAATGATGCGATCAGTAGAAGAGATTGAGAAAATTCTGGGGAATAAGGGGATTTCACCACAGGATACACTCATTATCTATGATGACCACGGTTGCGCAGAATCAGCCAGATTATGGTGGGTCCTGCATTTTTGCGGTTTTGACAACACCTATTTGCTCAATGGTGGTTATTCACACTGGAAACGGCACAAGCTTCCAGTCAGCAACAGTGTGGTCAGAAGAACTTCAAAGGAATTTCGATTTCCAACAGACATCCAGGCAGATTTCTACATCACCCAATCTGAACTGGAAACGGAACTTTCCAATGCTGATCTGGTAATACTCGACTCCCGCACCAAAGCAGAATTCGACGGGGCTTTTAATAAAAAGGGAGCCTTATCAGCAGGCCACATTCCGGGAAGCATTTGGCTGGACTACATGGAAACCGTTGACCAAAATCCAGATTCCGACAAACGTATTTTACCATTAGAAGATTTAAACAGCCTGTTTGAATCGCGTGGAATTACCTCTTCAGATAACATCGTCACTTACTGCCACAGTGGCGCACGATCTGCGCAGACTACCTTCATCCTGACCCAGCTTTTGAAATATCCGAATGTCCGCAATTACGACGGTTCCTGGATCGAATGGTCGCGAAGACAAGTGGCGCTGAATCAGGCTCCTGGCGAGTAAGCAGCCGCTTCTAGCTTCTAGCCCCTGGCCTCTGGCTGGAACAGCCCTAACAGCCATTAGCCACTGTAAAGCAACACTTGAGTCATAAACTCTCTACCAACTCACACAGGCTGTTAGCTAGATGCCAGATGCGAGTAGCCTTCGTCAAGATTATTTATCAAAACGTATCACAGTCGATACAATAAATTACCAAAAGTGTATCTTTGAAGATACAATGGATGCACTGATTCAAAAATATAGAGGCCTATTACGTCAAAGTCACAAACCATTTGTGAGGCAACTCGCTACTCAGATCAACTGGAACGCAAGAGCAATCTGCATTGAAGGAGCGAGAGGGACGGGCAAATCAACCCTTATGATCCAGCAAATCAGAAATCATCTTTCACATGATCAATCTTTATATTTGTCATTGGATGATTTGTACTTCAGACAGTATACTCTAAGTGAGGTAGCTGAAGAATTCATAGGATTGGGAGGAAAATATCTTTTCATTGATGAAGTTCATAAGTATAAAAACTGGCAAATTGAAGTAAAGAACCTCTATGATTTTCATTCCGAACTAATGATGACCATATCAGGCTCTTCAATACTTGCTTTGCAGGCATCAGAAGCTGATCTGAGCAGAAGGATGTTAAGGTATCAATTACCTGAACTTTCGTTCAGAGAATTCATTGCTTTAAAAGAAAATGTCTCTTTAGCCTCATATGCACTTAATGATATTTTAAATAATCATTCAGAAATAGTAGATGAAATATTATCTATTGTCCCATTCCCATTAAACGCCATCAGAGAATATCATGCCTTCGGTGCATATCCATTCTTTTTGGAAGGTTCTGAAGATTATCCGATGAGATTGAATCAACTAATCAATGTTATTATTGATTATGATCTACCGGAATCAAAAGCAATTGAAACAAGCACTCTGGCTAAATTAAAATTGCTTCTGTATATTATTTCCACTTGTGTTCCATTCATGCCAAATATTAGCAAGTTGGCCAATCAGGTAGGTACATCCAGAATTAGGTTGTTAGAAATGCTTCATTTACTTGAAAAAGCGCAACTAATCCACAACCTTCGCTCCGCTGCTCATGGCATAAGCCTTATGAATAAACCGGAAAAAATATTCTTACACAATACAAATCTTATTACTTGCCTTGCGAATGGCAAACCTGATTCCGGAAATATAAGAGAAACCTTTTTTCTGTCTCAACTAAGCAACGCCGGTCATCAGGTCTTACATCCAAAATCAGGGGATTTTATTGTAGATGATCAATATGTTTTTGAGGTTGGCGGAAAAAACAAAAAATCAGTCCAAATAAAAGGTATTACCAATTCATACGTCGTCGCAGATGATATCATCCATGGTGCTGGTAACAAAATACCTCTTTGGCTTTTTGGATTTCTTTATTAATCTGGCTGTTAGCTAGAGGCCAGAAGCCAGAAGCTAGAAGCCTTCTTTGGGTGTTTGCCAGTCGCTAGAGGCCAGCAGCCAGAAGCGGCTGTTCAACTAGTCACGACTTTTCATCTTACAACAAGCAATGTTTTCCTTCTTCAAAAAATCATCTCTCATCTCCTTCCCCGCAGCTGAAATCCTGCAATCAGACATGCACAATCATGTTCTGCCGGGGATAGATGACGGTTCTCCGGACATAGAAAGCAGCATGGAGTTGATTGGGACTATGGTAGATGCAGGATACAAAAAGATAGTAGCTACTCCACATATTTACAAAGAATTTTATCCCAATTCCAGAGACACCGTTTCAGAGGCATTTGACACCATAGTTGAAAAAGTAAAAGAGAAACACCCTCAATTATCCTTCAGCTTCGCAGCTGAATACTTCCTGGACGAACACTTTGAAGATCTCCTAGATCAAAAAGTCCTGATGCCCTTCAGAGACAATCATGTCCTGATCGAACAAGGATTTTTTGCTCCGTATAAAAAATTGAAAGAAGTCATCTTCAACATCCAAACAAAAGGATACGTCCCTGTCCTGGCGCATCCTGAACGTTACCCATACTATTATGGCAAGCCGGAAAAATTGCAGGATCTCCAGGAAAATGGCGTTTTACTCCAATTGAATCTCCTCGCTTTCGCCGGTCGTTACGGCAAAGAAGGCCGCCAACAAGCGGAATGGCTCCTTTCACGGGGTCTCGTCAGCTATCTCGGAACCGACGCCCACCGCATGGAGCATTTGCAACTTCTTTCTCAGGTGAAAGTACCGTCAAAGATGCTCCCTCAGATTGAAGCTTGTTTTTGGGAGTAACGCGCCTGGTGCGCGCAGAGTGATCCAACAAGCCCGGTGTGTTATTCAGTTCTGAGTTTATAGATTATATATAGTCTCTTTGTTATTTATTCGTAGCCTCACAGCTGCATTCGACTGAGCTCATTTGCTGTTCGGTTCGCTACTGGACAATGTACATTTAGTACATTCTCCAGCAGCTCATGCCTCGCTCGTGTGCTGCTTGGCGGTCTACGACCGCGTGGGATGTGGTTCACTTCGTTCACGGGATGTGTAACAGCCAATGAATGTCTCCGACAATCAAAAAAATACAAACGCACACTAACAACTCTTACACTGGCTGTTTCCACACTCAAACTCACCACTCACAATTCGTCCTGTGAGCTTGACAATTGCTTGATTGAAATTTAAAAGACAGAAATATGTCCCACTTCCCAATTAATTTGGAATCTTGAAGCGAACCACATCCCGCGCTGCAGAATGCAGCAAGCACACACCGGGCAAAGCCCGACACACTATCTCTACTCGTATCCCGAAGGCGCAGCCTACCTCAACACAGGCTGTTCCCTCGCAATGAGGAATCCAGTATCGCAGCGACACACACGGTCTCTACACTGAATCCTATGGCGCAGTTACCTCAACTTCGGCTGTTCAAACTAGCAACTAGCAACCAACATCCAGAAAACCACTAATTTTACTTCGACTCTCAAACATACCCTTATGCGCTACTTACTCCTCTTCGCACTGATCATCTTCCTCTTTCCTTCCTGTCTGAAATACAGAGAAATTGTAAACTTCAGAGAAGGAAAAGGCCTGGAAGCCAATCAAATCGACAGCATCGCCAATTATCAGCAGGTGCGCATCCAGCCGGACGATATTCTTCAGATAAATGTATTCAGTTACAACATCGAAGAAGCGGCCCGATTCAATACCATCAATGTGCAGGCTCAAATGCAGGCACAAATGCAGGGAGGTGCAGGTGCATCTTTAGCAGATCCGATGGGATACAGAGTAGATTCCAAAGGAGAGGTGGATATGCCCGTCATCGGAAAAGTAAAATTAAACGGAATGACCATCGAAGAGGCACAGGCTTTCGTCTCTCAAAAAATTGGTGCAACAGGATACCTCAATGATCACAACGTACAGGTTCGCTTTTTATCTTTCAGAATTACAGTCCTTGGAGAAGTGAACGCTCCCGGCACCTTCACCATCCCCAGCCAGAAAATTACTGTTTTGGAAGCTATGGGTATGGCCCGTGACCTCACGCTTTTCGCTAACCGGGACAACATCCTTGTCATCCGCGAGAAAGATAATCTGCGCTACTACGGCCGCTTAAACTTAAAATCAAAGGACATCTTTTACTCTCCTTACTATTATCTTCAGCCAAACGATATCGTTTACGTTGAACCACATAAAGCAAAAATCCTTGCTGCTCCGGATCCTGCGAGTAGATATTTATCTATCATAGTCGGAGTACTTTCGGTTGCTACGATTATTGTCACTTTATCGTCTCGGGGAGGAATGTGAAACAATTCACTCGTAACAACGGTAGGTGTAGCGCGCCTAGGGCGCGTTAGAATGGAGCTCCTGGCCCGGTGTGTGAGCGTCGGCTGCGCCTCGCTCGTGTGCTGCTAAGTTGATCTGGACTGGGGAGCAAGTTTTGAGTATCATGTTGAAATGCAACGAAGCCGAACATCCGCACTCGACAGGGCTCGTTTGATGTTCGGTTCGCTCGGTCACAATGTACATTTAGTACATTGTTTGCTCGCTCAAGCGCGGGATGTGGTTCACTTCGTTCACGGGATGTGTAACAGCCAATGATCGTCTTCGAAGATCAAATTAGATACACACTCAACACACTCCACTCACAATTCATCCCGTGAGCTGAGCGAACCACATCCCGCAGCCGCTGCAAAGCAAGCGGCTGCACACACGGCGCGCAGCGACACACACGATCTCTACTCGAAGCCCACAGGCGCAGCCTACCTCAACCCGGCTGTTTGCTAGAAGCCAGAAGCTCGCAGCTCGAAGCTTTCTTCCGGCTGTTCGAGGCTTTCAGCTAACCCGGGGCAAAACTCACCCCCGACCCATCTCTTGAAAAGAGAGGGGAGAAAAGCCAGTGCTGAATAAGCAGTTTTCATGCACCACACCCACACTCACACCCACACTCACACCCATTTTTAGGGATAGGGTTCACACTCTCACTCACAACTCACACTGGCTGTTAGCTAGAAGCCAGAAGCCAGAAGCTTGAAGCCTTCTTTGGCTGTTCACTTGAAGCTTGAAGCTTGCGGCCAGAAGCCTTCTTCCGGCTGTTTACTCGAAGCTCGAAGCTCGTGGCTCGAAGCTCGAAGCTTTCTTAGTATCTTTGTAAATGCACGATAAAAAAAGACCATCTTGAAAAAGTCAACAGACTTCGACAACAATCTCCAACAGGAAGATAACCCCATCGACCTCAGGAAATTGTTCTGGAAAATGCTCAGGTACTGGTACCTGTTCATACTCTTTCCGGCTATCACACTCACAGGTGCTTATCTATATTTAAGGTACACCCCACCTACCTACCAGGCGAAGCTCAAGCTACTCATCAAGGATGAAAAATCCTCCGGTCAGGTATCAGAGGCCAATGTTTTGAAGGAGATGGGATTCACTGCCAGTAGCCGGAATATAGAGAATGAAGTACTGATTCTGCAATCCTCCAAGCTGATGGAAGAAGTTGTCAAAGACCTCAATCTGCAATATCGTTACTGGCAAAAGGGCCGTATCCGCAACAGCGATTTATATCAATTTTCTCCTGTAGAAGTTGTGTCCTGGGTACCCGACTCTACATTCAAGGGAACGGTAACTTTACAAATTGAAGAATTAGATAATAATAACTATAATCTCAGTATTGGTGACACTCTGAAAAAAGGAGAATTTGGTAAAGTACTTGTCATCCCCGGTGGCAAAGTAACCCTCTCCCAGACCTTTGAAGGACAAGCCCTGAACGGAAAAGAAAATCCACTATTCATTGACATCAAAGATCCTCTCCAGCTGGCCAGACAATTGGCAGGACGGGTGCAGGCAGCAAAAATTGGCAAAAATTCTACCATGCTGGATATCGCCATCGAAGATGGCGTGCCACAGCGGGCATCGGATATTTTGCGTGAATTGATTGATGTGTACAATGAAAAGGAGATTGAAGATAAAAACCGCATCTACGAAAACACCCTGCGCTTTATAGATGAGCGATTGAACCTGCTGACCGATGAATTGCAAACAGTAGAATCTGAAGTGCGAAATATCATGACCCGCAGTGGTCTGATAGATATGAGCACTCAGGGAAGCCTTCTGCTGACGGAACTCTCCCAATACAACAGGGAATACATTGACATTGAGGTTCAACGGGAAATCCTGGAATCCATCGAAACATTTTTGAAAGCAAATCCCAATTCCTTCGAATTTGTTCCGACAAATATGTCTTTGACCAATCTCACTTTAACTGCCCTGCTTGGAAGATTCAATGATTTGTTGATTGAGAGAGAACGTATTCAAAGTACCTTAGGCCCTAACCATCCCAATATTGCCATACTTGAAAAGCAATTATCTAATTTGAGAAGCAATATACTGGACAATGTAGCGGCGCTTAAAAAGGACATTCAGGTAGGTCGCAATGCGGTCAGTAACAGCCGAAATAATATACAGGCACGCATCAGCAGTCTTCCGAGAAAGGAACAGGAAATGCTGGAAGTCAAACGTCAGCAGGGCATCAAGGAAAATCTATACCTCTATTTATTGGAAAAAAGGGAGGAAGCTGCTCTGTCTCTCGCAGCGGCAGTCGCCGGTTCAAGAGTGATCGAAGCCGCATATAATCCTGCTGCACCGGTGAAGCCCAAGCGCCAGATTATTTGGCTGATTGCATTGAGCTTAGGTATAATCCTGCCATTGGGATTAGTGTATCTGATAGATATGCTCAATGATAAACTGGACAATGAAGAGGATATCAAAACCATCACAGCTACTCCTATAGCTGGTGTAGTGGCATACAACAAGAAATATGGCGAAATAGCCATCAAGGAAAAGAGCCGTTCTGCAGTTGCTGAAATGTTCCGATTGCTCAGAACCAATCTGCAGTTTGTAGCTTCCGGACAGCTCAATCAGGTATTTCTCGTGACTTCCAGCAGCTCGGGAGAAGGAAAAAGCTTTGTCACGCTCAATCTGGGAATCACTATGTCACTTACCGGCAAAAAAGTACTCCTGATAGAGCTTGACTTACGTAAACCCAAACTGGTGAAATATCTGGGCGAAGGTGCCAAAAACAAAGGAAAAGGACTTACACACTATCTCGTAGATTCTGAATTGACTCCTGAAGATATCATTCATCCTTCCGGCATTCAGGATAATCTGTATTATATTGCCTCCGGTCCCATCCCACCGAATCCGGGTGAACTCATCATGTCCGAACGCATGGAATCCCTAATAATCAAGCTCCGCGAGCAATTTGATTATATACTCATTGATTCCTCTCCGGTAGGTCTTGTAGCGGATGCCCTCCTCATGCACAAGTGGGTGGACACCTCATTATATGTAGTACGTCAGGGACTTACCAAGCAGGGACAACTCCGTATCATCGACGATATCTTCACCCAGGGCAAACTTCCGCGTCCATACATCATCCTTAATGCTGTCAAGCTCAATAAACGTGGCTCTTATGGTTATGGATACGGATATGGTTACGGCTACGGATATGGCTATGGATATTACGAAGAAGATGAGAAGAAGCCCTGGTGGAAGTTTGGGAAGTAATACAATCGCTAAGTCGCTAAAATGCAAAATCGCTAAGCTGCTAACTCCCTAAGCTACCAGACACCCGGCTGTTCATTTAGCAAATCCAAATATATTGCCACTTTTTCGGATTGTATTCCAAATATATCGCCACTTTTTCGGATTTCATTCCAAAATTATCGCGTATTTTGAAGAAGTATCCTGAAAAAAGCTATCTTTGAATAGAAAATATCAGATATGATAGCAAGGATTCTGGAAAATATAATAGAAGGCAAATTAAATAAAGGAAAAGCAATTCTCATTATGGGTGCCAGGCAGGTAGGCAAGTCAACGCTGTTACGAATGATGTTTGCCAATAGAGAAAAGGTACTTTGGTTAAATGGGGATGAATTAGATATTCAGCAATTGTTTTCATCGGCTTCAGGTAGCCGCTTAAAATCTATTTTCGGTAACAACAAGATTGTAATCATTGATGAAGCTCAACGAATCCAAAATATTGGCCTTCGTCTCAAATTAATTATAGATTCCATACCTGAGATACAACTTATCGTTACAGGCAGTTCCTCATTTGACCTGGCAAATCAAGTCAACGAACCACTAACAGGTAGAAAATGGGAGTACAGAATGTTTCCCTTATCATTTCAGGAGATGGTAGACCACCATGGACTCCTGGAAGAAAAAAGATTGCTTCCACATCGCTTAGTCTATGGATATTACCCGGAGATTGTCAGTTTTAAGGGAGAAGAAATTGAGAGATTGAAGCTTCTCTCCGACAGTTACTTATATAAAGACATTTTCCTCTGGGAGCGGATTCAAAAACCGGATAAACTGATTAGCCTTTTACA
This sequence comes from Saprospiraceae bacterium, assembly GCA_022841345.1. Classification (GTDB taxonomy): domain Bacteria; phylum Bacteroidota; class Bacteroidia; order Chitinophagales; family Saprospiraceae; genus SLDF01. The sequence goes on from JALHRR010000001.1 coordinate 54,912, forward strand.
AGCATTGGCATATCAGACAGGCAACCAGATTTCCTTCAATGAATTGGGCAATTTATGTAGTTTGGACTCTAAGACTGTGGAAAAATATATCATTCTGCTGGAACAGGCTTATGTAATCTTCCGGGTTGGATCATTCAGCAAGAACCTTAGAAACGAATTAAAAAACAGTAAGAAGATATATTTTTTTGACAATGGAATCAGAAATTCATTGATCAACAGCTTTAATGAGCTTGAAAAAAGGCAGGATATCGGCTCGCTATGGGAAAATTTCCTGATGTCAGAAAGAGCAAAATTTCTTCACTACAGACAAATTTCAGCCATGCAGAAGTTCTGGCGAACAAAGGATCAAAACGAAATAGACTACGTGGAAACTGATGGGAGCAATTTAAGTGCATATGAGTTCAAATGGAATCCGGCAGCTAAAGTAAGAACTCCTCATACTTTTTTAAATGCTTACCCACATTCCTCATATACCGTCATCCATCGGGAGAATTTTGAAGATTTTTTGACTTAAAGTCAGATGTAAAAGCTGCAAAATTGCTAATTCACTAACAGCCAAAATGTTAATTCGCCAATCTGCATATTAGCGGCTGTTCATTCTGCCGGCTGTTTCTTCAGCGCATTAGCAAATCAGCAAATTAGCGCATTGGCGCATTAGCAAATCAGCGGCTGTTCAAAGCAAATCAGCACATTAGCGAATCAAATCAACGAATTTGCATTCAAAAGGCATGAAAGAATTCTACTTTGAAAAATTGGATGTTTGGCAGACTGCAAGGGAATTTGTGAAAGACCTTTATCTGGTTACCCATAAATTTCCTACTGAAGAGAAATATGGTATTGTGTCCCAAATCAGGAGATCTGCGCTTAGTATTTCAGCCAATATTGCAGAGGGAATGACCAGAAAATCGGACAAGGACAAAGCAAGATTTATCAACATAGCTTTCAGCTCTGCAATCGAAACAATCAATTTTTTGATCATCTCAAACGATCTGGGAATTCTAACTAATGATCAATATAACACCTTAAGAGATAAAGTAGAAAAAATCACCAACCAGCTCAATAGCCTCTACATTACACTGAAACAATGAAGAAAGATGGAAAACCGCAAAGCCGCTAAACAGCCAAAAATGCAAAAACCCTGATTCACTAATTCGCCAATTTGCAAAATCGCTAATTCGCAAAACCGCCAAATTCATAAATCAGCTATCAACGCGTTCGCAAATCTGCTCCACACTCACGACACACACCCGGCTGTTTCTTAAGCAAATCAGCAAATCAGCAAATCAGCGCATTAGCATTTAGCAAATCAGCGGCTGTTTCTTAAGCAAATCAACACATCAACAAACAACAAGCAACTAGCATCACATGGCCATAAGTTTTGGTAAAACATGGTGGGGAGGACAATGGCTCAATTCCCTGAACAATATAGACTATAGCAACAGGCTTCCAAGAGGAAGCAGCTATGCGCGCAAAGGCGCCGTGACTACCATTAAAATCACGGAAAACAGGATCAATGCCAAAGTATCCGGTAGCCGACCCAGACCCTACTCGGTGGACATTATTCTTCCTCCGTTTTTTGAGCCGGAACTCACCAAGTTCATAGAGGAGCTCGTCAAACGGCCCGTAATCATATCAAAATTGCTCAACAGGGAACTGGACCCGGAGGTGCTGAGTATCGCCGAGAATATGCAGCTCAAAGTGTTCCCGCGGCAGTGGACAGATTTTAAAATGCAGTGCTCCTGTCCGGATTGGGCGGTACCCTGTAAACACCTGGCCGCTGTCATTTATAAGGTGAGCGCTGAAATTGACAACAATCCGTTTCTGGTGTTCAAGCTGCACAATGTGGATCTCATAGAAGAGATGAACAAGCGGGGTATCATAGTGAGGAAAAATGAATCAGAGATTCCGGCCATTTCGGATCTTTACTTTGAAAAAGGTGCATCCAAAAAGAAAGAAACTTTTGATTCTGAAAAAGCATATCAGAAGCTCTCTTTTGCCGGACTGCAGCCGATCTATGACCCGCTGATCGCATTACTCTCTGCGCATCCTCCGTTTTATCAGGGACATGGTGATTTCAAGGAAAAGTACAGAGACTCTATAGATAGTGTAGCCCGGAAAGCACAAAAAATCATCAAAGGAAAACTTAGCCTCGAACAAATATTGAAGTATGCTGAAATAGATCAGCAAATAACCGTGCGTTCAGACAACAAGATCTCTATTGATGAGGACTATAAAGCCCGTGTGCTGTTGAATGATAAAGATTTTTCTTTTACGCGGTTTTTGACGCAGATAGCCGCTATCCCGGGTAACAAAACTCCGGATTATCAGCCTTCGACTGCATCACTGCATACCGTCTTCAGTTTTGCACTTCATCTGCTGGCAAATGGCGCAGTCGTGCCTCAAATTGTCAGAAATACACAAAAGAAATATGCCGTCAGATGGCTTCCTGCATTGCTGAGTAAAGAGGTCAATGATCTGTGCAACAAATTGCAGGATATTCTGCCTCCCGGAATTTTTCTGTGGCAGGAAAAGGAAAAATTCAAAGCGATCAACAGGAATCCCGCATCCAATCTCTTGTCCGTTTTCCTCACAGAGTTGATATCTGTACTGATGGAAAAAAATACCGGGGATATTTTCATGGACCTGTTCTTCAGAAAACATGACTACGATTTCAAACAACCGGGAGAGGACTCACTGAGTGGAGGAATTGCAGCCTGGCTGCAAAAATACTACATCGCTCAGGGCATTTACAAGCCGCAGATCGTAGTAGAGGAAACAAAGACTGAGCATTTTCTTATCAATATCAATGTCTTTGAAAAAGGAAAATCTATGGAAGCTCCTGTGGCTCTGAGTGATATACTGACAAAGCCCGAATACATAGCGCAACGATATGATATTCTACAGTCATTGACTCAGCTTAGCAGTTTTATTCCTGGTCTTGATAAGTATATAAACTCCAATACAGCTCAGCGGATGGAAATGGATATACAAACTTTCACTCCCTTTCTGATGCAGATGATTCCGGCCATCCAACTGCTGGATATAGATATTCTTCTGCCCAAATCATTGCGCGAAATACTCAAGCCCAAACAAAGTCTCAAGATCAAAAAGAATCAGGGCAAGTCCTTCCTGCGCCTGGACAAATTGCTGGACTTTGAATGGCAAATAGCTATTGGTGACACACTGATGAGCGAGGCAGACTTCAGGCAAATGCTGAAAAACTCCGAGGGTCTCTTTAAATATAAGACCCAATATATCTATGTAAGCAAAGAAGAACTTGAAAAAATACACCGCCATTTTAACACTAAAGATGGTCTCTCTTCTTTTCAATTATTGCGCTCTGCACTAAGCGGTGAATACTTTGGTGCTAAGGTAAATCTCACAGATGAAGTCAGGGATTTGATAAAAGAACTGACCGAAGTAAAGGACATACCTCTTCCGGCCGGTATCCATGCGACTCTGCGCCCCTATCAGCAACGCGGCTATGCGTGGATGTACCGTAATGCCCGGATCGGATTTGGCTCGGTCATCGCAGATGATATGGGATTGGGAAAAACCCTGCAGGTCATTGCTACACTGCTGAAATATAAGGAAGACGGAATGCTGTCGGATAAAAAAGCACTCGTTATAGCTCCTACAGGTCTGTTGACCAACTGGGCAAGCGAAATAGAAAAATTTGCCCCTTCTCTGAAAATCCATATTTTTCATGGCACACACCGTAAAATAGAATCGGAGTTTGATATACTCCTGACCTCCTATGGTGTTGCAAGGTCGGAAGCATTGAGATTGAAAAAAATACCCTGGCATACCATGGTGATCGACGAAGCTCAGAATATCAAAAATATTGATACCAAACAAACGAAGGCCATCAAAACCATAGAAGCTGACAATTTCATCGCCATGAGTGGCACTCCCGTTGAAAACCGCCTAAGTGAGATGTGGAGCATCATGGACTACAGCAATCGCGGCCTGCTGGGAACTCCTAAAGAATTTCAGGATACTTTTGCCTCGCAGATCGAATCCTACAATGACCACGAAACTGCTGAAAAGCTGAAAAAAGTAACAGGCCCCTTCATGATGCGAAGGTTAAAATCTGACAAAAGCATTATTTCAGATCTGCCCGATAAGCTGGAAATGGACTGTTTTTCTACACTGGCAAAAGAACAGGCTACGCTCTACGAAAAAACACTGGAAGAAGCCCTGAGGGAAATAGATGGAATAGATCCTGCTGACAGACAAAGTCTCTTTGTAAGACAGGGTCTCGTATTGCAAATGATTCTGGCATTGAAACAAATCTGCAATCACCCGGCTCAATTCTTAAAAAACAAAATACTGGACCCTTCTCTGAGCGGAAAAATCTCCCTTTTGTTTGATAAGCTCGACAGTATTGTAGAGAGTAGTGAGAAAGTACTTGTATTTACCCAATTTGCAGAGATGGGAAAGATACTGCAGCAACTTGTCAGCGAAAGATATGGCGAACCCGCGCTGTTTTATCACGGCGGATGCAGTATCAAACAGAGAAAGGAAATGGTGGATGCTTTTCAGGGTAATCATGTAGACAAAATTTTCATATTATCTCTGAAAGCTGCCGGAACGGGATTGAATCTCACTCGCGCCAATCACGTCATTCATTATGATCTTTGGTGGAATCCCGCCGTCGAAGCGCAAGCCACCGACCGGGCATACCGTATCGGACAAAAAAACAATGTCATGGTACATCGCTTCATCACCAAAAACACCTTCGAAGAGCGCATTAATGAAATGATCCAGTCCAAAAAAGCCCTCGCCGAAATGACAGTAGCCACCGGCGAAAACTGGATAGGCAACCTCAGCAATAAGGAGCTGAAGGATTTGTTTGTGATGAAGTAGGGGGGATACACTCTAGAAATCTCATTTACACTTCTACCTTCGTTATGATCGGGGTTCATTTGGATACAGCTACGGATATTATGAAGAAGATGAAAAGAAGCCATGGTGGAAGTTCGGGAAGTAGGAATGTTCATTTCAATATTTAACCATTGTTACTTGAGTTGAAAATTAAGAATAAATACTCCGAGTGTTTGATTTAAAGTCCAAGACTTTATCTGGATTATTGTGGAGCTTTATAGGTAGTTTTGCTAATCAGATTGTAACTTTTATAGTAGGGATCATACTGGCCAGGCTAGTCACTCCTTACGATTATGGTCTAATTGGAATGGTTTCAGTGCTGATAGTAATTGCCCAAACTTTTGTTGATGGGGGATTCAAGCAAGCGCTGCTTCGAAAAAAAAATTGTACAGAAAATGAATATTCAACAGTGTTCATTTTTAATATTGCCACTGCAATTTTTTTATATGTTTTAATTTTCTTTAGTGCTGGTTTAATTGCGAACTTTTTTGAAGAGCCTCAACTAAACCTTCTTGTAAAAGTGATTGCATTGAATCTGATAATTAATTCATTTTCAGTTATTCAGACAACTATTTTTTCAAAAGAAGTTGATTTCAAAATACAAGCAAAAATTACTTTTGTTGCAGCATTAATTTCTGGAGTATTTGGAGTAGTGCTTGCTTACGAGGGGTATGGGGTTTGGAGTTTGGTTTATCGCGCAATATTAGCTTCAATTATAATGTCTGGGTTATTCTGGTTTTTCAGCACATGGAGACCAAAACTCATTTTTAGTTTAAGCTCTTTCAAAGAACTTTTTGGATTTGGCAGTAAACTACTTCTGAGCAGTCTGATTGATCAAGTTTATTGGAATATTTATTATGTGGTAATCGGGAAATATTTTTCCGTTCAAACTTTAGGATTTTACACTCGTGCTGAAATGTTTAAGAATCTTCCATCGCAAAATTTAACTTCAATCATTAGTAATGTTAGTCTTCCTGTTTTAGCTCAATTACAGGATAAGCCTATAGAATTTAAAAATGCATTTAAAAGAATTTTGAGGCTGACAATGTATTTAACTTTTCTTTCTTTGGGGGGAATGATTGTACTTTCAGAGACTTTAATTTATGTCCTTATAGGACCAAAATGGGCTGAATCCATTGGATATTTACAATTGCTTTGCATTGCAGCTTTGTTTTTTCCGCCAAGTCTCTTAAATATCAATATTATTAAAATCAAAGGAAGAGGTGATTTAATACTGAAGTTGGAAGTAATAAAAAAGTCATTGGCAATAGTATCAATAATTATTGGTGTTTTTCATGGGATATATGTTATGTTGTATATAATAATATTCAATTCAATGTTGGATTGTTTATTAAATAGTGCAATTGGCGGAAATCTTATGGGGTATAAATTGAAAGATCAAATTTTCGATGTCATTCCGACTTTTTTTAATGCACTCGTTGCGGGTGTATTAGTATATCTTCTTTCAATTCCTTTTGATTCAAATTCAGTCTTGAATTTAATTTTTTTAAGTCTGACTGGGCTTGTAGTATCAATTTTGATAGGTGAAATCTTTAGAGAGTCGACTTATATGTATATTAAAAACTTGCTATTAAGCAAGGTTAATTTTAGCCACAAACATAGAAGATAGCTTTTGCAATTTTATTAAAAATTGAAAATTAAAAATGATTAAGTCGCTGGTTTCAGTGGTTGTTACAGCTTACAACCAAGAGAAGTATATAGAGCAAACTCTGGAAAGTATTCTTGAACAAAACACAAATTTCGAATTTGAAATATTAATAGGAGAAGACTGTTCATTGGACAGAACTAAATCCATTCTCCAAGAATATGAAGCAAGATTCCCTTCTAAAATTAAGGTGATTTATAATTCTAAGAATCTTGGAATTGTTGGAAACTGGACCAGTACGATAAATCATTGCAATTCAAAGTATGTAGCTTTATGCGAAGGGGATGACTATTGGACTGATAGAAATAAGTTACAAAAGCAAATAGACTTTCTCGAGAATAATAATGAGTTTGGAATGGTGTGTTCCAATTATAGTAAATATTTTGAAGGTGAAGGAACTAGAAAATTTGATTGTTTTAAAATTGAAAACTATAAGGAGGAGGTCAAACTACAAGATTATATCCATGACAGAGGTACAATAATGAGTGCGACTGTTGTCTTTTATAAAAGCTTATTTGACCAATACCAAAAAGAAATTCCAGAATTAACGAGAATTAATTGGAAAATGCCTGATTCTCCTCTCTGGCTATTTATGGGTATCAAGTCAAGGATAGGTGTAATTCCTGACTCAACTGCAGAATACAGAATCCATAAAGTTTCTGGATCTAAAATGGGGAATAATGAGTTACAATTTCTTTTCGTAGAAAAAGGGTATGAGATTCCTTTATACTTTGCCGATAAATACAACTTGGGCATTCTTACTCGCCATCAGATATTAAGAAATAGGCAAAATTTTGTTTTTGAATATGCATTCTTTAAAGGCGACAAGGAATTATATATAAAGCTAAAACACAAATACTACTACAAGGAAGGGATAAAAAATAATAGAGTTTTGCTCTTCGACTTTGGTTTTTTAAATAAATGGACTCATAAGTGGGTTGTAAAACTCTTTGAATTTAAAAGAAGCACTAATCTTTAGTTAATATGAATACTGAATTATTAAAAGGTAAAACCATTCTTATCACTGGTGGAACCGGATCATTTGGCAATGCTGTACTGAAAAAATTTCTAAATACAGGGATCCGAGAAATCCGTGTTTTTAGCAGAGATGAAAAGAAACAGGACGATATGAGGGTTTTTTATAAAAATGATAAAATCAAATATTACATAGGTGATGTCAGGGATCCATTGAGTGTGCTCCATGCGTCTAATGGTGTAGATTTTATTTTTCATGCGGCAGCTTTGAAGCAAGTGCCTTCATGTGAATTTTATCCGATGGAGGCAATCAAAACCAATGTTTTGGGTGCTGAAAACGTGCTGGATGCAGCATTAAGAAATGGGGTAAAGAAAGTTATTGTATTGAGTACCGACAAAGCAGTGTATCCCATTAATGCGATGGGTCAAACAAAAGCATTGATGGAGAAATTAATGGTAGCAAAATCAAGGTTATTATCAAATACCGGTCAGGTTTTTTGCGCAACTAGATATGGAAACGTAATGGCTTCAAGAGGCTCAGTAATTCCATTGTTTATCAAACAGATCAAGGAAGGAAAACCAATCACCATCACTGATCCTGAGATGACAAGGTTTATGATGTCTTTGGATGAATCTGTTACATTAGTTGAATTTGCATTTCAAAATGCCATGCCGGGAGATATTTTTGTTCAAAAAGCTCCGGCTGCTACTATTCACAATATTGCACTCGCACTCAAAGAGATTTTTAAATCCGACACAGATATTCAAATTATAGGTACGCGTCACGGAGAGAAGCTTTACGAAACGCTTTGTACAAGAGAAGAGATGGCCGTTGCTAAAGAATATGATAACTTTTACTGTATTCCAGCCGATAACAGAGACCTGAACTATGCAAAATACTTTGAAGAAGGGGATACCCAAAAATCTGAATTTGTAGATTATCATTCACACAATACTCAAAGATTGTCTCTGAAGGAGACAATTTCTTTATTAAGTAGCTTGGAATATGTTAATAAAGAATTGATTAATAGCCAATTGTAATTAAATGAAAATTCTCACTATAGTAGGAACAAGACCTGAACTCATTAAATTGTCGCGAGTCCTGAGTGTGTTGGAGTTATATTCTGAACATATTTTAGTCCATACAGGACAAAATTTTGATTACGAATTAAATCAGGTATTTTTTGATCAGCTGATGATTAAAAAACCTGATTACTTTCTTAAAGCAGCTGGGAAAAATGCAGCCGAGTCTATTGCTAACATCATATCAAAATCTGATGAGGTTTTGGAAAAGGAACAACCGGATGCAGTTCTCATATATGGAGACACTAATAGTTGTCTTTCTGCTCTTTCTGCTAAGCGTCGTAAAATACCTGTCTTTCACATGGAAGCAGGAAATCGCTGTTTTGACTTAAGAGTTCCTGAGGAAATTAACCGCAAAATTATTGATCATCTCAGTGATATCAATATGGTGATTTCTGAACAGGCAAGACATCATTTGATGCAAGAAGGTATCCGCCCCGAGACAATAGTTAAAACAGGTTCATCAATGAAGGAAGTCCTTGATTATCATGCGGAATCCATTAGTAATTCTAATGTACTAAAAGCTGAGAATTTATCAAAGGATTCTTATATACTGGTTAGCATTCACAGAGAAGAAAATGTAGATGTTGATTTGCATTTTGACCAGTTATTGAATGTCTTGATATCAATGGCACAATATTTTAAAAAAAGAATCATTGTGTCAACCCATCCAAGAACAAGAATTAAGTTGTCAACAATTAACTTCAAACCAGAAGAGGCTTCTATAGAATTCATGAAACCATTTGGATTTTTTGAATATATTCATCTTCAACAGAATGCATTTTGTGTAGTCTCTGATAGTGGTACGATTACGGAAGAAGCATCTCTACTAAGATTTCCTGCAATCACTATTCGTCAGGCACATGAGCGCCCTGAAGGCATGGACGAAGGCACCGTTATCATGAGTGGTCTGGATACAGAGAATATATTGAATGCTATCAAGATAGTAACAGATTTCGCCCAGAAAAATATTCACCCTGAAATTGTAGCAGATTATAATGTTAACAATGTCTCCATGAAGGTTCTAAAAGTTATCATGTCATATACAGGCTATATAAATAGAACAGTCTGGAAAAAAAATGTCTTATGAAACGGAAAAGAATATTGATACTTGGTGCAGCAGGAATGTTGGGACATATTACCTTCCAATATTTGTCAAAATCAGCTTCCAACGATGTTGTAGGAACTGTTTTTTCAAAAAAGATTAATCACAATGACATTATTTGCGATGTAAGAGACCTAATTCGCCTCAAGGAAGTAATTTCTGAAATTAGACCAGATGTAGTTATAAATTGTATTGGTGCTTTAATAAGGGAATCCAGAAAAGATGTTGCAAATACAATTTTTTTGAATGCATACTTTCCTCATGCTTTGTTTCAAATTTGTAATGACTTTTCTGCGAAATTAATCCATATTAGTACTGATTGTGTATTCTCTGGAAAAAATGGGCCTTATGCGGAAGATGCATTCAAAGATGCTGATGACATATATGGAAGAAGTAAGGCATTAGGAGAATTAGATGCTAAAAATGCTGCCACAATTAGAACTTCCATTATCGGCCCTGAATTGAAATTGGAAGGAGAAGGTCTCTTTCATTGGTTTGCAAATCAAACAGGTATTATTAACGGATACACTAGTGCATATTGGGGGGGAATTACAACTTTAGAATGTGCAAAAGCAATTGAAAAAATTCTTGAATCAGAATTGGATGGACTTTTTCAAGTTACTAATGGAGAGGCTATCTCTAAATTTGAACTTCTTTCTCTAATGAAAGAAATATGGTGCAGAGCAGACCTGGAAATAGTGTCCGATGGAAAATATAAGGTCAACAAATCACTGAATAAATCGGTAAAATTTAATTTTGAGATTCCTACTTTTAAAGCCATGCTTGTAGAGTTGAAAGATTGGATGGATCAAAATCCGGTATATACTTATAGATGAATTTGCTTGTTATATGTAATGAAATTGGTGACACAGCTTCTGGTAAGGTAATCGAAATCTTACTTGAAGAGCTGTTCTCCAGAAAGATTGAGCTTTCTGTCATTTGCCTCAAAAATAATAGCAAAAGCTTAAAGCAAGAAAGTATACATGAAGTCAGAGAACATGGATTGGATTATAGTAAATTATGGAAGTTAAATCTAATTTTTTCTAATAGGGATTCCGCCGGAGAGTCCTGGGCTAAAATCGCTTTTCAGAAAGCTAGTATTCTAATTGGCAAGAGCAGACCAGATTTTGTAATATGTATAGGCTCGGCTTATGCATTTCGTACCTATGCGTTAGGTAGAAAGATTTATAAAGAATTTGGTATTCCCTATCTCCTGCATGGCCTGGATCCAATACCTTCAACTAAAGGATGGGGTGAGCATTTTTTATTACGATGGGCTTTAAAAAGGCATATCAAACCTTATTATAAAGAAGCTTCACTGATATCTTCTACAAATTCTGCTATGTTAGATTACCAAATTAATATTTTGAAAGTACCAGCTAAAACAAAGTCATTTGTTATGTACAATCCCGTTCATAATATTAAAGTTGAAGACGAGCCCGCCACAAATGATGGGTTTAATTTAGTTTATTTGGGAACGCTATATGCCAAAAGAAATCCTGCTGCGCTTATCAAAGCATTTGAAAAGTTTTTGAATGTTCACCCACATTCAAATCTTCAATTTGTCGGCAGAATTCACAACCTTAATCTGGATATAAATAAACAGTTCTTAAAGTATATTCAATTTATTCCCTGGACTGATCATCCGGAACTCTATATTAGAAGCGCTCATGTGCTTGTAGATATTGATGCCGACTTGAAAAATGATGTTTTCTTATCTTCTAAAATTATTCAGTACTTTAATTATAATAAACTAATTCTGGCTATAACACCTGTAAATAGCCCGTCAAGGTTATTGCTTAAATCTTGTAAAAAAACAATGGTGTTTTCGGAAAATAAAGTGGATAATATTTACCAACAATTAAATCTGCTTTTCGAAAAGCAAAACCAAAGGGTTACATATGAAGAGAGAAGTCAGCTTAAAAAGGAATTTACTTCTGAAAGTATCATTAATTTATTATTAGAAAAGATAAACCAGGTTAGTAATAATTGAAAACGCAGACTAGACTAGCTGATAATTTTCAATTGCAAAAACTAATACTTTTTGTAATATGGCCATTGATGAGTTTGATCTTAGCCATCAGAAATTATAGGTCTTCCTTCTCCTGGATTTTTGTTTGGATGTTTATAGGCTTCTATGGATTTACATTTACTTACGTTTCAGATGCATTTGACGCAGAACGGATAGAAAGGCAGTTTAGTGATGCCAATTCAATGGGCTTCATAGAATATGTAGGATTTGACGGGGCATTTTGGGAAGGGAATACTCAAATTGTTCAACCTGCGATATTGTATATTGTATCAATCTTTACTGGTGATACCCGCATTCTCTTCATGGTTCTGGCCTTATTTTTTGGTTATTTTTATACAAAGAATATTTTCCTGGTAAGGTCAATTCAAGCCAGAAAAGTAATTCCATTGGGTATTTTGTTATTTATTCTTTTCGCTTTTACAATTTCTATTTGGGAGATTAATGGATGGAGAATGTGGACTGCTAGTCACGTATTTTTTTATGCTGTATCACAATATTTTCTTAATGATTCAAAGAAGTCAATATTTTGGATCCTAATAACACCTTTTATTCACTTTTCATTCCTTATTATTGTCCCCATAGCACTATTATTTTTCTTTACAAAACGATTGCCTCTCGGATTTTTTTTTATAGTCTTCTTTATATTTGCTTCAATACAACAAATACAAATTGATATTACTCAAATAGCCATAGACTTGCCTACTTTTATAGATTCCAAAGTTGATTCTTATGGAAATGTGGATTATTTAGAAGACAGGACAGACCATACTTCACAATTAAATTGGTATGCAGCAATTTATAGAAATGCACTATCTACATTTATCTTAATTTTTATTGCTATATTGTATTTGAAGATTTCAAAGTACAGTGAAGTGCTCCCGAAAAATATAAAACTCTTTTTGAAGTTTGTTTTATTTTTCTCTGCTTTTAGTTTCTTGATGGGATCATTTACATTTGGTGATAGTGGACGATTTATGCGAGTAGCTTATATGTTTCTCTTATTGTTTATTATTCTTCTTCAATCCTACTACCCTGTACTTTACAAGTTTAAGTGGTTGAAGCCTATTCTGTTTATTCTGGGTATATTTTATCTTATAGTTGAATGGAGAGTCGGATTAGACAGAATGTCAATTGCTACTTTTTTAGCAAATCCTGTAACGGCATATTTCTTCGAAGCAACAGAACCAATAATCATATCAATAAAGGAACTATTAAGTTGATCAAAAGTATTCTCAAAAGTTTAGTTTATAAATTCCACCATAATTCAAGCAGAAAATTAGTGATTATCACCTCAGATGATTGGGGTAGTGTGAGATTATCTTCTGCACAGGGCAGGCAAGCTCTATTAAATAAAGGAATAATAAGTACTGATAACAGGTTTGATTGTTACGATACCCTGGAATCAAATCAAGATTTAGAGTACCTTTTTGAAGTTTTGATGAAATATAAAGATAAAAATGGTGCCCATCCAGTATTAACTGCTGTTACTAATGTAGCTAATCCTAATTTTGAAAAAATTAAGCATTCTAATTTTAAAGAATTTCATTTCGAACCATTCACTGAAACATTGAACAGACAACCATCGAGTAACCGGGTGTTTGATTTATATTCCGAAGGTCAAAGGCTAAGAATTTTCAAGCCTGAGTCTCATGGGAGAGAGCACTTGAATGTTTTTTGGTGGTTAAATATGCTAAGTGATAAAAACTCGATTGCTCGTGAAGCATTTAATTTAAACTATTATTATTTAACAAATGGCGACTGGGAAAATAAAGATGAATTGCATCTATCCGCTGCATTTGATTTATTCGAGACCAAAGAAATTGAAGAGCATAAGAAAATAGTGAAATCCTCTCTAAAATTATTTAAGGAGTTATTGAATTATGATGCGTGTTATTTTACTCCTCCCGCTCAGAAATATCATATTGATTTAGAGCCTACACTTAAGTCAAAAGGAATCAGATGGGTTGATGTTCCTTTGTGGCAAAAAATGCCCAAAGGAAGAGGAAAATATAAGCATAGATTTCATTATTTAGGGCAAAAAAGTACTGCCGGTCTCAGATACCTCGTTCGAAACTCGGTTTTTGAGCCAAATATGTATGGTGATTCTGATGGAGTAGATTCCTGTTTAGCTCAAATTGCTATGGCATTTAGAAATAATGTTCCCGCAATTATCAGTAATCATAGAGCAGCTTTTGTTGGGGGTATAGATCCTTCAAACCGGGAAAAAGGACTGAAAGCACTTGATAGATTATTGAAAAGTATATTAAAGAACTGGCCGGATGCTGAATTTATTACTGTGAGTGATTTAGACTCTTTCCTGGATAATAATTAATGACAATGACCTTAAGGGAAGGACTTTATTTTTTATCTCAAATTCCTGGAAGTAGAATTGGTAAAAAAATAGTGGTCATTGAATCTGATGATTGGGGCTCCATCCGTATGCCTTCACTAAATGTAAGAGAAATCCTCAGGCAAGGAGGAATTCAGATTGACTCAAATCCATTTAATAAGCTGGATGCACTTGAACTCGACAAAGATTACGTATATCTGATTCAGAATTTAGATTGCATTAAACAAAATTATGGAAAGACTCCTGTGATCACGGCCAATTATATAATGACTAATCCTCAATTTCAGGCTATAGCAAGAGCTGGATTTGAATCATATAAGTATGAACTCTTTACTGATACTTATCAGAATAGAGATCAGGACAACAGAACAAATGTTGCGATGAATCTTGCTATAGATGGAGGTTACATCAGACCACAGTACCATGGAAGAGAGCACCTAAATGTCCCGGCTTGGTTATCATTATTAAAGAAAGACAATACTCAATTGACTTTAGCATTTAATAATGAAGCTTTTGGTATCGATTTTAAAGTCCCATCCGGGAGGAGTTCCAACCTCATGGCCGCTTTTGATTACGAAAATGAGAAAGACTTTCAATTTGTAAAAACAAGCATTATTGATGGGTATTCTAAGTTTGAGGATGTTTTTGGTTTTAAATCGAAGACAATTGTTGCCCCCTGTCATGTATGGGATGAGAGACATGAAAAAATATTTAAAGAATTGGGAATTCAATTCATACAATCTTCGTTAGTACAACTTTTACCGGGACAAGACGGATATAAAAAGAAATATAGATTTTTAGGCAGAAAAAATAGGTGGGGACAAAGATATTTAGTTCGGAATATTTTCTTTGAACCTGCTACTTTACCTTCCTATCCCTGGATTGAGAAAACCTTAAGAAAAGCAAAACTGGCTTTTGCCGCACATAAACCACTGATCATCAGTATGCATAGAATCAATTTCAGCAGTGGAATTGAACGAAGCAACCGGGATCAAAACATTGAATTGTTTATGGAGCTCATTGAAAACCTTATTCAGATGTATCCGGATATTGAATTCATGAGCTCTGATCAACTCGGATTACACTTACTACAGAGTAATTAATTTTTATGTGCGGAATTCTTGGGTTTGTGGACTTCCACTGCGATAGCTCAGTGGCATTACTTGAAGCAATGACTGAATCATTGCACCACAGAGGTCCTGATTATCAGGACTCTTTTCATTCAGATCAGGGCATCTTCATCCTGGGGCTGGGTCATACCAGATTAGCCATCCTTGACACTTCAGCTTCAGGCAACCAACCCATGCATTTTCAGAATTGGAGCATTGTTCTGAATGGTGAGATTTATAATTTCAGGGAGATCAGAGAAGAATTATTGATGCTTGGGCATCATTTTGTGTCTGAATCTGATACAGAAGTGGTTTTAAAGTCTTTTGCATCCTGGGGAAAAGAATGTGTTGATCGTTTTATCGGGATGTTTGCTTTTGTAATTTATGATCATAAGAAGCAAGAGTTATATGCTTGTCGGGACAGATTAGGGGTCAAACCTTTGTTTTATTATTTCGATGGTGATATTCTGATTTTTGGATCTGAGCTCAAACCGCTCATGAAGCATCCTTCATTCCGAAAGGAAATTAATTTCGATGCCATGCAGTTATATTTTCAGTATGGTTATGTACCAGGGCCCCTATGTATATTTGAGCAAACTAATAAACTCGAACCGGGTACCTGGCTCACATTTTCGATTGAAACAAAAAAAATATCAATCTCGAAGTATTGGGAAATAACGGATTACTACAGCAAACCAATACTAAACATTAGGTATGAAGATGCAGTAGATGAAGTTCATTACTTACTTCAATCTTCATGTAAGTATCGAATGGTTGCGGATGTTCCGGTAGGTTTATTTTTAAGTGGAGGTTATGATAGTTCAACTGTAACAGCTATACTCCAAAAGGATGCTATTCAACCACTGAAAACATTTACTATCGGATTTCCGGACGGATTAGATGAATCACAGCATGCTCGTAAGGTTGCAGCCTATCTTGGGACTGATCATACTTCCTATGATTGTACAAAGGAAGATGCAATATCTATTATACCTACCCTTCCTTTTTATTTTGATGAACCAACTTCTGATATTTCTGCCATTCCAACGATTTTAGCTGCAAGACTGGCAAAAGAGCAAGTGACTGTTGCATTATCTGCAGATGGCGGTGATGAAATCTTTGCAGGCTACGATGGGTATGTAACTATTCCCCAAAGATTTGAAAAATTAAAACAGATACCCTTTCAATCAGCTATGGCCACAGCAATCGGCCCATTAAATCAAATGGAATTTTTAGTGATAGCTTCAGACACAAATTAAATGGAGTATCCCGTGTATTTAAGGAGTCCCCTCATAATCAATTGGCGAGATTAATTGATAGATCCTGCATCATACCTGATTTCATCATGCAGGACCTATTTTCCAAAAATGAATTAGCAATAAATCCGGTTTTTCAAAGTGACTATTCAATGCTGAATGATATTCGATCCACTCTTTTTGTTACAGATGTTAAAGGAGCTTTGAAAGACTCACTTTTAGTCAAAGTTGACCGGGCTACAATGTCTGTATCTCTCGAAGGAAGAGAGCCTTTATTGGATCACAGACTGATTGAATACGTGGCAACTTTGCCTTTTTGTTTTAAACATGATGGTCAGACCAGTAAGAAAATTTTACGTGAAATAGCTCATAAGTATATTCCTGCTGACTTACTAAACAGGCCTAAAACGGGATTTGATCTTCCTATTTATAAGTGGCTTAAAAAGGAATTATCCTATATGTTGGATGATCTAATGGATGACAATAAATTTTACCTGGAAAGTAAAATTAGTAAAAAAGCAGTTGTGAGATTAGTTGAAAAATTCAGAAATGGCCAATTAAAATATATAGACATTATTTGGAGATTGTTAATGTTTAGGCTATGGTTTAAATTGTGGAGTTAATTCTTTAATAAAATGAATAGGTAAATAGATTGAACTTAAGATATAACAAGGCATTTAGACTTCCCCGTAAATTAGTAAAGTATATATTGGCTTTCGTTTATCCAATAATTATTAAAATTTGGCCTTTACCAAAAGTGAAATCAATAGATGAGACTTTAGATTTTTTACTTCAATCAAAAGTTTCAATATCTAGATTTGGTGATGGTGAATTTTTGTATATTATCGACAAATTAAACTTGCCCTTCCAAAAACAAGATCAAAATCTAAGAAAAAAACTCATCAACATTTTATCTTCTAATGATTCAAAAATATTGATTGGACTACCTAGCGGGTATTATTCAATAAATGATTTAAAGTTAGAAAGTAGAATATTATGGAAGAGTCAAATTTCATGGATCTTTCCAAGATTAAGGAAGTATTTGAATCTAGACAAAACGTACTATAACTCGAGTTTTACAAGATTTTATTATGAAGTATCTGACAGGTCCAAATCGATTCATTATTTGAATAAAATAAAGAAGATTTGGAATAATCAAACCATAGTTTTAATTGAGGGTGAAAAAAGCAGACTAGGGGTAGGAAATGATCTTTTTGATAATGTTGCATCAATATCAAGAATACTTTGCCCCAAACATCACGCCTATACGATGTATGAGCAAATTTTTGCGGAAGCTACAAAACAAGATAAAAGTAGTTTGATATTAATTGCACTTGGTCCAACAGCAACAGTGCTTGCATATGAGTTGGCTAAAGTTGGCTATCAAGCTCTTGATATTGGAAATATAGACATTGAATATGAATGGTTCCTAAATAATTCTACTTCAAAAACTAAGGTTGAAGGTAAGTATACCAGTGAAGCTTTGGGCGGTAGAGATGTCGATGATATTTATAACTCTGATTATGAAAACCAGATAATTGCAAAAATAATAAACTAAATAAATGGAGTCAAAATATTTGCATAAAACGGAATGGCATAACCACGATGCCCCCAATGAAATAGTACCAATTATTATGGAGCTAATAAAACCTAAAACAGTGGTTGACGTAGGTTGTGGGATTGGGACTTTTACATCGACATTTAAAAAGCATGGAGCTAGAGTTTTAGGAATTGATGGTCCATGGGCTGATAAAAAATTATTGTTCAACAATTTGTCAACAGATGAGTTTGTTGAAATGGATCTTGAAAAGAGAATCAGTGTACCATCGAAATTTGATTTGGTTGTTTGTCTAGAAGTAGCAGAACATTTAAGCAAAGAACGAGCTTCTACTTTCATAGAAGACCTAGTTAAATTAGGTGATGTTATTCTTTTTTCTGCTGCGGTTCCAGGTCAAGGCGGAGAGAATCATCTTAATGAACAATGGCAAGACTATTGGCAATCTCATTTCGAAAATAATTCATTTAACTTATTAGATATTATGCGACCATTAGTATGGGAGAATGAAAAAATATTCTGGTGGTACAGACAAAACATGGTTCTCTATATTAATAATCAACACGATCTCATATCAACTAAGGAAGTTAAATACAATTATTTATCTGATCCCATTCATCCGGAAGTCCTAACAACATGGAACAATTATAAGGACAAGAATGCCATTAAGAGGCATTTGAAGATTTTGCTAAAAGCTATAAGGTTCAAAATAACAGGGAGCTGAGTTACAAATAAATTGAACCACCTTAAATCAATCTGCATTATTTCTCCCGCAATAAAATTGGGAGGCGTTGAAAGAGCATCTGTGAATTTGGCTAATGAATTGGCATCCAGAAACATTAAAGTGCTATTCATCTCCATTTTCAATCAAGAACACTTTTTTACCTTAGATACTAATATCCAATTTTGTGAACCGCAGGGCTTTAACACTTTTAAGCTAGAAATCCTTCAAACAATAAGATGGATTAGAAAAATTGTAAAAAACAATAAGCCTGACATAATTCTTGGTTTCGGTACTTTTTACTCATCAATTGCAAAGTTAGCTACTCTGGGGCTGAAAACACCACTTGTTTTTTCAGATCGATCAAGTCCTTTATTTAAATGGCCAATTCATATTCATCTTTTTGGAAGATTAACTTTTAAACTTTTCCCGCCTAATGGCGCAATTTCACAAACTCAGATTGCAGCAGAGTATGCCAAAAAATGGTTACCTATGCATGTACCTATAGCTGTTGTTCCTAATCCTGTTAAGCAAATAGTACGTCATTCTGATAAAATCAGGGGGAAATCAATATTAGCAATTGGGAGGTTAAATGACCATTTAAAAGGTTTTGACAGATTGATAGAGGTTTTTAGTCTCATTCACAATAAAGATTGGAAGCTTGTGTTTGCCGGCAGCGGATTGGACGATAGCGGACTTTTGAATATTGTAAACGATCTTGGACTGGAAGGGAGGGTCGAATTTCTTGGAAAAGTAAAAGACATAGATAGCTTAATGTCTCTGACCAGCATATTTGCAATTCCTTCCAGAAGTGAAGGATTTCCTAATGCTCTTTTAGAGGCAATGGCTGCAGGATTACCATGTATTAGTTTTAATTTTATCGCTGGGCCGAGTGATATTATAGATCACAATGTGAATGGAATAATCATAGAGGACGGGGATATTAAAGGATTTGCTATAGCTCTTGATTATTTAATAGAAAATGAAGATGTGAGAATCAATTTAGGCCAAGAAGCACTCAAGTCAAGTCAAAGATACGGTGTAGATTCAATTACAAATAAATATCTTGATTTTTTAACCCAATGTTCATCAAATTGACAGCAACTTTTTGAAAAATCTTGTTAGTATTATTGTTCCTGTATTCAATGGAGAACACTATTTACAAAAATGCTTGAATAGTTTGAGTATACAAACATACCAGGAAATCGAAATTGTTATTGTAAATGATGGATCAACTGATAACTCAAATTTAATTATTGAGGAATTTGCAAGAAATAATTACAATGTTAAAATTGTTAATCAGAAGAATAGTGGCCTTTCAGCGGCACGAAATTCTGGTTTGGCACAAGCTAAAGGTAATTATATTTCCTTTGTGGATTCTGATGATTGGCTAGAGCCAAATGCAATAGAAAAAGGCATTGAATCCCTAAGAAATTATAATGCTGATTTAGTTTTCTGGCCAACGATTAACGAGTACACAGATTATTCATTGAATGTTCAAGGGGCATTCGGTAAGGACACAATTTTTTACGGCGACTCATTAAATCAATTAAAAAGAAGAACTGTTGGCCCAATTCGTGATGAGTTAAAAAATCCATTACTAATAGACAGCTTTGCTTCAGCGTGGGGTAAGATTTACAAATCAGAAATAATAAAAATTAATAATATTCAATTTGTTGACACAAAAATTATTGGGTCTGAAGATGTATTATTTAACATTAGATATTTCCATAGTTGCGAAAGGATTTTTTATTTACACCAGCATTTGATTCATTATCTAAAGATTAACTCTTCTTCTTTAACAAAAAATCATGGTTCAACACTCTTTCCTCGATTTAAAAATTTATTCAAGTATATCAATGAGTTTATCAATGCTTCTAAACTAGGGAATGAATACTATGAGGCATTAAATAACAGAATTTCAATTTCAATGATAAATATTGGACTTAGTATTTCAAGTCCAAGAAATACAAGATCCTTTAAGCAAAAAATAAACGACATTTCAATTTGTCTTAACGACCCACAGATTAGACATTCATACAAATTATTCAAGTTTAAGTACTTGGCTATACATTGGAAAATTTATTACTTGCTCTGCAAAGTAAGATTGCCTGGATTAGTCTATGTATGTTTGAAAATTATGAGAACAAAGATTAAATAGTATGTGCGGAATTCAAGGCATCTTAGACCCTTTAGGAGGATTAGATAAATACCTTGCCGAGAGACATTTAAACTTCCTGACGAACAGAGGCCCTGACGCCTCAGGTACCTATTCAGACGATCATATTTTCTTGGGTCACCGTCGATTGTCAATTATAGATCTAAGTACTGGCGCACAACCGATGTATTCTGTGGACAAAATGCAGGTGATTGTATACAATGGCGAGATTTATAATTTCAAAAAACTCAGGCAGGAATTGCAAAATGCAGGCCGGGCTTTTAAAACTGAAAGTGATACTGAAGTTATTTTAGAAGGCTATCTCAAATGGGGCATGTCACTCATGCTGAGTAAACTGGAAGGCATGTTTGCTTTTGCATTATATGATAAATCAATCGAAAAGCTATTCATTGCAAGGGACAGGTTTGGAGAAAAGCCTCTTTACTATTTGAGCACTGAGACCGGATTTTATTTTGCCTCAGAATTAAAGGCAATAACTCATGTGTTGGAAAAGAAGGAAATCGACATTACAGCATTGAATTTATATCTGACACTTACCTACATTCCTGCCCCTTATACAATTTATAAAGGAATCAGTAAATTACTTCCGGGAGATTTTATCGAACTGGACAAAAATGCAGAAGTAAAAATTGACCGGTATTATTCATTAGAAGATCAAATAAATTCCGGAGTAAAATACAATAGTTACGAGGCTGCAAAGACTGATCTGCGATCATTACTTTTCGATTCTGTTAGGGATAGAATGATCTCTGATGTACCTCTGGGTTCTTTCCTCAGCGGAGGTATAGATTCAAGCATCGTGACAGCAATCATGGCTGAGATATCACCTGATCCGGTTCATACTTTCTCGATTGGATTCAAAGAGAAGGCTTATGATGAGAGTTCCAGAGCAAGCCTTGTTTCAAATCATTTGAAAACCAAACACAACTCCTTTATTGTTGATTATAAAGATCTCCTGGATTGTGCAGATGATGCAGTTGATTACTTTGATGAACCATTCGCAGACTCATCTGCAATTCCTTCCTATCTCGTCGCAAAAATGGCCAGTGAGTACGTGAAAGTCGTACTAACCGGAGATTGTGCAGATGAATTATTCGGAGGTTATGAAAAATATCTCGCACCTTATTATGCTGCGAAATATTCAATGCTTCCCGGTTTTATTAAAGCACCCGTTAAAGCACTT
Source organism: Saprospiraceae bacterium (assembly GCA_022841345.1). Classification (GTDB taxonomy): domain Bacteria; phylum Bacteroidota; class Bacteroidia; order Chitinophagales; family Saprospiraceae; genus SLDF01. The sequence goes on from JALHRR010000001.1 coordinate 77,013, forward strand.
GTTGGTATTACGCCTCACAATTCTTACACAAATGTTCCTCTGAGGAAAATAAAAAAACTCATAAGAAATAGCAGTGAATCACCCTTTGATTTGCACTATAATTTTATGAGTTTAGGATTCAATGAAACAATTAAATCATCTCTATTAAAACCTGATTTTCAATCTGAGACCAGACAATTGGTAAAATCCACCTTTGATACACTTGAAAAAAGTGGTGAAATGGATAAAGGATTCTATACAGATGTTAAATGGGTTTTGGAAGGAGATATGCTCACAAAAGTGGATAGAATGTGCATGAGACATTCACTTGAAGCCAGAGTTCCTTTTCTTGATTCATCAATCGTAAATGCTTCATTCAGAATGCCCTGGCAGTACAAAATTCATGGATCAAATAAGAAGAAAATCCTGAAAGAGACTTTTGCTGATTTGTTACCCAAAGAAGTTTTCTCATTCAAAAAGAAAGGTTTCGGTGTACCATTGACTTTGTGGTTTAGAAATGAATTAAAATCAGAATTATTGCAAGTCCTGAATTCCGAGAGCATTGAGAAACAGGGAATATTTAATTCAAACTATATTCAGTCTTTAATAAATGAACATATGAGCGGTAAGGAAAACCATGCTTCCCAACTGTGGGTGCTTTATGTCTTTCAAAAATGGTATTTAAAGAATTTTGAAGCCTAAGTTAGTTCGCATTACCACTGTTCCTATTTCCATGAATATCATACTGAAGGGTCAGTTGAAGTTCATGAATGAATGCTTCGAAGTGGTCGGTGTCACAGGGAATGATGGAAAGCATTTTAATGAAATTGCTGAGAGGGAAAGAGTCCGGATGTTTGAGCTTGAAATGAAGCGAACAATTTCACCACTAAAAGATTTTGTGGCATTGATGAAGATGATACGATTTCTGCATCGGGAAAAACCTCACATAGTACATTCTCATACACCTAAAGCAGGACTTTTGGGAATGATGGCAGCTAAAATTTGCGGAGTACCTGTGCGATTACACACCGTAGCAGGTATGCCCCTTGTAGAAGCTCAGGGATTAAGAAAATGGATATTGAAGATTACTGAGAAGATTACCTACAAATGCGCTACAGCAATTTTCCCCAATTCAACCGGACTGCTTGAAATCATTAAAAAAGAAAAACTAAATCCGGGAGTTCCCACCAAAGTCATTGCTCAGGGCAGTTCAAATGGAATTGACCTTGATCATTTTTCCCCCGAATCAATAGTCGATCCGGCTCATTCCAGAAAAGCGATTCGGGAAGAGCTTCATATTGATCCTCAGGCGCTGTTATTTTGCTTTGTCGGCAGGATTGCCAAAGAAAAGGGAATTGAAGAACTTGTAGAAGCATTTGAAGAGTTAAGTTCTGAACGGCAGGACATGCATCTTTTGCTTATTGGCCCTCTTGAAAAAGATAATGGCCCGGTTTCTGAATCTACACTTGAAAAAATTCGGACACATAAAAATATAAGTGCTCCCGGCCGTACGGATGATGTAAGACCATATTTACATGCTTCTGATATCTTTGTTTTTCCTTCTTATCGGGAAGGATTTCCCAATGTACTAATCCAGGCCGGAGCAATGGGTCTGCCTTGCATTGCTTCGGATATTAATGGTTGTAATGAGATAATAATTGAAGCGCAGAATGGTCTCCTTGTGCCTGTTAAAAATGTTAAAATTCTAAAAGATGCCATGCACAAGCTTGCTTCAAGTCCAACTTTAAGGCTGAGTTTAGCTGCCCAATCACGGGAATTAATAAGTAGCAGATTTTCCCGGCAAACAGTTTGGAATGAATTGAAAGAGGTTTATAACATGGAACTCAGTAATTACTTGAATCAGTTTAAATAAAATAAGATCCTGATTAGAAATCAAATCGTAAGCTTTCCAAAGCAATTGAATTCCCAAATTCACTATTAAATTTGGTTAGTTATCAATCCTGGCGAAGAAATATTATACCTCAAACAAGCGATGCAAAAAGCTCGTAAAATAGCAGAAGCTCAGTTGCTAAAAAACAATCTTCCGAACATCATCGTAAGGAATAATGTACTGATCAGGATAGAAGGCGGAAATGAAACCATCATTGGCAAACCGGAATTTCCCACACGACTCAGAAATAAGAATATTCAGGAACATTAAATTTCAAAATTGATCTCCCGACTCCTATACCTCGCTTACTACCTGAAAAAAATGAATTGGCCACTGCTCTCTAAATTCATGAGCTATGTCCAACATCAAACAGGAAAAAGCAAACTCAGTATCTGGATTGCAATGAAATCCAGCGTCTTGAAATACAATATTTCATTGCTCGAATATTTTCAATTTCACTTCTATAAACTGACTCACACTGAAAGGCTGGAATGGGCAGGAACCGGCTATATGTACGAATTTCAAAAAATCATGAATCCAGTTAAAGAGAGATTCATTCTGGATGACAAGCGTATTTTTTTTAAAGAGTATCGCAAGTTTTTTCTGCACCAATCTTTGTCGAGAAAGCAGCTGGAAGAGGATATGCAGATGTTGCAAGATTTGCTCAAAGATCCTGAAAGGAAATTGGTGTTTAAATCAGCAGATGGCAATTGTGGTATTGGCGTAGAAATTTATAAAGTAAAAGATCTGGATGGCAAATTCCTAATAAGCTTCATGGAAGAGAACAAGTTTGATCTGATAGAAGAGTTTGTTCACCAGCATCCTGATTTAAATTCGCTTTCTCCTTCTGCTGTCAATACGATAAGAATCTTTACTCAGCTGGATAAAGAAAATAAGGTGCACTTTCTGGGATGCCGCTTAAGAATTTCCATCAATAGCCCTGTAGATAATATGGCAGCGGGGAATATAGCCGCTCCTATTGACGAACAAACGGGAATCGTAAACGGCCCCGGTGTGTACAGTGATATCACAAAAATCGATGAAGCGAAGCATCCGGTTACCGGAGTTCAAATTGTTGGTTTTCAAATTCCATTCTGGCAGGAGACTGTTGACATGATTAAATCTGCCGCTATTTTGCACCCTCAAAATAAATCCATCGGCTGGGATATCGTGATTACGGATAAAGGTCCGGGACTAATTGAGGGTAATCATGACTGGTGCAAATTGCTTTGGCAATTACCTGTAAAAAAAGGGTTGAAACACCTGTTGGAGCCGTATAAAAAAATGTATGCTTAAGCTCATCTTCGACAAGATTTCTGCCTTTGCTTTACTTGTGTTTTTGTCTCCCGTATTCATTGTTTTGATGATATTGATCAGAAGACGATTGGGAAGTCCGGTGTTTTTTACCCAAGTTCGACCAGGATTGTATGCGAAGCCATTCCGGATGGTAAAATTTCGGACCATGACAAATGCGAAGGATGCTTCTGGAAATCTTTTGCCGAATGAACAAAGAATGACCAAATTTGGAAACTTCCTGAGGTCTTCCAGTCTGGACGAAATTCCGGAATTGTGGAACGTATTGAAAGGAGAGATGAGCCTTGTAGGCCCCAGACCATTATTGATGGATTATGTTAGTTTGTATTCCAGTGAACAAGCGAAGAGAATGAATGTGAGGCCGGGCATCACCGGTTGGGCGCAAGTTAATGGAAGGAATGCAATTTCATGGGAGCAGAAATTTGCACTGGATATTTGGTATGTTAACAATCGGTCTTTCCTCCTGGACATCAAAATTTTATGGAAGACCTTACTTAAAGTTGTCAAAAGAGAAGGCATCCAAAACAGTAAAGATGTTTTCATGCCGCGATTTACCGGGACACCAAAATCAGAATCATGAAGCGAAAAATTATCATTGTGGGGGCAGGGAGTGTCGGAGGGCATTTGGCATCCAATCCTGAAATTTACGGATTAGACGATCAGATATTCGGATTTGTGGATGATGATTTGAATAAACAAGGTCAAGAATTTTGTGGGTATAAAGTGATCGAAACTGTTGACTGGCTTTTGGATCAACAAGATTTTGACGTGATTATAGGGATTGCTTTTCCCAAAGTGAAGCAAGCGCTCATCAAGAAGTTATCAGTTAATTCTTCTATTTCTTACCCTTCTATCACCGCAAAAAATGCCTGGATTTCCAATGATTGCAGAATTGGAAAAGGAAGTATCATTTATCCCGGGACCAGCATTAATTATGGATCCACGATAGGCGATTTTGTCGTCATCAATATGAATTGCGCTTTGGGGCATCATTGTAATATTGGCTCATATTCCAGCTTAGCTCCCGGAGTCAACTTAGGAGGGCATACAAGTTCTGGAGAAGCCGTAGAATTTGGCATAGGCTCGACAACATTGCAAGGAATAGAGATCGGAAAAGAAGTAATTGTAGGTGGACAGAGTATGATTATTTCTAATATTCCGGATGGTAAAAAAGTAGCAGGAGTGCCGGGGAGAATAAAAGAGTAATTAAAACATAATATCGGGACGTAGGATTATGTAATCCATAACGTTTACAAAAAAGCCGCCAGAGCCCCCTGCTCCCGCGGCTTTTTGCGTTTAAAAAAATCAGGTATTTCTACGCTACCAAAATGCTGAAGCTCATAATACCTTTACAGCCATACAGTACGCATAAAGGGGCATCATTTTGAATAATATAAATTCATCCAATGCACCCTTCTACCGAAATCCCCATAACCCCAAATGATGTTGAATGCTTTGAAACAAATGCTGAGCCCCTGCTCAAACAATTCAGGGATGAATTGCAAGATGAAAACAAGGAAATTTATATTTCTGATGTCAGGGATATATATCAAAATCAATACATCGATTTAGTTCAGAAAGGTGGTGGCGTTTGGGGAGTAGCGCTGATTGGTTTTACATATGTTTTGGAGAAAATGGGTATTCGTTTTTTGAGGATGGCCGGGACCAGTGCCGGAGCAATTAATACGGTACTCATGAGCGCTATGGGTGATAAAAATGAGGAGAAATCCATCAGATTACTCAGGCTATTAGTCAGAAAAAATTTGTTTGACTTTGTAGATGGACACCTGATCGTAAAGACAATGGTGAGGCTTCTTACTAAATGGAAGGACCCGTCCAGGATCATACGAATTTTTACTTTTGTCTATGCATTTATTTTGACCGTAAGTCTTATAGGCCTCACTTTCAATGGGTATTTTCATGAAAATGTAAAGCTAATCTCTTTTATCATTTGCTTTATATGTGTTTTAACAGGTATACTGGCAGCAGCTATGCTGATGATGCTTTGGAATAGATTCAAACAGGCAGGATTGGGCCTGAATCCCGGAGAGACATTTTTAATATGGATGAAACAAGTCCTGAAAGATTTTGATCCGGGGAAGAAGGAAATGACTACTGATGAATTGGAAAGAATCGCAGCTTATGTTGCTAATCTGGACCTGACAGTAGATCCTGTAAGATACCTTGGCAATTCCGGTAACAATCCACCTTTGGAAGGAGCTGTGACAGTAATCACCTCGGAATTATGTACCGGAAATAAAATTGAATTACCCCGGATGAGGGAATTGTTTAATTGTCAAACAGGTAATCCTATGGATGACGCTGCCTCACTTGTCAGAGCTTCCATGGCCATTCCATTTTTCTTTGAATCGTTTTATGTGAAGGATATAAAATATGCTAATAAGAAGAACAACCCGGAGCCCTGGGACAATTTTTTTGGTATAAATCCTCCTACAGAGTGCCGGCTTGTTGACGGAGGAATACTGAGTAATTTCCCGGTGGATATCTATGTAGATGCAAATGTAAAATGTCCCCGATATCCTACAATTGGTATTGATTTGAATGATGGGTCAGAGGCACATTCCAATGGAAATGCCGACACATGGAACCTGTTTGAATTCATAGGGAATATTTTTAATGCAGCCCGAAATCACTATGACAAAGCTTACATTCAGAAAAATAGGGTTCAGAAAAAGAATATAGCTTCAGTCAATGTAGGATTTATCAACTGGTTAAAATTCTCTATGTCTGAAAAAGAAAAAATACAATTGTTTATGAGTGGTGTAGTTGCAGCCATTGAATTTCTAAAAAGATTTAAAGCTGATAGTGCCGTCCTAAAGTCTCAAACTTATGTAAAATCTGAAAGCCAGTGGGACATCATGAAGGAGGAAAGAATGGATATGTATGAAAAAATGAATATTCAATCAAACGCTTAATTTTCCTGCCATGTACCTACTTATAATCGATATGAAATTCAGCTTCCTTCTCTGTTTGTTTCTGATAATAATTTTGACATTCTTTATGTCAAAAGCAGCAGCAAAAATGAAATATACACGATGGAGTACTGTCAGGAGCTTGTCTATTTTGGATATTGAATTTCCGACAAGTGCCAGGTACTATGCTTATATAATGACCAGCATAGCAAGAGAATATGAAAACGCCAAAAAACCCAAGGGTAATGTGAAAAAAACAACCAATTATTACCTGAGAACAAACCTATATCTGGATTTTGTTTTCATATTTCCCGCATACACTTCTGTCGCCATCATGTGCTGCCATGTGTCTTCTGATCTTGGTTTTTTACCGGGAGCATTTAAAATCCTTGCATTTTTACAGATAGGAGCGCTCCTGCTGGATGCAGGTGAAAATTTTTTCATCCTTGCAACATTGAAAAAACCCAAGCTATTTCTAAACACTGAGGATACATCGCATGATATGAAGGATGATGAGCTCACCCCAAACGGTGTATATACTGCTTATAAGCTGGTAGTATTTTTTAAATGGCTTTTTGTTGGTGTCGGATTGATTGCTTCTTTAATGGCAATTTTCTATCATTTCAGTATAGGATATTACAGTGATGAAAATGGTTTTATTCTTTCATTAGTCGGTATCCTTGCCCTTTGTGTGTTTTTTGTGGTAAACCCATGGAAAAAGAAACCGGAGAAGAAAGAATCAAGATTTGAGTTAGACATTACATATCCCTGTAAAGAGAATATTGAAAAGGCCTGACTTGCTTTATAAATCTGTTTGAAAAATTGTGTAGGGGCGATTCATGAATCGCCCCTACACAGTTGTTTCGGCTAATCTCGCAGCTCGTGCATCTTTCAGGCTGTTTTCTTAAAGACCATCAACTCACACCATCTGCAGAGTCTGAAGCAGCATTTTTCAATGCGTCCGGAGACACCAGATTGTGGTGGGTGTAAGTACTGAACGCGAGTTTTTAATCCAGGTCAGGAGACCCTAACGAGCTTGTTGTAATTAGGAGGATTATGTAGTAAAGACGGTTACAGCTATTCCCGGAGATATAGTCGAAGCGAAGTGATACCGAGGTTCGCTTTGCTCACTACGGCACAAGTGTCTTTCTACACCTTCGGTTTGAAAGGTGATGTTTTTTCAAGGAACTAGCCTTGAAAAAGTGATATCTTTATATTTTCTACAGCTTCGCTTTGAAAATATAAAGGTGATGGCTGACGCGAAGACAAGTAGGCACCTTCTTCCGGCTTTTCAGCCAGGAGCCAGGAGCTAGCAGCTAGAAGCTGGCTGTTCTCTCTCTGCTCGCAGCTTCTTCATCCCGGCTGTTGCCACACACACCACTCACAATTCATCCCGTGAGCTAAGCGAACCACATCCCGCGAATTCGACGAAGGAGATTTCGCTCACACGAGCAAGCAAAGCGCAGCTCACACACGATCTCAACTCGTATCCCACAGCGCAGCCTACCTCAACCCGGCTGTTAGACTGAAGCCTGAAGCTGATGTTTTGCAACTTCAGTTGAAATGCATATCTTTGATATCGCAACCGCAGTTACTGTAACGCAGATTACTATAATTATGAAAAAATTTTATAACCGCAAAAATGAGATGGCTCATTTGCACAAGATCCAGCAACGAGCTACACATACAGCTCAATTGACATTCGTTACTGGACGAAGAAGAATTGGCAAAACCAGCCTTTTAGTAAAAGCAAATGAGAAAAACACTTTTGTTTATTTTTTCATTGCTAAAAAGAATGAAGCATTACTTTGCAGCGAATTTGTGATGGAAGTGCAGCAAAAACTGAATGTTCCCATATTTGGTGATTTCAAGACTTTTAGGGCTTTGTTTGGTTTCATAATGGAATTGTCCAAAACACTCCATTTTACATTGATACTGGATGAATTTCAGGAGTTTTTATCGGTTAATCCCTCCGTTTATAGCGACATGCAACATATATGGGATAGTAATAAAGATCAAAGTAAGATAAATTTGATTGCTTGTGGATCTATGTATTCTATGATGACACGTATTTTCGAAGATGCAAAAGAACCACTTTTTGGCAGAGCTACACAAAGAATGCATATTCAGGCTTTTGATATTCCAACTATTAAGGAAATTATGAGTGACCACTTTCCTGCTTACTCAAATGAAGACTTACTTGCATTTTACATGGTAACAGGAGGGGTTGCAAAGTATGTGGAATGGCTTGTTCAGGCGGATGCACTCACGCTTTCTTCCATATTACGGGAAATCTTCTCAGAAAATTCACTTTTTCTGGATGAAGGGAAGAATGTTCTGATAGATGAATTTGGGAAGGACTATGGTAATTACTTTTCTATCCTGACACTTATTGCATCCGGAAAAACCTCCAGAGTAGAAATTGAATCTATATTGAACATGCAAACCGGGGGATTTCTTGAGCGCCTGGAAAAAGAATTTGGCTTGGTAAAGAAAGTTCGTCCTGTGTTGGCCAAGCCTAATACCCGCGTTTTGAAATATCGGATTCATGACAATTTTTTGAATTTTTGGTTTCGATTTATCTACAAATACAGGACAGCTGCGGAAATTGGTAACCTCGATTATCTCCATGATTTGGTTCAACGGGAATATTCCACCTACAGCGGATATATCCTGGAAAAATATTTTATCGATAAGCTCAAAGAGCAAATGCAATTCAATATAATTGGAACTTACTGGGAGCGAAACAATCAAAACGAGATAGATATTGTGGCAGTAAATGAGCATACAAAAAATGTCATGTTTGCAGAAGTAAAGCGGCAAAAGTCAAACATCAGCCTCCGGCAGCTCAAAGAAAAATCAGAAAATTTGCAAATGATGTTTCAGGGTTTTCAGTTTGAGTTCAGGGGTTTTTCTCTTGAAGATATGTGATCTGAAATCTTGACAGCGGCCCCCAAAAAGGTGGAGTATATTCCCGGCTGTACACTTCCACCCTGCTTTACATAGCAGCTCATCCTGTGCTTTAGTTGCAGAGCGGGTGACAACTTGCAGCTATTCCCGGGGATATAGTCGAAGCGAAGTGATACCGAGGTTCGCTTTGCTCACTACGGCACAAGTGTCTTTCTACACCTTCGGTTTGAAAGGTGATGTTTTTTCAAGGAACTAGCCTTGAAAAAGTGATACCGAGGTCCTTAGATAGCGAGTGAACAACGTGAACCTCGCTATTCGTTCCTCACTCGCTACAAGTGTCTTTATATTTTCTGCAGCTTCGCTTTGAAAATATAAAGGTGATGGCTAACGCGAAGACAAGGAGGCAGTTTCTCCCGGCTGTTCCCTTGAGGCTTGAGGCTTGAAGCTTCTACCCGGCTGTTCCTCGAAGCTCGAAGCTCGAAGCTCATGGCTCGCAGCTTCTTCTTTCCGGCTGTTTTCTTATGCCTTACTCCTTATGCCTTATTACTTCTCCCCACTAATTTTAAACTTGCTTTTCTGACATTCTTATAATATATTTGTCAAATAACACGCCTCAGCAATCGCAGGAACTCTAAGTAAATGGTTTTACTATCCACAGTAACATCAGCGATTGCATAATTTCAGATTATAAATTTCAATTCAATTTTCGGGTATTGCTACACTCGTTAATCCTTATTGCAATCCGCTCTTTTATAATAGTAAATACCGACTTAGATACAAGTTGAATCTCAAATATTTTTTAATATTCAAAACTCAATATGTATGTTAAAGCATTTACTATCCGTGATTTGTTTCTTTTTCTTGTCCACGTCCCTTAATGCACAGTGGACTCTTGATAGTCTTCCAATTGCCAGAAGTGGTCATAGTATTGCAACTGCAAATGGGAAAATTATTATTATTGGAGGAAATAGTGCAGGCATACCAGCAGATACCTTGAGAACAAGAGTGGACATTTATGATATTGCAAGCAAAACTTGGTCCATTGAAAAGCTATCAATAATAAGAGAATACGTGTTTGCGGTTGGGGTAGGCAAAAAAATTTACTTCGCAGGTTACACTTCAGTGTCAGCACAAAATCAAAACAAGATTGAAGTTTATGATACAGAAAATGAAAGTTGGAGCATGCTAACCTTTCCAGATCTGGTAAGTGCATCCGATATGTGTTCATATGGAGATAAAATTTTCTTTAATCGCAATAGGTTTGTAGATATTTTTGATACTAAACTTGAATCCTGGGAGTCCACCTCTTTAATCTCAAATAAAATGTTCTCTAAGGGAATTGGCTGTAATGGGAAAGTACTTTTTATTGGTGGAGGAACACCTGGTGGAGGGCTAAAGAACACAGTAGATATTTATGATATTAATAATGGAACTTGGTCCGTGGACACCTTGCAGGAAGCAAAAAGTCAGGTCTATCCAGCTTGTATTAGTAACAAAGTTTTTGTTGTAGGAGGTACGATTGGGTTTTCCAAATATTCCAGTCTCATTGAAATATATGACACAGAATCAGGGACTTGGTTAGAACATTCTTCAATGACAAGTAAAAAAACCGGATTCGGTCTTGCTGCAACAGATGAGACAATTTATATTGCTGGTGGATATGATGAGGGGTCTTCAGGTTCGCTTTCAGAAGTAGAAATAATTAATGGAACCACAGGAGACGTGACGATTATAAATATGCCAACTTCACGAAGAGTAGTCTCAGCAATTGGAGTTGATAGGAAAGTTTATATCACAGGAGGATTTCAGACCGACATCGGTAAACATGTAAATACTATAGACATCTACAGCGAAGAAGAAACTGTCTCAGTTCATGAAACCACCACCCACCATTTTAAGATATACCCCAATCCGTGCCGCGATGAAATTTATCTGATAGATAATCAACATTCAGTTACTGGCAGCCCCATTGTGTATCAAATTTTTAACCAATTAGGCGGACTTGTACTTTCGGGTATTTATGATGGCAAAATAGATACAGAAATACTCAGTACAGGAATCTATTTCTTGCGGTATAGCGGAGAAAGCATCGGATGTGGAAAGTTTATAAAGCATTAAGAAAGAGTTTTGCTTCTCACCTCAGCATAAAAGGGATGGGAATGCAACTTTTTATGCTTGAGGCTCATGGCTTGAAGCTCGTTTTGCCGGCTCTCCTCGTTGGGCGATCGACTCACACCATCTGCAGAGTCGGCAGCGCCTTTTTTCAATGCGTCAAGAGACGCCAGCTTGTGGTGGGTGTGTGTATGGAGTGCGGGTTTTTGATCCTGGTAAGGAGACCCGGACCATCGTTGTGTTATGAAGGAGATATTGAGTAAGCAATGACAACTTCTATCTGGCTGTTCAACCAGTCCCCAAAGCTATGGTGATAACCAGCAACGGACCAATATATTTCGGAGCTGATGAGCTTGTCCAAAAACCAAGCGGGGAGTTTCTTTCCAAAAAAAATTAGTAAAAAAACATTTGATTAATTAACCTATAGCTTAATTTTGTGTTTAATAGAAGTGCTACCTTGATGTATAGTTCTGACGATGGAAAGCGTAAAATATATATTGATGATAAGAATAGTGGGAAGATTCTTGCCTTTTTAAAAAGTGAAAAAGGCATGATGAAAAAATTTGAGCACATTGTTAAACTTCTATTGGAGCACCCTGCCGGAGCAACACGGGATTTATATGGACGGGAAAATATAGAAAAGGGCTGTGAATTTGTTACTGCAATGAAGCCATTTCCCGGAAGTATTCGAAATTCAAGGATTTATTGTCAGCATCATCATTGAAAGGACAATGAGCAAATCATCATAACGGCTGAGCTTCTGGAAAAAAAGAAGAATCAAAAACTAACAATTTTGGAGAAGGAAATAATTCGACGAGTAGCATCCTATAATTATCAATTAAAAGACTGAAGATGAAAACTCACAATGGTTTCCAAGATTTTAACCACCAAACAAAAGCAGAAAAGCTGGAAAACAGAGCAAGCCTGCTGTCTTTAATTTTCATGTCCTGGATTGATAATGAGATGGAAAAGCAAAATATGTCAAAAAAGGAACTCGCCTTGAAAGTTGGTACCTCTGCTTCATACATCACCCAATTATTTCTTGGAGACAAAAAACCAAATTGGAACATTTTGGCGAAAATGGAAGATGCCCTTGGAATTGAATTCTCAATTAATATAATATCAGCTACATCGCAAAAAGATAAAATTGATTTGCCGTCTTTTAAAAAAGTTTATAAAGCGGAGAGTATCGCGCCTGGGTCGAGTTAGAGGGTAGCAGACTGGTTGTTCGCCAATTAATTTGCAAATTTTCCTGTTGAGGCAGTACTCGATAAACGATCAACTCACACCATCTACTGAGTGTGTAGCAACTTATGTCAATGCGTCAGGAGACGCCAGCTTGTCGTCGGAGACCTATGCGAGCTTGTTGTAATTAGGGCTTTAGCAGTAAAGGCGGTTGCAGCTATTTCCGGAAATATAGTCGATATGAAGTGATACCGAGGTTCGCTTTGCTCACTACGGCACAAGTGTCTTTCTACACCTTCGGTTTGAAAGGTGATGGTTCGATTCCTCACCACAAGTGTCTTTTCATGGAGCAAGCCATGAAAAGGTGATACCGAGGTCCTTAGATAGCGAGTGAACAACGTGAACCTCGCTATTCGTTTTACTCACTACGGCACAAGTGTCTTTATATTTTCAATTGCTTCGCTTTGAAAATATAAAGGTGATGGCTGACGCGCAGACAAGGAGGCAGCTTCTCCTGGCTGTTCCCTTGCAGCTTGCAGCGGTGACACTCATGCTTCGGTCACCATCTACGACTTGAGGCTTGAAGCTTCTATCCGGCTGTTTTCTCGAAGCTCAAAGCTCGCGGCTCGAAGCTCATGGCTCGCAGCTTCCCCTAAAAAACAAACGCCCCTCCCACCTGCGGGGGAAGAGCGTCCTTCAAAATAAAGCGATAAACCGAAAAGTATGTTCCTTAGAAATTGAAATCGGCTCCAATAGTCAGCAATCTGGGCAGTCCAACTCTAATTCCCTGCGGCCTTCTGGAGGCAATGTATCTTTCGTCAGTGATGTTTTTAATCGCCACATGAAATCCCGTATTCCAGGCCGGAACTTTGTAAGAAATGGTCAGATCATGCACCCATCGGCTATCAATTAAGCCATTTCTGCCATCTGCTGAAGCAAGCGTACTGTTGATCTCATCCGTAAATTGCTCCGCCATGAAATGTGAATTCCACTGAAATCCCAGACCAAATGCCCACTCAGCTCCTATACCGGCCCATAACAACCATTCAGGTGCATAAGGAAGCTGATTTCCCTTCACGTTTGTCAATTCTGACCCTACAAATCGGTCAGCTGAATAAGTAGATTGTACGTAAGTAAGGGCAGCCTCCAGGGTATAACTGTCCTTCAATTCCCACCATTTACCAAAATCAAAACGACCATTTAATTCCATTCCCTGATGTCTTGTGCGACCTCCATTGATCAGGCCTGTGGCATTGACATTTCCTGAAGATTGAGAGACAGGAATGATCTGGTTTTCAAAATCCATAAAGAATCCAGTGATGCCCAATTGATATATCTGAGCCTGTTCCCATCTGAATCCCAGTTCATAGTTGGTACTTAATTCTGCATCCAAATCCAGGGATGCTCCCTCACCTGTCAGGGCGTCTTTCACGCGAGGGGGTGCAAATCCACGATGCACTCCTGCAAATAATGTTACGTTTTCGGTTAGCGCATAATTGATTCCAGCTCCTGGAATTATAGCAACTGTCAGATCGGACGCGATGACACTGGTATCACGTGTCTGGTTGGAGCCATTAATGGCAAATCTACCTCTCAGGATATGTCTTTCATAATCAAACACCTCTAATCTGAGTCCGGCTGTAATAGAGAATTTCGGGCTGAGCTCCAGTTTGTCCTGAACAAATGCGGAATAGGCATATCCAGTACGGATTTCATTGTCTCTCATGTTTCCTGCTGCAGCATCCGCTTTGGCGCCAATGATAAATTGTTCAAATGCACGCTCGTACATAAAGCGAAGTCCTGCGTCCAGGGTATTTTGTTTGCCTGCAAACTGTGTTTTCCAGGAAGATCTTGTTTCTAAACCTGCTACTTCAAATTGTCTGTTGCGATTGCCGGAGGTATTGAGCATATAGACAGCATCTCCCGGTATGTTCGGGTCGCCCCAGATTACTCCTGTTTGATTGGCAGCTGAAGGATTGGAGGAAAATTCTTGTCTCAGCCAGTTGCGTGTCGTGGTGTATGCAAATGCTGTGGTTTTTAATTTAAATGTATTGCTGACAGTCCAGTCATGAGTGAGAGAACTGTGATATCTTCTCACGGGCAGCTGATCGCCCGGCGCCATTCTCACAAAATCCTGGTCTCCGCTTTCGTACATGGATCGGGTAATACCAATATAAGTAGCATTGGATTGCTCGTCATACATTCCAATTTTCAATCCAATTCTGGATTTGTCATTCAATTCAACTTTGATTTTGGCACCGACATCTGTTAGCTGGAAATCCATGGTACCCAGATCATTAGCCCGCTTGTGGAGACCATAGATCAAAAATCCTGTTTTTCCAATAGTGTTGCCATAGCTAACATATCCCGCGAATAACCCGCCTTGTCCACCTTTGATCCTCACCTGAGTTTGCTCCTGATCCGGTGGATCCTGAGTGATGAAGTTAATCACTCCTCCGGTGGTTTGTGGCCCGTAATAAATTTGACCACTTCCTTTCAATACTTCAATCCCCTGGATTTTATCGATAGTAGGAGAGAAATACATTTCCGGTTCACCATAAGGATTCAGCGCCAGTGGGATTCCATCTTCCAGCATTAGTACATTCCTGCTGCGATCCGGATCCAGTCCGCGAATGCCAATATTGATGCGGAGACCTATGCCTTCTTCATCAGTGACATTCAGTCCCGGAGCCCGGCGAATGAGCTCATTCAGCGTGAATGGTTGCGTCTTTGCATTGTCTTTCGGTTGAATAAGGGTAAGCGATCCGGGAATTTGCTTCAGCACACCGGGATAATTACCAACTACCATGATCTGCGGCATTTCAAAGGTTTTGATGGTATCTTCCTGATGCTCATTCAGCAGATAGGCTGATGTATCCTGAGCGCTCAAAGGACTCAGGACGATCATCATCATGAAGTAAAATAATAAGGTTGGGCGTAAAATTGGGTCCATTTTGTTTGTTGTTTTTATCTAAACTAATTCTAAATAACTATCGGCAAATGTAGTTTTGCTTCGGACATTCTCCAATTTATTTAGATTAATTCTTAATAAACTTTACAAAAAACAGACAAAAATGGATTGGCTTCTTTAGTTCAGCGACAAGGGATAATCGGAGTTAAATAGTTCATCACCTCAGTTTTCCAACCCTTTTTCACAGGCTTTCCTTGTAGCCGGTGTTTACAACAAGAAAACAGGAGTGCAGGGGCGATTCATGAATCGCCCCTACACTCCTGTTTCGACTGCTCACTCAACCCGAAGCTTCTTCTCCCGCCAGTTTCCTCTCCATTCTCAAGGTAAAGGCCGGGATAGGGTTCACACACCCACTCATAACTCCCACCCGGCTGTTCGCCAGAAGCCAGAAGCCAGAAGCTAAGTGTTCAACCAGCAACCAGCAATCTTTTCACGCCATAAAACTTCTCTGATCTATCACACCGACCAGTTTTCCATCCTTATAAACCGGAAGAATTCGGAAGTTATGGGCGAAAAATAGCTGGTATAGGTTCTTTAAAGGCATTTCTGCATCGATGGATTCGATGTTGGTAGATTTGTATTGTTGAATAAAACTATCCATGTCAAGAGCTTGCATGGCTTTTTGTATACTTTGAACACTGAGATAACCCGATATATGACCTGAAACATCGGATACCAGAAAATAGGGTTCTAATGTTCGTTTACTTCTGTCCCAGGCATAACTCATGGGATCGTATTCATACAGGACGGTAAACTGATCCCTATAAATATCTTCTGCTGTCTTATAACTTAGAAAATCATCCATTCTCACATGTTTCAGCTCATTGGCAGCAGAGAGAAAAATAAACACTCCAATGAAGGGCAATACATATTGTTCTACCCATAGCCCGCCTAATATGAATAATACAGCGAGCACCTGACCAATCCGGACGGCTATCAATGTAGATCTCACCCTGCTCCATCTCATCGAGAGTAAAGCTCTGAGGACTCTGCCTCCGTCCATAGGGAAGGCGGGAATCAGATTAAAAAAGAATAATACCACGTTCATTACTAACAACAATGGTAAAAAATCTCCCGGAAGTATGGTGACTTTTTCCCGTTCCTCTAGAAATTGTGAAAGATCAATTTGGAAGCCAAAAATGACCAATCCAACAATAATTGCTATCACCACATTGACCAATGGACCTGCTATGGCTATCAGAAATTCTTGCCTGGGATTGGATGGCAGATGAGTGAGTCTGGCAACTCCTCCAATAGGGGATAAGATAATATCCACCGTTTTTACATTAAATCTGCGGGCCATCAGCGCATGACCCAGTTCGTGTAATACCACACAAACAAATAAACTAATCACAAACAGTCCGTATAAGAGGGTTGATTGCCATGGCATTTCATGCCTCAGCCCGATATATCCCACATACAAAAACAATAGGCCGAATGTCCAGTGAATTTTCACCGGTATTCCAAAAAGTGATATTACTCTGATCGCTCCACCTTCAATCATTTTTTTCCTGATTCTCAGATATTAATATTCAGGATACAATTCACCATTCAGCACATTTCTGGAAATGACCAGCCTTTGGATTTCGGATGTTCCTTCGTAAATCTGTGTAATTTTGGCATCCCTCATGAGTCTTTCCACATGATATTCTTTCACGAAACCATATCCACCATGCACCTGCACAGCTTCCACTGCGGAGCGCATGGCTACCTCTGAGGCAAATACTTTAGCCATAGAGGCTGCAGTAACATAGTCTTTGTTTTGATCTTTTAACCAGGCAGCTCTGTAAACTAATAATCGGGCGGCTTCAACTTCTGTTGCCATATCTGCCAGTTTAAATGCGATTGCCTGATGCTGGCTGATCGGCTTACCGAATGCTTCTCTTTCTTTTGAATATGCCACTGCAAGTTCCAGGGAACCGGCTCCAATACCGAGCGCTTGTGCAGCAATACCAATTCTTCCCCCTGATAATACTTTCATTGCAAATTTGAATCCAAATCCATCTTCACCAATGCGATTTTCTTTGGGAACTTTAACATCATTATACATAATAGTATGTGTGTCTGATGCCCGGATACCCAGCTTATCTTCCTTAGCTCCGATGACAACGCCCGGCCAGCTGGTGTCTACGATAAAGGCATTAATGCCTCTGTGCCCTTTTTCCACATCGGTCTGTGCAATTACAAGATGTATTCTGGAAGTTCCTCCGTTGGTAATCCAGTTTTTAGTTCCATTAATAATATAATGATCCCCCATGTCTACAGCCGTAGTGCGCTGAGAGGTGGCATCACTCCCTGCTTCCGGCTCGGAAAGACAGAATGCACCAATCCATTCACCGGTACATAGTTTTGTAAGATATTGTTCCTTTTGTGCACTGGTTCCATACTCTTCCAGACCCCAACACACAAGCGAATTATTGACAGACATGATGACGGAGCAGGAATTGTCGATTTTGGATATTTCTTCCATAGCTAAAACATAAGAAACGGTATCCATTCCACCTCCTCCATATTCAGGAGAAACCATCATTCCCAGAAAACCAAGTTCAGCCATTTTTCTGACCTGTTCCTTAGGATAGCTCATAAGATTATCCCGCTCAATAGCACCGGGCTTCAATTCTTTTTGAGCAAATTCTCTGGCAGCTTCTTTCACAGCAAGTTGTTCTTCTGTAAGTTTAAAATCCATGCGGGTATTTTTATTCAGTTAACAAACCAACCCCACAGAGGTTGAAATTGAGCGGCGAAGATACTAAAATCAATGAAGAGGCTTTTGCTTATTTAAAAATTACATTGGTAAAGATGGTGTCAGTTTTTAAAAATAGAAATAGGAGAAATTTTCATTTATTGCGACTTAACAGAGAATGAACTTTGAATATTAAGTAATATTGAGGCATAAATTCCAGACTCCTTATCTGCATTAAATCTATCACCTAAAGAATTAAAATTGAAATCAACTTCTGATTCAGGCTTGGTCAGATCCCTCGGATTGGGATTTGTTGTTGTAGTGCTCATTTCCAATGTGATTGGATCGGGTGTTTACAAGAAAGTAGCACCTATGGCTGATCAACTGGGTTCTTCCGGCTGGGTACTGATAGCCTGGGTCCTGGGAGGTCTGGTCACATTATTAGGGGCATTGAGCAATGCTGAAGTTGCCGGTCTTTTGGCAGATACAGGAGGTGAATTTGCTTATTTTAAGAAGATTTATAACCGGTTTGTCTCTTTCATGTATGGTTGGGCCAACTTTTCAGTGATTCAAACCGGAGCCATCGCCGCACTTTCATATGTCTTTGCGCAATCTCTTTTGTCAGTTGTTGATTTGCCGGATACACTTGTGTCCATGCAGGATTTTTCACTGGGTGGAGTTTTCTATCCTTTTCAGGATTTTACTACAAAATTGGTAGCCATCGTACTCATTTTAACATTAACAATTTATAATACCAAAAGTATAAAATCCAGCGCCAATCTTAACAGAATCATACTGTGGCTGGTGGTGACCGGGCTGAGTATTATCGTGATTGCCGGCATTACAAGTGGAAAAGCTGAATTTGCTCAGAGTTTTGATTTCTCTACTCCGGTCGATAAGCCGATCACAATCAGTGCTATCTTCACTGCCATGCTGGCTGCTTTCTGGGCTTATCAGGGCTGGCCTTCCGTAGGCTTTTTGGGGGGAGAGATTAAAGAGCCACACAAAAACCTTCCGAAGGGCATAATAATAGGAACTTTTACAATTATCGGAATCTATCTGATTGTCAATGTGACTTACCTTGCCATTTTGTCTATCGATCAGCTCAATGCTGTCCATGCGGCAGGGAATCAGATTGCCGCAATTGAAGCGATCAGGATGATCTGGGGCAGAGGAGGCGTGATTTTCATCTCAGTGCTTATTTTGATCACAACGCTGGGTTGTACGCATGCTACTATTTATGGCAGTGCCAGACCCTATTATGCGATGGCAAAAGAAGGATTGTTTTTTAAAAGCATGGCAACATTAAACAGCTCCCATGTGCCCGGAAATGTAATGTGGTTTCAATGTATCTGGGCATGTCTGCTGGTTTTTTCGGGTACTTTTGATCAGCTTACTGATATGGCAGTATTTGCAGTATTCATATTTTTTGGGGCAAGCGCTGTAGGGGTTTTTATACTGAGAAAGAAAATGCCCAATGCTCACCGACCATACAAAGCATGGGGATATCCGGTGGTTCCTGCCTTGTTTATTCTATTCTGTATTGGATTACTATTGAATACAATCATCACGCAGCCCCGGGAAGCATTTATGGGCATGATCCTGATGCTTTCAGGTGTACCGCTCTACCTCTATTTTAAGAAGAAAAATAAAGTGGAATAAATTCGGTTGTTTTACTTGAATATCTCTGGGAAAATAAGTCCCTAAATGACATTTCTATCTGTAAATGAGGGCGAAAGATCTCATCATTTTATGCCACCGCCTTGTTACGATTAACCAAATAACCAAATAACCAAATAACCAAATAACCGGTAAGCGGCTGTTTGTGCTTTCACACATCTTCCATCAGCGATCTGAATCCTATAAAACGATCCCGAAACCGCTCCTGATGTTCAGATTGTAGCCCTGCCGCATAATTAGATTTGTAATGTTCATAAGTCTCCATGTCTTTACATTTGTATTGAATGGAGTAAGTGAGTCCTTGTTCCGGCTCTACGCTCAGTAATTTGCAAAAGTTGTGAGAAAGAAAACAACCGGTGGCCAACACCTCAGGAATATGCACATTTTTCATCCAGTTGATCCAGTCAGATTCAACTTCCGGATCAATGATGATTGTCACATTGTAATATATCATTACGGTTAATACTTCAGGTTAAATGGAATCGCCCCTCAATAAACGGTAACGTTTTCTGGCATCAATTGCAAGCGTAGAGCTGTTGAATTCCATAAATAATCTTTCATAGTATTTCATAGCCTCTTCAGGTTGATTGAGATAGTTTTCATAGACTTCTCCCAGTGCAAACATGGCATTGTCTGCTCTGATTTCTTCAGGGAATCTTTCAATGATGCTAAGATATTTTGCTATTGCAGCAGGGTAATCTCTTTGTTTAGTTAATAACTGCGCCTCCAGATAAAGGATATCATCTTCCAGTTTGTGTTCCGGAAATTCTACCCGGATTTCATTGAGCAATGTCTGAGCTTCTGTAAATCGATTCTGAAAAATCAATAAATCTGCTTCAGCATATTTTTTCAAAGGGACATCCGTAGAATCGAGTCCCAGATTGTCCATGATAAACACGGATAAATCCAGCGCATCATTTGCAATAAACTTGGAGGTAGCAGTTTTTAAAATGTTGAATTGCTGCTGAGCCCATTCAAAATCACCGACAAAATAGGATAATCTGGCATTCCTGAATCGTGCTTCCTGACCCAGAATTTCTTCTTCAAAGTCTTTGTCAACCTGAGAATACAATAATGTAGCTTCCCAGCGATCACCGCTGATCAGATGCAGATCTGCCAGATCCAGCTTCGCATTGGCAAGCACAAATCTATTGATGCCTTTGTATTGAACCAGATTGCTCAGGGTCATAATGGCCCTGCCTGTTTCTCCAATGTAGTACGCCTGTAATTCAGCCAGCTCTATGATGATGGGAGCTGTGAGGGAATTGCTGCCAAATTCTTCTAAAAATTGTACAAAATCTGCTTCCAACTCAAGTAATGCGGCTTTGTCGTAATTCGGATCGTCGGTAATTTTCTTTCTTTTGGTGGTAAGTACTCCCTTTTTTGCTTCTATGTAATAGCTTGAATTGCGGCCTTTCTCATCCACGATATATTGAAAGCCGTCAATAGCGGTATCATATTCATCATCAAAAACTGCCTGATAAGCGAGATTAAACACCCTTTGGCCATTTTCATCCAGCTTCCTGTCCAGTGCTTTCAACTGTCTCATGGCGTTGCGATAATCTTTTTTGTTTAAGAATATCCATGCCAGTAATTCGGGATATAATTCACTGTTTTCATTAGCCTGCATTCGGCTGTAAAGTTGTTCCTGCAAATAGCCATAATCATCTTCTGCCAGGAATCGCTGAAAAACTGTTTTAATAGATTCCAGTGAAGCCGGGTTTCCTTCAAGGCTGTTGAGATAATAGAAAACCATCTTATCAGTATTGCCCAGTCTGCGATAAATATCTGCCAAATTGTAAGCAAAGGCATTTTCACCGGGGAATAATTCTTCTCCTTTTTCAAATACCATTGCGGCCAGCTCCAGTTTGTTGACAGTGGTGAAGGCATTACCCAGTTTTATGATACCAAATTTGTCTGAATTGAGTGTTTTTACAGCCTTCTTATATTGTTCTTCTGCAGCATCAGTTTCTCCTATTTTATCGAGTATGTTTCCATACTGAACCATGAGCTGGGAATCAGTTGGTCTTTTTTTAATCTCAAGTTGGATCGCTTCCTTGGCCTGAGTAATTTGCTCCATTTGAAGGAGGCATTCCAGGTAATTATTGAAATAATAATCTGTACCGGGACTTTTTTCATGGAGTTTTTTGAAAAGCTCTGCAGCCTTTTCCAATTCGCCATCCTGCTTATATTGAAAAGCAAGGCGGGGGTCTTGTGCCATAGCAGCAAACCCAAGAAATCCAACCAATATGGTTAGTAATGTTTTTTGTATCATGCTCGTATCTTTCTTCACACTGGGAAAAACGAAAGAATCCATCTAAAAGTTGCACACTATGCAGCACTTGTCTTCCTAATGGAGGCAATGACTATGCCAAGAATTGCACCTGCGGCATTACTGATTATATCTTCCCATTCGAAACTTCTTCCTTTGACTATCAACTGTGCATACTCCATTAATACTCCGTACAAGCTTACAGCAATCACAATAATTCCCGACTGAGTCCTGGTAAAATTGCCTTTATTTAAAGTCTTAAACCAAAGAAATGCGAGCACTGCATACATACTTGCATGGACGATTTTGTCCAGATGCCGGAATTGAAATGCTTCGAAGGTACTAAGACTCTGTGGCGGTAAAGTTGACAATATAAATACACCAATACTGCAAATAATGGCAGCTATGAGGTAATAAATCCTTTCTTTATTCTTTTTTCCAATGATATCCTTACCCAATCAGTTCTGCGTATTGTTCAGGGCTCAACAGATCTTCCAGCTCTGATTCATCTGAGATTTCAATTTTTACAATCCATCCTTTACCATATGGATCTTCATTGATAATCGCCGGATTATCCCCACCTTTTTCACTTAATTCATCATTGAATTCTATAACTTTTCCTGAAATAGGCATGAAGAGCTCTGAAGTAGTTTTTACTGCCTCTACTGTACCAAAAACATCATCTTTGGAAAGTTCTTCTCCTACTGAGTCAATTTCTATGTAAACCAGCTCACCCAGTTCACTTTGGGCAAAATCTGTAATACCAATCGTGCCAATATTACCTTCTACACGAACCCACTCGTGTTCTTTGCTGTATCTGAGGCCTTGGGGGATATTCATTTGTTTGAGAATTTAGAGTTAAAAGAAATCCAAAAGAAATACATTTTTTTGATATCAGCAAACCTGAGTCAGAAGTGCAACATAAATAACGTGTTTTTGACAGTTTTCGGGACTCGTGGTTTTGTCATCCCCAAAGCTTTTGGGACGCCAAAACAATTGATCTATTACTGTCGGGATTTAGATTTTGACTTACCCCTCGAACTCACGTAAATTTATGAATTTTGCTGTCTGGCTATGTAGTCTTTGATCCATCCGGTGGTCAATGACTTAGGCCTTTCCAGCGATAATCCCAGTCCTCTGGACCAGCACAATTGCGCCAGGACACCCATAGCTCTGGACACTCCAAAGAGTACAGTATAAAAGTCGTACTCTTTCATATTATAATGTACCAATAATGCACCGGAATGCGCATCTACATTGGGCCATGGATTGGCTACTTTACCCAGTCCCTGCAGTATTGGAGGCACCACTTCAAATACTTTCCACACAACCTGCACAATGGATGAATCAGGGATATTTTTTTCAGCAAATGATTTTTGAGCCATATACCTGGGATCCGGTTTTCTTAATACAGCATGACCATAACCGGGAATGACCTTTCCTTCAGAGAGGGTTCTCTCCACATATTCAGCGATCTGGGATTTGCTTGGCGTTTCTGTTCCGATATCCTCCAACATTTCAAAAATCCATTTAATAACCTCCTGATTGGCGAGTCCATGCAGAGGTCCTGCCAGCGCATTCATACCGGCTCCCAGGGATAAGTAGGCATCACTCAGAGTGGATCCTACAAGATGGGTTGTATGAGCCGAGGCATTCCCGCCTTCATGGTCTGCGTGAATGGTTAGATAGATTCTCATCAGCTCCAAAAATCCAGGATCATTATTGCCCAACAAATGAGCAAAATTGCCACCCCAGTCCAGATTGGACTCAGATGTTTTGTGATCTCCATTGAAAAATGTTCTTCTATAAATGTAAGCTGCCAGTTCAGGGAGTTTGGCGAGAAGATTCATCGTATCCTCATAAGTCGCATCCCAATAGTCATCTTTGGACATGCCTTCAGCATAGCGGGCGGCGAAAATACTATCATTCTGAAGGGCCATGATGCCGATCGTAAACTGTGTCATCGGATGGGTACTGTCCGGAAGACAATCCAGTGTCTGTTTCAAATATTGCGGAAGGCCGGATCTCTTTCTCCATTCCGCGGTCAGCCATTGAACATCGGAGTCGGAAGGCAGTTCGTCTACCAGCATCAGCCAAAAAATTCCTTCGGGCAATGGTTCATTTCCGCCCGGAGCTTTCGGAAGCAATTCCTGCAGTTCAGGTATGGAATAGCCTCTGAACCGGATACCTTCATTTGAATCCAGCAGGGAAGTTTCCCATATCATGCTTTTAATTCCTCTCATTCCACCATAGGCCTGTGAGATTTTAACCTCATCCAGCTTCATGTCACCATGCTCCTTCAGGAGATTTTTGATGTCACTTTTCAGCGTTTGGCACTTGTTATAAAATTTCTGTTTGAGTATGTCCATTGGATATGTTGTATTTGGATCAAAGATTTGTATGCTTCCCTCTTTGAATATAAGCGTACATTTTCAAAGGTATAAAAACGAAAGCGTGAAAATGTTTAACAAAAAGTGTGATTTGCGCGGGCAAATGTATTGTCGGGATATAAGACGCAAAGGAATCCATTATTATTTTAATCGTGTGAATCAATTTGGGCACGCTAATATATTCCAATTTAGTAGCATAGGATAAATAGCCCTTGCATATTTTTATCTTTGCATTAAAATTTAGTTAAATGCTGATCATTCAGGAGGTTTTAGTGAGTAATGATATTGTAGATGAGCACTTTGCCTGCGAGTTGATGAAATGTAAAGGTGCCTGCTGTGTGGAAGGAGATTTCGGAGCCCCTCTGGATGATGAGGAATTGGAAATACTGGATGCCATTTACCCGGAAGTCAAACCTTATATTTCAGATGCGGGCAGAGAGGCCATCGAAAAGGATGGATTATACAAGCTGTACAGAGACGGGCATGTCTTCATGGGAACAGCACTTCAAAGGGATGGGGCTTGCGCATTTGTTGCTTATGATGAGCTCGGTGTAGCATGGTGCGGTATCGAGAAAGCATGGATGGATAAAAAAATTGAATTCAGGAAACCCATGTCCTGTCAGCTCTATCCGATCCGTCTGACTGAATTGCCTGAAGATAATTTTACGGCCCTTAATTATGACAGATGGGAAATTTGCAGCCCTGCCTGCGAAAAAGGAGCAGCCAGCGGAACACCTTTATATGTTTTTTTGAAGGAAGCGATTATACGCAAATTTGGGCCGGAATTCTACGATGAGCTAGACGCAGCCGCACAATTCATTAAAAATAAAGAACAATGATTGAATGTAAAATTCAATCATTGAATGATATTCTATATAAAGTTTGAAATATCAATACTGAAAACTTACTTTTGCATCGTTTTTCCCCAAACCTAAGCGAAGCGGGTATATTAAAAACACTTAATTGTAAAACAGATCATTAGATGGCAATCATTTCGGATATCAGAAAACGTGGCGGCATCATCATAGGATTGATCGCTTTAGCACTTGCTGGATTCTTACTCATGGATATGACTTCCGGAAATCAGAGTCTCTTTGGAGGCAACGATTTTACAGTAGGGAAAGTAGCAGGTCAAAAAATTGACTGGAAAGAATTTTTACAAACTGAAGAAATCTTGTATCAGGGATCTACGGCAGATGTGTATAGTCGCAGAGCTTACCTGTGGAGCTACTTTATTGAAAAGGCAATCATAGAGAAGGAAGCTAAGACACTTGGTTTGAGTGTAAGCATTCCTGAATTAAAGGAATTGCAATTTGGCTCTAATCTGAGTCCGGTGATTTCTTCACGTTTTGTCAATCAGGGTACCGGACAGGTGGATCGTGAAAACCTGAACAGAATTCAGGAGCAGATTAATTCCAATACAATGGAAGCCAATTTGAGACCTTACTGGGCAACTCAGGAAAAGGAAATTATCAAAGACAGACTGCAATCCAAACTGGGTAATATGGTAAGCAAAGCCATGTATTCACCAAAATGGTTGGCAGAAGAAGACTTTAAAGAAAACAACGCCACCTTCAATTTCAAGTTTGTATTAGTGCCTTATACAGCTATTCCTGATGCTGAAGCTGAAGTGAAGGATAGTGATATCGAAGCCTACATCAAAGAAAATGCAGGCCAGTTCAAACAAACAGTTGCTACCCGCAAAATTGATTATATAGCGTTTAATGTTATTCCAACCGCGGCTGATTCAGCTTTGATAATGAATGAATTAGATGCATTGATCGATCCTTTCATGAAGGCGGAAAATGACACTACTTTTGTGGAATCCAATTTGGGTGAAATGGATGGCACCTATAAAAAGAAAGCTGACCTCACCGGTGATTTTGCAGAATCATTATTTGGACTTCAAAATGGTGATGTTCTGGGTCCATATGTAGAAGGCGGTTTCTATAAAATAACAAAAGTTCTGGACAGACAGATTATTCCGGATTCAGTAAAATCAAGACATATTTTGCTTCCGGCTGCGAATGTGGACGAAGCTATGGCAGCTCAAATGAGATTGGATAGTTTCAAAACAGAGATTGAAGCAGGCCGTGCTACTTTTGAAGCGCTTGCCCAGCAATTTAGCCAGGATGGATCTGCTCAGAGTGGTGGAGATCTTGGATATGTTGGTTTAAATGGAATGGTAAAGAATTTCAATGATATGATCTTTTACAGAGCCAAAATGAATGAACTGAATACAGTATTTACTGAGTTTGGTGTTCACCTGGTAGAAGTGACGGACAGAAAATATATCACAAGAGAGCCGGGTATCTCAATAGCAACTATCTCCAGAGAAATTGCTCCGTCGGATGCTACCCAAAATGAAGTGTACGATAAAGCATTTGATTTGGTCTCCAAACACAAAACAACTGCTCAGCTTAAAGAAGCAATAAAGGATATGCCGGGTCTGATCCTTGCTACTTCTGAACCATTGAAGGAAAATGATTATTTGATTGCTGGTATTTCTCCAACAACAGAAGTAAGAGAAATCGTTAGATGGGCTTATTCAGATGATCGCGAAGCAGGAGATTTATCAGGTGAAGTATATGCCATCTCCAATAAAGATGCTTTTTATAATTCAAAATATGTGATCGCGGGTCTGAACAGCATCAGTCCAAAAGGATTGCCTTCTGCGAAAGATAAAAGACAGGAATTGGAAGCAATTGTTCGCAACAGGGTAAAAGCGAAACTGATTTCTGAGAAAATTCAGGGTAAATCTGCAGCTGAAGTTGCTACCATGTACAACGCTGTACTTCAACCTGTTCAGGAAGGATCTTTCAATAATACAAACCTGGGTGAGATAGGAGAAGAGCCTAATGTTGTAGCTACTGCAATTGGTTTGGGAACCGGTAAAACATCGAAACCTATCCGCGGTAATGCAGGTGTGTTCGTTGTAACGGAAGTAACCGCCAATGAAGTCAATGACATGATGGATGATAATATGTTCAGAAACTCTACTCAGAGTTTTGCAAGAAGAAATTACGTCAACAATTTTATGCTGAAGTTGGCTGAGAAGTATGATGTGAAAGATAAGAGATACAAATTCTTTTAGTAGAATGATTCATAGATATAGCAAAAGCCCGGCCTTACAACCGGGCTTTTTGCATTTATAGTACCCGATTCAAAACTTATCCTCAACATTTTTGGTGGATTGGACGGATATTTATACTTTCGGTGCAAATGCAGTCCTGCCTTTAAGAAAAGGGACAACCTTCATCCAATTAGCAAGTTCTTCACAGGTCAGGATATTATTCATTCCTGTCTTGAAGAGATTTCTTTATTTTGCTGAACAAATAAGTCAATTTTGATCAAAAAGAACTTCTCAGTTTGATCCTGGATGACAGAGGTTATAAACATTAATACAGATATCGCATGTTCGTAAAAACATTTGCCAGTGCAGTTGAGGGGGTTGACGCCCGTACTATTACCGTCGAGGTCAATGCCGGAGGTGAAGTACTGGCCGGGAAATTGGGGTATTATCTGGTGGGTTTGCCGGACAATGCGGTCAAGGAGGGTTATCAGAGAATTGAGGCAGCCATTAAAAATGCCGGATTGAGAATGCCCCGGATCAAGCTCATCATCAATCTGGCTCCTGCAGATATTCGCAAAGAGGGATCTTCATATGATCTTCCGATTGCGCTTTCAATCCTCGGAGCGACCGGTGTGATTCAGTCGGACAAATGGGAAGATTATGTCATTATGGGTGAGCTGTCGCTGGATGGCAAATTAAGACCTATCAAAGGCGCTTTACCGATAGCGATTCAAGCCAGAAAAGAAAAATTTAAAGGAATAATTCTCCCAAAGCAAAATGCCAGGGAAGCAGCTATTGTGAATGATTTGGATGTATTCGGAGTAGAAACACTATCTGAAGCTATTGGATTGTTGACCGGTACTTCTGAGCTGGTTCCGGTAACGATGGATACCCGGGAAGAGTTTAATAACAATGTAAACAAGTATGAAATAGATTTTTCTGATGTGAAAGGTCAGGAGAATATCAAAAGAGCACTCGAACTAGCTGCTTCCGGAGGGCACAATGTCATTCTGATAGGACCTCCCGGTGCAGGAAAAACAATGCTTGCCCGACGATTACCAACAATCTTGCCTCCTCTGGCGCTGAAGGAAGCGCTGGAGACTACCAAAATACACTCTGTAGCGGGTTTTCTGGGTACGGATGGCGGATTGGTTACTAACAGACCCTTCAGGTCTCCACATCATACCATAAGTGATGTGGCTCTGGTCGGTGGAGGTTCCAATCCTATGCCCGGAGAAATTTCGCTGGCCCACAATGGAGTTTTGTTTCTGGATGAATTGCCTGAATTTAAAAGAACGGTACTGGAAGTCATGAGACAACCGATGGAGGAAAGAAGAGTCACCATTTCCAGAGCAAAAATATCTGTGGATTATCCATCCAGTTTTATTTTGATTGCTTCGATGAATCCATGTCCCTGCGGATTCTATAATCACCCGGAGAAAGAATGTGTTTGCCCGCCGGGCACGGTCAAAAAATACCTCAATAAAATATCAGGGCCGTTACTGGATCGGATAGACCTGCATGTAGAAGTAACTCCGGTCTCAGTAGATGAGCTTTCTTCCGGAAAACCATCAGGTGAGAGTTCTCAGATCATAGCCGAAAGAGTGCTTCAGGCCAGAGCCATTCAGGAAGAGCGCTTCAAAGAACTGAATGGGATTTATTACAATGCTCAGATGCCCGGCAAAATGGTCAAGGAAGTATGTCAACTGGATAATCCATGTCAGTTACTGTTGAGCACTGCAATGAAAAAATTACAATTATCAGCCAGAGCATATGACCGCATTCTGAAAGTAGCGCGAACAGCAGCCGATCTTGCAGCATCAAAGGACATCAAAGTAGAGCATCTGGCAGAAGCTATTCAGTATAGAGATCTGGATCGGGAGAGCTGGGGAGGGTAGGATTGAAAAAATATCTCCCTGAAATTCAGTAACCCGGTTTAATCATCGTTTCACGAATTTACCGGAACGGTATAGTGAATTGTCTGGCAAATAGCCGCAAATAATATAAACACCGGGCAACAAATCTTTAATAATCAAATCCGTCAATCCGGCAGAAGCTTCAGATATTTCTTGCTTCAAAAGTACCTTCCCATTAATATCCATAACACTAATACTTCGCAGACCGCAATCGTCACACTGTACAGTAATGCGATCGGAGGATGGGTTTGGAAAAATTTTAAAATCTACTTTGTTGCTGTCTGCCTGCTCAGGAACCAATGGTGGACTTGAAGTGACCCAGGGTCTGGCTTGTTTGATACTCAGCTTATTACTGCTGGTAATTTTATACTCTATATCCATTGCAAAGTCTTCATCGTCCTGCGCATTGTATAATACCTTGAACTCATCATGAATGACAGACAAATAAGTTCTCATCTCATCCAGAAAGGGCTCCTGCATCAATAGTGAATCATCAGGGGCAAGACTGGATCGTTGAATGATAATATAATCGTTATTGCTTTGAGAATACCGGTCCAGCAAGATTTCTTCCGGCAAGGCAGAGTTGACAGGATTGGTAATGAGCTCTTCGCCTAATTGTGAATTTAAATAAAATGTATTATCGGTATTGTATAATGGATCAGTGCTTACGCCTACACCATTTACTTTTTCATCTGAGAAGTTTGGATGACACAATACTCCCATAGCAGCGAGCATATGGTTGACTCTGTAAAAATCTCTTTCTTCAAATGCTCTCAAATTCCAAAGACTGGAATATACTTGCTTGATAGATTTTGAGATATGGCCTTCACCGGGATGCTGAGTCTTGGAATCATAGAGGCCGGCTCCATTAAAATTGGGCAGATCCTCATTGTTGGTACTGGATCTGCATCTGATAGGTGTGCCTGAAGGAAATGATTGTTGTAAGGTTGTCAAATCGTCCAGCATCCATGATGGCATGGATGCATCTTTGATTTTTTTTCTGAAATCTTTTAGTTTGTCATCGCGTACATTCCTGTCAGATTGAAAGGCTGGATTAGCCATCATTTGTTCTGCTTCCCTGTACAAATCATTGTGCTTCATGAATTCCACATAATAGTAGAAAGGAATACCAAATCCATCCGGAATCACGCCCTCCGGAAATCCAAAAGTGCGCATTGTGGCCATGTTGGCGCATTTGGCACCAAATGCATCAGACATTGAAAATGAAATCTCAGATAATGGCAGGATGTCTGTGTACTCTAGATTGAGTGCAGGTTGCTGTTCCTCCACCGGTCTGATGGATTCAAACCAGTCATTCACTTCTTGCAAAGTGGCTTCTCTGATAAAATATTTGTCCTGCTCCACTTTGAAATAAATATAATGATCTACCAAATCAGCAATGGAGTCAATCTCAAGAGGTTCGCGTATAAATGCATTTGGAATGTTGTTCTGAATGGCGCGCAGGTTGACATGCGACAGGGGAGTTTGAATGACGGAGGTTATTATCCCTCCTACCCTTGGTAAGGCATTGGGTAATCCTTCATACAATACAATGTCTCTGGCACCCGGAACTTCTTCTAATCCCATAACTCTAAAAAACCCAAATCCTTCCGCCGGATGAAGACCCCAATAATCCACTTCTGCATATACATCTGCTTCAAAAAGAACAGGAACTCTGGAGTTTTGAAACAATATCTCATCTTCAAAATATTGCTCCT
Source organism: Saprospiraceae bacterium (assembly GCA_022841345.1). Classification (GTDB taxonomy): domain Bacteria; phylum Bacteroidota; class Bacteroidia; order Chitinophagales; family Saprospiraceae; genus SLDF01. The sequence continues at coordinate 108,040 of JALHRR010000001.1, forward strand.
CGTTTCTCTCAGTGATGAAGTATGACAAGTTGTTTTTCAGGAACGGCATATTGGAAGCCAGCAATTCGTGTGTTCTTTGTACTACTTCAAAACTTTGTCCATGTCCATTACTATAATTGAAGGCAAAGGTGCCCAGTGTACCATTGTTGGAAATACTGGTTGGGTGAAAAATGACCTGTCCTTTTTTAACATCATCACCCGCAAACGGGATACCCACGGCCCGTGCAAAGTCTTCATGGAGATCAAAGCTCTCACTTTTGATAAAATATATAATGGGTGATTGGGCATAAAAATCCGTAATAATATATTTCACATATCCCATTCCATTGAGAAATTCGGACCATTGTACCTGATCCTTTTTGATGGACATTTTTTTGAATGTTGCAAAATTATCAATGACAGCCAGTCCATTATCATGAGCCACCGGGGTTGCACTATTGAAGGGACTTTGTCTGGGAATATTCAAGTATTCAGTCATGTCATCTATACCATCCCCATCCGTATCGAAAGGAGTCTGGATGGGATATTCCAGTACCTGATAATGTTCTGTAGGATAATGGCCTAATTGCTCAGAAATAAACAATTCTCCCTGGGTACCCAGCGTCATGGAAACAGGGATTTCAAATGCAGAGGCAGTATTATGTCTTATTTTCAATACATAATACCGGTCTGACCGGGACTGGATTTTCAAAACCGCTTGTCCGTTGGCGTCAATATTATAATCAAGAATGGGTACTGTCTGAGAGGTAGATATTCCGGCAGAGAATCCCAGAAAGAGGTACAGTAAAATTGAAATGATTTCTATTGGATTTTTCATAATAATTTCGGATTTCACATTTTCACAAAAGCTATTCAGGACCGGCAAAACCTGTCCCGATTTTCTACTCTACCTCTCCGCTGAAATTAAATCTCAAACCCTGTACGGATAAAAATCCATCGCTAATATGGAATTGTGGATAAAAATAATACGGAAAAAGGGTTGATCCAAATGAATTGGAGCGATTACCTGTTTTTATTGGTTATTAACTTTTGCAAAAAATGGTAGTAAAAGGTGGACAAAGGGTTTGCCTGGAGATCTGGGTGGGAAGATCTGGGATGGTAAATTACTAAAGTGTAAAGTGAAATGCTCTAAAAGTGTAAAATGAAATGCTCTAAAAGTGTAAAGTGCTTTTCACTTAGACCGTGTTTCCTGTGGAAGAGCGGGGAGATAAGCAGATATTTAATTCGCCAATATCTCTTCCTCTTCCTCATTTTTTTGATAGTCATACTTACCGGCGATATACTCTTTGCCTGAGATAATATCAAACATTTCGAGTATGCTGGTAGCCAGCAAATCTTTCTGCGGAATAGCCAGGAAATGGGGTTGCTCAGGTATCATCAGGATTTTAAGAAAAGGCACTCTATTGGCCTTTTTTTCTATGTATTTGGCATTAGTAGTATAGACCAGCTCATCCTTTTCTCCCTGAATATAGATAATAGGTTTGCGCAATTTTGCCCAAATATCCTGCATGCCTTCAAGCTCTTTTCTATGGCTGAATTTTTCTGCTGTAGCAACACAGAGTACTTTTGGAAAGATCCAGCTGGTAACACTGTATCTCATGAGATGTGAAATCAGATATACCTTTTCTTCTCCCGGCGCTATGGCCGGAGCACCCAGAACCAATCCATCAACAAGATCCGGATAATCTGCAGCCAATCTCGCCGCTATCGGTCCGCCGTATGAAACGCCCAGAACAATGACCTGATTTCTGCAACTGCGAAGACTGTCCAGAATGGGCCGGATCATGTCTGATTGCTGTTGAATGGAGGTCACCGGATCACCAAAACCAGAATACCCATATCCCGGACGATCCATCACAAATATTTGAAATTTATTGGCAAGATGCTTATGCGTCATCAGCTGATTGAATACACTCATAGAACTGGGTGCACCATGGATCAACAATAAGGTTGGCAAGCTATCTGCTCCTGTTGATGCATATCTGATTTTGCGACCATGGGATTCATAGTATCCGATCTTGATTTCCTGATCCTTCTCTTTAAAAAAGGCAGAAATATCTTCATCCTGACTTCTAAATTGAAGTGTAGCACAACCATTCGAAAAAATGGCCAGCGCTATAATATAAAATATCCACATAAAAGGTTTTTGAATCATTGTCACAGAAGAACTTGCTGGTATTTAAAGACTTGAATACCCATAAATGTTCAAAGGACCTTTTTTATTTTACAAAACTTAACTTAATATTTTATCCAGCTGCCCCTTAGCCTGTTGCAATTCACTCAACATTTTTTGCACTATTTCCCGGCAACTCAGGATTTCATTTACGGCATCAGATGACTGACCTGCCGCCCAGAGACTATTATAGTTACCGGGTTTAATGGCTTTCTCCAGCTTATTGACTCCCCTTAATTGTACCAGCATTTTAAAATACTTCTTAGTCCTGGGATTTTTGTTGAGAAATCTTTCCATAAAATTCTGCTTGTAGCCCAGCTTTTTGGCATAGGGGGTATTAATGATGCTGCATGGAGTGCCCGAAATTCTGGTTGTCAAAACTATGTCTTCCAGACCTGCATCCACTATGGCATCCTTGTATTCCTGACTGACAGTTGCTTCATGTGTTGCTATAAACCTGGTCCCAACTGATACTGCTTCTGCACCAATCGCCAGCATTGATAACATCGACTGCCCATCTGCAACGCCTCCGGCAGCCACCACAGGCTTGCCCGGGAAGGCTCTCATCAAAGCCGGAATAAGGTTATTCAACGGGTATGGGCCGGCATGCCCCCCCGCCCCTGCTCCCACGGCTATAAATCCGTCACAGCCAGCATCATAGACTTTTTTTGCATGTTTCAAATTAATAACGTCGCAATACACAACTCCCCCATAAGTATGTGCCTCATCGATTACTTCTTTTGGAAAACCAAGGGAAGTAATATAGAAGGGCACTTTGAGGCGAACACATATCTCCAGATGTTTTTTGTACATCGGATTGGTATTCTGGGCAATGATATTCACGCCAAAACTTCCGCCTCCTTCAGGGTGAGTATTTTTGTATTCATGCAGTCTTTCTATGAGAGACTCCAACTCTCCTTCCTTTCTAAAATTCAAACTTGGAAATACGCCTACAATTCCGTTGTCTATTGCCGCCTGCATCATAGTTTCATTGGAAACCAGGAACATAGGAGCCATGATGATGGGATAGCGAATATTCAATTGTCGCGTGAATGTATTTTGGATCTCTTTCATACTAGTGTCATGATAATATTGCCTTAAAGCTAAGAAAGGTATATAAACATTGTAGTTCAGACAAAGTTAATTGTTGAAATCCTTAATTGCCGAATTATTGAATGAAACAGCCCGGGTAGAGGTAGGCTGCGCCTGCGGAATTTGAGTAGATAGCGTGTGTCGGGCTGCGCCCGGTGTGTGCAAGTTGCATCTGCAACGCGGGATGTGGTTCGCTACGCTCACGGGACGAATTGTGAGTGGGGAGTGTGTGTAAGGAAACAGCCGACTAAGCGGGGGCAAACTGCCGGAAAGGAGTTGCAGTTATTTACTATGAATTCCCTTTATAAGTCACAGATGGTCCGGGTCTCCAGACCCGGATCAAAAACTCAAACACTGAACCAACACCCTTCACAAGCTGGCGTCTCCTGACGCCTAAGGGCAAAGTTTCGCTTCACTCAAATGCTGAAATGAGTTTGCTAATCCTATCAGCATTAAATCACAGTGAAAAGTTGTGCCGATCCTGTAAGCAAAAGCGTCACCTTTGGCAGCGTAGCTGGCAAAGATGTCACCTTTTTGCGTCAGCAAACAGGCGTCACCCCTTCACAGGCGCAGCCTGGAAGGGGCGTCACCATCCTACGACAAATGCCCCTTAAAAAATTCTTGCACGATATTTGAAGGTGAATACCTTAGTGCGCTCAAAATCGCATTTGAATCCATTCATGAAAGCCATTATCCCTGTTGCCGGAGCCGGTACCAATCTGAGACCTCACACATATACCCAACCCAAGCCACTGATTCCTGTGGCCGGTAAACCCATTTTGTCCTTCATCATTGATCGGTTGATTCAAAGTGGCGTAAACGATTTTATTTTTGTAATCGGTTATCTGGGAGAGAAAATTCGACTTTTTGTAGAGCAAAAATATCCGGGAATCAGAAAAGAATTTATCTATCAGGAACCCCGGCTAGGGTCTGCTCATGCCATACGATTGGCTGTGGAGTATTTGAAAAAATCAGAAGAAATCGTCATACAATTCGGGGATACTATTGTCGATCTGGACATGAAGAAATTTTTATCTTCCGAAAATTCCGCCATAGCCGTAAAAAGAATAGAACATCCCCAATCATTTGGTGTGGCAGAAATGAATAAAGAAAGACTCATTCTCAAAATCATTGAAAAACCAAAGATTCCCAAATCAAACTGGGCCTTAGTAGGGCTGTATAAGATAAATGATCTGGAAGCTTTTATTAAAGCGCTGGAGTTTATTATCTCCCATGATATAAAAACATATTCTGAGTTTCAGTTGACTGATGCTTTGATGCATTTGATCGAACAAGGGCAAAAATTTTATGGATTTGAAGTGGATAACTGGTGGGACTGTGGACAGAAAGATCAATTGCTCCAAACAAATGCACTTCTACTGGATAAGGAAGCCATCAGGGAAAATCCCGGGGTGAAACTGGAACGCACTATCCTGATTCCACCGGTGAGTATTGGGGCGCATTGTCATATCACAGATTCCATTATCGGACCTCATGTGACTATTGGAGAATCCAGCAGGATTCAAAAATCAGTTATTTGGAATTCCATCATTGGAAATTTCAGCAAACTGGATGAGGCTGTCCTGAAAAAATCTGTCATTGGAAATGATGTCATCATAAAAGGATTTTCTCAAAGCCTCAATATTGGGGATAATGCTGATATAGATCTGAGTCTGTAATTAAGTGTTATTGCTCAATTTGGCCTGATCTTTGATAATTCTTTGAAAATGATCGATTTGATTTAATAGAGAGATATGAACGCGTCATTATATATTTATAATTATAATGTATAAATATTTATAATCGCTTTCTTACTTTTGTGGCGGATAGGATTCATACGGAAAATCTGGAAATGGTATTGCAAACCATATTATGCTTTTACAAGTATGTATGCCTGTCATATATTTAGTTTACCCTTCTGAATTGAGAAGCACCGATGAAAGCAGCAATACACGTACTGGCAATCCTGACACTATTTGGATCCACCTTCCTATATTCCCAACAAGGTGTTCAGTCACAACTTGAAGACAAAATTTCCAAACAAAAGCCGCCTGGCGCCATTGCCCGGGAAGTGGCTAAAAGAAAAGATCAATTTGCCAATATTCAGAAAGAATCTGTTTTCAGGACCATTCATTCTCAGGATGTAAGGAGAGACCTGAGACAAAGTATTCCCACAGCATTATTACTGGAGCCTGATTTTGAAAAAATAAAACCCTCCCTTCGTAGCAAACCGGAAGTTTTATTGCTTGAACTGCCATTTGCAAATAATCAGACAATTACACTGGAATTATATGCCCAAAGCCCATTCACTTCAGAATACAAACTGAAGACCTCTGATGGAAGAATTTTCAGCGCTCCGAATCAGATTCATTACAGGGGAATAGTCAAAGGCCATACCGGTTCATTAGCCGGTATTTCTATCTCAGGCAATGAAATTTCCGGAATTATTTCAACTCAGGAGAATGGTTCCTGGGTACTTGGGCGCGTGGAGGATGAAGAGACCTTGCACGTATTGTTTCCCGGGGATGATATTCCACTGGCACCCGGATTTGAATGTCATGCTCCTGAAACGAAGCTTGCGATACTGCCGGAAGACCTGGAACCAACCAGTAGCCGAGCCCTTACAGATTGCATCGGACTTTATCTGGAAGTAGATTTTAATATGTATGTAAATCGCTCCAGCAATGTCAACAATGTGAATACCTGGATAAATTCTGTATTTAACAATGTCGGTATTATTTATGCCAACGAACAAATTAATCTTCAGATCAATGAAGTATTTGTTTGGACAACACCTGATTCTTACAGTACCAATACCGAAACTGCACTTAATCAATTTGGAGCGGCTACTCCAACATTTGATGGCAATTTGGCCCATTTAATCCAATTGGCAAATGGTACTTTGGCGGGAATTGCCTGGGTGGATATATTATGTGGCCCCCAGCAGTTTAAATACGGGGTGAGCAGGGTACAAAGCAACTTTCAAAACTATCCTACATACAACTGGACAGTGTTGGTGCTAACACATGAGTTGGGGCATAATATTGGTTCTCCTCATACACATTCCTGTACCTGGCCCGGAGGAGCGATAGATAATTGTTTTCAGGTAGAAGGCAATTGCAGTCCCGGACCTGCTCCGGGGCCGGGAGGTGGTACTATTATGAGCTATTGTCATTTATCAGGAGGTCCCGGCATTAATTTCGCAAATGGTTTCGGAACCTTGCCGGGAAATCGAATCCGGAATCGAGTTTCAAATGGTAATTGCCTGGAAGAATGCGGAGCCGGCGATCCATGCACAGGATTAAGCGCTGCTTCCACACCCACGGGGACATCATGTGGTCAAAATAATGGCAGTATATCCATTTCTCCCAGCGGTGGAACTGCCCCCTATACAACCAGTATCGGAGGAAGCTTCTCCAGTCAGACCGTGTATAATAATCTAAGTTCAGGAAATTACACAGTCACTGTCAGAGATGCCAATAGTTGCGAAACCTCTTCAAGTGTAGTAGTCGCAGCATCCAGTGGTATCAATCTTAATCTGAATATTCAGGCAACTACTTGCGGGTTAAATAATGGAAGCATTCAAGTCTCGCCTTCAGGAGGACAAGCACCTTATTCATACAATATTGGTTTTGGAAATGTTACGAATAATTTTTTCTCAAATTTGAGCAGCGGTTCCTATACAGTCACAGTAACATCCAATAATGGTTGCACTGCAACCGCAAATGCAGTAGTCAATAGTTCAAATGCCATCTCAGCTTCTGCTGTTGCCCAGCCTACTACTTGCGGACTCAGCAATGGAAGTATCAGCATAACGCCGTCAGGTGGGGGAACACCCTATCTATATGATATCGGAAATGGCCCGGGAGGAAGTGCAACTTTCAATAACCTGGCATCAGGTACCTATACGGTCACGGTCACAAATGTAAATGCATGCACCACCACAGCTTCTGCTACAGTGGCTGCTTCCCAGGCGATTACTTTGACAACAAATATCACGCATACAACCTGCAATCTGAGCAATGGATCCATTACAATTAATGCATCAAATACTACGGGTGCTGTGCAGTATTCGGTCAATGGAAACACCCAAAGCACTAATGTTTTTTCTAACCTGAGCTCAGGAAACTATAACGTGATGGTAACTGATGCTGCAGGCTGCACCAAGACCAATGTAAGTGTGGTAAATGCCTCAACTGCTTTAAATATTTCAACACAAACTACCAATGCCAATTGCGGACTCAATCAGGGAACTATCACTGTTAACGTATCCTCCGGGACCGCACCTTACTCTTATAATTTTGGTACAGGCAACCAGGCCAGCAATACAAAAACCAATCTGGCTGCAGGAACTTATACGATAACAGTAACTGATGCTTCATCCTGCACCAAGACAGCGCAGGCAGTCGTACAAAGTACACCTGCTGTCAGTTTTACCGCTCAAACTACAGCGGCATTCTGTGGGTCTAATAACGGAACAATCACAATAAATGCTACCGGAGGAAATGGAATCTTTACCTACAGCATTGGGGGTTCCTTTGTTTCAACCTCTATATTTAACAATTTGGCGGCCTCAACCTATACGGTTACTGTTCAGGATAGCAATGGGTGTACCATTTCTCAGTCAGTTTTAGTCAGTTTAGTCAGTAATTTATCCGGCACAATTGCAGTTACAGGCAATATTACTTGCCCCGGTGGAAGTAATGGAGCGCTTCAGGTGAATATTTCAGGAGGCTTACCGACATACAATATAACATGGTCCAACGGCCAGACAAGTGCCTCCATCACTAATCTCAGTGCCGGAACTTATACGGTTACAGTTACAGATGCTTTAGGTTGCCAAAAAACTTCATCTCAAACTATATCGCAACCACCACCTTTTTCAATCAATCCAGCTTCCAGCCCTGCTTCCTGTTTTGGATCATCTACTGGCTCAGTTACTGTAAATGTAACCGGTGCCACGCCGCCTTATCAGTATTCATTAAATGGAGGCAACTTCCAAACATCCAACCAATTTTCTAACCTAAGTGCAGGTACATATTCTGTTACCGTCAGAGATGCTTCACAGTGTACATCCTCAGCTTCAGTGGTCGTTTCTCAAAATGCTGCTATAACAGCCAGTACTCAAGCCACAAATGTGTTATGTTTCGGACAGTCCAATGGAAGTATTTCTGTTACAGCTTCTGGTGGTGTTTCGCCATATCAGTATGCAATTAATAGTGGAAGTTTCCAGGGAAGCAACACATTCCTGGGCTTGCCGGTTGGAACCTATCAGATTACAGTAAAAGATGCCAATAATTGTACTTTGAATGTTTCGCAAGCTATTTCCCAACCGTCTGCTATTTCTGCAACAGCTTCAACCCAGTCAGTAGTTTGTTTTGGTCAGGCCAATGGATCCATCACGATTAATGCTTCCGGCGGTACTGCCCCTCTCCAATATAATTTAAATGGTGGGGTATTTCAAAGCCAGAATTCATTCAATAACCTGAGCGCAGGTAATTATAATGTTATTGTTAAAGATGCCAATAATTGTCAGTTTCCTCTGTCTGTGACAGTAACACAACCAACAGCGATCCAAGTAAATGCTCAATCCGTTCCCACTTCCTGCTCCAGTTCATCCAACGGAAGCATTACCCTTCTTGCCACAGGAGGAAATGGGCCATATCAATACAGCATCAATGGAGGTACGCCAAATTCAAGCGGAGTTTTTCCGGGCCTCAGTTCGGGAGTTTACACTTATCTGGTAACCGGAGCTAATCAGTGCAGTGCTTCAGGTAATGTTACAGTCAGCAGCCCTGCAGTTTTGAATATCCAGTTGACCGGCAATAACGTAAGTTGCTTCGGCGGAAATAATGGAGTGATCAACGCCAGTGCCAGTGGTGGAACAGCTCCCTACCAATATGCCATTAATAGTGGAAATTTTGGAAGCTCAGCCAATTTTACAGGTCTCAGCGCCGGCACCTACAATTTGCAAATACAGGATGTGAATGGATGTCTTGCTTCCAACACTTATACAATTACACAGCCTGCAGCAATTAGTCTCAATGTAAATGCTACAAATGTCACTTGCTTCGCTCAGTCCAATGGTTCGGTGAATGCTCAGGCCCAGGGGGGATCATCAGGCTTCCAATATATCTGGTCAAATGGTGCTTCAGGATCTTCTGTTCCAAATGTCTCTGCAGGAACATACTCAGTAACTGCAACAGATTCGAATGGATGCAGCGCTACAGCAGTAGTTGCCGTGACGCAACCGGCAGCACTAATAGTAAGTGTTCAATCTACTCCTTTAGGTGGCTTGGGTGCTTCAGACGGCACAGCTACTGCTACTGTCACAGGCGGAACTTCCGGATACAATTACATGTGGTCCAATGGTCAGATCTCTTCTTCGATTCAAAATCTGCCTGCAGGCACTTATAATGTTACGGTTACTGATGCAAATAATTGCACGGCGAGTGGATCCGTTATAATTGCTCCTTTCAACTGTATTCTGACAGCTGCGGCCCAGAATATAGTCCCGGTTTCATGTTTTGGATTGCAAAACGGAGGAGCGACAATCGTCCCTTCCAATGGGCAATCACCATATACTTTCTTATGGCCGGGTGGACAATCAACAGCTACCGTAAATAATCTTGCTGCTGGAAACTATGCAGTTACAGTAAGTGATGCTGCTTCCTGCCAGCAAGTTGTAAATATTTCTATTTCGCAACCTCAGCAATTGGAAATAGCACTGGCTGCAACTGATGTGAGTTGTTTTGGTGGAAATAATGGAACAATAAATGCCCTTGCCTCCGGTGGAACAGCTCCATATACCTACAGTATCAATGGTACAGACTTTCAGACTTCAGGAGCATTCACAGGACTTTTGGCGGGTAACTATACTGTAACTATCAAAGATGCAGGATTATGTAGCAGGACTTTTGCTGCAAGCATTGGATCACCCGTCGCTTTGGCCATGCAATTGCAATCAGACACGATTCTTTGCCATGGAGCCTCAACTGGTAACGCTGTATCAGTGGTTACCGGCGGTCTGGCACCGTATTCCTATGTCTGGTCAAATGGCAGTCAGGCAGCCAATCTTCAGAGTGTAAATGCAAATTCCTATGGACTGACTGTAACTGATTCTAAAGGATGTACAATCACTTCTTCAGTGACCATTACCCAGAATGATTCCTTGTATCTCGTAACTCAAATCACCCAACCTACTGCAGAGATTCTTAACAATGGCAGAATAGAAATCAATCCTCTGGGGGGTAATGGTCCATATTCTATTCTTTGGAATAATCAAAGCACAGAAAAAATTCTTACAGATCTGTTACCGGGAACCTATCAGGTAATTGTAACTGATGCAAATGGCTGCACCCTGATCAATAATATTGTCCTTACTGATCCCACCTGTGCTTTGAATGTAGAATTACTGGACTCTTCTCAAATTACTTGTCACGGTGGTTCTGATGGCAGCATTGAAATTGAGGTAGAAGGAACCTCAGTTCCTTATGACATTATGTGGTCCAATGGAATGCAAACATCCAGTTTAGAAGGCTTGAGCGCAGGGATATATATAATTTCAGTGGAGGACGCGCGGGGCTGCATAGACACACTAAGCATAGCCTTGACCCAACCAGATCCTATTGCGCTGGAAGCTATTGAAGGTCCTGAGGAAGCAGTAACCCAAAATCAGGTTATCTACAGCACTAATTTACTTAGCGGACTAACTTATGAATGGACTTGTTCAAACGGACAAATATTCACAGGTACCCAGCCAAATGAAATTACAGTGGTTTGGGTACAGGCCGGTGAGCAGACAATTGGTGTTAAAGTTACGGATGACAATGGATGTACTGCGACTCAGACTATGGAAGTTTTTGTAGGTACTAACTCGACTCATTATGAAGAGATGATTTCAGGAATTAAAGTCTTCCCAAATCCTTTTACAGCCACCCTTTGGATACAATCTGAGTTTTCATTAACCAGACCAATATCCATTCATTTGATGGACCTCCATGGGAAAGTGCTTTGTACCGGCGTGCTGACGGATCATGCAGAATGGAATTTGGAGCATCTTCCTTCAGGAATGTACCTGCTGAAAGCTGAAGACAGATATTTCAAAATTGTGAAACAGTAAATGATACTTGCATTCAGCCTTTTTTAATGGATAAAGCTTTTAAAAAAGAAATGGTAGCAACCATGTCCGGATGCAGTATTCTATCCTCATCCAAAGCTGGAACAATTTGCCTGTAATCCTTTAAAATCTTTTCAAGAGCAGGAGATGTTTCCAGAGGTCTTCTTAAATGGAGTGCCTGAGCAGCCACCATCCATTCAATAGCAAGAACTTTCCACACATTTTCTACAACCTGATAACACTTAGTGGCGGCATTTGCTGCCATACTCACATGATCTTCCTGACCAGCACTGGAGACTATGGAATCTACGGATGCAGGCGTGCATAGCTGTTTATTTTGACTAACAATCGAAGCAGCCGTGTACTGAGGAATCATAAATCCTGAATTCAAGCCCGGATTATTACTGAGAAAAGGAGGTAATCTTCTCAATCCCGAAATGAGCTGAAATGTTCGGCGCTCAGAAATGCTGGCCAGCTCTGAGATAGCTATTGCCAGAAAATCAAGTGCATAAGCGATGGGTTGAGCATGAAAATTTCCCCCTGATAAAATAAGGTCATCTTCTTCAAATATATTGGGATTATCTGTCACCGCATTCATTTCAGTTTCCACGGTATTTTGAACAAAGCGAATAACATCCCAGCTGGCTCCATGGACTTGTGGCACGCATCGGAAAGAATATGGATCCTGCACATTGTTTTTTTGCATTTTCTGCAGAGGGCTTCCTTCCAGCCAATTTCTGACTGAGGCTGCAGCATTTATCTGACCTTCGTGACCTCTGATCTCATGTAATTTATGATGAAAAGGCAGCTCCGTGGCATCAAACGCATCAACAGACAAAGCAGCGATCATATTGGCAATCTCCATTAGCTGTCCCGATTGCCCTGCACACCAGGCCGCATAGGCTGTAGAAAATTGTGTACCATTGAGTAAGGCTAAACCCTCTTTAGCCCTGAGCGGAATGCTTTCCCAATTTAACTCATGATAGACTTCAGCTGTAGTTTTGATGGATTCATTATACCTCACTTCTCCAAGTCCCAAAATTGGTAAACTTAAATGTGCCAGTGGTGCCAAATCTCCGGATGCACCCAGCGACCCCTGCTGGTAAATGACAGGTAGTATTTTGTGATTAAACATGTCCACAAGCCGATCCACAATCTGCTCCCTTACCCCGGATTTACCGGGCAAAAGATTTTTTATTTTTAACAGAAGGATAATCCGTACAATTTCTTCCGGGACTTCATCGCCCAGTCCGCATGCATGGGATTGCACTATATTACTCTGAAGTTTTTCTATATCTTCCTCTGAAATCCGGATATTGCACAATGAGCCAAATCCTGTGTTGATACCGTAATAAAGCAATCCTCCGGCTTTCATTTTATCCTCAAGATAAGCCCTGCAACTTTTGACTTTCTCTCTGCTTTCAGCATCAATTGAGATGGGAATATCTGATTGTATAATTTCAAATAAAGTGTTGATATCTATATGCTTCTGGCCTAATTCTGTTGTAATCACCCTGTTTTTTGCCCCAAAAATACAATTACTTTGTATAGTCTGTTCGGATACTTCTGAGATTGCATTTATTTTGACGATTCAAAAGGAAATAAACAGGCTTATAATTCAAACTTGAATTTCCTGCCCGAACCTGCTTTGTGGAGGTTCCCTTTATTCAAAAAGTTAAGGTTACCTCTTCAGAGAATAAATTTTGTTATCAAAACATTAAACTGCCGGCATTATAAAAATCATTTGTACTCAAGATTGCAGGTAGATCGTTGTTCTTTCAAGCTGTCGGAAAATTGTACATTTGTACTGTTTTTTAAAAAAGGCCTAAAGGAATCTGACAAAGGAAGCTAAGAGTTCAGTTCAAATTAAACAGACGTAGGAACAAACATTTCACAACATACACTAAACAAGTTAATATGAAAAATCTATTGATAGCCCTGTTAATGACCACATTTTGCGGTATCCAGGTGCAAGCCCAAAAAATTGCAGTTGTTGACCTGAATCTGGTATTGGAATCTATGCCGGATTATCGGAAAGCTCAGGAGAATCTTGACAAATTAGCTGCAGAATGGCGCCAGCAAATTGCGAATGAATATGATAAAATCACCAGTATGTATAATAAGTATCAAAGCGAACAAGTACTGATGAGTGATGAGATGAAACGCAGTAAAGAAGAAGAAATAGTGAACAAGGAGAAAGAAGTCCGTGATATGCAAAAGAACCGTTTCGGACCAGATGGAGATTTGTTTAAGAAAAGACAGGAACTGGTGCAACCTATCCAGGAGAAAGTTTACGCAGCTATTCAGGACTATGCCAGAGAGCGCGCATTTGATGTGATTCTTGACAAAGAAGCATCAGTAGGAATTTTGTTTGTGACAGATGCCCTTGACAGGACTGATGATGTCATGAAAAAATTAAACATCAAGAAATAATTTTTACATTTGCACCCTCAAATCAAAACAATATGACGATCAAGCAATTATTCCCGGTTTTATTCCTGCTGTTTAGTTTCGCATCAGTTCAGGCACAGAAAGTAGGACATCTGAACTCGCAGACGCTTTTGGCGGAAATGCCTGAAGTAAAACAAGCAGAATCCAACCTTAAGGCATTCCAGACTCAATTAGAGAAAAAAGGACAGCAAATGGTGGAGACTCTTCAAAAAGCTTACCAGGAAGTTTCCAGAAAAGAGCAACAGGGTGAGATTTCTCCAAAACAATTGGAGGAGGAAGGTAAAAAACTGAAAGCTGAGGAAGAAAAAATCCAGGCTTATGAGGCAGATATGCAAGCCCAGATGGTAACAAAGAGAGAAGAGCTTTTGCAACCTATCCTCGACAGAGTTAATACGGCTATCGCTGACATCTGCAGCGTGAAAGGCTATCAGTACATTATAGACCTTAGTTCAGGTGTGCTTTTGTTTGCATCTGAAGAGCATGATATCACTGCGGAAGTTAAAACGAAACTTGGCCTTTAATGTCTGCGGACAGTAATCAGGCAATTGGAATATTTGATTCCGGCATTGGCGGCCTTACGGTCGCCAATGCTATTATACAGCGTCTCCCTCAGGAGAGAATTATTTATTTTGGAGATACCGCACATCTTCCATACGGTGATAAATCCCCTGACGCCATCCGGTATTACAGTCTTGGAATCGGTAAATTTTTGCTGGATCAGGGTGTAAAAATGATTGTGATCGCGTGCAATTCTGCTTCTTCCGCCGCCTACCATGTCTTGCTGGAATTTTTCAAAGGGCAATGTCTCTTTGTGAATGTTGTGGACCCTCTGGTTCAGTATACAGTAAAACAATCTTATAAAAAGGTGGGTGTAATTGCCACAAAAGCTACTATCGGCTCCCGCATGTATGAGCAAAAGCTGAAAGAGCAACAACCGGGTCTGGAAGTGTTTTCAATGGCAACTCCTCTTTTGGTTCCGATGATTGAAGAAGGCTTTTTTAAAAATGACATGAGTCATAATATCATCAAAACTTATCTGGATCATCCCGGATTTCAGAATATTGATGCTCTGCTTCTTGCTTGTACCCACTATCCACTCATTAAGAATGAGATCAAGGATATCCTTGGACCTTCAGTGGATGTCATAGATTCTATAGAAGCTGCAAGCGCTGAAGTGGAGAGGCAATTAAGTGTCAATCATTTGCTGAGCCTCCAGCCAAATACCCCTGATCATAGGTTTATTGTCTCTGATTATACTCCTTCCTTCGAAGCTACTACTCAACTGTTTTATCAAAAGGATTTACAATTGGAGCATTATTCCATTTGGTAATTTTTTTATAGAATCCAATAAGGCAATCCTTGCTGATTTGAGCCTGTTGTTGACGCATTTATCCTTTTTAAATATATTCTTTTTAATTTTGTCCATTTACCGGACAAAGCAATACTACAATGACGCTAGATTACCTGAATGGATTGAATCCTGTACAATACGCTGCAGTCACGACAACAGACGGCCCCGTAATGGTCATAGCAGGACCCGGATCAGGTAAAACAAGGGTGCTTACTTTCCGGATCGCCTATCTCATAGATAGTAATATTCCCCCTTATAAAATTTTGGCTTTGACTTTTACGAATAAAGCAGCCAAAGAAATGAAAGAGCGGATTGCCAGTGTAGTTGGCGCCAAAGGTAATCAGGTATGGGCAGGAACTTTTCACTCTATATTTGCCCGGATACTCAGAATTGAATCTGAAAAAATTGGCTTCCCCTCCAATTTTACCATTTATGATTCTGATGACACTAAGAATCTGATTAATTCTCTCATCAAAGAATCCGGACTGGACACTAATGTCTACAATGCAAATACAATAAAGAACCGCATTTCACAGGCTAAGTCAAATCTGATTACTCCCAAAGCATACGCAGATAATCCTGAAATTCAGGCAAAAGATCGCATGAATGCTATACCCCAGGCAGGAATGTTGTATGCCAAATATGTGGCCAGATGTCAGCGGGCGGGGGCAATGGATTTTGATGATTTGCTGTATCAGACTTTTCGCTTATTTCATCAGAACCCGGATAATATTCTGGAAAAGTACCAGCAAAAGTTTACACATGTGCTGGTAGATGAGTTTCAGGATACCAATTTTCTGCAATATGCCATCATCAAAAAACTATGCATGTATGAGGGAAGTCCGCGCAATATCTGTATTGTCGGGGATGATGCGCAGAGTATTTATGCATTTCGTGGAGCCACAATTGAAAATATATTGGATTTTGAAAGAGATTTCCACGGATTGCAAACTTTCAAGCTGGAACAGAATTATCGTTCAACCCCTCATATAGTTCAGGCCGCCAATGATGTCATCACTTACAACAAAAGACAAATCAAAAAGGAAATCTGGACAGAAAAGCCAAAAGGTGAACCTATTCGTCTGATTAAAGCTATTACAGATTCTGAAGAGGGGAAAAGAGTTTCTGATAGTATTTTGGAACTCAAGCACCGATATCACCTTTCAAACAGTGAAATAGCCATCCTATACCGCACAAATGCGCAATCGAGAATATTTGAGGAGTTTCTTCGCAAGTATAATCTTTCTTATAGGGTGTTTGGTGGTCTATCCTTCTATCAAAGGAAGGAAGTTAAGGATTTACTGGCATACCTTCGATTGACAGCGAATAAGAGAGATGATGAGGCACTCAGACGTATCATCAATTATCCGCGCAGAGGCGTGGGCAACACCTCGATGGAGAAAATAACGACCTGGGCCAATGCGCATGATATTTCACTTTGGGAAGCCACGCTGGTGTTTGCTGCTAATTCCAAAGGAAAGGGAGGATTGGAAGCTTTTGTTACGCTGATGAATTCTTTTTCAGCGAAAATGCAAACCCTGAACGTGTTTGATCTCGCTGTATATGTTGCCAATAAATCAGGAATTGTGCAGGATCTCAAAGGGGACAATACACAGGACGGACTAAACAGACTGGAAAATATTCAGGCATTGCTGGACAGTATCAAGGAGTTTTCCGAAAATGATGAGTTGATTGATGAAGCAACCATGCCTGATAAATCATTACAAAGTTATTTACAAAATATAGCCCTGATCTCTGACATGGATCAGGCAGATCAAAATCCGGATTATATCACGCTCATGTCAGTGCATGCAGCCAAAGGCCTTGAATTCAGAGCGGTTTTCGTGGTAGGGCTTGAAGAAAATTTATTTCCTTCCTTTCAGTCCTCAGAGACGATAGAGAATATTGATGAAGAAAGAAGATTATTCTATGTAGCCATCACAAGGGCACAGGAGTTTTTATCCTTAAGCTTTGCAAAAAGCAGATATCGCTACGGTCAGATCAGGTATAATGAACCATCAAGGTTCCTGCAGGAAATAGATCCTGCGCGTCTGGATATGCCGGCTGTAGAATCTATTCAAAATATAATGACGCAGCAGCGTTCAGGAGTAAGTGGTTTTCTCAATAAGAAACCTGTTATAGTGGCACCCTCATTCAAGAATACAGAAATTCTGAATTTCAAAGCCAGTCCTTCCTCTCAGATCATGAAAGGTATGAATGTGTTGCACATGAGATTTGGTAAAGGCACGGTAGTTAATATTGATGGAAATAATGACAGCAAGGTAGCTACTATCAGATTTGAAGCCACAGGTGAAGAGGAAAAGCGCATTATGCTGAAATTTGCAAAGCTTCAAATCCTGGAATCTTGAAATTAATGTTAATTTAATACAGGTCTTCCCCGTATATTGGATGGATAATGTTTTTTTTGACCCAATTAAAGGCGCGTAAGCTCAGGGTTTGTGTATATTGAACAATATTTCATTGGCACAAGGGTAAATAATGCGCACGCTTTTTTTGAAATGAAAACAATTTATTTTAAACTTGCCACTCCTTAGCAATTCTAATATTCAATTATCAACATTTGGAAGAAGTTTTGCTAGACGGGGGACAAAGTAATTGAAATAATATTTTGTCGTTAATAACCTAAATTTGAAACTTTACTTTAATTGTTACAACTCAAAACTAAAAGTGTATGAGCAAAGCTAAAACGAAAGATCTGAATGAACCTAAAAGATCTGGCTTCTTTTCCGGAATAGCTATTCTGGCGTGTCTGGTAATCGGATGGTTGGTTTATCTTTTTGTGATGGGAAATCCGGCCAACTTTGAAGGAGGAGATCCCAATAACCACCCTCTGGATGGTAATCCTCTGGGTCTGATTTACAAAGGCGGCTATGTCGTGCCATTTCTTCTCACCTTGTTTTTAGTTACTGTCACTTTTGCCATTGAGCGTTATCTTACTATCAATAAAGCTAAAGGAAAAGGTAATACCCAGCAATTTGTACGCAAAGTGCAATATAATTTGGAAACAAATAATGTAGGTGCAGCGCTTGCAGAATGTGACAAACAAAGAGGTTCTGTTGCCAATGTAGTAAGAGCTACCCTTGAAAAATATCAGGAAATGGAAGTAGCAACAGGAATGGATACCGAACAAAAAGTATTGGCCATTCGTCAGGAAGTGGAAGAAGCTACTGCTCTTGAATTACCTATGCTGGAGAAGAATTTGGTTATTCTCTCAACAATGGGTTCTGTAGCTACACTTGTAGCACTTTTGGGAACAGTACTTGGTATGATCAAAGCATTCTCAGCTCTTGCAACTGCAGGTGCTCCGGATCCGGTGGCGCTTGCAAACGGTATCTCTGAAGCCTTGATCAATACTGCCCTTGGTATCGGAACAGCTGCCCTTGCAATCATTTTTTACAATTTCTTTACTACAAAAATCGATGCTTTGACATATGCTATCGATGAGTGTAGCTTCAGTATTGCAAACACATTTGCAGCTAAGCATAAGTAAATTGGAGCTTTAGCAGATCTGAATGGAACTATTTGGACTGCTTTGACTGTCATTACAATTATAGCAATCATTAAAGCCTGATGAATTATGCCTAAAATTAAAATGAAACGTAGTAGCCCGTCAATCGACATGACGGCTATGTGTGATGTGGCTTTTTTGCTTTTAACATTCTTTATGTTGACTGCAAAATTTAGAGCCGCTGAGCCTGTAGCTGTAGATTTACCGGCTTCCCGTTCTGAACTCAAACTACCGGAAAGTAATGTTCTGATCCTTTCTATTGCCAAAGATGGAAGAGTATTTTTCCATGTTGATAATCAGAAAGTAAGAATGAATACACTGGTAGAAATGGGTAAATTATACAATGTCACCTTCACGGACAAACAAATTCAGGATTTCTCTCTGACAGAAAGCTTCGGCGTTCCTATTGCCCAACTTCCGTCACTTCTGGACAAATCTCCTGAAGAACGAAATGCAATAGTTCAGGATGGAATTCCTATGGATACTACAGGCGGTAAAAGAAATGAATTGTCTGATTGGGTTCATTTAGCCAGAGTTTCTGATTTACAGCTTAGCAGTACCGGTGAAATAGAATCCAAAGGTATTCGTATCGCAATCAGAGGGGATGGTTTTGTTGAATATCCTTTTATTGAAAGGGTGATTGAAACATTACAGGACCGTAAAATCAATAAGTTTAATCTGATTACTACATTAAAGGGTGCTGCAGGAATAGGCGGTACCGGAGCGGCTGAGGAGGAAAGTGATGAATAGTCCTTTGGATACAATCACTTTGTTCTATTTTCTAACAAAATAAATGCCTTCGAGATATGTCTGATATTGAAGTTGCCGATAAGGGTGATGGGAAGAAACGATCGAAGAAACTCTCTACCAAAGTGGACATGACTCCCATGGTTGATTTGGGATTTTTATTGATTACTTTTTTCATGCTTGCTACCACACTGAGTAAACCTCAGGCGATGGAACTCAATGTGCCCGCCAAGACTGATGATACACTGGATCAGACCGTTGTCAAAGAGTCAAAAGCTCTGACTTTGATCCTGGCTTCCAATGATACCTTATACTATTATATTGGGATTGAAGAACCTGAAGTAGGTTTCGTAGATTTTTCTCAGTCTAAGAATGTTGAACCTATCATCTACGACAGACAAAAGGCTGTAGAGGCTCAGTATGGCGATAAGGATGAATTGGTAGTTGTAATCAAAGCAATGGCCGCCTCTAAGTATAAAAATTTGGTCAATATATTGGATGAAATGTCCATTACTCAAACCAAAAGATATGCGATCGGTGAATTTACTGAGGTAGATTCAATGATTATTTACGATATCATTCAGGAAGAGTAATAGTAAAAGTGTCATCAAAAATTGTAACTCTCAATTTTTGTTGACGTTTTATAATAAATAAAAAGCTGAGCTGACATTTTTTATCTTCTTCAGCAACTTTTATTTGCAATGTTACGTTATATAACGTATATTTACGTTCTAAAATAAAAAGATATGGATCCTAATAAAATCATGACAGCACATATGGACGACATCGTCTTCGAAGGACGGAATAAGTCGTATGGTGCATATGTCCTCAGATCGATCTATGACAATCATGTGCGGAATGCGCTCATTTTGGGTACACTCGTATTCTTAGTGATTGTGTTTTTACCTCAGATTACCGCAATGATCAGTAATCTGACCAAAGCAGAAGCAGAAGAAGAAGTGATTGTGGAACTAACATTGGAGGCACCGCCACCCTTGGATCCTAATACTCCTCCACCGCCACCGCCACCTGAGATTCCACCACCACCACCACCGTCCAAGCCGACGATCAAATATACTCCTCCTGTAATCAAGAAGGATGAAGAAGTGGTAGATGAAGAACCACCTCCGATGGTAGAGGAACTAAAAGATATCGCTATCAGTACCCAGACGAAAGAAGGGTCTGAAGATGGTGTAGATTTGGGTATTCTGGATGGTGATGGGCCGGCAGCTCCGCCAATTGTAGAGGCTCCTGTAAAGGAAGAAGTATTTACAAGGGTTGAACAAATGCCCATGTTTGGTAGTGGTGAAAAAGAGCTTTTGGAATACTTAAGCAAAAACATTAAATATCCCGCCATAGCTAGAGAGAATGGTATTACCGGGATGGTAGTAGTTCAATTTGTTGTCGAGAGAGATGGCAGCGTTTCCAGTCCTGAAGTCGTAAGAGGAATTGGAGGAGGTTGTGATGAAGAAGCACTGCGTGTTGTGAAAGGTATGCCCAAATGGAAGCCGGGCAAGCAACAAGGTAGAGCTGTAAAAGTTAAATACACACTGCCAATCAGATTCAGACTAGAATAAGCTGATTTGCATAAAATATCAGAATAAATGGTCAGAATAATTCTTCGATGAAATTGTTTTGACCATTTTTTATTTAAAGTTAATTACTATGGCACAGAGAGCAAATCCAATGACGCAAATATTATTCGTGTTAAGCCTGGCTTTTTCACTGGTATATTTGGCTTTGGGTATTGTGCTGATCATCAAAAAAGAATTTATACCCGGTATCAGTTATACTCTGCAAGTCATTTTCGGGGTAGGGTGCCTGGGATATTCGGCACTAAGGTTTTTTAGAGCTTATCAGGTAATAAAACAACCAAAAAGAATATGAAAGGAGTAAAATGGGTCCGTTTTTTGACTTGCCTGATGGGCTTTCATCTCCTGTTTTTGGCTTCATGCGGTGCTCCTGAAACCAGGGAAGTAGATACCATCACCAAAGGAGAGATATATATCGCAGTTGATGAGTCATTAAAAGATGTGGTTAGTACCGGTATTTACAATTTTCAGCAAATCAATCCTGAAGCAAATATTACAGCCTTGTATCTTCCACAGGAACTTGCCTATCAGGCATTGCTTTCTGATTCTGTCAGATTAGTTATTGGAGGCAGAGGATTGAATGAGCAGGAGTTGAAAAGTTTTGAGAATAAAAAAATTAAAACCAGATCGACTCCGCTGGCTAAAGATGCCGTAGCACTTATTGTAGCTAAGGATTACGTAGATAGTATATCATTAAGTAAGCTGGAATCCTGGATGAAAGGTAGTGCAACTGACGACTCTGGGCTTGTTCTGGTGTTTGACAATTCGGCATCGGGAGCAGTTTCTTTTTTGATGGAAAAGTTTGAACTGCAGTCTTTACCTGAAAAAGTGTACGCTCTAAACAACAACGAGGAGGTTGTAAATTATGTGGCTTCCAATCCAAAAGCGGTAGGAATACTTGCTAATAACTGGATAACTCAATTAGGAGCAGCAGATAAAGCAGCGATTGATGAAAAAATAAAGTATTTAGCTATATCAGGATCAGATACAAAGAATGGATACTTTTTCCCTGAGCAGACGTTTATTGCTGACAGTACTTATCCTTTAATCAGATCAATTTATGGAATAAGTGCAGAATCAAGAGTAGGCCTTGGAACCGGATTTTTATCATTTCTTGCCAGCGAAAGAGGTCAAAGGATTATTCTGAAAGCTGGTTTATTACCAAATGATATGCCTTCACGGGAATTGATCATTCATGATTAAAACATAAATGTGTGTTTCGGTGCTTAACCTTTATTTTATTATTTTAATCTTTGCAGTCAACAACATTTAGTATTTAACATTTCATTTATGTACCAATATAATTCTGGTACGTCTTTGATAAAAAGAGTAATATGAAAACCAACTATTTGATTTTAACAATAATCCTTGGTTTCTTTAGTATAGGGCTACAAGCTCAAAACATCGAAGCGGGTATCCGCCAGATGGAAAATGAAAACTACAGAGAAGCCAGGAAAATCTTTGCAGATTTAATCACCAAAGATAATAAAGATGCGCAGGCATACTTTTACATGGGACAATCCTTCCTGGACGTAGAGAATGTGGATTCTGCCAAATACTATTTCAACCTCGGTGTTGAAAGAAACAGCAGAGCCGCATTGAACTATGTAGGTCAGGGTAAAATACAATATGCCAATAATAAAAAAGTAGAGGCAAGAGAACTCTTTGAACGTGCTGAGCGACTTGGAAAAGGTAAGGATTGGAGAGTTCTTTACGAAATAGGAAGAGTATATCTTTTTGATGAAGATAAAAATCTGGATATAGCTATTGAGAAGCTGGAGGTTGCAAAAGACCTTGCACGTACTAATGTGGAAGTCTGGTCAACTTTGGGTGACGCTTACCTCGCTAAAAATGATGGAGGAAAAGCAGCATCTGCTTATGATTATGTTCTTGATAACCTGAAAGTTCAAAGTCCTCAGGTGTACCAAAAAAAGGCATTACTGTTCAAGAGGAGCAGAACATATGATGTGGCTGAAAAAAACCTCGAGACTGCAATAAGCCTGGATCCTAAGTTCGCACCTGCATACCGTGATTTGATTGAATTATATCAAATCACTAAAAAATATTCTAAAGTTACTCCCTTGCTCAGAACCTACACCGAATTAGTAGGTGATGATATTGAAATGAGAATCAGATTAGTCGGGTTCTTGTTTGGACAAGCAAAAGATTACGATGCTACTATTGCGGAGGCTGATAAAGTATTGGCTTCTCAGCCCAACAATTCAGGAATGCACAGATGGAAAGGTTATGCGCAGATTGAAAAAGAGCAGTATGCTGAGGGCTTAGCCACTATGGAAAAGTTCTTTGCAAACGTAGGAGAAGGCAAGACATATTTCATGGACTATGATTACTATGCCAAAGCAGCAATAAAAACAGGTGATATGGAAGGAGCAGCTGCTAAATATCGTACAGCATTGGAGCTCGGTATGGCCGAAGACGATGTATATGACAAGATTGCCAAAATGTACTACGAAAATAAGAAATGGAAAGAAGCAGTAGAGGCATATCGTCAGAAAATGCAGATTGTAACACCTACCTCTACTGATTATTTTGCAATAGGCTATTCATTATATCAGCTTCAACAATATGCTGGTGCGGATTCTGCCTTTGCAGAAGTGACAGAAGTGTTACCTGACTGGTTACCGGGTTTTGTCTACAGAGCAAAAACGAATGAATTCCTGGATCCTAATCTGGATAGCCTGCTGGCAAAACCATTCCATGAGCGTATCATTGTATTGGGGGAAGTAGATAAAAAGAAGTTTGGGACAGACCTGATCAATGCTTATCGCTACCTTGGCTATGCTGCCATGAAATTTGATAAGTATGAAGAAGCCAAGCCTTACTTAATCAAATTGGTTGAAGTAGGAATGATGGATCCTGAGAAATTTAAGAACAGCCTGAAAGAGGCCTATAGTAGCCTTGGATTTATATATCTTCAGGAAAAGGACAAAGCGAAGTCCCGTGAATATTATATGAAAGTTCTGGAAATAGATCCGGCAGATGTAGCTGCAAAAGATGCATTGGATTACCTAAAATTATAGTTTCTCTGGTTCAAATAATTAGAGGTCTGAAGTTAATTCTTCAGGCCTTTTTTGTTGATAGTTTCTTTGACCAATATCAATTACTATATTGAAAGTCAATAAACTTCTTAATTATCAGCAGGAATTAAATCAAATCATTGACCTTTGCACTTACAAACTGACAAAAAGTCAATAGTTTTGCATCATTGAATTTACATCTATGAAAAATACACTTTCAATATTTTCTATCTTTTTCCTCTTTGCGTGTGCGATTTCATGCCAGTCTGATGCCAGAGAATTTCCGCCTGAAAAAGCAATTCTTTTATTTGAAAAATATATCGTGGGGAGCTTCAATAATAATAAACAGATCCAGGAGGATTTAAGCACTGGTATGCAGAAACATCCGGCTTCCAGATTGATAAATACTAAAATCGATGACTGGATCTTGAATGCACCCCCGCGAGCAGGATTCTGGTTACTCGAAGAAGGGTATTTTGATAATCCGGGTATGAAGCCTGAAGTAAAACCTTATTTATTCTTTTATGAAGGACTGGGGGATACTGCTGTAATGATGCATGTGTACACATTTCCCACTACTATACCAAACTCGATAGTCAGACATACTAATCAGGACATCAAAGTTGAGTACTCAGCGCTCAATCCCTCCAAAAACTTTAAACCAATGCTTTTGGAGTATAAGAATGAAGGGTTTCATTATGAAGATGTATTTAATTTACCCGGAGGTATGACCTTTACATTTAAAAAATCAATTAAAAAGGATGGAATTGAATTACTGGAACTATGGTATAAGGACAAAACCAGAATGACAACTTATGATACGCCATTATTTTTAGATAAAGAATAATTAAAATTTACCCTGTAAAAAGCTTCATCTTATTTGAATGCACTTGTCCATATATTGATTCACCCACTTTTTTTGCTGTGGATCCTGATTGTTTTGGGTATTTATTTTAGTTTAAAATCCAGAATTAAAGCAC
The DNA here is from genome assembly GCA_022841345.1 of Saprospiraceae bacterium. GTDB lineage: Bacteria > Bacteroidota > Bacteroidia > Chitinophagales > Saprospiraceae > SLDF01. The sequence goes on from JALHRR010000001.1 coordinate 133,112, forward strand.
TAAAGTTCTGTGCGTTTGCTGCAATCTCCTGGTTATTTATAATAAGTGTTTCTCCCATACCTGTGTGGTTGGCCCGTTCACTGGAGAAAAAGTATGCTCCTTTGCTTCAGGTAAATTCAGATTTAAAACTTCCTGTAAGGATCATGATCCTTGGTGCCGGACATACCAATGATCCTTCACTTCCTGATATTGATAAATTATATTCCGGTGCGCTGGCAAGGCTTTCTGAAGGAATCAGAATCCACAGAATGATTCCGGGTAGTCAATTAATCTGTTCAGGATATGCAGGTAAGAGTACAGTTTCACAGGCAGAAGTGACTGCCATGGCCGCTGTAGAATTGGGGGTTGATCCAAAGGATACGATCCTCCTGACTGATGCGCATAATACGAAAGCAGAGGCGAAAGCATATACGGCCCGGTTTGAGAATGACGGAACTTTAATATTGGTTACTGATGCTATCCATATGCCCAGAGCTATGAATTGGTTTCACAAACATGGCATAAATCCAGCTCCGGCACCCACCAACCACCTTATAAAAACAGATCCGGAATTTTATAATTTTCCTTTCAAGTTTTCTACAAACAAGATCATACTCATGGAAAAATCGTTACATGAATATGTAGGAATGCTTGCAAGATAGTATATTGAACCTGCAAACACTTCAGCCAATGCTGACAGTACAATTGCCATAAAAATGCAACTCAATTATGAGCACACAAACCCCCGAACACAAATTACAGGTCGAATCAGGAAAGGATCAATCCCGGATCTGGTTGTCATCACCACATATGGGTGAAAATGAGCAAACGTATGTAACGCAAGCCTTTAGCAGCAACTGGATTGCACCCTTGGGCCCTCATGTTAATGGATTTGAAGAAGATTTGGCAGCATATACGGGTGTAAAACATGCGGCAGCTCTGAGCTCGGGGACAGCAGCTTTGCATCTGGGATTAATTTTGATGGATGCAGGACCGGGTGATATTGTTCTGTGCCAAAGCCTGACCTTTTCTGCCAGCGCCAATCCGATTATTTATCAGGGGGCAACTCCGGTTTTTATAGATTCAGAGTCAGATACCTGGAATATGGATCCTGTAGCACTGGAGGAAGCAATTGTTTCCATTCTGAACACGCCAATTCAGACCAAATCGGGTCTGTCATCCCGTATAAAAGCCATTGTACCGGTACATCTTTATGGAATGCCGGCCAAAATGAATGAGATCAAATCCATTTCAGAAAAATATGGAATTCCAATTCTGGAAGATGCTGCAGAAGCCCTTGGGAGCACCTACCAGGGAAAGGCTTGCGGAAGCCTGGGGGATTTGGGGGTACTTAGCTTTAATGGCAATAAAATTATTACTACCTCCGGTGGAGGTGCGCTTATCTCTGACGACAAGAAAAAAATTGAGAAAGCCAGGTTTTATGCCACCCAATCCAGAGATCCTGCTCCACATTATCAGCATAGCCATCTTGGTTTTAATTATCGGATGAGTAATGTCCTCGCAGGAATTGGGAGAGGCCAGATGGAAGTTTTACCTGAAAGAGTAGCTCAGAGAAGAAGCAATTTTAATAGATATAAGCAATACTTCGATAAATGGCAGACTCCCGGGGGATTGTCCAACCTACACTTTGGATTTCAGAATGAACCGGAAGGAAGCTTTAGTAATAGATGGTTGACATGTATCACCGTTGAGCCTGAATTAAATAACGGACTGAGCAGGGAAATAATCAGACTCGCTTTGGAATCTGAAAACATTGAAGCCAGACCATTATGGAAGCCTATGCATTTGCAACCTTACTTCAAAGAATATGCTTATTTTGGCAACAGGACATCTGAACAATTATTTGAAAATGGGCTGTGTTTGCCCAGCGGATCTAATTTAACACCACTTGATTTTAAAAGAATATTTGAAAACCTGGATAATATCATCTCCGGTTTTTCATCCAGATAGGGTGTAGTTATCGCTCTGGAATTTATAATTATTTGCCGCTCAATATCTTATCGTCAGTCAGTTTCCATATTGTTGAATGCTAGTTAATGAAAGGTTAAACATTTAAGCCTCAGCAACAAAGCCCTTGTATTGATTGTAATTTTGCCAGACAATTCAGCGATATCAGAAAAGTTTCCATACCGGATTACATTTTATCTATGTAAATGATGGGGATTCATACTGGTTTCAGATTTAAATTGAATCAAACCACCTCATGGCCAATAGTAGTATTTTCTCAATAATTTCCCTTCTGTTTATTTTTTGTTCAGCAAATGCCCAACCACCCTCTGGTAATTTTGGAGGCCAAATGAGCAATAGCACCATTTCCGGAATTTTGACAGAATCATCGGGCAATCAACCCCTTGAGTATGCCTCTGTCAGTATTCTTAAGGCTGATAATGACAGTTTGATCACAGGCATTCTTACCGATGGAGATGGAAGATTCCAATTTGAGATTCCTTCCCGGCACAGAGCGGTTAAGGTTGAATTCACTTATCTGGGCTTCAAAACCCTTCAAAAAACTATTCAACTTAAAAATGGAGAGCTTACAAATTTGGGTCAAATATCACTTGAGCCCGATCAACAATTGCTGGATGAAGTTGTAGTTACTGCGGAACAATCAAATGTTAACCTTTATGTGGATCGGAAAGTCTATAATGTAGACAAAGATCTTTCTGCAAGAGGGGGAACTGGAGAAGATGTAATGAAAAATATTCCGGGAGTAAATGTGGATGCTGATGGCGGTGTGAATGTCCGTAACAGCAATGCACAGATATTTATTGACGGCAGACCAACTACACTTGAATTGGATAAAATCCCCGCTGACCAAATTGATATGGTGGAAGTCATTACTAATCCATCAGTCAAATTTGATGCATCCAGTTCCGGCGGAATAATTAATATCCGCCTCAAGCAAAATCTTAAACCAGGATATAATGGGACATTGACGGCAGGAATTGGTACATCAGACAGATATGTAACAACTGTCAATCTGAACATGAAAAGAGAGCCATTCAATCTTTCATTGAATTACAATTATAATAAGGCTGGTAATGACATATTCACTTATACCAACAGGAATACATTGCTTGGATCAGGATCAAATGAAAGATTTATTCAGGAAGCCAATGCTTATAATACCAGGGCTAACCACTCTTTCAGGACAGTTTTTGATTATAAATTAAGTCAAAGAGATTTCTTATCCATCAGCGGAAATCTGTCTCTGGGTAATTGGCGGGGAAATCAAAAGCAAGAATTTAATTCACAGTTCAATAATGTAATTACCACTTCAGGAGAGCAAATTCAGACTGAAGACAATGAGTTTAATCATTATACTGCTCAGATTTATTATAATCATAAGATGAAGCAGCCCGGTCGGGAATTCACAACCGATCTTCAATATAATGGAAACAGGAGCAACGGTATCAATGATATCAGCACATACAACTATGATGAAGATGGCAATTGGCTTCCAGGAGTTCCATTTTTGCAAAATATCGATAATACCAACAAAAGCAACTCACTGACATATCAGCTGGATTTTATAAATCCTCTGCCCAATAATGGAAGATTCGAAGCAGGTATAAGAATGTTCTACAAAAGAAGTGAGTTTCAAAACCTGATCAATCGATTTGACAGAGAAGAAAATATTTTTATCAATGACAGTATTTTAAGTAATCAGTTTGACATTATTGAAAATGTCAATGCTGCATATGTCAATTATATTGGCAAATGGGGATGGCTTAATTATCAGTTTGGGCTTCGTTTCGAACATTCATTTTATGAAGGGAATGTTCTGAATTCAGAAACCAGTTTTTCTTATCAATATCCGAATAGTCCGGATAACATTATTAAGGCTGTTTTTCCGGGATTATACCTTTCCAGAAAACTTGGAGATAATCAGGAATTACAATTCAATGTGAGTCGTAAAATTGGCAGACCCGGCTTCTGGCAATTGACTCCAAGAGTAAATATCAATGACCCCCGAAATCTGCGTCTTGGAAATCCCAATCTACTTCCTGAGTTTATCAATCTGAGTGAGATTAATTATAGTGTTACTGCCGGGCAAATCAACCTATTGAGTTCTGTCTACGCTAAAGTGACAGAAGATCCCATTTCCTGGATTACATTCCCTTTTGATGGCGACTCGTCCATTTTGGTTACACAGGCTGTCAATGGAACATACGATTACAGTGCAGGCTGGGAAAACACAATGAAGTGGAGACCCAATGACAAACTGGAAATGACCCTAAGTGTCGAGTTGTCTTATGTCAGAGCGAATACCAGCACACCACAAGGTAACTTTAGCAATAGTGGTGTCATGGCTCAATTCCGGCCTATGATTAATTACAAGTTACCATGGAATATGAGTGCTCAGATAAACGGAAATTATCGCACTCCGGGCATACAGGCTCAGGGACGTTCTCTTCCTGTGTATTTTATGGATGTGACTCTGAACAAGAAAATTGGCAAAGCCTGGAATATTAACCTTACACTTAGTGATGCATTTAACAGCAGATTGTGGGGACAATATTTTGAGACACCCACCTATACTCAGGAAAGTACCAGAAGACGTGAAGCCAGATTCCTTCGTTTGACAGTTGCTTACTCTTTTGGGGCAACTGATCCGGGCTGGATGAAAAAGCGTACAAACGGACAGGATAGAGGCGGGATGGAAGATGGTGAATTTTGATGTTATTCTCAGAAAGAATAACAATTTGGCGTGCCAACATTATAAAAAGGGTAAGCAGCTTCGTATATCCTTTGTCTTCAAATTGCCGGAAATTATTATAATGTATCTTCGGAACTTATTCTCTCTTTGCACGTCCTATATTTTATAAAACAAAGTATCATGAAATTACGCTTGCTTTCTCTGTTACTGATATTCTCCCTGAGTGGATGTGCGGAACTTCAAAAGATTCTCGATACAGGATCTGTACCACTTACAAATGAACAAATTGCTTCCGGTCTAAAGGAAGCACTCAATATTGGAATCAGCAAAGGTTCAGATATACTTTCTTCTCAGGATGGATTTTACAGAAGTTCATACAAAATTCTATTACCTCCTGAGGCCAGAAAAATAACTGACAGACTTAAGGTCATCCCCGGTTTTACTAATGTGGAGGAGATCATCCTTGAAAAAATAAACAGGGGAGCAGAGGATGCAGCCAAAAGAGCAAAACCTATTTTCCAAAATGCGATCCGCCAGATCACTTTTGGAGATGTAATGGACATTCTGATGGGACCTAACAACGCTGCCACCCAATATCTCAACCGAACAACCTACCAGCCCCTGTACAATGAATTTAATCCTGTCATTGTAGAATCTCTTAATAAGTTCAATGCCATTGAGTATTGGGCAGATGCTGTGAATGCTTACAACAAAATCCCATTCATTACAAAAGTAAATCCTAAGTTGGATGACTATGTGACTACACAGGCATTGAATGGTCTTTTCTCAATGGTTGAGATAGAAGAAGCGAAGATCCGTACTGATATTTCTCAGAGGACTACTGATCTGCTCAGAAGAGTATTTGCAAAACAAGATGCTAATAGAAATCTATAAATCGCTTAATCGGCTAAGGGTTTAATTGTAAGCAGCCAAAAGAAAATCTTGTATTGACCTTTTTGCAGGGCATTGATTCAATCCAGGGGCAAATAATTGTTTGTCCGGGTTATTCACATCAAAGCCAGGTACCAAATGGAATACTGCTTATTTCTCTGCATCATATTTGGCCTTATATTTTCTGTATAGTGCTTTATGCTTATTATCGAGGTCTATATCCCGGCCGTCAATAAAGGCACGTATGACTTGATTCCCCAGCATATCGAGCGCATCACCCTCACTGACAAAGAGAGTGGCAGCTTTTCCGGCCTCAAGTGTACCTACCCGTGCTCCTATACCCGCAATAGCAGCTGCATTCCCTGTGATAGCACTTAATGCTGCCTCGTAAGGAAGTCCGAAGCCTACTGCCTGTCCCGCCTGAAAAGGAAGATTCCTTTGCTGCCATGCTCCATTCATGCTAATTGCAAAACGAACGCCTTTGGAATGTAAAATGGAGGGTGTTTTGAAAGGTTGATCAATTGCCTCATCCTGCCTGGAAGGCAAGTCATGAGTATTTCGAAGGATCACATCTATCTTTTTTTCAGCCAGAAAATCGGCAATGATCCAGGATTCCTTTCCGCCTACAATTACCGGTATAATTCCATAGCTTTCAGCTAAGGTGATGGCATCCATTATAGCATTTCCCAGATTTGCATGAATATAGAGCCTTTTGGTTCCGGCCCAAAGAGCCTTCATAGACTCTAGTTTCAGGTTCTTTTCTGTTATTTGCTTATTCTGCCTGTAAGCAGCTGCCTGGTCAAAGAAAGCTTTGATTTCTGATACCTGTTTTTGATATTGCTCATTGCGCTGTATGCCACCCGGCTCGGCCCACCATCCGGTAAAAATAACTCGTTCAGGCCAGTTCAGATGGATAGCTACATCTTCCTGAAATACCGCATCTTCCCAATTCCAGCCATCCATATTAAAGATACTGGAGGTACCGGGAATCACTCCGCCTGATGGGATAGATTGAGCCATCAATATTCCATTGGAACGAATGGTGGGTATGATCTGGGATTCTGCATCGAATGCCACCAAGCTTCGAATATTGGGATTGAATACACCCACTTCACGGTTATCGACTGTAGCTCTCACGGCTTCAATTTCAACTAATCCGACTGAAGAACCCAAAGCCAGAAACCCCGGGAAAATTTGTTTACCTGCACAGGAAATTACCTCTGTTCCGGTGCTAATGCCAGGTCTTTGCGTGCCGATATAAGAAATTTTGCCTTCTGAAATGAGCAGGTAAGCATTTTCTATAGTGCTCCCATTCCCTATATGGTATTTTCCACCTTCCAGCAGGAATTGGTTTTGAGCAAATGAATTAACAGTGCAGAGGCAGAGAACAATGGCTATAAATATTTTATACATCTTTAGGGTCTTTAGGAATTAAAGGAAATTGGATCAGTCTTTGTATTGGGTCATCTCATCCAGAATATCATCACAGTGATAATGATGTTCCCGCTGAGGTCTTACAGCCTGGGTTTTATTCCCTCCTTTTTTCAACAAAATCATTTTGCGAATTAGTCTTTCTCTTTCTTTAGCAATCTCTGTTCTTTTCAGTTCATCCTGCTCCCTGTCGAAGAGCAAACGTCCATCCACATAAGTTTTTTCAGCTTTGGCATAAATAGAAAGTGGATTGCCGGACCAAAGCACGATATCTGCATCTTTCCCAACTTCAATGCTGCCTACTCTGCTGTCAACATGCAACAATTTGGCAGGATTGAGTGTGACCAGCTTCCATGCATCTTCTTCTGTCATTCCCCCATACATCACTGCTTTACCGGCTTCCTGGTTAAGTCTTCTGGCCATCTCTGCATCATCAGAATTAAAAGCTACTACCACACCTTGTTGTTGCAGCAGCAAACCATTGTAAGGGATCGCATCTTTTACCTCCATTTTATAAGCCCACCAATCGGAAAAACTGGAAGCCCCTGCCCCGTGTTCGTGCATCTTATCAGCGACTTTATACCCCTCCAAAATGTGCGTAAATGTATTCACTTTGAAACCAAATGTGTTGGCAACTTTCATGAGCATATTGATCTCACTTTGCACATAACTATGGCAGGATATATATCTTTTTGAATTCAGAATTTCAAGAATGGTTTCCGTCTCCAGATCAACCCTGTATGGTTTTCCGGATTTCTTCAATGTTTCATATTCTTTCGCTCTGGTGAACAAATCCTGATAGACTTGTTCGACTCCCATTCTGGATTGTGGAAACCTGATATTAAAGCCATCACCAAAGTTGGATTGTTTTACATTTTCTCCCAGGGCAAATTTTATGAATGGGTCTGCACCTTCAAATTTCATTTCTTCGGGCAACCAGCCCCAGCGAAGTTTGATCAGCTGAGCCTGTCCGCCTACCGGATTGGCGGAGCCATGCAACAACTGCACTGCGGTAACGCCACCAGCCAGTTGCCTGTAAATATTTACATCTTCTGCATTGATTACATCTCCCATTCTGACTTCGGCTGTGCTGGCCTGAGAGCCTTCATTTACCCCTCTTGAAAGAGCAATATGACTATGCTCATCAATAATTCCGGATGTGAGATGTTTATTGGTTCCATCGACTACGATTGCACCTGCTGCGCTTAAGCTTTTGCCGATTCTTTTAATCTTGCCTGATTCTATAAGTACATCTGTTTCTTTCATAATTCCATCTGCAGAATTGGTCCAGACAGTCGCATTCTTTACCAGCACGACATCCTGTGCAGGTTTGCTTGTCCACCCATATCCATTGAATGGTTGTCTGAGGACCATAGGCTCAGTAGCCGGTTCCTTCTCTGTAACTTTTTCAGGTGTTATCTCCCGTGGTGTTTTGAGGCGGGCTTCAATCATAGCCCAGGTACTCTGACCACTTTGTATCTGACCGTTGAAACCATTCTCAGTAGCTAAGGCATAAATCTGCTGTATGGGCTGATCTGCATCAGTCCAGTGCATGGAAATCTGTTGTCCGGTTTGCTGATAATTTACTTTGATGCTGCTTGTATCTCTGAGAATACTGACTTCTGTACCTTTATCGGTTTTTTTGACTTCCAGTTCTCTTGTCATTCCGGCACTTATCAGATCATATGTTCCCGGTGCCAGTTGAGGAGAATCTTCTGAAATCATGAAAGCGTTGCCTCTTATGTAATTCTGAAGGATGCTTGATTTCTCGTCAAAAAGGGGTCCTTTTGTCACAATGAAGTTGGCCCACTTGCCCGGATGTAAAGAGCCGACCTGATCTGATATACCGAGCATCTGCGCCGGACCTGCGGTTAATGCATGAATAGCATCTGCTTCATTCAGACCTGATTGCAGGGCCTGACGCAGTTTTTTCATAAAGTCTTTTTTGTCTTTAAGACCATATGTTGTTATCGCTATTGGAATTCCGGCCCGGACTAATTTGCCCGGATTCCAGGGTGCCCATTCCCAGTGCAGCATGTCTCCAAGTGAAACCTGAAGCGCATCGAAAGGGCTTTCTACATCATAAGCATCCGGAAAATTAAGACCAACAATCAAAGATGAACCTGTTTTCTTGATCTCATCAATTTTTTGATAGGCATCATTCACTCCTGCAAAAATGAATTTGAGTCCATTTTCTTTTGCAATAGCTGCTGCTCTAAACATCTCTTGTTTATCAGAAACTTCAAATATTTGTGGTAAAGACCGGACATTGTTCCAGGCGGCCAATGTTAGGTTTGTCTGTTCCTTATAGCCGTGTTGCTGGTACCAGGAAGCATCCAGATTGGTTTGTCTCAAAAGCGCTATTCCTCCGGCGAGTGAGCTGGGATAGCTCTGAGAGGAACTCCCTTTATTGAAAGAAAGATGATGTGCGGTTTGATTTTTAATGATCTCCAGATTGTCTTTTTCCTCCCCGAGCATGACGGCCGCAGAAGTACCTCTGGACATTCCATCCATTCGATGTGTTGATACCGTTCCAAAACCAAGTTTTCTTAAATCAGCTGCTTGTTTAGCATCAATACTGAAATCTTCATGAGCGTTGTAATCTGTCTTTAGTGCATCATTCCAGCCATAAGCTCCTTTGCGATTGCTGTCATACTGCACATTTCTTCCGCGGCCACCTGGTGCTCTTGCCACATCATTTCCGTCGTTTAGCCCATAATTACTATAAATATCTATGAATGATGGATAAATGTGCTGACCTTTCAAATCCACACTGACGACCCCTTCCGGTATATTCAATTGTTTTCCTACAGCTTTGATTTTACCTTTTTCAATCAACAACATACACTGATTGCATACCGTTTTAGAGTCCTGATGTATATTGGCATTGATAAATACAGTGTTTTGTTCGCGTGGATCGGCTACACCATTTATCGGAAATGTCACCTGAGCTGTAATAGCTTTGACAGCGATCATTATCAAACATGTCAAATACAAAGTAGAAAATCGTTTCATAGACAAAATTTGAAATGAAGGTAAGTATTCCAACTCAATATTCTATCTGTAGGTTTATGTTGTTATACAGATTGAAAATGATTACCTTTGCATTAATTTTTTTTGTAATATATTAATGAGCCACATAGGAATGTTATATTTAGGATTCAAGGGATTGCTGCAATTGTGGATTGGAATAATTTTGATGCTGTTTACATGGAATGCCATGGGACAGTCTGCAAAATTGAAAATTGAAAAATTAAATAGCCGCATCAATTCCGCTTATTATGATGAGACCAACCCTGTCATCAGCAGAGATGGTAAGACCTTGTTCTTCACCAGGGTGGGCTATCCAGGATTCAACCGGACATTGCTGGATCAGGGTCATGACATGTCTGCATCCTTAGACCGGCTGGATTATGACAAGAAATTAATGATGGTTTATAAGCAATTATCTGACGAAACCAATTCGGATCCTACAAATTCACCTTTCAATCAGGATATATGGATAGCCAGATCAGTAGAATCTGAATTTGATGTACTGGACCATCCCGATCACCCTGTCAATAATGCACTTCCCAACAGTATATGTTCCCTCACACCTAATCCGGAGGAATTTGTGGTAGTTAATGAATTCTACCAGGACGGAAGTATGTATAAAGGATTTTCCATTTTGAGAAGAATGTCAGATGGCAGCTGGTTGCACCCCAAGCCCTTTCACATTTATGATTTGAAAGATTATGGGGCAGAGGTCAATCTGCACTTATCGTATGACGGAGAGATCGCGATATTGTCTTTGAATAAAAAGGGTAGTTATGGTGACAATGATTTGTATGTATGCCCAAGAATAAATAATGAATTATGGGGTGCTCCTGTGAATATGGGCCCTCAGATAAATACTGCTTTCCGGGAATCTACCCCGTATTTAAGCAGTGATAAGAGAACTTTATTTTTTGCCTCCAATAGAGAAGGAGGACTTGGTGGAATGGATATTTTCATGTCAAAAAGAATAGGAAATAGTTGGGATACCTGGACCGAACCAAGGCCTTTAGCCATACCTGTCAATTCTGCTTTTGATGATGCGCAGCCATTCTTCAATGAGGCGAGTGGTTATTTGTATTTTGCTTCCAAAAGGGATGGGGACAGCAATATTTACCGTGTCAGGGTAGCAGATGTACTGGTTGCGATCGAAAACGAAGACAAAGTTGCAGATGTCATATCTGAAGAGCCTGCGCCGGCACTTATACATCAAAATGATTCTAAAGAAGAACAGGCAGATGAGCCGGCTCCTGCAGCTCAGGCAAAAGCTCCGGGAAAGCAGGTGCAGTTTAATTGCATTATTCTCAATACCCGAAACAATAAACCTGTGGATGGGCAGATATTATTTGGATTGGCCTCTGATGCAAAGCTGGGAAATATCATTGAAACTACAGCAGGAAAGGCTAGCTTCAGTATTATTTCCAATCAGTATGTGCGCATTCTGCCAGAGCTCAAAGGATATATTGTAAAAGATGTTCTGGTACATCCGGCAAGATTGCTCCAGCAGGGCAAAACTGAAGAAGAAGTAGTATTTTATGTAGACCCTATTGAGGAGAATGCACATATTTCATTAAATCCAATCTTTTTTGAAAAGAATACTGCTGAAATTTTGTCAGTTTCTCTGTCGGAAATTGATAGGTTGAGCTCCATTTTAAAGCGTCATCCTGAAATTTCAGTTTTGATAGGGGGTCATACCAGCAACGAAGGAAACAGAAGTGATCTCTACATCCTTTCAGAAAAAAGAGCTTCAGCTATAAAAGAGTTATTGGAAGAAAGAGGGATAGAAACGCAAAGACTCCGAACACGAGGATATGGACCGTCTAAACCTATTAATAGTGGAGATGATGACAAAAGCCGTGCTCAGAACAGAAGAGTTGAAGTGATTATTACCAAAGTTGATAAGTAAGATGAAATCCTGTAGTATTCAAATCATTGCGGTATTATTATTTCTCAGCTATCAGTCGTCAGCCCAAATGGATATACAAGGACACAGAGGATGTCGGGGTTTAAAGCCCGAAAATACTATTGCTTCGATGCTGCATGCCATTGACCTGGGAGTACAGACGCTGGAGTTGGATGTTGTGATCACCGGGGACAGAGAAGTCCTTGTATCTCACGAGCCATGGATGTCACACAAAATTTGTCTGGATAAAAATGGAAAACCACTTCGCCGTCAGGATGAATGGTCTAATCATAATATCTACAATATGACCTTGTTTGAAGCGCAAAGTTACGATTGTGGTTCGCTGGGTAATCCTGATTTTCCGGAGCAGGAAAAAATTAAATTGAGTAAGCCCGAGTTTTCAGAATTAATTCAAACTTGTGAAGAGTACGTAAGATCTAAAAGAGGGAAACCTGTTTATTACAATATTGAAATCAAATCCACAGCTGAAGGTGAATCAATATTTCATCCTGAATTTGATGAGTTCTGTCAGATCGTCGTTTTTGCTTTAGAAGGCTTAGTGCCTGTGGACAGGGTGATTATTCAGTCATTTGATACCCGGGTATTGAAGTATATTCATTCAAAATATCCCACTATTCGTCTAGCCTACTTACTGGAAAGCTGGAATGTTTCATTGCTGGAAGATGAAATTGCTGCTCTAGGATTCACTCCTGAAATCCTGAGCCCATATTATCGAATTCTGGATAAAAACATCGTGAAGAAAGCACATGAGCTTAACATGAAAGTCATCCCATGGACAGTAAATAATCCGGAAGATATGGAGAGCATGGCCGAAATGGGTGTGGATGGTATCATCACGGACTATCCGGATCGGGCATTTGAATTATTTGATAAATATAATGATTGGGGTCAGGATTAAATTAGAGCCCGGATTCATGGTTCAATAACTCAAACAGAGATTTGGCTTTCAACAAAGATTCTTCATATTCCTGTTCGGCCACTGAATCATAAACAATCGCGCCACCCACCGCCAGCATAAGCTTTTTGGTCTTTTCATTGAAAATAAGGCTGCGGATGATGACACTGAAATCAAAATTTCCTTCAGGCGTAACATATCCAATGGCACCTGAAAACCACGACCTTCTGAAAGATTCAAGCTCTTCTATCAATTGCATACTTTTTACCTTGGGTGCCCCGGTCATGGATCCCATTGGAAAACAATGCAACAGTGCATCTACCCAGTGAATCTCATCCTTCAGCTCACCGCTGACAGTTGAAATCATATGATGTACTGTCTCGAATGTATAGATCCCAAACAACTCATCTACTTTGACTGTGCCCGGCTTACAGGATCGAGAAAGGTCATTTCTTACAAGGTCCACAATCATTACATTTTCAGCCCTGTTTTTTTCGCTCTCTTTCAGTTCTTTTTTTTGAATTAAGTCTTGTAAGAGATCCGGGCTCTTGCTTATAGTTCCTTTGATAGGTTGTGAAATAAGTCTTGAATTGACTTTTTGCAGAAAGCGTTCCGGAGAACTGCTCATCACAAGGAATTCATTATATTGAAAATAAGCAGCAAAGGGTGCTATGGTCTTTGCGCACATTTTTTTATAAAGTGAGATGGTATCAATCAACCGGTAATCTGCAGAAAAAGCCTGACAGAAATTGAGTTCATAAATGTCACCATCCAAAATGTGTTGTTTTATTTTGCTGATCTGTGAATCATAGATTTCCTTTGGAATTTGTGGCTCCGGAATTACTTTTAAATCAATGTTTGGTTCTGATATGATTACTTCCGCAGCGTTTATGTTATTCCAAATCTCAAGTGGGTCTCCGACAGAATATATCGTAATAATCTTATCCTGCAATGTAATAATCTCCCCGGCTTCAAAAAAAACTACATCCGGAGTATTAATCAGATCTGTATTTCCGGAGGAAAGTGCTTCCAGATTATTTTTCAAATCATATCCCAACACACCAAAATACCAGGCTCCCGGCCTTAAGAACTCTTTTAATTGAAAATGAATATGTTCATCGCCCCCGCAACGATCTATTTTAAAAACATTGACAGGAAGACTTGCCGCTATCCAGGAATATCGTTGCCCGTCAGCATAGTGATCCTGGTTACTGTCTAAAAAGCAATGTACAGGAGATAGCTTTGAAAAGTAGCTTAATACCTTGTTTTTAAAAACCGGATCCGGTGGAACTTGAAATTGAGCGGTTTGATAATATGGAATAACAGTTGTTTCCTGTGTCATTGGAATCAGCTGTTCATGTGCAGGATTTTGAACTCTACTCTTTGGTTTTTCTTTCTGCCTTCAATAGTGGCATCATTCGCTATTAATTTCTTTTTTCCATAGCCTCTATAGTAGAGTCTTCTCCATGGAATGCCTTTTCCTGCAATATATGTGGCCACAGCCTTGGCTCTGGCCAAAGAGAGTCTGTCACAATAATCATCTTTAGGAATTCCGTTAGTATGCCCGGAAATCTCGATGATAATATCTTTATTGACATTAAGAAATTCGTGTAACTCGTCCAGAACCGCGTAGCAATCGGTAGGAATTACGGTAGAGTCGGATTCAAAGTACAAACTTTGAATGATGATGGACTGACCTTTTCTTACATTCTTTCTGTCCAGATTAAGGACTTTGGATGGAGTCTTTTCTACGATTATGGGTTCTCTTGGTTGCGGTTTGTTTTTAATAGGGGGTTTGTGGTTATTGGTCCTGGTATCAGGAGATACCTTAGCTATATTCTGTTCTTCTTTGCAGGGAATCAGGACGATATCAGAGGCATTATCGATTAATATATTACCATTATAAGGAAGTAAGGTCGGAGTCTTGTAGAAAGCCTCTAAAATGATATAGCTAACAGTGCTGTTAGGCTCAAATTTGAAGTCGAATTTTTTCCATTCTGTATTGCTGATGAGCTCAGATTCACCCAGTAATTCTCTTTTTGTACAAGCACCTGAACCGCCCCAAATACGCAGTTTAATAGGTTTTGTAAAGCTCTCCAGTTCTTGAGAAGTCTTTGTTCCGCTCATATATACTGCCGACCTGCATAAATGAATAGAAAAGGAATAGCATGAATTTTTTTCCAAGGGGTGTTCCAGTTTTTGTTGAACAGATTCCCAGGTATCATTTTCTCTTGTCACCATCCCCATATAAGTTCTTCCATCCTGAGCCGGGCGATTCACACTGAAACCTCCGGCCGGCTGAACATCAGGGGGCGTTTCTCCTTGAAATCCACAATCCATCCAGCCTGTGGGAGGCTGACAACATCTTGCGAAATCCTCAAAAGAAGAATTATAAATCTGAATAACTTCAATAGGATCCTGCGCTCTGATAGAAGCTGAAAAAAATACCACTGCGCCAATAACACTCCACCTTACCATAATTTCTCTATTCCTGATGTGTTGTATAACGATTTGAACTTTAAAACAGTATGTACAGGAGGTCAAAAAGTGATATTCAATACATTACTGGAATGCATTGAAACCTGTCACATCCATACCTGTAATCAGTAAATGGATGTCATGAGTTCCTTCATAAGTAATAACACTCTCGAGGTTCATCATATGCCGCATAATTGGGTATTCTCCGGTAATGCCCATACCCCCGTGGATTTGACGGGCTTCGCGGGCAATTTCTATGGCCATATTGACATTATTACGCTTTGCCATGGATATTTGTGCAGGTGTGGCTCTGCCCTGATTGGCCAGACTTCCCAATCTCCATGCAAGTAACTGAGCTTTTGTGATTTCAGTAATCATCTCAGCAAGTTTTTTCTGAGTCAACTGGAACTGTCCAAGGGGTTTGCCAAATTGTTGACGTTCCTGGGAATATCTCAATGCAGAATCATAACAATCCAAAGCAGCTCCGATAGCACCCCAGGCTATTCCGTATCTTGCTTTGGAAAGGCAAGTCAAAGGACCTTTAAGTCCTGTAACGCCAGGTAAAACATTAGCTTTTGGTACACGGACATCTTCAAAAACCAGTTCACCTGTGACGGATGCTCTCAAAGACCATTTTCCATGAATTTCAGGTGCACTAAAGCCCTTCATATCTCTCTCTACTATAAGACCACGTATGATGCCCGCTTCATCTTTGGCCCAGACAACTGCAATATCAGCAACCGGAGAATTCGTGATCCACATTTTAGCTCCATTCAGGATGTAATCATCTCCGTCCTCTTTTATATTGGTAATCATCCCACTCGGATTAGAACCATGATCAGGCTCTGTCAATCCAAAGCATCCTATAAATTCTCCTGACGCCAGCTTGGGAATATATTTCATTTTTTGCTCTTCGGATCCAAATTTGAATATTGGATACATCACCAAAGAACCCTGAACTGATGCCATGGACCTGATTCCAGAATCTCCGCGCTCCAGTTCCTGCATGATGATTCCATAAGCTATTTCATCCATACCACCTCCACCATATTGAGTTGGAATACTTGGACCAAAGGCTCCGATGTCGGCCAGGCCTTTAAATAAATGAACCGGACATTCAGATCGTTGAGCAAAGTCTTCAATAATGGGAGTTACTTCCTGTTTGACCCATGATCTGACGGCATCTCTGGCCAATAAATGATCACTGTCCAGCAACTCATCCAACAAGTAGTAGTCGTGGTGCTGATAAGGGTCGATACGGGCGTTTTTATTCATGTTAATCCTGGTTTACTTTATACTTGGAGTAATAATTGGGCGCAAAGTTAAATGTTTTTAATGAGGGCTCACTCATTCCAGCATTCAAAGTCAAAGATCTCAGTAAGCAGCCATATAATTGTATTCTAATTAAATTTTTCCTGCGGTGTTCTTCTATAAAAAAGCTGAATGTTTTTGACTTCCTGTATGGAACAAAACATATCCACAAACACATTGGAATACCACTTTGTTTTCTGCACTGTAATCCTCCGCCAATTGCATGTAGCGTAGTTCACATTCGCAAATGCTCAGGTATGATGTGGTTTTCAATGCTCTGTACGATCTGGCAGGATAGAAATAATCAAAGTGCCTTCTCAAGCTCGCACTTCATATCCAAGTAATAATATTCCAATTCTGCGACATATTTTCTGCCGGTTTCATGCTGGGCATTTATACGGGTTTTGCGAACCAGATATAATGTGAGTGTTCCCGGCTTGAGGGCGCTGAACACATCATACGGAACATATAGGGTACCACCACCGGGGCCATTGATAGTGGTGGATGCAGATGCATTATCCTGATCGGTGGCCACAATAATGAGGGATTCATCCTCTCCCAGTCCTTCGTTACTAAATTGAAGAGCTAAACCCTGAGTATCCCTGAAAGAAATGACAGAGATAGAATCTTTGGAATCCAGATTGAAAGAATAAGATTCCGGCTTTCCGTTTTTATCTTCAAAAACAAACTCGAATTGTCCGGGCTGAGCATATTCAAGATCAAGTGTATAATAGCCCGGTTTTGAAATTTCAGGTAACTTTTCAAGAGGTCTGCCCTGAACCCAAATATTGTATGGAAATGAATCAGGCACCATCAGACTATCTTCATTTAGATATCGACATTCTGCTATAGCCTTGACCTTGCGATCTGTTTCCAGATATCGAAGGTAAAAACTTAACTGAGTGCCAACTGAATTGTCACTTTCTGTCGGTTTGTCTGATTTGCAGGAAGCAAGTCCCAACATCACTGCGAAAAGTAGTAATGAAATTCTTTGCATGCTCAAACGAATTAAGTGATCAAGTATGGATTGATATAATATTGAAGGTCAAAAATTGGACTTAAGCCATCACGGCTGAATTCTTATTTTTCTTCCTGTCATGGTCTTTCAAATACACTTTTCTAAGTCGAATATTCAATGGAGTACACTCTACGTATTCGTCTTCCTGAATGTATTCCAATGCTTCTTCAAGGCTCAGTTTCACAGCAGGAGTGATCTTCACTTTGTCATCTGAACCGGAAGCACGCATATTCGTTAGCTTTTTGGTTTTCGTAACATTGATCAACAAATCACCGGGACGGCTGTGTTCACCGATTACCTGACCTTCGTAC
Organism: Saprospiraceae bacterium; assembly: GCA_022841345.1. GTDB lineage: Bacteria > Bacteroidota > Bacteroidia > Chitinophagales > Saprospiraceae > SLDF01. The sequence continues at coordinate 151,064 of JALHRR010000001.1, forward strand.
ACCTCCTCACCCGGATCGATGAAGAAAAATCCTCTGTCCTGTAAGTTATTGATGGAATAAGGTATAGAAGTTCCTGTTTCCATAACGATTAATGAACCGTTTTGGCGGCCTGGAATTTCACCTTTATATGGCTGATATTCTTTGAACCTGTGCGACATAATGACTTCACCTGCGGTTGCAGTCATCAGATAATTCCTTAATCCTATGATTCCTCTGGAAGGAATTTCAAATTCTAATAATACTCTATCTCCTTTTGGCGCCATAGAAAGCATCAAACCCTTTCTTCTGGTAACGGCTTCGATGGCTTTACCGGAAACATTTTCAGGAATATCAATTCTCAACTCTTCGACCGGTTCGCAACGAACGCCGCCGATTTGTTTAAGAATTACCTGAGGCTGACCTATTTGGAGTTCATAACCTTCACGACGCATTGTCTCGATCAATACTGCAAGGTGTAATACTCCTCTACCGTATACTCTGAAAGAATCAGCCGCACCTGTGGCTTCCAGTCTAAGGGCAAGATTCTTTTCCAGTTCTTTTTCCAGGCGCTCTCTAACGTGTCTTGATGTTACAAATTTTCCATCTTTTCCAAAGAAAGGAGAGTCGTTGATGGTAAAGAGCATACTCATTGTAGGCTCATCTATTGAAATAGTTTCAAGTCCTTCCGGAGCTTCAAAATCAGCAATAGTATCGCCGATTTCAAATCCATCTATACCTGTCACTGCACAAATATCACCCGCTAATACCTTGTCAACTTTGACTTTTGCAAAGCCTTCAAAAAGATATAGCTCTTTGACACGGCTTCTCACGATAGATCCGTCGCGCTTCACCAGTGAAACCGGAGAATCAGCTTTCAGAATTCCTCTGCTCAATTTACCGATGGCAATTCTGCCGATGTAATTGCTATAATCAAGAGAAGTGATCAGCAACTGTGTATTCCCTTCAGAAATCTGAGGAGCAGGAATATGTTCGATGATCGCATCTAACAGCGGAGTAATATCAGTAGTCGGTAATTTCCAGTCCGTGCTCATCCAGCCATTTTTGGCAGAGCCATAAAGTGCAGGGAAGTCCAGCTGTTCTTCACTGGCATCCAAATGGAACATCAGGTCAAAAACTGCCTCATGTACTTCGTCAGGAGTACAGTTTTGCTTATCTACTTTATTGATGACAACTATTGGCTTAAGACCCAAAGCGATCGCTTTTTCAAGTACAAATCTAGTTTGAGGCATAGGGCCTTCGAAAGCATCCACTAAAAGTAAAACGCCATCTGCCATATTCAATACCCGCTCTACTTCACCACCGAAATCGGAGTGACCGGGAGTATCGATTGTATTGATTTTATATTCTTTATATTGGAAGGCAACATTCTTGGCGAGGATGGTAATACCACGCTCTCTTTCCAGCTCATTGCTATCCATAATAAGTTCGCCGGGAGTCTCATGATCCTTAAATAACTTACCGGATAAGAGCATTTTATCAACTAAAGTTGTTTTGCCGTGGTCAACGTGTGCGATAATCGCGATGTTTCTGATATTCATATTTTGTATTGTCTCCTAAAAACGGGTGCAAAGTTACCTTTAAATATCTATATAATGCATATAGTGAACTTAATAATTCCATTAGTGAAATAATAGTTTCAACTGCGATGATTTCATTTACAGTGGATTATGAAGGTAAACCTACCGGATAATTCCCCTGACAAGGGTATTTGATAAAAAGAGCAAAATTATATTTGGGTATGAGGGCGGGATGACAAACTTTGCTTAGAAAAATCCGGGCTTACAATTAGTATAAAATATTCATTTGCCATCTTTCAAGTCAAAGTAAGATCTGTGGGGTATAATTTATTAACACGGTTTTAAATTTATTAATTTAATAATATCGTATATTTAAAGCATTATTTTAAAATAAAGAATTATTTTGTATTTGATATGAGATTAAAAGCATTGAGACTTCATGATATTATAAAGCTTTCTGATTATTGGATTAAGGATAGAATTATAAGGGTATATCGATTTGGGCTTAGCATTTGTTTTTTTCTTCCGGGTATTTTAATAGCACAGGAATTGCCACAGGAAATAGGAGGCATTGTAAATGCGTATTCAAAAGTTACAAATATTGATACTCTCTGTGACTTTGTTGAGGTGTTGAATCCTGAACATTTTGTTTCCGGAAATAAAGTACTTTTAATCCAAATGCAAGGTGTCCAAATTAATGAAACGAATACATCAAATTTTGGCGATATTCTAGATTATAGAAATGCTGGCAATTACGAATATGCAGATGTTTTATTTGTATTAGATAACCGGATTTATTTTCGGAATCATATCATTCATGACTATAATCCGAATAACAGTGTTCAACTGGTCTACACCCCGGAGTTTGAAGATGTAGTTATTATCAATGAGATAACATGCCCTGCCTGGAATGGAGAAACCGGGGGGATAATTTCAATAATTTGCCGGGGAACCATAGAACTAAAAGCGGGAATAAATTGTGCTGGAAAAGGATTTAGGGGAGGAGGTCTCGTTGATTTCGAATTAATTGAATGTACATATGTCGACTATGCTGCATCATTTGAATCTGGAATTGGAGGACAAAAAGGTGAAGGAATTGCCCAATACATATTTGGAAAAGACTATGCCCGCGGCAAAAATGCAAATGGGGGAGGTGGAGGAAACGTGTCCAATACCGGTGCTGGGGGAGGTTCCAATGCAGGTGCAGGAGGCAGAGGTGGTTCTGAATGGAGTGGATGTTCTATCGAGTCTGCAAATGCTGGAGTAGGAGGCCAGATGATTGGCTATGATTCTGGTATCCAAAAAGTATTTATGGGAGGAGGAGGTGGTGGTGCATGTCAAGACAATGATGTAGGGACTGAAGGTGTACCCGGAGGAGGAATAATTATTCTCCAATTTGAGAGGCTTATAACAAATATGCATACGATAGATGCTTCGGGAGAAAGCCAAAGAATCGATGCTGGAATTGATAGTGGAGGTGGTGGCGGTGCCGGAGGATCTGTGCTATTATCCGGAAACTTTATAGAGGGTAACTTAAGAGTTTTCTTGACAGGTGGAAAAGGAGGAGGAATCGTGGCACATCAATTTTCAATATCTAATCAATGGGGAACCGGCGGGGGTGGCGGTGGAGGATTGTTAAGGTTCAATAACTTATTGACAACTGCCAATATAACAAGCAATCTTGATGGAGGCAGACCAGGAGATAACCCTATTTTAACCGCATGGGGAGCAACGGCAGGGCTCTCCGGCCGACGGTTGGATGGTCTCATAATTCCAACAGGTAGTTCTAAAGAAAACTTGATATCAGAGAAAGAAATTACATTTTGCATTGACAGTCCTTTAAAGGCGCTTAGCCCGGATTGCGGCAGTCTCACTAATTGGATTGTTCCATATTCGGATAGTATTATTGTAACAGAGGAATTAAATCTGAATGATTTGGACACTGCACTTCAGGTAATTGCTGTTTGCGGCAATATTTATTGTCCGGACAGCATCATAATATTCAATGTGCAATTTGAAAACGTAAGTAACACAACTAATATTGATGCGAGCATTTGCTTAAATGAGGTTTTTGAATATAATGGAGAAACTATAAATACGCCCGGCATATATCCTTATACGTTCACAAGCTCCCAGGGATGCGACAGCATTATTATCATTCATCTATTTGTAAATCCAACTTTTGATGAATTTATAGTAGGTACAATCTGTGAGGGAGGAGAATATATTTTTAATGGGGAGACCATAACATTAGAAGGGTTATACACCGCACAATTACAAAGCCAATATGGTTGTGACAGCACAGTAACACTTCAGCTTGAAATGGCAACAGAAATCCAAGTGAATGTGACAGCATCGATATGCGAAGGAGAATCATACGCATTTGGTGGCCAGTCAGTCTCAATGGCGGGTCAATATGTTTCTGAAGTGCTTAACCCTTTCGGCTGTGATAGTACAACTACTTTGGATCTTACTGTTAACCCTGTGTATCATGAATTCATCGAAGCTGTCATATGCATAGGAGAAACTTATTCCTTCAATGACCTTCCATTAGCTGTTCAAGGAATCTATGTTGATACATTACAGACCGGCTCAGGTTGTGACAGTATATCCAGACTTGAATTACTAGTATCATCACCAGAACCTGATTTTGGACCCGATCGAACAATTTGTCCGGATGGAGATACTATTTTTCTACACCCCGGCAGCTTCACCTCATATTTGTGGGGTGATGGAATGAGTTCTCCCCAAATAGCAGTTACAAGAGCGGGTACATATACTGTTCAGGTAATCGACCAATTTGGTTGCCGGGCAAATGATAGTATTACAATTCAGGAGAATTGTGATCTGGAGTATTTTATTCCGGATGCTTTTTCTCCTGATAAGAATGGTATAAATGAGATATTTCAAGTTTACTTTAACCGACTACCTGAATCATTCGAATTGCAAATATTTGACAGGTGGGGTGAAAAGGTTGCTCTGTTAACAGACCCACTGAAAGGATGGGATGGAAAATTTAAGGGCAAAGATGCTCCGACCGGGGTATATGTCTGGGTGGCAAAAATAGAAGGGAAAACTTATTCCGGGGATTTGCTGCTATATAGATAAAAAGCTATTTGAAAATGAAAACCAGATTTTCATCTTTTATATAGAAATTGAATTCTTTGTTTTTTACGGCGTGAATGACTGCATTGGCAGTTCCTTCCTTCATTTGGTCGTGTACTTCTACAATCAGCATCCTGACGAGGTGCAACCAGGACCCATTCTCAGATTCAAAGACTTCTTTTTCAGAACCTTCTATATCAATTTTTAAAATATCTATGCCGGATATCGAATAATCTTTACAGATCGCATCCAAAGTCTTTGCCGGTAATGTACCAACCTGCGACTCAGTCTCTTCAACCATCAATGACCATTCTCCATAGCCGGGGTCATGAATTTTTAAATTGGTATTATTTTTCCACAGACCGGCCTTTAAAGGAATTACCTGAGGATAATTTTCTGTGTTGCGCACTAACTGACGAAAATTATCAGAGTCAGGCTCTATGGCAATAATTTTTGCTTCCGGAAATTTATTGGCGAAATAAACAGAAGCAAGACCAATATTGGCACCGGCATCTACAATCACCTTAATATTCTCCGGATAGTCCATATCATACTGCTTGTCTGACATGAATTGAAGCAATACATCCAAATCATAGGATCCGGGTCTTAAATAAATGGGATGCCTCCAACCTAAAACAGACAGCTTACTTTTCCTTAGAATGAAAGTTTTAATCCAAAACAAGGATCCATTAACCAAGCCCAATGCTTTGATACTCTTAAATAAAAGAATAAACTTCCGCTTCCTTTTATACTGATTCATTGGGATCTTTTAAGGACTTTCCTGGCGCCTTTTTTTCATTATAAAATAAATACACCATTGCCCCTGCTGCCAATAACAATATTAAAGAACTTATTAGTGAAATAGTCTCACCCGTTGCGTGAGATTTAGGTTCGAACTTAAATGTAATCGTGTGCTTGCCTTCCGGGATATTCATACCGCGCAGTATATAATTCACCCTGATATGTTCTGCAGGATTTCCGTCCACATATGCCTGCCAGCCTTTATCGGGACCATACCAGATCTCTGAGAAGGTGGCAAATTGTGCTGAGGTGGATTCACTTTCGTAAATCAGCTCATTTGGCTTATAGGATGTCAGTCTGATACTTCCTTCTCCTGTAAAGCTAGATGCTGCAGGATATGAACTGAAATCTGCATGCACCACAGCAGTTTGAGCAGGATCAAAACCTTCACCTAAACCGTTGATTTCTTCTTCAGCATTGGCGGCAGGTTTGATTTCTTTGACAAACCAGGCATTACCTTTTGCGTTGGGGTTTTGCTGATATGTTACGGATTCTCCTTCACCACTGATGATATATTTTGTATTCAGCATGTCCAGGACCACAATGTTGTTTTGACTGATATGCCTGTCAATGATGTCCTGATATCTCTGCAACTTAGCTGCATGATAACCACCAATTGATTTATGAAAATAACTGGCAAAAGAGGATTGAAAAGTATCATCACTCAAGTCCAAAACCCGGTAATTAGGGTCCTGATCTTTCAATATCGCTTCATCCACCGGTCTTGGTTTATAATAAGCTTTGTATTCTGATTCGCTTACAAAATCACTTCCGCTCAGGTAACGCTTGTCTACAGTCCAGATATCTATCACTGTGATAGCTGCCAGTGCTATCAGAACAACATTGCTCTTTAATTTATTAGTTAAATACATCCAAATCAAACCGGCTCCCAATCCAATAATCACCAGGGCTCTGAATGCATCAGCCCTCATAAGGGATTTTCTGTCTTCAAGAATTGTTTCCAGCTTCACACCCATTTCCACCATTCTCCCGTCGCCGGCTGAAGTAAAGTCAAACATCGAAGGACCCAATGCTATGAAGAATAAACAGACAGCAGCCAAACTACCCGCCGCCCAGTATATTCCTTTTTTAACCTTTTCTACCTCAAGTGCACCTGAAAGTATTTGCTGCAAAACAATGCTACCCAACAAAATCAAAAAAATGGGAGTGACCGCCGTAACTGAATTAGGTGACCTGAATTTATTCATCAGGGGCAAATAATCAAATATCAATCTGTTGATACCTTCCGCATTTTTACCCATTGCAAAAATAAATGTAAAAAGCACCCCTCCCAGAATCCACCATTTCATCGGTCCTTTCAGAAGGATCATTCCCAGGACAAACAGAAAAATAACAATGCCTCCAAAATAAACAGGCCCACTGGTGAAGGGTAATTTACCCCAGTATAAAGGAAGTTTTACATCTTCAGGAACATTCATGCCCCGGCCTCTCAATTCTTTGAAAGTCGCTGAGCCTGCACCGATTTTTTCTGCTGAAGATCCTCCTACTACGCCGGGTATCATGACACTAAATGTTTCCAGAGCTCCCTGACTCCACTGCATCGCATAATCCCAGGCTAAGCCGTCTGTGGAAGAACTGCTGGATGGGTCTGAATTGGGTAAAATAGGTTCTCCCCTCATCGTATCACTCACATATTCAGATGTGGTCCATAGCTTGGAAGCACTGCTTCCTGCTGCTAAAGCAATTCCTGCGATAAGAATTAATCCGGTGTTAATGACAAGTTTCCACTCCTTCTGACGAATCATCCTGATGATTTCCACCAAAAAATATAGCCCTAAAATAATACCCAGATAATAGGTCATCTGTATGTGATTGGCATATAGAGCCAGGGACATTCCCAGAGCAAACAGAACGCCACCGGGAATTAATTTTCGTTTGAAAATCAGATACAAACCGGCAATGATAGGAGGGAAAGTACTGATTGATTGCAGTTTGAGGATATGGCCGGCCTCATAAAGTATGACATTGTAAGAAGTAAATGCAAAAGCAAATGCGCCCATAAAAGCAATTAATGGTCTGCTACCTGCGATGAGTAGCAGTATGTAAGCCCAAATACTACTGGCCAGAAATAAACCAATCGGTTCACTAAAAAAGAAACCCGCTAACTTCTGCACATACTGCGTCATATTATTGGGCTGGAAATTATTGATTTGATATGTGGGCATACCGGAAAACATGCTATTGGTCCACAAAGTCATTTCTCCTGTTTGCTTCTCATAAGCCAAAGCTTCCTGCGCCATACCTTCCCATCCTAGTATATCAGTCTGCATTACTTTCTTTCCTTCAAGTTGAGGAAAAAAGAATATACAGCACAATACTAAAAAGCCTGCAATACTCAGTGCATGTGCCATCCAGGGCTGAATGGAAGCAGATTTCTGAGACTGCAAGGGTGCTTTTTTAATAGTTTTAGGGGCTACCGGACGTGATTTAGATTTACTCATTACAGGAAGTCATTTTGATTTCGATCGTAAAAATAACAGGTATTATGAGTTCTGTAAAAGAAATGTACGTTTTATGCTTATCCAAAAATCAAAGGGTCTGATTAATGTCTTTGCGGTACAGTGGAGATTTACTTATGGAGCTTCAGCATTCTGTGATATGTGTCGAAGATTTTTTGCTGGGATTTTCCGGCTTTATAATTTCTGAATGCAATGAAATTAGCCCATTGTACCTTCCAATACCCATTCATATCATATTTACGTGCAGATACCAGAATATCATCCGGCATGATTTTGAAGGAATATTTCTTTCTGGCCTTTTCCATAAAATCATATTCTTCCATGATGATATAGTCTGCGCGATACCCGCCAAATTCATCAAAAACCATTTTATCCACATACAAGGATTGATCGCCTCCGCGACACCAGGGAAAATCAAAACGGGTCATGTAGTTATTGATTTTCAGGTACCACTTATTTGAATCAAATTTGAAACGATAACATCCCATGGGAAATCCTTCCTCATAGTATGACACGATATCAAATGCATATTGAGGAGGCGGAAATGTATCAGCATGCAGAAAATATAAGATGTCTCCTTCAGCGCTTTTGGCACCCAAATTCATCTGAACCGACCTTCTCCTGACCGGCGACTGAATCACAAAAGCACCTGCCGATTGAGCAATTTCAATGGTATCATCTGAGCTGCCACCATCTACCAAAATAATTTCTGCAATATGAGGCCCACCATTTTCCAACAAAAATGGAATTAGCTTAGCCAGATGCTTTGCCTCATTAATTGCAGGAATGATGATGGAAATCAATTTATCCATTTGTATACTTACTAGCTGCCTTTGAATTCAAAAATAACAATCAAAAAAATAATCTCTGCCGGAATTCTTTAAAATGCTTCACCTACAGTAAGATAGAATCCGCTGCTTTTTTTACCAACGGCAAAATCTAGCCTCAGATTAATTCTGGAGGACTTTGCAAGAGCAAACCTAATACCCGACCCAATAGTCCATCTTATAAATTCCGGAGCAAAATCCTGTAAACTGCCAGCTACTGCACCGACTCCTCCAAAGAAGACTCCTCCAAATCGCCACCAAACAGGAAATCTGTATTCAGATTGTATAAGGACCATATGTTTATCTCTGTATCTGCCTTCATAATATCCTCTCATTCGTTTGGTCCCTCCTATCAAAGCCATTTGATTGAATGGAACTTCTCCGTTTGAAAATTCAAGATATCCATTGATGCCCAGTTCTGTTTTGGAGGATAGTGGAAAAAACTTTCTTGCATCCAAAATCCATTTTTGGTAATTCAGGTCACTTCCAAGGAAGGTGCTATTGACGGCAAAGAGTGCTTCCACAAACCAGCCTTTTCTGGTACTGAATATGTTATCACGATTATCCAGCTGATAGACCAATCCCAAAGAGGACACTATATTGCCCCTGCTTCCGGTCACTTCCTGTTTGCCCAAAAATCCATCAGGCTCTGTTCTCGTGATTTGATAATCATCAAGGGAATAGCGAAATCCGGCATAATGTGCAGGTTTAAACTGATGCAAGGCCTGAATTCTTACTCTGGGAAACATCACATCAAATGTTTCTCTGTAATCGTTCGGGATATTATTTCCAACTCCATAAAAGTCATATATATATCTGTAGTAACCCAGCTCTCCCGAAATTTGGTATTTATTTTCATGGGTAAAGAATTGAAATGGGATATAGGAAAGTACCTGATGCAGGAGCGTGTAGGCAAATCCTATCTGGATTTGAGAAGGTCTTGTTTGAGCGGATTGATTTTTAAACTTAAATGCGTAAAAAGCTCCCGCTCCGAACCCCCAGTCAGTCTCAGGCGATCTGAAGACCAATGGTAAAGCAACAAAACTTGATGTAAAAGTTTCTATACTATCCTTTCCGGGGTCTTGAGCATGAATTGTTGAGATTTGTATTACAAATAAGAAACAGACCGAGATGTTACTGAGGAGCCATTTTGAGCCATTAAATATATTTACAAACCAGCACAAATCGTATCTCTTCACTTAATTATTGAATTGTATCCACTTAAATTAAATATTTACCGTAACAATCCAGTCTTTAGGGATTCGGATCATTTTATAAATATATTTCTTTAGCAACCAGGTAAATTTAACAACAGTAACCTTTCAATTTTAAATTACGCAGGAGGACATAAATAAGTTTTTATCAAAGAGGAGTCCCTGAAATTCGTATACTACACTCGTCTGTATGAAAAAATGAATAAGCCCAAAAATGTCAGTGCCCCGTTTAATGCGATAATGGTGAAACCAAATTGCCAGCCTCCAAACCACTCCACAGAATTAAGATTCAAAATGTAGCTCAGAATGGGAGATACAATACAAACTATGATGAGCGGTAATGATTTTACCCGGAGCCTGGTCAGAATTCCAAAAGCGAATAAACCCAAAAGAGGTCCATATGTATAGCCGGCAGCTTCAAATAATTTGCTGATCACTGCATCATTATTTAGTCGTTCGAAAAGTACAATGATCACCCCCATGATTAATGCAAAAATGACATGGATGATGCGTCTTTTGGATTTGTAATACGCTTCTTTTTCCACCTCGTCTCCGAATCCCAGAAAGTCTATGCAAAAGGAGGTAGTGAGCGCTGTCAATGCTGAATCTGCACTGGAATAGGCAGCAGCGATTAAACCCAGGACAAAAACCACACCCACAATAACCGGCAGATGCTCCATTGCCAGCATAGGAAATAATTCATCCGTTCTGGCAGGAATTGCCACCCCAATATCCGCTGCGTAGAAATAAAGCATTGCCCCAAGACTCAGAAAGAGAATATTCACAAGCACAATGACAAGACTGTAGGCGATCATGTTTTTTTGTGATTCCTTCAGTGTTTTGCAGCTTAGATTTTTTTGCATCATATCCTGATCGAGACCGGTCATGACGATTGTAATCAGGGCACCCGATAAGAATTGCTTAAAGAAATTGTTGGGATCAGACCATCCTCCTTCAAAAAAGAAAACTTTGGAATAATCACTCTCAAAAACGTTTCCAAACAATGTTCCTACTGAAGTGTCCATTGCAGATGATATGGCTACAATAGTAAAAATAACAGCAAACAGCATGAAAAATGTCTGCAATGGATCTGTCCAGATGATCGTGTTGATGCCACCTTTGAAAGTGTACACATAGATCAAAACTAATGTAATCAGTACTGTGCTCCAGAATGGCCAGCCAAGAGGGCCTGTAATAAATTGCTGAATGACAATCGCAACAAGAAATAATCTGAAAGCTGACTGGATCATCCTGCTCAGAATGAAGAAAGCTGAGCCTGTTTTTTGTGCCTTTAAATCAAAGCGTTCTCCCAGATATCCATAAATAGAAGTAAGATTCGTCCGGTAATAGATAGGAAGCAAGACATAAATAATGACCAGGTATCCCAATAAATATCCAAACACAAGCTGTAAATAAGAGAAGGCCATATTTTTGCCTACAGAACCTACTACACCCGGAATCGACATAAAAGTCACGCCTGAAAGAGAACTTCCCACCATTCCGATGGCAACCAGCCACCATGGAGATTTTTTGCCTGCCAAAAAAAACTTTTTATTATCAATTTTTTTGCCGGTCAGGTGCCCAATGACAATCAGGACCAGGAAATACACTCCGATAATTACAATCAATAATAATGGCGACAATCCATTTTCCATAGTTGTTAATCGATGGGTTTAATCCTGCATTTTGTTTCCGAATGCCAGATCCCCGGCATCACCAAGACCGGGAACAATATAGGATTTGGCAGTAAGTTCATCATCCATGGCGCCTACCCAGATATTAACTGCTGGGTAATATCTTCTTATAAATTGCACGCCAAAAGAAGCAGCGATGGCTGTGACGACATGTATTTGTTTTGGGGTGCCATAAGATTTAATCGATTTTAATGAAGCATCGATGGAGGAGCCGGTAGCTAACATAGGGTCTACCAATATAAAAATACAATTTTCGAGATCTGGACATGTCAAATAATCCACACTGATTTCAAATGTCCCATCTTTATGGTGCTTTCGGTAGGCGGAAATGAATCCATTATCTGCTTCGTCAAAAACATTGAGTAAACCCTGATGAAGTGGTAAAGCTGCTCTCAGAATGGGCACAATTACAATCCTGTCAGTAGGCACCTGACAGTTGGCTACTCCCAGAGATGTTTCAACTTGTTTTTCTTCATATTTAAATGTCTTGCTGATTTCATAAGCAAATATTTCTCCCAATTTGACCAGATTGCTCCTGAATCGTTGTCTGTCTTTTTGAATTTGAACATCTCTCAAATCTGCCAACAATTTACTGGCAATGGAGTTTTTTTGGGTTAGATTGAAAATCATAGCTGATTTAGTTAAGTGTATTCTGAGAGTCCCGGGTTCTTCAAAAAGGCGAATCTCTGGTATAAATGGAAACGACAATCATTGTGATTCCATAAAAGCAATCGCTAAATTAAGCATAAACATGCGGTTTTTATCTTAGGTTTTATATACAATTCCAGCCCAAAGAAATTAAACCTTACCTACGGCCTTGATATTGAAGCATTCAATTCAAAAGAATTTCACTACTTCAGCGGAAAAATTATTTCTAAAACTTCTTTCCAGCCATTCCAACCGTCCTCCTCAAAAAATGAACTGTTATGCCACACTAAAGTCATGGGTAAATTCCATTCAACGAATAAATCCTTGTGATTTTGCATCCAGTCAGCAGCCTCGAATGCATTTAATTTCATATAATTTTTTAGCGTTACATCCATTACATAAAATGGGTAAACCTTAAGACTGGTGATTTTTTCATCTTCGGAATCGTACCAGTAAAAAGGATACACAGTTCCTGCCCTGCATCCCGGAAGGTCATGAAAGCCCATAGTATAATCTTCCTTAATTCCTGCTGACAGCAGGTCTCTGTATGTGCCGGGTAAATTCAGAAGTAAGTAATGTTGTCTGGATTTCTCAACTGTTTGCTCAATAATGTTCTCCAGCCTTTGTATTTCTTTTATTAGTATTGACAGATTCCCCGAAGCCTGAGTGGAGGGATGTATACCCACATCAGAATATAAATTTAATTTTTTGATCAAAGCAATAAACCGAGGATTATTCCAGTGAAAACTCCGGTCCAGCTGCGCACGCTCTCCCAGCAAAATGAAAAACTGAACAGCTCCATGCTGATCCTGAACCGAGTTCAGGTAATCATATACATCAAAGGGGTCTTTGGACAAATTCATCAGCGTCCTGATTCTTCTGCCCAGTTTTTTCCATTTGAATGAAAACACTTCTTTAAAAGCACCACCAAGGTATTCCCATAGCGGCCTGTGTGAAAATGCCCATGCAATATCAATATCGATGGTCAGATGATCTCTTCGGGCCGGACCGTTTTTTTTCGGATGTGCAAAATAGAGTTGAGCCATATTTTGAAGCCATAAATCGACTACCGGAATATGCAGAAACCCATTCCTGGCTGCAAAACTATTTTTCCCTTCCAGCCTTCTCAATGAATCAAGGTTTTGATGATCGAATTCTTCCACCCTGCTCAGCATGAAAAATATCATACCCGGCAGATCAAAGCCCTGTATGCCTCCGGCAGTATTTGTTCTGAAAAAATAAGGTAGCTTATCGACCCATTCTATCTGTTCAGGAATTATTCTGTTACCTGATTCAATAACTGAAGACGGAACAAAATGAATGGAGGACGAAGGATGTGACTCAGTACTGTAGTTGATTATCCGCTCACCAGAATATTCTGAAATTGTATTTTTATCTAAAAATTTTAATTCATCCAAATTCCATTGAATCCGTATGTGTTCAAATACGTATCTTATACGGGGGCCTGGTTCATGGCAGATAACGTATAAAGTATTTGTCATAAATTGTTAAAATTAATGCAGCTAAATGAACCTAATTAGGCAAAAGCAGATTTTATGTTATATTACAGCTGAAATATAAAACGTTAGTAATCTTGATGCGAATAATTCTTTACATATATTTGGTAATATCAGGTGTTGGCGAAATGTGGTCTCAAACCACTTTTCAGCCCAAACCGCTGACTGAAAGTCGTAAAGGGATCATTTACAATAAAGAGCTAACTTTTGATTTTACTGCCCATACCAATGGTTATGCATTTGGTGTAAGCTGGGGCAAGATAGCTACTTACTACAAAACCAACTACTACTACGCAGGTTTTGGTGAGATTAAGCATCCAAAGGAATACCGCCAAAATTTCAAATACATCAATACACTTACCGGCCAGGCCAGTAACTCATTTGTGTATGGCAAGCAAAATAACTTCTTTCTTTTAAGAGCCGGTAAAGGATTCAAAAGGTACTACACGGAGAAAGCAAAAGAAAAAGGTGTAGCCGTCGGAATTTCTTTTGAAGCCGGAGCAACTTTGGGATTGCTGAAACCATATTATTTGGAATTAACCAGATTTGAGAATCAGTCCAGACCCAGGCTTTCAAGTGAAAGATATTCTGATGAAAATGCAGATGTATTTCTGGATATCACCAGGATTTTTGGATCATCGGGATTGTTGAAAGGAGTGGGACAGATGAGTTTTGTTCCCGGAATTCATGCCCGCCTGGGCACACATTTTGAGTGGGGTGCATACGAAGAATTTATCAAAGCACTGGAAGTTGGCGTCATGGTGGACGTATTCACCCGATCCATTCCACTGATGGTCAATCAACAGAATAGACCATTCTTTGTTAATCTTTATATAACTTTGCAGCTTGGAAAACGGACCTGATTCCGTAAAAATCTATACAGCTATGATTGATTTACCAGTGCTTGAGTCCGACTCACAGCGGAAATCCAAACCTGATTGGTTGAGGGTAAAGCTTCCAATTGGTGAAAACTACAAACATGTCAGATCACTGGTAGACGAATACAAATTGCATACGATCTGTCAAAGCGGTAACTGTCCCAACATGGGAGAGTGCTGGGGAAATGGTACGGCCACTTTTATGATATTGGGAAATACATGTACCCGATCCTGCTCTTTTTGTGCGGTAAAGACCGGTCGCCCCAATGAATATGATGAAGATGAACCAAGACGTGTAGCGGAGGCAATTTTTCTTATGAAAGTCAGGCATGCTGTCATTACTTCCGTCAACCGGGATGAACTCAAAGATCGTGGGGCTGAAATTTGGCATCAGACAGTCAGATTGGTAAAAGAAATGTCTCCTCAAACTACCATTGAGACCCTGATACCCGATGTGAAGGCTAACTGGGAAGCACTTGAAAGAATGATCAGCGCAGGTCAGGAGGTGGTATCTCACAACATGGAAACTGTAGAGGATCTTTACCGAAAAGTCAGACCACAAGGCAAGTATCAGCGCAGCCTTGAACAAATCAAACGCATCAAAGAACATGGTAAAAGAACTAAATCAGGAGTGATGCTGGGTTTGGGCGAGACCCCTGAGCAGGTATATAAAATCATGGATGATCTGGTCGAACATGGCTGTGATGTCCTGACGCTGGGACAATATTTGCAACCCACAAAAATGCACCTCGAAGTGGCTGAGTTTATACATCCGGATCAATTTGCAGCTTACAAAGAAATTGGCTTGCAGAAAGGACTCGCGTATGTAGAAAGCGGACCCTTGGTCAGATCCAGTTATCACGCAGAGCGACATGTTTAATTACAACAGTGCGCCTTACCTTAAAACCACAATATTATAATTCAGGAAATTGAGGCCTTTCCGGCTCTGGTGGACTCTCCGCTACTTTCCCCTTTTCAGGAACGGGTTGTTTAAGTCCTATTGCAATCTTTTGAATGATTTCAAACTCACTCAGGAAGGTTCTGGCAATCACCCTGATGACGGTATAAGCAGGAATAGCCAGGACCATACCTACGATTCCACCCACTTTTGCACCGATCATGATAATAATAAATATTTCCAGCGGGTGTGCCCGGACACGATTTGAGAAAATGAAAGGCTGAAGTATCAGGTTGTCAATCATCTGGACAGACATGAAACAAATTAAAACCTTTACCAATAGGGGCATCATTTCTGAATAAAAATCAAGTTCAAGACTGGAAGTTATGGTCAGCATAATTCCAAAAGCACCTCCTATTAAAGGTCCGAGATAAGGGATTACATTAATTAAAGCTGCAAAAACAGCTATCAATAATGCATTTTTTACTCCTACAATACTCAGCATTATCAATAGGTAAGTAGAAATAATGGCGATCTGTAACAGAATACCACCAAAGTATCTTGTAAGCAAATTGCTGACTTCGTCTACTGTTTTCTGGACCTTCTCTTCAAATCTGGATGGAACGAAATTTTGTAAAAATTGTATAAACAACCCTTGTTCCTGCAGGAAGAAGAATGCAATGAACATTATAGAAAAAACTGCAATTGCAACAGAACTGGCAATTGCTATGAATGAAGAAAAGAAATATGAAATCTTGGAAGGTTGAAAGACTTTTGTTAATTGCTCCTTAATTTGCTGATCTGTATTGGTGGATGCTTCCACAAGCCCGATTTTTTGCAATCTAAGCATCAGTTCATTGATAGGTTCCTGCAGAGCACTTAAAACAGAATTCATGTCCACGCGTGCAAGATTCGCTGCCTGCTCCAGGATGACAGGAATGAAAATCAGCGTAACACCTATAATAATCCCTAAAAACAACAGAAGGGTTAATATCGCAGCCAAACTTCTGCCAATCTTCAATTTACTAAAATGCAATTTATACAGCATGAAGTCCATTATCGGAGATCCCAGCATAGAGACTACCCATGCAATCAGAATGTACGCGACTATATCACTGAAGATGTGAAGGATAAAAAATACCAACACTATCAGAGCTGCAATGAAAAGTATTTTGAGATATCGATTGACCATCATAGCCGGCAGGAATTACTTTAGGCTCAAATATACAACCTTCATGTTTTACAGCCGGATTTTAAATTATTTGCAATTATGATTTACCAATTACTTTGCAGATCGAAAATCCCTCATCAAATCTGAAGACTTACCAATGTAATATTCTTGTCAATTGCTGCATAACCATTAGATAACTTAGGGTTTTAGCCTAATTTTGGCGACACTTTTACAAAGT
Source organism: Saprospiraceae bacterium (assembly GCA_022841345.1). Classification (GTDB taxonomy): domain Bacteria; phylum Bacteroidota; class Bacteroidia; order Chitinophagales; family Saprospiraceae; genus SLDF01. The sequence goes on from JALHRR010000001.1 coordinate 168,052, forward strand.
GCATTGAGTAAAAAAATAAGTTTGTATGAAAGCATTGATTAATTATTTCGGATTGGTACTGATTTCCCTGGTTCCATTTTCCTCTTTTGCCCAAACGGAAGGCAACAAAGAGCCTCATTTAAGAAATATTCGCCAGCTTACATTTGGTGGGGACAATGCGGAAGCATATTTTAGTCCGGATAATAAATCACTTGTATTTCAATCAAATAATCCTGCCTGGGGACTTGAATGCGATCATATATTTACAATGAATATTGATTCTGCTGCCAATAATTCAAACTACAAACCACGGATGATCAGTAACGGTGAAGGCCGTACCACATGTTCCTATTTTATGCCTAAAGGAATGGGAGTGATCTATGCATCTACACACGAAGGTGGAGCAGGATGTCCGGTTCATGGAGATTTAAGGAAAGGAGGAAAGTACTTGTGGCCAATATTCGATACTTACAATATCTATGTCACAGATGCTGCGGGAAATAATCCACGCAAGCTTACAGACAGCAAAAGTTATGATGCAGAAGCAACTGTTTCTCCCGATGGCAAATTGGTTGTTTTTACTTCCACCCGTTCAGGAGACCTGGAATTATGGACAATGAAGCCGGATGGATCGAATTTAAGACAAGTGACCAATAAGTTGGGATATGATGGCGGGGCGTTTTTTTCTCCGGACAGCAAAAAACTGGTTTACAGAGCTTCTATTTTTAAAAACAAGGAAGAAGAGGAAGAATACAAAGCTTTATTGAAGGAAGGATTGGTGGCTCCTACCAATATGGAAATATTCACCTGCAATGTGGATGGGACTGATGTGAAGCAGATAACAAATCTTGGGAAAGCAAACTGGGCTCCATTTTATCATCCTTCAGGAAAGAAAATCCTGTTCTCTTCCAATCATCATTCTACAGCCGGCTGGGAATTCCAGTTGTTTATGGTGAATACTGATGGAACAGGTCTGGAACAAGTAACGAATGAAAGCAGGTTCAATGCATTTCCCATGTTCTCTCCGGATGGAAAGCAACTGGTCTTTTCATCCAATCGCAATAATAATGGCACGCGTGATACCAATATTTTCATCGCAGAATGGGTTGATTAAGCCTCAGTTTTTTTAAAATATTCAATACCTACACATGAAACTAATACCACTTTTCCTTGCTGTTTGCTTATTTACCGGTTTTCATAATCTGAATGCTCAGGTAGATTTTGATCAGGAGGTGTTGAAGAGGCACGTTTACTTCCTGGCCTCCGAAGAAATGGAAGGCAGAGGCACCGGCACAAAAGGCGAAGCGATGGCTGCGGATTATTTGGCTGCCAGTTTTAAAGCTTTGGGTTTATCTCCTGTAGGTCAGGAGAAGAGTTATATTTTACCTTTTGATTTTAAGTACTCTACCAAAATGCACGGCTCTGAAGAATCTGAATTGATTTCTTCTACCGGAAAAAATGTGGCAGGTTATCTGGACAATGGCGCAGAGTACACAATCGTAATAGGCGCACATTATGACCATCTTGCCAAGGGCGAGTTTGGAAATTCAAGAGCCCCAAATTTATTTGGTCAGATTCACTTTGGAGCTGATGATAATGCTTCAGGCACCTCAGGTGTGCTGGCACTGGCAGATTATTATGCGAAAAATGATCAAAAGGAAGCTTTTAATATTTTGTTTGTATGCTTTTCAGGTGAGGAATTAGGTCTTCATGGTTCCAAGAAATTTGTAGAACGTCTACCAGTTGCCAAAGAGAAAATCAATTACATGGTCAACATGGATATGATAGGAAGAATGAAGCCGGACAGCCGAACACTGGTGGTGACCGGAATGGGTTCTGCTAAAGAATGGGATAGCTTATTGATTGCAAATAATAAGGATTTTGCTCTGGTTAAGGATAGTTCCGGAATCGGGGCATCTGATCACAGTTCATTTTATCTGGCCGGAATTCCTGTACTCAACTTTTTTACCGGTCAGCATAGTGACTACCATACTCCCGGTGATACGCCGGATAAAATCAATTATGAAGGACAATCTGCCATCCTGAATTACATTACAAGAATCATCTCAGGCACTGAGCAAATTTCAAAACTAAACTATCTCCAAACGGTCAACAAAGGTGCTGATACTCCCCGTTTTAAAGTAACTATGGGAGTCATGCCTGACTATACATGGCAGGAGGGCGGTCTCAGACTGGATGGTGTTACTATGGATAAGCCGGCAGCGAATGCGGGATTAAAAGCCGGGGATATTGTTCTTCAGATTGGCGAGAGCAAGGTCGATAATATTCAGGACTATATGAAAGTACTGGGCAAGCATGAAAAGGGAGACAAAGTGAAGGTAAAGATTAAAAGAGAGGGTAAAGAAATGTTGCTGGACCTTCAGTTCTAATGAATCTTATTTTATTGTTTCAATACTTTTTTCAGGTAGTAGCGACCATTGCCTGCGACCACACGAACGATGTAAGTGCCCTTAGGTATATGACCCAACTCAATTCCATTTGACATTTTTGTTTGCAATAACAGATTGCCTCTCAAATCGTAGACAAGTATTTCTGCAATATCAGCATTTATTAATTCCACTCTGATTTCAGTATGGAAAGGATTGGGATAAATTAGTAATTCATCCTGATTACTCTGGCTTTCGGAGGAGAATGATACAATTGGAGTGTATTCCGGATTCAATCTGCAATCTGTATAAATGGAGTCCAGCCAATTATGACTGGCAGGCACACCATAAGTATTATATGCTGACATTTCTCCTATTGATGGCCATGGCTGAGCGTCCGACCAAAAGCCCGGGAAAGAATTCCTGTATAAGGATGAGGGCCATTCCTGTTGATTGTTCAAAGGGACAAGTTGCCCTTTCACAATATTTCCGGATTCTATGTTACCTTTTCCAACTAAAGAATACAAGCCTTTTATTGCTCCCTGATTTGTAATTTCATTGGTAATAAAATGTGTAGAATCTGTACCGGATCCGGCACTCATTAAGATTCCATAATTCATAGCCCGGTTTCTGAAGAAAGTATTGTGAGGACCGTTTTTGCCATGGGACGCATCCACCACAATGTTCTGTACAATGTTGCCTTCAAAAAGATTCATGTACGGAAAATTGCCATGGCACACCATATCTCCTGCTGCATCTGCAGGAAGGAAAGTTTGAGTCCAAAATGGTTCTATGGATGAATTGTAAGCAAGTACATTGGCGTTGGCACCTGACTGCAGCAGCATCGAGTGTCTAAGTTTTTTGAATTGATTGTTTTCAATCAGGCAATGACCACTACCGGATTGCAACACTATACCATATCCCTGTCCTCCTCCGCCGAAAGCATGCGAATCTTGAAAATAACACCCCCGAACCAGTATATGCTGAGAATGCCGAATGTCGAGATGTGCAAAATTTGTTTTAAAGCTTTCAATCCCTACAAACCGGCAATTGACAGCATGTTGAATTAATATATTGCTGGTTTGTTGAACTGTAGCGTCTCTTCTTTCGATTTTTAAACATTCCATCCCGGCGTTTTTTACCGGGATTATTTTTCTGATGAATGGTTTTAAATCCGCCTCTACGTTAATTCGAAGTGGCATGGTCAGTTTTATAACTTTGGCATTTACACTTTCCACCTGATAAAGACCGCCACCGAGGCCATAGGCCCATTCGGATCCCATAAGAGCACTATCATTGAATTGCAACCAAACCCAATCTCCTGCGGATAAGTCATGGTCTTCATTCAATATAATTTGATCACTACCAGCAGTAAGCTTACCGTTGATTTCCATTGAAGGCCCGGTGGTGCTACCTGCAAGAACAATAGCCTGCCCGCTGCCATTCAAATCAAATGTGAGCGTAGTCAGTAAATTTCCTTCACCTTTCAGAATACAATTAGAAGGAATCTGTATAGATTGATCAAACAGATAGTTTCCTTCAGGGAAAAACAATGTAAATGCCTGGTTGTGATTTTGAGCTAATGCAAGAAGAAATGCTGCATTGGAAGATGATATGCCTGTAGGATCCGCACCATAGTCCAGTGCATTAATTGTCAGGTCAGATTCGAAGGAAGATTGTAAGCCGGCTGAAGACCACTGTGCTATGGTCGAATGCTCCAATTGTTGGCTATATATAACAGGATTTATACCCATTAATAGGGTATAAAGAATAAATCGGTACATGTGCTGCTTAATTAAGGGTGCTCTATTGCATCACAAAGGTAAACAATTGTAACCAATTCATTCTTAATAGATTATTAAGATAAAAAAAGCCACTCATGCATTGCTGGGTGGCTTTTATTATTTCGGGGTACATCAGGTGCACCAAATCTTATTGTTAAAAACTGGAAGGTAATTGTTCTGCAGGTGGAGCTTGTCTGGTTTTGCCTATGTTGAATCCGAGTCCAAATTCATGTCCTCCATTGTTATATGCCTGAAATGAACCAAAGCCTGCATCGTAGGAATAAAACACACTCACATTGCTAAACCTTGTACCAATCAATACACCCAGACCGCTGCCAGCATCCACTGTATATCTGTAGGTAAGTCCACCATACAATTGCTTATCCAGGAATGTAAATAGTAAATTCCCGTCCACGGTAATAGGCCCATTGAACATCTTGCGCACCATGATAGATGGGTCGATACTCATGTCAAGATTGGGAAGTGCATAATTATATCCTACATTCGCAGTAAATGATTTTAATCCGGTACCTTCTGCATCATCTGTACCTTCCACATCGGTCAATCTCGCTCTTACTAAATGAGGAAGGGAGAAACCGAAGTAAAGTTTGTCTTTGTAACGGGCATGAAATCCAAATGCCGCATCAAAAAAGGATATTCCATCTGCAGAAGCGATTAGTATAGGATCATTAGGATCGACCTGTCCATTGGTTAAGACATCATCACTTAATTTTTCCTGCACATAGTCTGCCTGAAGACCCAAACCGATTTTCATATCACTTAATTGAAGATGATAAGCGTACGCTCCGGAAACACGGAATCTTCTGGTAGCGGCCATATTCTCGTTGAAAATATTCAGACCTACACCACCATTGTCAGATAACTGACCATTGTAGTTGAAGGTAATCATGCTCGGAGTTCCTTCAAAACCTGCCCATTGTCTTTTGTAATTAAGCAGTAAATCGTGTCCGCCATTGAACCCTGTAAGGGCTGGATTGACAAGTACCGGATTCACCAGATACTGACTATAAGCTCCGTATTCCTGGGCGATCCCGGAAAATACTGTGAACAGGACTAATATGATGGGGTAAACAATTCTTTTCATTACTATATATTTGTTTTGTTGCAAATCAAATGGCCTGGTGCCCTTTTATGATTTCAATTATTTATTTCAATGAATAATTTCTGATTATTTCAATGTTGTCAGGATAGAGAATGATCTTCTTTCAACTCTTTCGACACCTGTACTTTCTGTAGCGCGTATTACTACAAAGTAACCACCATCAGGCAATAGTTCTCCGCTTTGAGATGTCCCTTGCCAGTCATTTGAGTAATTGCTGGCAGAAAAAACAGGTCTGCCCCATCTGTCGAAGATATCAATTCTATTGGTTGTTCCTTCCAAACACGAGATTACTAAAGCATCATTGAATCCATCACCATTGGGTGTAATAGCCGGAATTGCATCATAGCATTCGGATTCTTCTGCAAAGTTTATGGGTCTGGTGGCAGTACAGCCATTTGCGTCCATTGCTGTCACAATAAACCTTTCAGGAGGCAATCCGCTGATGGAAGCACCCTGCGTAGCACTAGGATCATTCCAGGTATATGTGTACCCGGGAACTCCGCCACTTGCTTCTACAGTAGCTGCGCCATCTGTACCTGTACTTGTGGTAAAGCTTTCGATAGAGATAGTTAATCTCGCCGGAGCAGTAACATTGGCCACTGCTGTCGAAGTCATGCCATTGGCGTCGGTCACCGTCACAGTGTACATACCGGCACACACATTAATCAATGAATCAGCTGTTGAATTATTACTCCATCTGAATGTAAATGGTCCGGTACCTGAAACCGGAATAGCAACAACTTTTGCATCGCATACTCCATTGCAGGTAACACCAAATCCACCGTTATCTGAAATAGTTATATCTACATCCAAATCTCCTCCAACCACAAATGGTCCACCAGTACCGGTACAGCCATTGGAATCCGTAACAGTTGGAACATATGAGCCGGGAGGTACACCTGTGATATCTTTTGTTGTATAATTTCCGGGGCTCCAAAGATATGTATAGGTACCTGATCCACCGGTAACATTTAAAGTAATGGACGCTGTCCCATTATTAACGCTACCCTGAACTGAAATAGCAGGGGTGCCCGGAACAGTATAAGCCTGGGTAAACATACAACCAGATCCGTATGAAATCGTAACTGTGTAAGTTCCCGTCGGAACATTCAGGCGCGTATTTGTATTGGGGGCTCCATTTGACCATGAAAATGACATTGTGCCGGGATTGCCTCCTGTGGCAAGTGTAATAGAACCGGTGGATGCCCCACAGTTTGCAGGAACAATGGTCGGAGTGACAGAAATTGTATTAATCGCGGTTAATGTAACAGACGCAGTAGTGGTTTTTGCCGGGCTGGAACTATCCGTCACAGTCACGGTGTAAGTGCCGGGGCCTAAGCCTGTTGGGTTTGCACCTGTTGCCGTGGAAGGTGACCATGCATAGGTTAATCCTCCTGTACCACCTGTAACGGTAGAAGAAATTGCACCATTGGTGCTATTGCTGCAGGATGGATTGGAACCGGCAAGTGTTACAGAAAAAGGCATTTCATTTGAAATAGTAACTACTCCCTTGCATTCGAATAAGTCAGTTTCTGTACCATCTTCCAGTGTTACTTCTATTGGTATTTTAGAGCTATTTATATTAATCATTGCTTCTGTACCCACAGGACCAATGGCTTCAAAGCAAATCCTGAACAAAACTACTCCATCAGCTATTGTATTAGCACCGCCAGGGGACGACCATACCATACGTAAGTAACCTAAATTCGCCTCTATATCTCCAAAATTACCGGGACCGAGTCCCAGAGATGGTAGTGGCGGGATTGGCTGGTGAAAATCTCTAACCTCCAAATATCTGAGTTGCGTTGGATCCCATTGGTAAGTCATGCCTAAACCTGCAACATCAATTAAATCAAACACTCTGACATCCAGGCAGAAGGATTCTCCCGGTTGAACAGTCAGATGTTGAATAGCAAGGGTAAAGCCTTCAGGATCACAATCCGGGGCAACACCACCCAGGGATACACTACCACTTTGAGTCTGAGTATTGATTGGATTACCATCAGGATCTGACACTTCTATTATAGTTGGATTATTGGTAAAATCAACACTTGTGGAACCTGAGGTGGCGGTTACCAGAAAACAGAGCTCAAAGAGAATTGTCCCGTTGGGTCGTGTTTCCGAAGACAGCGAGTTATAACTTAAGGCTAAAGTTCCGGCGGCATTATTTACGTTTAAATTACCGACACCAATATTCAATGTATTATTGTTGGCCCCAATGCTATTAAATGTCATAAATGCCGGGTTCCAGCCTAATGAGAATTGCATGGCACCAACATTGGTGAAGCCTTCAGTTGAAATTTTTATACAAACTATTGAATTGGTACTCGAAGTCTCATTGGAAGCAATTAATTTGACTGCACCCGTACCACCGGCGATAACCGTGACACTTCCCCTGCTTTGAGTATAATCATAAGACACTAAGTCAGCATCTAAAAATTCGATTTCTATAGGATCATTTGACAGGAACACTTCTGAAGAAGTACCCACTGCCCCGATGACATTAAAACGCAATGTGAAAAGAAGTGAATTGGCAGGAAGTGTAATTCCAATATCTGAAGAAGGATTCCAGCTTACCCGAACATGTCCTGTTCCGGTTCCAAATGAGCCATTAGGATCGAATCCAAGCAATGCATTGTTAGTGTTCAACGCCTGATTGAATGTTATAACAGCAGGATCAAATCTTATGGAAAATTGCATTCCATAAACATTGGTAAAATTATCCACACGTACTTCTACATCAACAGTCCCTCCTGTATTGCCCGTCACATTGGCAATTTTAACAGAAACCTGTGAATAAGAAAACGAAAATTGTAAAAGGAAAGCTAAGAGTAGCGCTATTCTCATCATATCAATATTTTAAGTAAATTCAATTCAATCATATACTCGGACAAAGGTAATGCATTTTATTTTATAGATGATCGTATAGTGTATTTCTTGCACATTCAACCAATTATATTTTAAAGTGATTTCTTTTGGCCTTGATCAGGTGAAATAAATTCAGAGCACTCAATATTTAGAATATCTGAATCATCCTTAATTAATGCAAAAATCTGCTTTTTATTTTACTTCTCTTTTGAAGTAATTCTATACTTTACGTATGATCATTATCTTACATAGCTAAAATCGTTCCAAATTTTTCCGGATCGATCCCTGGCTACAATAATGTCAGAATAACATTGGTTTTACCCATTTGATTCAAAGGTACGCAGGACTTACTTTTCATAAAGAATCACTGATTTTTAATGCATGAGCTTTCGCATAAAGTCCAACCAATGAATTCACAGCAAACTTTTTGTACAAGTTTCTTCTGTGAACAATAACTGTATGTTTACTTAGATACAATTCTTTTCCAATCTGTTCCACTGATTTACCCTCACAGATAAGTTTTAGTGTTTCTTTTTCCCTTGGAGTCAGATTCACCAATGATCCGAAGGCATCAGTCAGGGCGGGGTCTGATTTATTTTGACCTGAATCCTTACAGGCATCAAGATGAAAAAAGAAATGCCCATGCAGAATCCGATCTATTGCCTTCAATAATTTCCTGGAATTTTCAGTCTTGAAAAACACACCATTAATATCTTTGGTCCTTTCTTTATTCCAAAAAGAGCGAATATTATGCCCGGTCAATACCAGAATGGGACACTTAAACTTGTTTTTGAGGGTCGGCAAATAATCCAGTGAATTTTTACCCTGCAAATTAATATCGAGTAATATGATATCCGGCTTAAATGTATCGGGTATGGTATAAAGCTCATCAATACTTTGGCAGCTTTGAATGGATTCTGCCCCTTCATTTTTCAGCAAATCTGATAAGGATTCGGTAAAAAGCACATGATCATCTATCAGCAACATTTTGATGCCGGATAAGATTTCAGTATTTAATTGATTTTCTTTGCTCATGGACGTCGGGGTATCTGATTCTTCAGCTTAAAAATCAGGCAGTTAAATTCATTAATAAATTATTGTGTAATATCGCAGCTGCATCATCCAGAGAAATTGGAATTATTAATATGATTACCAGACCCATTGCATTTATTATATACCTTGCATTTAGACTATTGGTTGGTTTTTTTGCGATGATTCCATTTCGACTGATTTACGTAATTTCAGATGGATTTCGTTTTGTCCTGCAATATGTATTGAGGTACCGGTTTAAAGTAATTACGGACAATTTAGAGCGTGTTTTCCCCGATTATTCTTCTCGTCAGATTGCAGATCTTCGTTCTGAATTTTACAAAGCATTGACTGATTGGTTTTTAGAAGGTCTGAAAGGATTTACTATGTCAGAAGGAAGTTTGAAGGAAAGATATCAAATGACACCATCTGCAGATATGGAAGACCTCCACAAACAAGGGCAATCAGTATTATTCGCCGGAAGCCACTATAATAATTGGGAATGGGGAGTGCTCATATTTAATAGAATTGTGCCGCACCAAATCTGTGGAATTTATCAGGTCGTCAGCAATCCTTTTATTCATGAGTATCTTATGAAGATAAGGGCGCGCTTTGGTATGAAACTTATTTCAGCTCAGGGAGCTGTAGCTTCCATCACGGGAATGGAGGGAGTCAATGCTGTAATGACACTTAGTGACCAATCGCCTGTAAACATGGATTATGCCATTTGGTTAAACTTTCTGGGGACTAAAACTCCCTTTTTACATGGGCTGGAAGCGATGGCTAAAAAGACCGGATACCCGGTAGTCTATTATGAAGTAATCCAGCCCAAGCGCGGATATTATCAAGTTAATGCACGATTACTTGTTTCTAATCCTAAGGAAACTGCATCCGGCGAAATCACAAGATTGTATGCAGAAGCACTCGAAACTACCATTAAAAAAAATCCGGCCCGTTGGCTATGGTCACACAGAAGATGGAAGAGGGTGGAGTAAGGGTTGATTCCTAAATATATGCCGGATATTCTACATAATTGCGGGGGGTCTCATACAGTCTGACCTGAAGATCAAATTTTGATTCCAATTTTGACCTCAGGATATTCCAGATGACAACGCAGATATTTTCAGCAGTTGGATTTAGATTTGCAAATTCCTCAGTCTCTACATTAAGGTTTTTGTGATCAAAGCGGTCTTCTATTTCTGTTTTTATAAGATCTCTGAGCCAGCCGAGGTCAATCAGCATTCCGGTTTCAGGATCTATTTCTCCCACCACTTTTACTTCTAACTCATAGTTGTGTCCATGAAAGTGCGGATTATTACATAAGCCAAATACCTCTTTGTTCCTGGTATCGGACCACGCAGGCTGATGCAGTCTGTGAGCGGCATTGAAATGAGCTTTTCTAAAAACAGCAATTTTCATAGATTCATTTTCTTGTCCCGGGCCGGGCTTTCAATAATGTTGAATGAACAACAATCATTGTCTTTTGTTCCTTTTCCAAATAACTCAATATGTTTATCCTCCTTCATTTACTTTTTTCAATAAGTCAATATACTTCCATGACAGATACTCCATCCATTCACACTTTCAAAATTGAATCCATTGATGGAAAGACAATCAATTTTGCTGATTATAAAGGTAAAAAAATCCTGATTGTCAATGTAGCTTCTGAGTGCGGATACACAAATCAATATGCACAGCTTCAGGAATTGTACGAACTGCACAGTGATAAATTGGTAGTCATCGGATTTCCCAGTAATGATTTCGGAGGACAGGAACCCGGAACTGTCGCAGAAATTCAGGAATTTTGTTCCAGTAAATTTGGAGTAACTTTTCCACTCACCACCAAAGTAAATATTAAATCCAGTCCTGTGCATCCCATTTATGAATGGCTGACTCAAAAATCCAGAAATGGAGTCATGGATGCCAATGTCAAATGGAATTTCAACAAATTCCTGATTGATGAGAATGGCAGACTAGTAAAAGCTTTACCATCTTCTGTGACTCCATTGGATGAGGAGATATTAAATTGGATCGGAGCTTAGTTTTCATTTTTATTTATCTTCGCGGCTAATGAAATATGCCTCAATAGCCGGACAAAAAGAAGCTGTGAATTTATTGGAGGAGATGTCTCTGAACAATAGAATTCCTCATGCAATATTGATCTCAGGTCCTCCCGGATCCGGACAGCTGGCTTTATCCCTGGCTCTGGCCTCTTCCCTTCAATGCGAATCACTTCAGGGAGGTTCTGCTTGTGGCAGCTGCCAGGCCTGTAACAAATCTTTCAACTTCATTCATCCGGATATACATTTTGCTTTTCCACTCATCAAACAAGAAAAAGTAGCTCCACTGTCCTCCAATTATATGGTTTTGTTCAGGGAGCAGGTAACAGCCAACCCCTACATTGACAAGAAAAGCTGGATTGCTGCTTTGGATGGAGAAAATAAACAAGCCAATATTACGGCTGAAGCTTCTAGGGAAATAATTCAAAAATTGAGTTTAAGCCATTACGAAGGCAAAGCAAAGATCATGATTATCTGGTTTCCAGAATTACTGGGTAAAGAAGGTAATATATTATTAAAACTCATCGAAGAGCCAGAGCCTGATACTTATTTGATTCTGGCAACTGAGCAGGAAGATGCTATTCTTCCTACTATTTTGTCCCGATGCCAGTTGGTCAGAACCCGTCTGATGGCCTCAGATGAAATTGCTTCAGTTTTGATAAATCAACATAATGTTGCAGTGAAAGAAGCGCATGAAATAGCCTGGCTGGCTGATGGTAATATGAGTGAAGCCATAAGAATTCTGCAAAATAAAACTGAAGATCATACCCTCTCCGTGATTGACTGGCTTAGGTGTGCATACAAAGCGCATCCGGTGGAGATGATACATTGGTCCGATGCCTTCAGTAAAATTTCACGTGAACAACAGAAGAATTTTCTAAGGTATGGAATATACTTTCTGGAGCAGGCACTGATGTCTCAATACCGGGGTGAAGATCAGGTACTTCTCTCTGCTGCTGAAAAAGAAACACTCCCTAAAATTGTTCCACTTTTACCATTTCTGGTTATTGAAAAAATTACAGAACGGCTCAACGATGATTTGGCCGCTTTGGAGCAAAATGCCAATTCAAAAATACTGGCAATGGCGTCCACGCTATTTATTCATAAAACGCTGAAGAACAGAGCGTAGGGTTGGTAATTTCAGAACTTAGAAGGTAGAATTTAGAATCCAAACAGCCATTTTGTTAAAAAGAGTGTATGTGTCGAAAATGAATTAAAAATTCATGAAATTGTGGATCCCGAAGTCGTAGACTTCAATGACAGAAGTTGCCATTAAAATAAGCAAAGGAACGTCACCTTTGGCAGCGTAGCTGACAAAGACGTCACCGTACTACGACCAATCCTGATCAGAAGTTCCAGGCAGATCGGCTGAATGGCTCAATAAAGTGAATACAGGAAATTGTGCTGCTGATGTAACAGTTAAAGGGCTGGTGTTTTGGTAAGAATTGCTAATAATTTACCCGGACAAGGTCCTCTCATTACCGCCAATTTATACCAGATTCAAATAATCGCGTTATCTTAGCCTCTGGTTAATATAATTAAGAACATGGCATGTGCAGGATGTAGTATAACAAAGGAGGGTTCTTCCGGTGGCTGTGGCGGAGGATGCTCAAGCGGTGGTTGCTCCACAGGAGGATGCAATCGGCTGAATACCTATGACTGGCTATCCGATGCCGGAATTCAGGATGTAGACCCTTATCACCTGATCGAAGCCACATTTAAAAATGGATCCCGAAAAGATTTTTTTAAAATAGAATATCCCGTTATGGTTCAGTCAGGAGATTGGATTGTAGTGGATACAGGAGGAGGATATGATGTCGGCAGAGTTTCATTAACAGGTGAACTCGTCAGACTTCAGATGAAAAAGAAGAAAATCACCGAAACAGGAACTTTCAATCCGGTCATTCGAAAAGCAAATGAACGGGATCTTGAAAGATTGCAGGAAGCACGGATGCTGGACAACTCTACCCTGGTCAAGGCAAGAGCAATCGCCCGATCTATTGGCCTGGATATGAAATTGGGAGATGTAGAGTATCAGGGTGACCTTCGCAAGGCTACTTTTTATTTTACGGCTGATGGCAGAGTAGACTTCAGGGAATTAATCCGGCATTATGCAAAAGATTTCAGAGTAAAAATTGAAATGCGTCAGATCGGATCCCGACAGGAATCTGCCAGAATTGGTGGCATTGGTTCATGTGGAAGAGAGCTATGCTGCTCTACCTGGCTTACAGATTTTAAGTCAGTAGCCACGGTTGCCGCCAGATATCAAAACCTGGCTATTAATCAGGCAAAACTTTCCGGTCAATGCGGACGATTGAAATGCTGTCTCAACTTTGAACTGGATGCCTATATCGACGCACTGAAGCAATTTCCACCGGATAATTTTCCATTGAGATTTGCACTTGGAAATGCACATCACGTGAAGACCGATATTTTCAAAAGTCTGATGTATTACAATTATGAGCCGGAAAGAGGCCGTGCTGTGATGATAGCATTGGAAAAAGAGCAGGTCAGAGAAATTCAGCAGTTGAATAAAAAAGGTGAAAAACCTTCAGATCCTATGGAACTGCAGTTCAAGTTTTCTGATAATCAGGAAGATGATAAAATGGACTATGCAGATGTTACCGGAGCTGTTGAATTACCGGATTCTCCCAAAAGAAAGAAAAAGAAGAAGAAAAAGAGAAATTTTCCGGACAGAAGACCAAACAATCCACCTCAGTAATTCTTTTACTCCTATGGAAAATCCACATTCCTGTGTGGCAATCAGTTCTATAAATTTTATACAAATGGGGTTCCTTGTTCATACCCCGGTTCAACTATTTTCTACAATCAAATTTAGTTCATATGCAATATAATGTCATCGTGATCGGATCAGGTCCGGGTGGCTATGTGGCTGCCATTCGTGCAGCTCAGCTTGGCTTAAAAACAGCAATCATTGAAAGATACAATACTCTTGGAGGTACCTGTCTGAATGTTGGTTGTATACCTTCAAAAGCGTTGCTCGATTCTTCCGAGCATTACCACAATGCAGCTGAAAAATTCGCCACTCATGGAATTATTACCGGAAAGCTAAAGGTGGATATGGAGCAGATGATCCGCCGCAAAGACGAAGTGGTGGCTCAAACCAGTGGGGGAATTGATTACCTGATGAAGAAAAATAAGATCGACACTTTTCTGGGACATGGTAGTTTTTTGGATAAAAACACTGTCACCATAAAAGGTAATGACGGCAATACTACAGAAATCAAAGGAGAAAAAATTATCATTGCTACAGGATCCAAGCCTATTACGCCGGCTGCATTCAATTATGATAAAAAACGAGTGATCACTTCTACTGAAGCACTGAATATCAAATCTGTTCCAAAAAGCATGGTCATCATTGGAGCAGGGGTCATTGGCCTTGAGATGGGATCTGTATTTGCCAGATTAGGGACAAAAATAGATGTGATAGAATTTGAAGACAGAATTCTGACAGGAATGGACAAAGACTGTGCAAAAGATCTTCAAAAGTCATTGAAGGCTTTGGGATTTCAGTTTCATCTGGGCCATGCTGTTACAGAAGTAAAGAGTAACGGAAAACAAGCAACCATTTCATTCAAGGCAAAAGACAGTGAAGAAATCAAGCAGCTCGAAGCAGATTATTGTCTGATAGCTATAGGTCGCCGTGCTTATACGGACAATTTGGGTCTGGAAAATGTGGGAATTGAAAAAGATGATCGCGGCAGGGTCAAAGTGGATCAACATCTCGAAACCAATATTCCGGGAATTTACGCTATTGGCGATGTCATTCAAGGTGCTATGCTTGCCCACAAAGCTTCAGAAGAAGGTGTATTTGTGGCGGAAGTCATTGCCGGTCAAAAACCGCATATCAATTACAATTTAATTCCCGGTGTAGTTTATACCTGGCCGGAAATGTCATCTGTAGGTAAGACAGAAGAGCAACTTAAAGCAGAAGGGGTTCCTGTCAAAGTTGGAAAATTTCCATTCAAGGTTCTGGGAAGAGCACGTGCCAGTATGGATCTTGAAGGTATTGTCAAAATAATAGCCCACAAGGAAACTGATGAGATATTGGGTATTCATATGGTAGGTGCGAGAGCTGCAGATCTTATTGCTGCCGGAGTAACTGCCATGGAATTCAGAGCAGCAGCCGAAGATATTGCCCGCATGTCTCATGCTCATCCAACATTTGCGGAGGCAATTAAAGAAGCGGCCCTGGCTGTAAATAATGTGGCGCTCCATGTTTAGCTGGTTGGCATTCCTTCAAATTGTCATATCTTGTTCTATCGCTTATAAATATATATGCATTTAAGCTGATTGCTTGATTGGACTTTCTTTTATCTGATGCTGCTTGATGAAACACAGTTTGTTATATTATTTTCTTCGTCCGCTGGTAAGAATAGCGGTAGGTGTTTATTTTAGAAACCTTCATATCATTAATGCTCATCATGTGCCGGATAGTGGCCCGATGCTCATTGCCAGCAATCATCCAAACTCATTCGCAGAGCCAGTCATACTGGCTACCTATCAAAAAAGGATATTGTATTACCTCGTCAGAGGAGACGTTTTTAAAAATCCACTTTTTGCCTGGGTCTTAAGAATGACCCACCAATTACCCATCTATCGTTTCAAGGATGGATATGCAGATATGAAGCGTAATGACGAAAGCTTTGCTGCTTGTTTCGAACACCTCCGGAGAGGCAATTCAATTGTGATTTATGCAGAAGGGGGATGTGTATTTGAGAAGCGATTACGCTCCATAAAAAAAGGTGCTGCCAGAATAGTTCTGGGTGCTCTGGAAAAGTACCCTGAAATTCCGGATATAAAAATTCTGCCTGTAGGAGTCAATTATCCTCATGGGGATCAATACAGATCTCAAGTCATGGTTCATTTCGGAGAACCTATCGATGTCAAAGATTACTGGCAAACTTATCAGGAACAGCCTCAGGTAGCCATCAACCAAATCACGCTGGAAATTGAAAATCGACTTTCTCCGCTTGTTTTGCAGGTGAATGAAAAAGAGCGGGATGGTCTGTACGATGACGTTATGGATATCTGGCACGCAGCAGAGCCTACTTCTGTCTGGCCACTTTTACTGGAAAATCAAAATCGATTTCAAACTGAAAAAAGGCTCAGTCAATTCATTAATGATTTGTCCGACACTACTCTTACTGAATGGAAGCAGGATATTGCAAAAATTAGAAATGCATTCAAAGCAGCGGGTATCCGAAACTGGTCAAAATTATATCTCAAAAAGCCTTCACCATTCTTGTATGTGTTCATTCAATTGGCGCTGGCTATACCAGCAATATTAGGAATTATTTTAAATCTCATTCCATTCTATGTCGCAAAGATCGTGGCCGCAAAAACCAGGAAAGTAATTGAATATTATACTCCGGTCAGGATGGCAGCTTTGTTTTTTTTGGCACTGCTTCAGAATGCAATACTGGCAGGATTTCTGCTTGCAGCAGGTAGTTGGATTTGTTTGACTATACTTGTATTATATCCTCTCTGGAGCTGGCTGGCTGCTTATTGGATAGAGAATTGGGAAGGTATTTTTATCAGTTTCAAATTCAATCAATTGAAACCCGACGTCAAAACAAAGTATCATCAAATTCAGACGACTCTTTTGGATGTGGTAAAATGAGATTCATGATTGAATAGTATTTGTCATCTTCATGTTGGCTGACTCAGGGGAATTAATAATTAAGAGTATATTCGGATTAAAATCATAGCTATATGACAAAGTTGTTGTTACCCATTTTACTCATTTTCACATTTATAACTGCTTGTAAAATGGAAAAGGAATCTGACAAAAAGGAAGAAGTTGCGACAAAGCCGGAATATGCACTTGTCATACACGGTGGTGCCGGTACGATTACCCGGGAGGATATGAGTGCCGATCAAGAAGCAGCTTATCTGGCAGCACTCGATGCAGCATTGGAAGCAGGTAAATCTATATTAGCCAGCGGAGGAACTGCACTTGAAGCAATTGAAGCTGCAATTGTGCTGATGGAAGATAATCCATTATTCAATGCAGGTAAAGGTGCAGTATTTACAAATGAAGGTCGCAATGAACTCGATGCTTCAGTTATGCTGGGACAAGACCTGATGGCGGGTTCGGTCGGAAGCGTGACTACTATTAAAAATCCCATCCGTGCAGCCATAGCTGTGATGCAAAAAAGCGAACATGTCATGATGATTGGAGCGGGTGCAGAAAAATTTGCAGCATTAAACGGACTGGAAATAGTAGATCCATCATATTTCTTTACAGAATCAAGGTGGAAAAGCCTTCAGGAAGCGAAAGAAAAAGAAATCCAGCAAGAAAAGCAGGATGCAGCTACCAGACATGGTACAGTAGGAGCGGTTGCTCTTGACAAATCAGGAAACATAGCTGCCGGTACATCCACCGGCGGAATGACAAACAAAAGATTCAACCGTATCGGTGATGCACCGATCATCGGAGCCGGGACTTATGCTTCCAATGAAACCTGCGGAATTTCAGCGACCGGCCACGGAGAGTATTTTATCAGACTGGGTGTCGCTCATGCTATTCATGCTCAAATGAAGTATGGAAATTCCAGCCTGGCAGATGCTGCAGCTGATGTGATTCAAAAACAATTAACTGCACTGGGGGGTGATGGAGGCATCATTGGACTGGACAAAAATGGCAAAATCGTAATGGAATTCAATTCTGAAGGAATGTACAGAGGTTGGATTCTTCCGGATAAAAAGTACACAGCGATTTTTAAAGCTGATTAAGCCAACTTATACACATACTATTTACGTTCTTTTTGTACACTTTACAACTCTAATATGAACACAACCGGATTTCGATTTTTAAAACAATTAGTTTTTGCTATCTGTATATTCGGCTCATCCATAAGCTTTGGCCAGACGGAGCAGGTTGCATTTATACCAGGAGTCTTTGAAATCACTGCTGATCAAAGAAATGAAAAGCAAATATTAGAGAAATATTCTGATGGATTTCAACGTGCAATATTATTACGGGAAGCTTCAGGTGAATATCTCATCAAAGTAGATTTTCTTAAGCGGGGTAAGGCATGGTCGGAGCAGTATCCAATTTCTTCTGATGAATTACTATCGCTTCGTAATGCATTAAGTGGCGGGGCAATTATACTTCCGACACAGCCAGCCAACACGACCGCATATAATGGAAGATATTATCTGATTACTTCAGCGACAGTTCATAGCATTTTTCAGGGTATCGCGCTTTCGGAATTAATGACCAAAGATGAAATATATTACTACCCGGGCGGGTCGGACACGTTCCCTGAAAAAACCAGATTCGGGAGAGCATTTCCTTTGTTGGTGGGAGCCGGAACGTTTGCGAGTTCATTGTTTTTAACCAGGAACAAACCCATATTAGCTTCTGCGGCAAACATGCATTTTTTTGGTTCAGGGTTCGGTTATGCGCATGGTATAGGGTTAGGAGGGATAATACTTGGAAATGAAATTTTTGAAGAAAATAACACACCCCTATTTGTGGGCTTGACCAGTATTGTTGAGGGCTGGGCGATGTATTTTGTTGCTAAGAGGAACAATTTTGATTATGCCAGATCTGCTGCCTGGAATACCGGTAATTTCTGGGGAACGGGATTAGGAGTCCTGGCATATGGAGCAATTACCGAATTTGATGATGAAAATATTAGGAGCGTTGGGATCAGTAGTTTTGTTGGGGCTGCCGGTGGAATTGTGCTAATGGATTTTTTGCAAAAGTCACAACCCAGAACGACCGGAGATTTGAGAGCCATCAATGCCGCAGGTTTAATCGGGACTACTATAGGTTTTGGGTTTTCAGATGAAGGATCGGGAAGGGGCGCATTTACCAGCTTATTTGCTGGTTCTGGTTTGGGCCTTGCTGCGAGCTATTTATTGACAAATCATACTTCATTTGATAATGCGGAAGGAGGATTAATAGCTTTAGGCTCTTTAGTAGGCGGATTAGCCGGGGGCGGTATTGCTATTGTAGCAGATATGGATTCTTTTTCAGGACCTGTACTTATCACCGCTGCAGGGGCAGCTGCAGGATGGGCTGTTTCTTATTTATTCTTTAAAAATAGAAATCGCTCAACGGGTAAGGATGGAATGGGTCTGGAAAGAAAAAGAGGAACTAAAGTCGATTTCAATTTTAACCCGGTTGGATTTGGAATGTTACAGCAAAGTGAAGAACAGCAAATCAGGATGTTGCAGCGGAATGTGCCAGGTGATATGCTGGGTTTCAAGCTGACATTTTGATTGCGTGTTTCATTTTTGCCCAGGGTTGACCTCACATTCTAAATCAAAGGACTAGTTGCATCAGCGCTGCGCAATGGTGTCCCGCAGGGACAGTCCCGACAGCAAAGCGGCGTGATCCACCAGAGTTTTGTGGGCAGGACCGAGCGAACAGCGAGCCATGAAGCATAGCGATCCACCAAAGCGTTGGGGACTTGCCGCGGGTGAAATGATATGATGGATGGCTTGACAGCAATCAGATCACTTCACTCGTGGTGATGCCCTATTAATCATAGGAGAAGAAATGGGCTTCTTGCTAATCTCTTTTATTATGCTTTAATTTGTAGAGTCCGGAAGGGATTTAATGTGCCGGACTTCAAAGTATGATCGAATTTATTCTAAATAATGAAACTGTCCGGACGGACCTTTCTCCGGGAATGACCCTGCTGGATTATGTGCGTTACGAAGCCAATCTGCGAGGCACCAAAATCGGGTGCAGAGAAGGCGATTGCGGAGCATGTACGGTGCTTCTCGGCTCTATCAGGGATCAGAAACTCAAATATATCAGCGCGACATCTTGCCTTACTCCTCTGGCAAATGTGCATGGAATGCATGTGGTGACAATAGAAGGTTTGAACACAGAAGGAGGACTTAATAAAGTACAGAAAGCTTTTGTGGATTGTTCCGGAACACAATGCGGATTCTGCACGCCCGGATTTGTGACTTCTTTATGCGGTTATGCTTTGAATTGCGAAAATGCAAACGCTATGGATGCTGTTGGGTCTATGGACGGGAACATTTGCCGATGTACAGGCTACAAATCGATTGAGAGGGCCGCTGCTGTGGTAGCGGATCAATTGCAGGAAAAAGACCACAATCTGCCATTAAAATGGCTGGCTGGGGAGGAATTTATCCCTGCCTGGTTTGAAGATATCCCTGAAAGATTAGGTCAATTTTCAGCTGAATTACCGGTCTCCGGCGAGAAAGCTATTGGTGGAGGCACAGATTTGTTTGTTCACCATCAGGATGTACTTCAGGAAGCCCCGCTAAAGTTTTTGTTCGGGAAAAAAGATTTAACAGGCATTGAATTTTCAGATACAGAATGCATCATTCATGCATCCAGTACAGCTGCAGATTTGATTGATAATGCCAGGCTTCAGTCAGTTTTTCCGGGATGGCATTCATATATGAAATTGGTTTCTTCTACACCTATCCGAAATATCGGTACAGTAGCGGGAAATCTGGTCAATGCCTCTCCCATTGGTGATCTTACGATATTATTGCTGGGGTTGAATGCCAGGATTGTATTATTAGATAATGAAGACCTGACCCGCACATTACCTCTCAAAGAATTTTATCTGGACTATAAAAAACTGGATAAAATGGAATCTGAAATCATCTCCCGCATCATTTTCGATTTGCCCGATATGGACTCACATTTTCATTTTGAAAAAGTCTGTAAGCGAAAATATCTGGATATCGCCAGTGTGAATACTGCCATTCAGATCCGGATGAGTGAGGGTAGAATCATAAAGGAGATTCATTGTTCCATGGGCGGAGTCGGACCCATTCCGCTGTATTTGAAAAACACAGTAAGCTTCATGACAGGCAAAGTGCTTTCTTCGGAATTGATCAGAGAATCAGTTGACATTTTACAATCTGAGATCAAGCCTATCAGTGATGCCAGAGGGTCCGCGGACTATAAAAGATTGCTGGCAAGTCAGCTGTTTTTCAGCCATTTCATTGAATTATTTCCTGAAGAAATCAAAGGGGAGGAATTGCTATGATCAATATAGATGCACATAATCATGTCAGCGGCAAGTCCATTTATCTGGATGATATCATTGAATGGAAGGGGACGCTCTTTGCATTGCCTTTTGATGCACCCGTAGCACATGCAAGGCTGGATCATGTTGATGTTTCAAAAGCCCTTTCAATGTCCGGAGTTGTTGTTGTATTAACTGCAAAAGACATTCCCGGCAAAAATCAAATAGGCGGAATCATCGCAGATGAACCACTTTTTGCTGAAGAAGACATTCACTTTTGGGGTCAGCCTATAGGTATTATTGTTGCTACATCAGAGCGGATTTGCAGACTGGCCCGGGAACAGATAGAAATTAAATTTTCAGAATTGCCCGTAATCACCGATCCCCGCGAAGCACATGCTCAAAATAAACTTATTTGCCCTCCCCGTAATTTTCAGCTGGGAGATGTGACTAGTGCCTGGGGTCAATGTCAGCATGTTTTCGAAGGAAAAGTGGAAATCAATGGGCAGGAACATCTATATATTGAAACTCAGGGGGCATATGCCAGGATGAAAGAAGATGGTAGCATACTCATTGCTTCCTCCACCCAGGGCCCTACGGCTGTTCAGCGAACGATTGCAAAAGTACTGGACATTCCGATGCATAAGGTAGAGGTGGATACTGTGAGATTGGGAGGAGGTTTTGGTGGGAAAGAAGATCAGGCTACAGGATGGGCAGTGATGGTAGCGCTCGCAGCACAAAAACTCCGGAAGCCTGTAAAAATGGTATTGCATCGCATGGATGATATGCGTATGACCGGCAAACGACATCCATATTCGGCGGATTTCAAAATAGGTCTTTCTTCTGACATGAAAATCCTGGCTTATGAGGCTACTTTTTTTCAGAATGCAGGAGCAGCGGCGGATCTTTCTCCCGCTGTACTGGAGAGGACGCTATTTCACGCTACCAATGCCTATTTTGTTCCAAATGTACATGTGACAGCGTACAGCTGCAAGACCAATCTTCCCCCAAATACTGCATTCCGCGGATTTGGTGGTCCTCAGGGCAAATTTGTCATAGAAGCCGCTATTTCAAAAGCTTCAGAATCTCTGGGTGTTCCGGCTGCAGATATTCAGAAACAGAATTTGTTAAATGACGGAGATGAATTTTCCTATGGTCAGATAGTGGATCAGTGTGAGGCTCAAAATGCCTGGAATTCATGTGAAGAAGGCTTTGATTTGAAATCTATTCAGGAAAGGGTCAGATTATTCAATGAGCAAAACTCGCATATAAAAAAGGGAGTGGCTGTACAGCCCATTTGCTTTGGCATTTCATTTACCAATACCATGATGAATCATGCCCGGGCACTGGTTCATATTTATCAGGATGGCAGTGTGGTAGTAAGTACCGGAGCAGTAGAAATGGGTCAGGGAGTGAATACAAAATTGCTGCAGATCGCAGTGAGAAAGTTGGGAGTACAGCCGGGGAGTGTGCGGATTGAATCCACAAATACACTCCGCATCGCCAATACTTCCCCGACAGCCGCTAGTGCGGGCGCTGATCTCAATGGTAAAGCTTTGGAAATGGCTTGTAAATCATTGTGGGAAAGGCTTGAGCAAGTAGCTGCTGAGCATTTGAATATTTCGAATTTGAGGGTACAAAATGACATTTTGTATGATAATCAACAAAAAACAGATCACACCTGGCATGACCTGGTGCAGAAAGCATTTCAACTCAGAGTCAATTTGAGTGAACACGCTCATTATGCGACTCCTCTGATACATTTCGATAAAGAAAAAGGTAAAGGGCATCCGTTTGCATATCATGTCTATGGGGCAGCCATACTCGAAGTCACCGTAGATTGTTTGCGTGGTACCTATCATTTTGACAAGGTGCAAATTGTCCATGACCTTGGTGTAAGCATGAATGTACATATAGATAATGGACAGATAGAGGGAGCTGTAGTGCAGGGTATCGGCTGGATGACGCTGGAAGAAATTATCTACAACAAGGAAGGTAGGCTGATGACCAATGCACTGTCCACTTATAAAATTCCGGATATCTACTCAGTTCCATCAGAAATCAATATCAAACACCTGGAAACAGAAGGACATGAGCTGGCTATACAGAAATCAAAGGCAGTTGGAGAGCCGCCTCTCATGTATGGCTTGGGAGCTTATTTCGCCATTCGGAATGCAGTCAGTGCATTTAATCCCGGAAAGGAGTTTGCTTTTGATGCGCCTTATACTCCAGAGAAGGTACTGATGGATTTGTACAAAGGCCGATAAACCCGGACGATAAATGCCCCTCAAAAAATTCAGTGACTACAAATATCTCTCTCCCATTCTGGGTGGTTTAATTTATATGACAGGGGATTCAATTGCTTCGCTGATTATTGATCAGTTTAGCTGGATCAGGATGTCGGGCATTTTTGCATTAGGATCGACGCTTTACTCATTTGAAATTCCACGGTATTTTAAATGGATTGAAAAAGTAATCTCAGGATATCAGGGTTGGAAGAAAGTTACATTGAAAACTTCGATGGCATTGTTATATTTCAACCCATTATGGATTGCACGGCATTTGCTGTTTGTGCAGCTGTTTTCAGGAAATATGGATATGATTAGCTGGGATTTGCTGAGGATTGGTTTGGTCTCCTTTGCTGTCAATATTCCAGTTTCTATTGTAGCGAATTATCTGATACAGAATAAGATTTCATTAAAATATCGATTTTTCGCAAGTGCCATTTTCTCAGGAATCATGGCTATTTATTATTCAATGAGCAGTGTATGGTTTTAGTTCCGGGTTGATTTCAGAATTTAGAACTTAGAATTCAGAATGGAAACAGCCGTCGATTTTATGCGATAAACTGGGTTAAAATTAGAAAGAGATCAAGTTTTATAAAGAATTGTAAATCAGATTAATGCAAAAAGCTTATAAAGAAAATTTTTACGCAGGATTGCAGCAGGCAATTGAGGAGGCTGGAAAAATAGTTCTGATGGTAGTCATTCAGAGCAACGGCAGTAGTCCGGGAAGGACGGGATTCAAAATGTGGGTTACTGAGAAGGATATGGGCGGAACAATCGGTGGAGGAATTATGGAGCATAAGCTGGTAGAATATGCCAAAACGCTTTTGCTGAAAGACTCATGGAAGCCATTTTTGAAAAAACAGATGCACAGCAAAGAGGCGTCTAAAGATCAGTCGGGAATGATTTGTTCCGGGGAACAAATGATTGCTTTTTATTTGCTGGAAACATCCGATTTGAATTGGCTCTCATCAGTCGGGAAAGGAGGTACAGAGAGTATTGTATTTACACAAAATGGGATAGCGCTCAATAATGTAAAGGATGACCTGGCCACAGATAAAATAGATGAGCAGAATTGGCAATTGCGGGAGGCACTTCATTCATTGAATAAAGTCTATGTGATTGGTGGGGGACATGTAGGAAGAGCTTTGTGTGAGATACTTGCTTTTCTGGATTTTGAGATTCACCAACTCGACAATAGAGCTTCTCTCAATACGATGGAAAGCAATCCATTTGCTCAATATAAATCCGTAATAGATTTCAATGAAATCGATCAGTACATTCCTGAAGGCCCTGATGTCTATGTCGTCATTATGTCCTTCGGGTACAGGACAGATGAGATCATTTTGCGCAGATTATTAGGAAAAAAATTTAGATATATCGGCATGATGGGCAGCAAAAACAAGGTCAAAATGCTGTTTGATCAATTCAGCTCAGAAGGCATTGATCCTGCATTATTGAGTGAATTACATACACCAATAGGTATAGATATAAAGAGCGAAACTGCGCATGAAATTGCAATCAGTGTGGCCGCGGAGCTGATAAAAGTGAAGAATAAGGAAAGGTAATGAATTACACTTTCAGCTAGCCGAAACTCCATTCTTTGTTACCGGCATTGGGCTTCATTAATTTGTTCTGATTTCTGAAGTATTGATTAAATTTATCCAACAAAGCGGAAAAATCATGACAAAAAGAATTACCCCAATCCTGATATGCATTGCAATCTTTTTCTATCAGCTTGTCAATGCTCAGTACACCCACCCTTCTTCCGGTCAACAAAGTACATTTATTGGTGCATGTCCTGTCAATCTGTGCTCAGGCACTTATACAGACAACGGTGGGGCGGGTGGAAATTATGCTGCAAACATCAATGGGATAATCAGGACATTTTGTGCCGAAAACCCGGATGAACAATTAAGAATGGTGTTTACAAGTTTTTCAATGAACGACACCTATTTCCTTTGCTTTGGACCTGGAAGTTGTTGTGATTACCTGCAAATTTTTGACGGACCAACTATTCAGAGTCCTATGATTTATAATAACTGCACTTCATCACCGGGTACGGTAACAAGTACCAGTGGTTGTTTAACGTTCAGATTTTACACTGACGGATCTGTGCAACTGGCAGGATGGAGTGCCCAACTTTCCTGTGTGACGGGACAGGGCGGGCAAGCAAGTGGCACTAATAGTGACTGTATGAACGCTTCTTCATTATTTACTTCAGGTCCGGTTAGCGATACCTCCACCGGACCAGGACTGGTATCCGAAGGTTGTGCGGGATGTATGCTTGGTGAACATTACTCATCGTGGTATTCTGTATGCGTATCAACTTCAGGAACTCTGGCTTTCACAATTGCCCCACTAAACAGTTCTGTAGATTATGATTTTGCGGTTTATGGACCGAATGTTTCTTGCGGAACATTGGGGACACCTCTACGATGTTCATGGGCAGCAGCATCCGGAAGCGGAAGTACTGGGTTAGGAAATGGAGCAATAGATAATTCAGAAAATGTAGCAGGTGATCAATGGGTGGCCCCATTGGATGTAATCGCAGGAGAATCTTATTATATTTTAATCAACCGAATCTTGAATACACCCCCCGGCTTTAATTTCACATTTACAGGTACAGCTGTTATTACGGATTGTAATACAGAAGATCAGACTGATCCGGTTTTTGATTGCAACACCCTGACTACTATCAATGTAAATACAGCAATAGATTCCTGTAATGCTATAGTTAATTTGATTGCTCCTGTCGCTACAGATAATGTGGATGGGACAGTGACTGCTACAGGTGTCCGGTCAGATGCATTGGCCCTCAATGCTCCTTATCCGACTGGCACAACAACCATAATCTGGACTTTTCAGGATATGGCTGGCAATTCTATTCAATGCATGCAAGATGTAATGATCACTGATAACATACTTCCTTCCCTCATGTGCCCGGTCCTTCAGACCTTAGTTCTTGATGAAAATTGCTCCGCAACTTTGCCTGATTACGCAGTCTTAGCTATAAGCGATGACAATTGTGCTGTACAAAGTATAACTCAATCCCCGCTTGCAGGTACTACGGTTTCCGCTGCAGGAAATATGAGCATAGTACTTTCTGTGACTGATGTGAACGGTAATACAAGTTCCTGCACCTTTACAGCAATGAAGGTAGACAATACTGCTCCAACCATCACCTGTCCGATTGCACAAACATTGACTCTTGACCCGGACTGCAACGCCACATTATCCGACTATACCGGATTGGCTACAGCTAATGACAATTGCAGTGTACAAGGTATCACTCAATCACCGGTTGCAGGTACTATGGATTCTGGTGCAGGCAATATGACAGTAAACCTGACTGTAACAGATAGTAATGGATTAAGTAATACCTGTCAGTTTACAGTTTCAAAAGTTGACAATACATTTCCGATATTACAATGCTCAAATCAAAATATTAATTTTAATGGAGAGGATGAATTTGTTTTAAATGCTACTGAACTGGTACAGGCATCAGATAATTGTGATCTACAAAGTGTGGTTTTAAATCCCACCGTGGTCACCGCAGCTCAGATTGGTCAATCTGTTTTATATACAGCTACAGTCACCGATGAAAACGGAAATAGCTCTACTTGTTCAGGCAATATAAATGTAAATGGACTTCCTCCTGGATGGGCTCAAAATATTAATGGTATCAATTGCGCTGGTGGAAATAGTGCAGCATACAATTCGGGCAATGAAGTTTGGACGGTCAGCAGCACTAATTGCTACTACAATTCTCCTTTCACTTCAGATGCTATGGCATTTGCACA
Source organism: Saprospiraceae bacterium (assembly GCA_022841345.1). GTDB lineage: Bacteria > Bacteroidota > Bacteroidia > Chitinophagales > Saprospiraceae > SLDF01. Next base: position 195,368 of record JALHRR010000001.1, read on the forward strand.
AAAGACATTGTGTGGTAATGGCAGCATCACGGCACAAGTTACTGGCATAATCGGGACTTCCTTAGGCTGGGCTGGCTTAGTGATGCGAGAGAATAATACAGGGGGTTCAAAAAAAGTCCAGCTAATGACAAACACTCAAAGCAATTTCTCCCGTCGCGAAATACGAAGTATCACAAATGCGCAGGCAGTCCCGCAACAATTTCAGGCTTTTGGCAAGTTTTGGTTAAGAATTGTACGGTCCGGTAACCAGTTTATTGCTTACAACTCCGCAAATGGGATCCAATGGCATCAGGTGTTTGCTGTAAATATAAATATGCAATCATGCATAGAAATTGGTTTGGTAGTTACCAATTATACACAAAATAGTACTGTGACAGGTACATTTGAAAATGTTGATATTGTTGGAAGTGGCTTTAGTTTACCACAAATCAATAATCAAATTCAGACAATAGAACGCAGCTCTGATTTCACCGTTTCTCCCAATCCCACAGATGGGATACTGCAAATTGGTTTAGATAACTATTCAGGGATGCAGATTAGTCTGGAACTATATAGTATTCAGGGCCAGTTGCTGAAAACTTATAAAATCGATAAAGCTTCGAATGTGGAGATACTGGATATGAATTCCTATGCTAACGGCATGTATCTGATCCGGTTAAAATCGCAGGACGTGCAGGATAAAGTCAAAAGAATAATATTGCATAAATAGAGAACTGTGTCAAAGTAGTATAGTAGAGAGGATGCAATTTGCAGCCCCTCTACAATTTTTTTAAATCACCTCTTCATCCACTTAATTGTCTGAGTTCCCTCTGCAGTGGTCACTTGAAAAAAGTAAATACCTGAGGGAAATGCACTGGTATCGATATTAGCTTTATCATTGACAATGGACTGATGCATGAGTTGACCATTTATATTCCAAATGCTTAGGTCAGCTGAAATGGATTGTACATGATTATTGAGAAAAGCCTCATTATTTCCCGGATTGGGTACCACTGAATATTCAGTCAGTATTGTATTTAAGTTACTTGTATTGTTTGGATTCAGGGTGAATTGGTAGAGTGTGCCTTCAGCAGGGATGGCATCTGTAAAATAATCTCCAGTTGGTTCATCGCCATTCTCAAATATAATTACATCAGGATTTTCAGGATTTCCTGTTAAGAGAATTACCGCGGTTTCTGAATTTAAATCATCAATTTCCTTAAAATAGACAGCCCCTATAACATACTCGGAATCTTGAAGTAAATCATGCGCTGCTGGATTATATGTTGAAGGTCCATAATGGTACTGAAATGATCCTGTCTCATGATCAAAAACATATGTAAAATTGAAAAGAGCATTCGGAGAAATTTCGGATAAATCTGAAAAGTAAAAAGTGAGATTTCTGAACTCCAGATAAGAAACACCATCTTCGAATTTATACCAGATTTCTGTGTCGAAAGAATCTGTTCCACCACTATACCTATAGTCCATAATAGTAGATTGTGAAGCAAAAAGTACCTCATAAAATTCACTAAAACTTTCTTCAAAACAGTAGATATTAACAATACCATTGAATGAAATTTCCAAACCCGGGCAAAAAACATTTTGATCAAATTGAAAATAAATAAATTCAGACGGACTGAATGTCATAGAGTTCTCTTCCCAATCCTCTTCAGTGAAATCCGCGGTAATATTTGTCCCACCCTCTAATGCCATATAAGGCTTAGTCTGAACACTAAACTGATATTGGCTGATTTGTGCATTCAGTAAAATAAAAATAAAAATGAAAAGAATGGAAAGTGCATACCTGGTCATGTTAAGGATTTTTCATGTGAAGAATATGCAAAAACGAAGCAGTAGTGAAGGTATGGCATTAAATTTAATTTATAAAAAATATTTAATAAACTATAGGAAGCTGATGGTCGATCCCCAAAGCTTTGTGTACGACCCCCAGACAATATAACAAATCAAAAGCCGATGGTCGAAGTCTGTGACTTCGATCCATTACATCATGAATTTGCAATTCATCCACGAACTCATTATCTTTAAATGATAGATTTCAGCAGTCCAAAACCTTCCTCAATTATGCATGGGCACAAAATATTCAACCAAAATTCTGCGCATTTTGTCACTATGACAGTTGTAGGTTGGATAGATGTTTTTACACGAGATGCCTACAGAAAAATTATCATCGATAGTCTCATTTATTGCCAAAATGAAAAAGGCTTAGTTATAAATGCATATGTTTTAATGAGTAATCATATTCACATGATATGTTATACTAAAGAGAATTATTCTCTATCAAATGTATTAAGGGATTTCAAAAAATTTACCTCAAAATCTATTATAGACTCAATTTCAAATAGTGAGCAGGAAAGTAGAAAAGAATGGATGTTACAGATGTTTTCATTCTATGCGAAATACAATAAGAACAACAAGATTTACCAATTCTGGCAACAGGGCAGTCATCCGGTCGAACTTGCAAGCCCTAAATGGGTTAATCAGAAGCTCGCATATATTCACCTGAATCCTGTCAGGAATAGATTAGTGGAAAAAGCTGAGGATTATTTATATAGCAGTGCAGGAGCATATTCAGGAAGAGATGGATTTCTTGAAATTGAAAAGATTGAATTGGATAATACGATTGGTTACTTTGGTGGTCAGCTTGGTGATTGATGAATTGGAGACAATAAAGATGTTGCTGGCTTTTTTCCTAAAAAGTTATTATGGTCGTTAATGAATTGAAAATTCATAAAATATTGGATCGCAGTTGAAAACTGCGACCATCGGCTAAAGTCGAAATAAATATATAAGTACGATGGTCGAAGTCTCTGACTTCGATCAGATACATCATGAATTTGTAATTCATCTACGAGGAATTCTGTAAGTAAACCAAGTGCACGGAGTATCCCGTCTTAATCTACTACGCCCCCCCCTACGGCTGTGTACTCCTCTTACTATTTTTCACATGTGTATCCAGCCATTGAGTCATTTCCCAAAGCGTATGCATGATGCTCTGTCTGGCACGGTATCCGTGGCTTTCATGAGGCAACATAACCAATCTGGTCGTGGCACCATGACCTTTCAATGCACTGAAAAAACGCTCACTTTGCATCGGGAAGGTTCCGGAATTATTATCTGCTTCTCCGTGAATTAGCAGGATGGGAGTTTTGATTTTATCAGCAAAGGAAAAAGGCGACATCTGAGTATATACTTCAGGGGCTTCCCAGTAACTTCTTTGCTCTGACTGAAATCCAAATGGCGTCAATGTCCTGTTGTATGCCCCGCTTCTGGCGATTCCTCCGGCAAACAGATTGGTATGTGCCAATAAATTAGCGGTCATGAAGGCACCATATGAATGTCCGCCTACCCCTATTTTATTCCGGTCAGCTACACCCATATTTACCAGAGTATTGATGGCTGCTTCAGCGGATGTACGCAATTGTTCCACAAATGTTTCATTGGGCTCTGCATCTCCTTCTCCTACGATTGGCATGCTGAAATCATCAAAAATGGCATATCCCTGAGTCACCCAATAAATAGGTGAGCCCCAATTAAGTCTTGTAAATTCATATGGCGAACTAGTCATTTGACTGGCTGCCTCCGCACTTTTGAATTCACGTGGATAAGCCCACATGAATACAGGTAATGGGCCGTCTTTTTCTTTATTGTATCCGGCTGGCAAATACAACTTGCCTGTCAGTTGAAGTCCGTCAGCTCTTTTATAACTAATGATTTCACTCGTCACCCCTTCCAGACCTGCATAAGGATTAGGGAATTCAGTTAGTGTCCTAATCTTTTTATCTTTCAGTGTAATACTAAGATAATTGGGAGGCATTGTCTTGGACTCTCTGCGTATGATCCACTGTTGGGAGGCCAGATCTATTGGAGTTACAGGCATTTCATAATAAGGAGCCTGAGATTGCCACAATCTTTTAGTTTTTGCATTGCTGATCTCATACTGATCTATGAATGGCTGATTGCCTTCGGGTGAAGCACCCATTCCGCTCAGATATAATGATTTTTTATTAGCACTCATCGCCAGAACGTTCCATCCGTATTGATTAGGCTCAGTCAGAAATGATCCAGGATCACTGTATCTGTCTTCATAGCTTCTGTCAAAAATAACTTTTCCACTTTGTGCAGGAAGCGATGGATTCCATATGGTAGTTTTAGTTTTTCTGGTGGCCCACCAGCTTTCCGTGAGTAATGCCATATTATCACTACCCCAGGTAACCCCGCCGTATCTTAGAGCCGTAGCAGGTCCTTCCAGAACAGTACCGTTTGGTATATTTTGCATAAAAACTTTATCCCTGATGGCTGCTTCTTTGTTGGGATCACCACCATCCTGAGCTTCTACCCAGTACAACATGGATGGTTTGTCAGCTCTCCAGGAAATACTCCTTTTTCCGGTAACTGTAGCATTGAATCCTTTAGGAATATTTTCTGCCAGTGGGCTATCATGGATTTTCTGGACCAATTGTCCATTTTTGTCATATACTGTGGTAGTTGCAGGGAATAATGAGTAAGGAACAAGATATGAGAAGGGCTTATTAATATTTGTTACGAGAATATAATTGCCATCAGGGGATGGCTGAAAATTACTAATCGCACCTTCTACATTGATAGCTGTTTTTTCGCCTCTTGATACATCCCATTTCACCATTCGGGAGCTGGTATAGTAGGTGAACATCGCTTCATCTGCCGGATTTTTCAGAAGATCCTGGAATGTTCTTGCAGGGGCAGCTTTTCCGCTGGATTCCTGGATAACAGGTCCATCGGGAATCTCTTTTGATGAAGGCAGTGCTTCCTTTTTCACATTGACTTCTTTTCCTACGATAGTATTATTGTCCAGCCAGGAAAAACTTTTACCCATAGCCTGATTAAGATTCGATCCTATTTTTCTGGCCTGATTAGTCGTAAAATCAATAACCCAGAGCTGAACCTCCGTTTCTTCAGATTGTAAAAAAGCCAGCATGCTTCCTGAGTTGTTGAAACTCATATTGCTCATGCGCAACACAGCAGGCAAACCGTTTATTTTAACTTCTTTAAGATCTGACAAATTCATGTAGCTAATTCCTGTAGAATAATTAGCTCTGGAAGGCCCGAAATTTCGGGGATTAATCCGAATACCGGCCAGCCTCAATTCCTCTTCTGCCAATTCTTCGATAGATGGAAAATCAGATTGCTCTATCAAAAGCATCCTTTTTTTGTCAGGACTGATCATCACTGAAGGGTTTTTTGGACCATCGATGAGTGCCACAATTTCTGCAGGTGGAGTCTGATATTTAAGTGAGCTTTGTGCACTCGGCAGAATTAAGCGAAAGCAAACAATCAGCAAACAAATAAGTATTCGCATAAGGCAATTTTAAGAAGGTGAAGTGAAGGTTTCAAATCAGGCTTTGGCAAACCGTCTTTTTACCAAACCATAATCCAGATAATACACGACTCTCAATGACAAGCTATTAGCCTGAGGATATTCAAAGATATTATTTAAAAAATCAAAATAAGAAATATCCAGCTGATTCTGACTCAGATTCAATGCATGTTTCCACACCAGTATAATGTCACTGCCCGGAGCAAATCGCCAGGTATAAACCAAATCTGTAGTCAATAAATTGACAGTCTGACTATGCAGCAAATCGCCATTTGTATTTCTTCCCGTGTAGTCAGTTGCTGCCAACAAACCATCCTCATCCAGGATATGGAACCGTATAAAATCTACTGAAGTAAAGTAATGACGGGTCCTCAATGTAATATTATGCAAGGCATTAAAATTGTACCTGGCAGAAAGCGTATTGGTAACTATATGCTGATTTCTTCTGGAAAACAAAATATCATCTGCCTGGAGACTTTCAAAACCAACAGAGTTCGAATTTTTAGAACTGTAACCTACATCTTTGTGCAACCATTGCTGTGTATGCTTGAATGTAAAAAAGAAATGATCATTGAGTCTGAATCTAGGTGCAATATCAAAATAATGCATATGCCTGTCTTCATCCTGAAACCATCTTGAACTCCAGCTCACATCTATCGCAAATTTCTTTCGGTAATCAGTAGATATGAATCCTCCCAATTGCCCATTCCTCGGATAAGTCAGGAAGCTTTTGAAATTATCTCTGGGTTCAAAATAATCATAAGTAATCACAGGTTCAGCCAGCGCATTGATACCAAAAGCGAAAAACTTCCGGGTCATAAAAAATGAATTGTACCTGATCTGAAAATTATGAAATGCATTAGGATCTATGATTCGCTCGTAAGCAACAGTCATACTGGCATTATATCGGTTGAAAATTGAGCCCGGAATAAATTTATAATAATTGAGCGTCCCCACTGTTCCTCTGTAGTTTCGGATCAAATTGAAGCCCAGATCATTGGGATTGTAATCCGGCGAAATCTCAGTTGCTGACAGGGTATATTGCCAGCTGCCTCTTGTTTTACTCCAGTTTAACTTCCAGTTATATCCTATCTGAGGTGCTTCTTCCAGGTGTCTTTGACTGATTGCAGCATTCCCGCTCAGAAGGTATTTATTGTTTTTTGTTCTCAGTCCAAATTCAGTTCCCGTCACGTTGGCATTATAGGCATCTCCCTCTCTCCAGACATTGGTATTGATCAGGGAGACATAAGAGTTGTAAGGCAGATTCTGGTCCAGTACCGAGACATTGTAGTTGGTTAATGGATGTATGACTACTTTTTCCTGACCGTTATCTGAAATATTCAAAGTGGCATATCCTCTGTTTTCAATAGCATTCAAGACTCCAATACCAAGTCCGGAGCTGGTTCGGCCGGAAAATTTTACAGCATTTAATAATTGACTGTTTGCAGGTACATTTTCAATGGAATTGCCTTGCGGAAATCGCTGGGGCCATTGACTCAGATAAAATGGTTGAGCGCCCATTCTCCTGGAATAGAAGAGCCCTGCTCTGTTGAAAAGCTCAGTTCCTTCCGTGAAGAATGGTCTGTTTTCTTCAAACCGGATTTCAAAGGGACTTAAGTTCAGAATCTGATCATCGAATCTGACTTGTCCAAAATCCGGAATCAATGCCATATCCAGTGTGAACGCATCCCCAATACCTAATTTTAGATCCATGCCTCCATTGATGGTCTTTCTCCAAATATCCGGATAGGCCGAGTTGTTTTCAATATAAGTAGAAACAAATGGAATCAGGGAAATCCTCGGTAAAGGTTTAACATTTTCAATGGTAGTGGTACGGCCTGTTTGGAAGAGGGTATTGCTGATGGCTGGATTGATAGCATTCCACCAGCTTTCCTCCCGCACCCTTCTTACATATCTGCCAAAATTGATTCCCCAATGTTGTTCCTCTAATGGTGGAAACCTTAAAGCTGAATATGGAATTTCAATCTCCACTGTCCAGCCCTGATCATGAATGGTGACTGCGCTGATCCATACGGCATCCCATGTTGGGTCAGAAATGGAAGGATTGGTAATGCGCTGATCCACCTGAATTCCTGAGGGCGTTACTGTAAACCCGAACCCGGTCTGCCCGGCTTTATAAGTATCTATTATTACTGAAAAATAATCTGTATTCGCAAGCTGATCTCTTGGAGATAGTTCCTTTAAAATTCCTTCGGGATTGTCATCATATAAAATAGCGCCTATATAGATGGCATTATCATCATAAAGCACCCGAATTTCAGTGCGGAAATCTGAAGGAACGCCGGGATTAGGGTCCAATTGCGTAAATCCGGATCCGAATCTCACCTTGTTCCACATGAGCTCATCCAGGATTCCGTCTATTTTAATGGAGCTGTCAATGCGCTGAACATGAATCAAATTTCTGCTCAGGCTATCAGAGTAATGAATAGCTGATGCGCGTGCGTATACCCTGCTGAAACTGATGAATAGCAGCAGGATGGAAACTTGATATAAAATCCTTCGCATGGGTGTGTGAAAAATACACTGCAAATTAAAACAATTTATAGATCTAAGGCTTTAAGAACCGTGCTAATTAATCAAAATCGCACTAAATAGTATTCAATTTTCCTAACTTTGGCCCGAAACAATCAACCCACTATGAGTATCGTCGAATTGAGAGTGCCTACTATTGGCGAATCTATCACAGAAGTAACTCTTTCTCAATGGTTAAAGCCCAATGGCTCTATCGTCAAAGTAGATGACGCACTTTGTGAATTTGAATCAGATAAGGCAACCCTGGAATTTCCATCCGAAGCTGCAGGTAAATTGATTTGGGTCGCTAAGGAGGGAGATGATCTCGAGATTGGCGCTGTAGTGGCAAAAATCGACACAAGTGTAGCAGCAGAAGAGGCTCCGGCTCCTGTTGCAGCAGCACCTAAAAAGGAAACAGTCCCTGTCGCAGAAGAGAAAAAAGCAGCTGCGGAATCTTATGCAAGCGGACATCCTTCTCCGGCAGCATCAAAAATACTGGATGAAAAGGGCATCAGTGCTGACAAGGTCTCAGGAACCGGAAAGGATGGCAGAATTACAAAAGAAGATGCTTCAAAAGCAGTAGCCCCCGAGCAAGAGAAAGCGGCAACTGCCCCACAAGAAGCTGCTCCTTCTGCACCTAAAGCGCCCGCAGCCAGATCCGGTTCATTCAGCCGAAATGAGCGCAGAGAAAAGCTGAGCAGAATGCGCCGTACCATCGCTAAGCGCCTGGTTTCTGCCAAGAACAATACTGCGATGCTCACGACTTTCAATGAAATCGATCTGACTGAAGTCATGGCACTCAGAAATAAAGTTCAGGATCAATTTGTGGCTAAGCATGGAATCAAGCTGGGCTTTATGTCCCTGTTTGCAAAAGCTTGCGCCAAAGCTTTATTAGAAATGCCGGAAGTCAATGCCATGATTGACGGTGATGATATTATTTACCATGATTATGCAGATATTTCTATTGCTATCTCCACGCCCACAGGCTTGGTCGTACCGCCAGTGCACAATGTAGAGTCACTTTCATTTGCAGAAATTGAATTCGCCATTAAAGAACTCGCCGACAAAGCACGCAATGGAAAATTGACTCTGGAGGAAATGAGCGGAGGTACATTTACCATTACCAATGGAGGTATTTTCGGATCAATGATGAGTACACCCATCATCAATGAACCTCAATCGGCTATTCTTGGTATGCATAATATACAGGAAAGAGCAGTGGTTGTAAAAGGTGAAATTGTAATTCGTCCCATGATGTATGTCGCCTTGTCATATGATCACAGAGTGATTGATGGAAGTTCATCTGTTACTTTCCTGGTGAAAGTGAAGAAAATGCTTGAGGATCCGACATTGCTACTGATGGATTTATAAAAAATCGCCCTCATGACATTACGTGAAGCATTTGATGCCATCTCAGAGTCACCCGGTGTAGCGATTGGTTTCCTGACAATGATTCCGGTCCTCACATGGATACTTAGTAAGATAGCAGGGAAAGAATCTGCATTGTCTCCCTGGAAGTATATCTACAGTATTCTCATTTACATTGCTTCTATACTGGGAGTTTTATCCATTGTCTTGTGGGGATACCTGTTTCTTTTTGAGCGTCAGAGCGTCTGGGACGTAAATTTGATTTTACAGATTTTACCGGTTGTAAGTATGGTATTAACCTTGCTGATTATCCGTCAGGTAGTACCATTTAAAGCTATACCCGGGTTTGACAGATTATCCGGATTGATCATTATGTTATTTGCATTACTGGTCTTTCTCTGGGTGATTGACCGGACACGTATTCTGGTGATCAGCTTTTTACCCATACAATATGCCATTGCAGGTTTTGTAGGTGCTTTGCTGATTGTAAGATGGGCCTGGGGAAAATTTGTAAAATATTGAGATCAGATGGGTTTGTGAGTCAGTATCTCATCGAGTAAGCGTTCACTCCTTCGTACAAATTCCGGATCGCCGGTTTCAGTAAGTTCCTGAAGCAACAGTCTTGCAAGTGTCCACTCTTCATTTTTAATATATGCCAGAGATAAGTACCAGGTGGCAGGTAGTAGTTTGGCATGCTTTGTTTTGCGCACCTCATACAGCTTTTTGAATGCATTGGTCAGATCATTCATTTCCAGATAACATATTCCTTCCCAGAAATTGGCGCTACCTGAGTCCAGATACTGGGGTTGTCCTTCCCTGCAATTGAGTAAAGCTTGTGTATAATTTCTGGAGCGGATATTGATGAGAATGGTTTTTTCGAATTCATTAATTTTGGGATCAGGCTTTCCTGGTGTTGCATAAAATTCGTTTCTGTCGAGATCATCAAGGGAATAATACTGTCTGAATATCTCGTTTGTTCCGCTTTGGTATCTGACAGCTATGATCAGGAAAATAAAGATGAGCAAAACGCCAAGGGCAATGATTTTTTGATAAATCGGAACATCTACAAAGCTGATTGCAAGTGTTTTTACCGGGCTTTTAGGTAGTTTGAGGGACTCGCGAAGTATCTGTGTCTCTTCTTCCAAAATGTCCAGTTCATTTGATTTGATGGCACTAATTACCGAGCTGCAGTAGTGGCATTCAATCAAATGTTCCTCTACTATAAACCTGTTATTAACAGATATAGAACCATTGACATAGGCCCGGGCAGTGTCCAGTTTAAGGCAAATTAATTTTTCGTCCGCAGCATTCATTATTTAAGGTTGGACAATTGTACTTTTTTTATAAAAGTCTTTCTGCCGTTGTGCAATTTAGTTTTAATCTTACCCGGAGAGATTTCAAGTATTTTACTGATTTCTTCGTAGCTCTTTTGTTCTTTATAGAATAGTAGCAAAACATCCTTTTCATCAGGATTCATTTGGTGCAATATTTCCTCTATTGATTTTTGTTCATCAGGATCGTTTGAAATAAACCAATTGGCAGTGCCATTAAAGTGTACGGGAGTTGTTTGTTCAATGGCCAGCAGATATTCCAAAGTCAATTCGGCCGATTTAATTTGCTTTCTGATAGCCAGAATGCAGACTTCCCGGCAGATACGATACAACCAGTCACTAAAGCGATCCGGTGGTGCGTCTTTGATTTCGCGTTGTACAATATGCAGAACACTCAAAGAAGCCGTTCTGGCTTGTTCTCTGTCCTGCAATACCTGATAACTGAATGCAAAAATTATGTGAAGGTATTTTTCAAGCAATTGTTGTAGACAGATTAATTTACCTGTATTGAAATAATTCAACAATAGCTGTTCATCGGATAGCTCCTCCCCAGAAACCCGGTTTATATTTCCAAACCATCCCTTCATGCTCATTTATTAAATTATGCGCATCAATTAACACTGCTGCATCGTGGGATAGGTTACATTATACCCGACAAATACCAACTTCTTATGTATACAGAATTATCTATATTTTTTAAAAAGTGATTTTCAATGCAGATTCGATAATAAGTAAATACGAACTATCATAGTAATTAAATGATTTCATAAAAATAGACTATAGTAAGATTGGATACAGAGGAGATTTGTCAAGCACCTGATTTCTTTATTCTATACAAGGTATTCCTGTTTAAAGAAGCATTTCTATTTTGCCGGTAGTAGTTTAAAAAAGTCATATTATTGATTATTATAGATTTATTACTGAATAAATTGTACCAAAAGAGCCTGCAGGAATCGTCAAAAGACTACTTGTTTTTGTTTGATATTGAATTAAAACCAGAGAATGGGGTTCCTAATTCAGGCTATTCCTATCTTTGAAGATGGTGTTGTTAAAGGACAGCGCCAAAGGAGACTTTTCACATCTTAATTTTTAAATTTTTATTCACATGAAAAAACCTACTTTTCTGATTATGGCTTTTATAGTCTTTCAACAAACAATGGGCTTATCGCAAAATTATAGTGGAACCAATCCATTGCTTTTGCCTTACACAGCTCAATATGGAGCAGTTCCATTTGATAAGATTCAACCGCATCATTTTGAAGAAGCTATTTATTACGGCATGGATATGCAGATGGCAGGTCTTAAGGGGATGCATGCTTTTGAAGAAGATCCAACTTTTGAAAATACAATAGAAGTCATAGAAAAAAGTAGTGAAGTTTTGGATCAGGTTTTGGCTATTTTTTACAATCTTACGAATGCCAATACCTCCCCTGAGATGCAGGAACTGGCTAAAAAGTTTGCACCCATTATCTCTAATCACAGAGATGCCTTAATAATGTCAGAGGAGTTTTCGGGCCGTGTATTAAAAGTGTATAATAACAGATCCTCTCTGAATCTAAAGCCAGAACAGCTCAAGCTTTTAGAAGAAACCTATAAAAGATTCAAACGTGGTGGCGCTTTCATTTCTGCTGATGACAAGCAGACGCTTCAGGCCATCAACCAGAAAATGTCTACCATGGCGCTTGTTTTCGGAGATAATGTCCTGGCAGAAACCAATTCTTATAGGCTAATCATAGAAGACCCAAAAGATCTGGCCGGTCTTCCTGAAAGTGTGATTTCAGCAGCTATGGCTAAAGCTGCAAAAGCTGAAAAACAAACCCAAATCAATAAATGGGTCTTTGATTTAAGCAATTCCAGTGTGATGCCTTTTTTGCAATATGCTGATAATCGCGCATTGAGAAAGGAAATCATGGAAGCTTACCTCAGCAGGGGTAATAACGATAATCAGTACAATAATGAAGAGGCTATTAAATCTCTGGCCAATCTCAGACTAGCCAAAGCTCAGTTGCTGGGATATGAATCACACGCAGCTTTTGTTTTGGAAGAAAGCATGGCCAAAGACCCTGAGACCGTGAAGGAATTATTGAATAACATTTGGGAAGTGGCTCGCCCAATGGCTATGAAAGAGGAGGAAGAACTGAAGGCACTCGCCAGGCTGGACGGAATTACCACCCTCGAAGCTTGGGACTGGAGATATTATACTGAAAAATTGAGGAAGCAAAAATACGACCTGGATGAAGAGCAATTAAGAGCATACTTTGAGCTGGAGAAAGTCAGAGACGGCATGTTTGGTACCATCAATAAATTGTTCGGACTTCAGTTTAAGCCTGTAAATAATGTCCCGGTTTACCATGAAGAAGTGGAGGTTTTTGAAGTGAGGGAATCAGATGGGAAATACGTGGGTATTCTGTATATGGACCTTTTCCCAAGAGCAAGTAAACGCGGAGGAGCCTGGATGACCAGCTTCAGAAAGCAATACAAACTGGGCGGTCAAATGGTCCATCCGCATATTAGTATTGTATGTAATTTCACACGGCCTACAGAGGATAAACCGGCTTTGCTTTCAGCAGATGAGGTAACTACTTTGTATCACGAAATGGGTCATGCGCTGCATGGATTACTTTCAAATGTGGAGTTCAGGTCCTTGTCCGGAACTTCGGTCCCGAGAGATTTTGTTGAGCTTCCATCTCAGATATTGGAAAATTGGGCAATGCATCCTACAGTATTGAAGACTTATGCCCGTCACTACAAAACGAATGAAGTAATACCTGACGCATTGATTCAGAAAATGGAGAATAGCAAGTACTTTAATATGGGTTTTATCACATCAGAATATGTTGCGGCCTCCCTTCTGGATATGGCATATCATAACAGAACGGAACCCATCCAGGTCTCTGTCAGGGATTTTGAATATGAGAATTCCAGGCAGATAGGCCTTCCTAACGCTATTCCTTACAGATACAAAAGCACATACTTTAATCACATATTTTCAGGAGGATATTCAGCCGGCTATTACAGCTACATTTATGCTGAAATATTGGACGCTGATGCATTTGATGCCTTCAAAACGAAAGGACTTTTTGATCCGTCTACAGCCAAATCTTTCAGAAAAAATATTTTAGAGAAAGGAGGCACGGAAGATCCTTTGGAATTGTACATCAAATTCAGAGGCCAAAAGCCGCAGATCGGACCATTGATGTCGAGGAGAGGACTTGCGAAGCCTTAACAAAGCTATTATAGCTGCTTAAAAACCAGGAGTTTCTTCTAAGAAGACATGTTTAAAATGAATACTAAAACCCCTGAAAGGGGTTTACCAAAGAGTAGCCCCGGATGAAAATCCGGGGTTTATGAGAATCAGATCAACGGTTTTGGCATGAATTTTTGCGACAAGTAGCAAAAATCATGACAAAACATGATCCACGAAAATTGTTGAAACCACGATAAAATAATTTTTTATGATGCACCCATGGCATGATTTGGATCCGGGACCTGATGCGCCTAAACAAGTACTGGCAGTCATTGAAATCCCAAAAGGATCACGGGCCAAATATGAATTAGATAAAGCTTCCGGTCTGATACGCCTGGACAGGGTATTATTTTCATCCTTTTACTATCCTGTCAACTATGGCCTGATTCCAAGAACTTATTGTGGAGACGGGGATCCTCTGGATATACTGGTTATATGTACAGAGAATATGTTTCCCGGTTGCCTGATGGATGCAAAAGTCATAGGTGCCATGCGAATGCTGGACAATGATGAAGAAGATGATAAAATCATCGCTGTGGCAGCCAATGATATCAGTGTGGCTCATATCGATCATTTATCAGATTTGCCTTCCCATTTCATGCGGGAAATCCAGCACTTTTTTGAACAATACAAGCATCTGGAAGATAAAAAGGTAGCCATAGAGGGCTTTGTAGACCGGGAAAAAGCCTGGCAGATTATTGATGAAGCTTTTGAGTTGTATCGGGTTACTCCTGGGTTGAAACCCTGAAGATTTAATTTAGCAAAAAAAGGCTAAGCGATTTACTTCACTTAGCCTTTTTTGTTTTTTTAATTATACCTGATTACGGCCTGGCCGCAGCACTTTGATTGACTCTCCACTTGCTCAGCAATTCGCAGCCAGAAAATTGAGGATCAATGAAAACATAATTGGATTGTGCTCTCTCTATGATCCATTCATTCAGATAGCCTGCTTTCTTCTGTTCAATAGCCGCTAATTTTATCTTTGAAAAATCTTGCTGCAAATTGGCTTTGTGAGGAGGTGTACGAGTATCCAGTCTCAATATTTTATATAATTTTTCGCCTCTCTCATCCTGAAATAAAAGTGGTGGAGTTATTCCTAATGGTTTAAGGGAATCCACTGCGAAATAGACATCCGGATCCAGATCTGCAATTTCAAAGAATGTATTTCCTGTTTTAGGATTGGAGATTCTTCCATTATTGGTCTGGCTTTGAGCAGTCTTGAGAGAATAAGTTCTCACTGCCTGATCAAATGAAAGTTTTCCTTCTAATATTTGTGTGCGGATAGAATCCAGTTTCATTCTTACAATATTCTCATCTTCTTCTGTGATCACCGCTTTGATCAGAATATGGCGGGTATGAAATGTGTTTCCTCTTCTCTCCAGCATCTGTATCAGGTGAAAACCAAAGGGTGATTCCACCACCTGAGACAGTTCACTGACCTCCAGACGATAGGCAGCTTCTTCAAATTCCTGAACAAATGATCCTCTTTTCTGCCAGCCCAGATCCCCACCCAAACGTGCAGAACCCGGATCGTCCGAAAAGCTTTTCGCCAGTACTGCAAAATCCTCTCCGGCCGCTACCCTGGCTTTCAGGCCTTCCAGTTTCTCGATCGCCAGCTTTCTTTGCTCATCATTCACTTTGGGCTGCATAACAATCTCACTGATTTCTACCTCAGAATTGAAATATGGCAAACTATCGAAAGGTATTTTATCAAAAAATGTTTTTACTTCTGCCGGCGTAATTTTTATATCACGAAGTATTTGCGCCTGCATTCTTTCAGTCAGGATTTGATTTCTCATATCCTCACGCATGTCTGTTTTGACCTCGTTGACCGATTTTCCGTAATATTCCTGAAAAAAGCTTACATCACCGTTCATCATGCCCAGGATTTCATCTATCCTTCTGCCCAGTTGACTCTCGACTTCTTCATCTGTTAAAATAATGGTCGTATCCTGCTTTGCTTCATGAGCCAATAGCGACTTGAGCATCAGGTTGTCCAGAATATTGCATTTGACATCTGCAGGCAGATTGGGATTGGCAGATTTTTGATAAGCATAGAATTCTTCAATATCAGACCAGAGAATTACTTCATTTCCTACCTGTGAAACTACCTTGTCCAGAATAACAGGTTGCGCCCAAACTCCAGAGGTACTCATTATTAAAACGAGTATCAGAATCCAGTGTGAATTATAGAAGGAAGGCTTAAATGGCATATTTTTAATGTTAGTCATATATCTTAACGTTGTTCGTTTCAGTTTCTTTCTCATAGAGCTGTAGTTTTAACTCTTCGAGCAATTTTAATTTTCTTTGATGCAGAATATACTTTTTGGCTTGCTCCTGTATAAATGACAAAGGCGCAGGTTCTTTTTCCGAAATACTCTCCAGGATGCGAAGGTAATATGTAAAATTGGCATCCCGCAATATCAATTCTCTATTGTTGTTTACGATGTTATTATTAATACTTCCATCCGGCATTATATTTTTGATTAAATCCAGTCTGTGCCAATTGGTTTCATTCAAATAACAGATCTCGCCAAACTCTTTGCACACTCGTTGAATATACCGCAAATCCATTTTGTTATTGCTCTGCCAGTTGCTTCTCATAAACTCAGCATCCTTCGGAGTAATGGTCTTATTATTTAATTTCAGCAAACGGCATCTTAGAATGGTATGTTCCAGCTGATATTGTTGCTGATTGGCTTCATAATACAGATTCATCTCCTCATCAGATACAAAAGTGTCGATCGCTTTTTCGACATATAATTTCTCAAAATTGGATATTATCAATGATTGTCTGTAGTCTCTGACCAGCTTATCAATCTCAAGATCTTTGCTTACTTTTTTCTCCGCTTCATTCAGTAAAAGGGCCTCTTTGACCCATTTTTCTATAAATGCTTTACTGATCTGAATACTATCTTTTTGTGTAGCTTCTTCAGGAATATATCCCTGTAAATCAGATAAGTATAAAGTTTTATTGTACACCTCAGCCAGGATTTTATCTTCTTCAGCTGACCCTTCAGCGGGATATCTATCGCAGGAAGACAAAAATAATATGGTCAATATCCCAATGAAGAAGCTGTATTTAACAGAAGAAACCAGAGGAAAGCGATTCCCTTTCGTCGAGTCAGTCAAATATGAAAAATAGCTGCTTTTCATCTGATGTATTAATAGATACAAAACAGGCAGAAGTTTTGCTCCTGCCTGTACTTCATCTTTATATTAAATGATAATGGATGATTAAAGCCGATTCGGTCTTTTATGAGCGAATCATACCTTTCACTACATCCTCATTTATCTTCACTTTGTATTTGGCTCGAAGCGCATTGACCCATTCTTTTTCCAAATAATCCTGATAATCAGCAATAATATATCCGCGCGCTTCATTCAGAGATTTTGGCTGAGGCTTGAGTATGTTTTCTACTTTGCTGAAATTGTAGATAGCGTTTTCACCCAATTTCTTCAACTCAGAAACAGAACCTGCGGACCATTGCACTCCCGTCATTTGAGCAGCATTTGCCTTTTCAATCATTCTCAGCTCTGTCGTTACAATGACTTTTTTCTTTTTGTTGAATTTTTTCTGTGTTTGCTCAGGGGTTTTTGTTTTGGCAAATTCATAGATTTTTTTTGCCGTTTTTTCGTCCACATCTGTCAGCGTGTACATCATCCATTCTGCCCTTTCATCCCACATATATTGTTCTCTGTTGGCGGAATGAAACTTACTTAAGCCTACCGTATCCTGAGACGCTTTGTCCCAAACCAACATTTTAGTAGCTTCAAATAATAGTATGCCTTCTTCATATTCGCGCATCAGTGCTTTGAATTCAGGATACTTTACCTCCAGTTTTGCTTCCTCAAATTTGATACATGATTCACTTACAAAGTCATTGTACAATAGCATGGCTGTAAGCTGAACCTGAGAATCTCTGGCAACCTGCAGTCTTTTCCGCTGATTGCGGAGTAAATATTCATTAAAATCTAGATTAGTGTGATTAGTACTTCCCAGAGAAAATAAAGTCTTCACCGGAAGTTCATCATTGGCCTGCCATTTGTATGACAGAAAATCCATGTCCAGTGTTTTGATATATTCATTCAAAGCGGCAGGGTCTTCTTTGAAGCCTGCATCTTTTTTGATGCGATCTATCATCTGCTTTTTGCCCTCTTCAAATCTGCTGTCCTGAGTGATTTGACTTTGCAGTCTGCTTTTGACCTTTGGTAGGGGTTCAATTCCTTTTTGGCCCATTCTTTTGATGATATGCCAGCCAATTCTTGTCTTTACAGGCTTCGTGAATTCTCCGTCTTTCGTCAGTGCAAAAGCTGCATCTTCAAATGCTTTTTCATATTTGTTAATACCGAAAAAGCCAAGATAACCACCTTTGGAAGATGTGATTTTATCGTCTGACATATCCAGCGCAACCTCTTCAAAGTTTTGCCCTGATTTAAGCAGATCATATGCTTTTTGTGCTTTTTGTGCTGCACCTTCTATTGGCATATTTTCCGGATCACGAATGAGAATATGAGCCACTTCCATTTCACCTCTCGCAGGACGTTCGCTCAGGATTTTCAAAACATGTACACCCATTGGGCTGTAAACTATTCCGGAAACCTGACCTACAGGAGTATTATAGATGGCATTTTCAAAAGCGTAAAACCCGTCCGGCAACATGGCTGTCAGGTATCCAAGATTGCCGCCATTCGTTTCAGCTGTAGGATCTTCAGAACTCCCTCTGGCTATTTTTGCAAAATCATTGCCGGTTTTTAAAGCGTCGATGGCCCGCTGAGCTCTGGCAACTGCTACTGTACTATCCTGATTGGTAGCATTTGGCTTGATTTTGAATAATATATGCGCTACTTCACGCTCTGTCAACATTCTTTTGTAAACATCTTCAATCAGCTTATCAGTCACTTCCTTGTCTACCAGATAAGAATCGGCCAATTGTCTTCTATATCCTTCCAATTCTCTGGAAAGTGAAGCGATTGTATCCAATTCCATCTCCTTCGCCTTCTGCACTTTGAGCTTGAATTTGATATACAAATCCAGATATTCCTGGATGGAAGCATTGCTGTAGTCAGCATTATTTCCGTTGGTTTTTTTGTAGATGTAATCAAATTCTGAGACATGTACCGGTACACCTTCTACTGTAAATAATACCGCATCTTGAACCTGTGCCTGTAAAAATGGAGTGAAGGAAAGAAAGCACAAGAATAAAATTAAGGTCCATTTCATCGTTTGAAATTTTGATTTATTGAATTTCTGCATAAAAGCAAACAAGTTAGTTGGAGAAAAATCAGTTTGTTTTGAATAGTGTCAAACTCAAAGAAAGCCCGGTTTTTATTAAATTTTTTTATCTGATAAATTCGGACAAGCCTTTGATGGATTCCACTTTATCAAAATGAACGCGCAAAATTAGATATTTTCAACTGAAATTATGCATTTGAAGTTTGACTTCGTCAGGATATCTGCAACATAGACGAAATGTGAATAAAAAAAGTGTACGAAAATAATATTTGTCATTGTGACAAAACAATGATTGAAGGTACATATTACCTTTGATTAGCAATATCTAAAAAAAACCCCGATGATAGTAGTAGATTCCCACCTTGTAGAATAAGCCGTAAAAAATGGTTTTGAGTGAAGCGACCAAGGCTGGCACTGTGTGAGCAATCAGAGAGCCCAGGCAGATATAGAGATGACCTGTGAGGAATAATCAGGAACACTGATGCTAAATGCGAGTTTGGCAGACTTAGCGAAACGAAAGCGCATTTTTAGGCTTAGGCTACACAGTGGGCGGACTTTTTGTTTACTTTTTTGACTGCAGAAAAAAGTAAAAGCCCAGCCGGCTTGAGGCGAAATTAGAAATAGATAATTCCAATCGACTTCTGTTAGGAGAACATAAAGTCTTACATTGATCTGTAATATTCAAATTATAAAATAAGCTATAATCCTCAATAATTCAGAAAAACCCTCTGCACTCTTCCGGATAGACGACTGAGAATTTCGTAAGAACTTGTATGGCAAGCTTTGGCCAGTTGCTCAAGAGTAGGCTCTTTTCCAAAGATGATCACCTCATCTCCTTCATTACAATTCAAATCTGTCACATCTATAAAGCACATATCCATACATACCCGGCCGATCAGAGGAACTAAATTGCCATTCAGCAGGACATGATGTCTCCCCATACCGGCGACTCTCATAAGCCCATCGGCATAGCCAATGCTTATCGTTGCAACTTTTGATTCCCGCTCTGCTTTCCATTGTCTGTTATACCCGACTGTATCTCCCATGGGTATGTCCTTAATCTGTGAAATTGTTGCTTTCAAAGTATGGACCGTCTCCAATGACAGATTACTCAATTCAGGCTGCACACCATACATGCCGATTCCCAGTCTGACCATATCCATCTGTTGATCAGGGAAACGAATCGTGCCAGCGGAGTTGAGTGCATGTCGATCCGGTCTGTAATTCAGGAATTGTGCCAGCTGTTCATACATTTGATTGAATCCCCTGATTTGCGATAGTGTAAACTCATCCGATGCAGCATCTTCACTCGCAGCAAGATGTGTAAAAATGGATTGTACCTTGAAATTGGGAGTTTTTTGCAACTCAGAAATCAAACTTGCTACCTCAGATTCCATAAAACCCAGACGGTGCATTCCTGTATCCAGCTTGATATGTATGGGCCACACATGATTTTGCTCTCCCAGTTTTTGCAATCGTTCCAGCTGACTAATGGTATAAATAACCGGTTCGAGTTCAAATTCAATTAATTGCTCCCATTGATCCATGTCCGGATTCATGATCATGATCGGGATTTGTACACCGGATTGACGGACCTTGACTCCTTCATCAATATAGGCCAGCCCCAGATAATCTACCCGGATAGTTTCGAAAAATCTGGCTAATTCTATCTCTCCGGTTCCATATCCAAAGGCTTTGAGCATGGCCATGATCTTGACCTGAGGTTTCAGATGCCCGGTAATCAGTGCAATATTATGACTGAGTGCCTGAAGATCGATTTCCAGTCTGGTTCTGTGTCTTAGCTGTGATAATTTATCAATCGTCTTTTCCAGCTCAAAATGCCTGGACCCTTTGAACAAAATTGCCTTATCTTTTACTTTTTCAGTTAGAAGAAGATTCTCTAAAAGGCTCTGAGTATCAGGATAGAATTCAGCTTTTATTTCTGCAGGTAAATAAGATTGCAAATTTGAAATGCCTTCTCCTAATCCGGCCAAAAAGCTGATCTTATATTTTTTTAATAAAGTGACTATCGCTTTAAAAAGTGATTCCTTATCCTGATTGACTTGCTGAAAAGAGGTTAAAACCAGGATCTTTTCCTTAGCACCGGCTTGTTGCTTAAGGAAAGCCAGGCCTGATTGCAGCGATTCCAAATCATTGGAATAGGCATCATTGATCAGGATGGTATTATTCAGGCCCTTTCTTAATTCCAGTCGAAGTGGAATCTTTTGCAGTGTTTTTAAACGATTGTTGATATCGGCTTCAGAATATCCCACATGAATCATGTAGACAATGATGGGCATCAGATTTTCGATATCCATATCTGAGGAATAAGGCAATTCAATCCGATACCCGATATCCTCTGATTTACCTCTGATCACCACTAAATCCTCTCTGTGTTTTTCACTGGAAAGAATCTGAAAATAAGGATTTGCTTCCGGATCTTTTCCCCAGTTCAATAATTCGGGGATATTTAATTTGGAAATGGCCTTGTGTACTTTCTTCTGATCTGAACAGTATATCAATGTATCAGCATCCTTGAAGAGCTTCAGCTTTTCCTGCAATTTTTCATCTTTATCAGCAAAGCCTTTATCGTGCGCAGTGCCCAGATTCAAAAATATTCCAATATTTCCCTGGAGGATTTCAGCAATTTTGTCCATCTCACCTTTTGCAGAAATTCCCGCTTCGAAAATCCCAAGATCATGTGCATCCTCGATTTGAAGCACACTGAGTGGAACGCCGATTTGAGAATTAAAACTGGCAGGACTTCTTACGATATGATGATCTGACTTCAACATTTGGAACAACCATTCTTTGACAATGGTCTTTCCATTAGATCCTGTAATTACTATTCTGGGCAGCTCAAACTGTTCCACATGATGCTTACCCAGCTTTTGCAAGACCTCTAATGAAGAATCATGTATAATAAAATGAGCTTCAGGAAATGGAGAGGAGTTAAATTTTGAACTAACCACAAAAGCTCTTACTCCCGCCTGATAAAGATCTTCCACAAATTGATGACCATCTCTCACCGGGCTTTTGAGGGCAAAGAAAATACTACTTCCCGGAAAGATGAGCTTTCTGCTGTCTATAACATAATGCCGTATCGCAGGTTCAGCGCTGGTTCCGGTTTGATAATCTGCTCCGGTGATGGATGCTATTTGTGCAGGTGTATACATTATAAATCAAATCCGATATCCTTTCTGAAATATTTTCCCTCAAATTGGATTTGATCCGCCCAATGTTTGGAATTTTCCAATCCACGTTGAAGATCAGTACTCAAAGTAGTAACAGCCAGCACTCTTCCTCCATTAGTGACTATAGACTCACCTTGTTTGATAGTGCCGGCATGAAAGAATAAGGTGTTTTCAGGTCCGGCAGGAATATCCATTTTGTATCCTTTTTCATAAGAATCCGGATATCCACCTGAGCAAAGCATGACTGTGCAGGCGTTCAATTTACTTTGGGTGACTTTGATTTCATTCAGCTTATTATGCTTTACTGCCAGAATGAGCTCCAGCAGATCACCTTCTATTCTTGGAATCACAACTTCGGTTTCCGGATCTCCCATTCTGCAATTGTATTCAATCACAAATGGATCTCCGTTCACCATGATCAGACCAAAAAATACAAAACCATTGTATCGAATTTGTTTTTCATGCAATCCCCTAATGGTCGGCTTGACAATTCTTTCAATTACTTTATGCATCACAGCCTCATCAGCAAATGGGACCGGAGACACGGCTCCCATTCCTCCTGTATTCGGTCCGGTGTCTCCCAGACCTACCCGTTTGTAATCCTTGGCTTCAGGCAATAAAACCCAATCTTTACCATCTGTAAGGGCGAAAACAGAAAATTCAATTCCTTTCAAAAAATGTTCGATTACAACTTTTGAACTGGCTTTGCCAAATTTACCGGATAACATAGCCTGGATTTCCGAAGTAGCTTCTTCCAGACTTTCACAGATTAAAACTCCTTTTCCTGCAGCAAGACCATCGGCTTTAAGTACATAAGGAGGAGGAAGAGAAGCGAGGAATTCCACTGCCGCTTCATGCTCACCTGATATAAAAGTCTTATACGCAGCAGTCGGAATGTTATAATCTGCCATGAATGCTTTGGCAAAATCTTTACTGCCCTCCAGCAATGCCCCCTGTTTGGATGGGCCCAAAACAAATATTTCCGGATAATCTCTGAAGAAATCTTCAATGCCCATTACAAGCGGCTCTTCGGGACCAACAATGATGCATTCTATATTATTTTCAAGAGCAAAGTCTGCAATCGATTGAAAATCCAGCAGCTTCAGGTCCACATTGGTCCCTTCCTGAGCAGTGCCGGCATTCCCGGGTGCAATGAAGAGCTGATCACAGAGGGGGCTTTGGCGTATTTTCCATGCAAGTGTATGTTCCCGACCGCCACTGCCTAAGATTAAAACATTCATATTCAGTAGAATAGATTATTAAAATAGAATAAGAAATTCTTATTGTGCCCAAATGTAAGGAATGATCAATGGATAAAGAGGGGAGGAAAAGAAATATGTGATGTACAAATTGAATTTGGGATCTGTTAATAAACGAAAGCTTAGATAAATTATAAATTAACATTTCAGACCGGATATAATAAATGTCATTTTACATATTAAGAATGTGTTTAATAAATTTAACTACTTTTGCGGCTTTGAAACAACATAATATCCTGAATGATAGCATATCTCAAAGGTAAACTCACCTTTAAAAGCCCCACTTTTGTCCTTGTAGAATGCAACGGCGTGGGCTATCAGGTTTTTATTTCATTACAGACATTTTCCAAAATCGAAAAGATAGAGGACACGCTCCTGCATACTGTGCAGGTGATCAAAGAAGACAGCCATAGCCTTTATGGATTCTTTGATCCTGAGGAGAAAGAATTTTTTCAATATCTGCTAACTGTATCAGGTGTAGGCGCAAATACAGCGAGAATCATACTGTCTACAATGACAACTGCCGAAGTGAAATCGGCCATTTTGATGGATCAGCCGGAAGCGTTCCGAAGAGTTAAAGGTGTAGGCCCTAAAACGGCCAAGCAAATCATACTGGATCTTAAAGATAAATTGATGAAAGGTGGAGACGGGGGTATGGAATTTGTTCCTAACAAAGGCAATATAGCCATAGATGAGGCGTTATCTGCGCTGATTGCACTAGGCTTCGTCCGTCAGAAGGCGAGTCAGGTTCTGTTGAAGATACAGAAAGAGCAAGCGGAAATTCAAACGGTGGAGCAAATGATTAAGGCGGCTTTAAACCAAATGTCTTAACTTCGCGCCCCAATTGTTAAAATTTTTAACACAATTCAATACTAGTAGCTTTTGTTCGTTTACGATGGGTTACGTTGAAATGTAGAAATGCTGTTGTTAAGGTATTTATGAAGAAGACCTTTTTACTTTTATTAATTGTTTCGTTGTCAGGTGTGGGAGTTACAGCGCTATCATGGATGGATGTGGAAACATACAATTCCCTGCAGCAAAGAGCGGTTCCATTATCTACTGCCATAGATACGATACCCAAAGACAGAACCGGTGATTTCATTACCGACCCGGGTCGTCGCAATCCATACGATCTCAAAGATCCTCAGATCATAGAAAAGGACGTTGAATACGATCCTGTTACCAACCAATATATCATCCGTGAAAGAATAGGAAGCGATTTTTATCGTGCTCCTACTTATATGACTTTTGAAGAGTATATGGAGTGGAGAGCCGCTAAGCAGGAGAGAGAATATTTTGCAAGAATGGCGGGTATAGGCACAGGGTCAGCCGGCTTGAAGAGAGATCCCATCGGAAGAGTGGATGTCAACAGGAGTCTGGTAGACAGACTTTTTGGGGGTTCTACTGTAGACATAAAACCTCAGGGTAATATTGATGTCATTTTGGGTGTCAATTATCAGAAAGTTGAGAACCCCATCCTTCTGCAACGTCAGCAACAAAATACGATCTTCAATTTTGACATGGCCATCAATATGAATGTGACCGGTAAGATTGGAGAAAAGCTGAAATTGAACGCAAACTACAATACACAGGCAACATTTGATTTTGATAATCAAATGCGTTTGGAGTATGATTCTGAAGCATTCTCTGAGGACGAAATCATTAAGAAAATTGAAGCAGGTAACGTAAGCCTACCTCTTAAGAGTACACTAATCCAGGGCGCTCAGGCACTATTTGGTATCAAAACTGAATTACAATTTGGTAAATTAAGAGTAACAGCCATTGCCTCACAACAGCGTTCTCAGGCGAAAAATATCGTGGTCCAGGGGGGTACACAACAACAATTCTTTGCAGTAAGAGCAGATGAATATGATGAAAACCGCCATTTCTTTTTATCTCATTTTAATAGAGAGACTTTTGAATATGCACTGGATAAGTTGCCGCAAATTCAGAGTGTTTTCAAGGTCAACAGGATAGATGTATATGTGACCAATGAAAGAAATATGCCTGAAGGCGTAAGAGATATTGTGGCTATTTCAGATTTGGGTGAATTGATCAGACTGTCAAACCCCGGTAATGTTCAGCCTGGCCCGGGAGCAGGTAATGTAGGTATCCCACAACCCGGAGTTCCACCTTTACCATTACCCGCGAATGATGTAAATACTATCTTTCAGGATCTTCTCAACAATCCTTCTTCGCGCTTTCTGAATGAGGCAGTCAATGTGCTTCAGAGTCCTCCGTTCAACATGCAACAATCCAGAGATTTTGAGAAATTGCGTGCCAGAAAACTTACACCTTCTGAATTTACTGTCAATCAGGAATTGGGATTCATTTCATTGAATACTGCTCTTCGCCCTGATCAGGTCCTCGGAGTTGCATACGAATATGTATATAATGGTAAGACTTATCAGGTGGGTGAATTTGACAATGAAGTTCCGGGTGCTTTAAATGATACGCTGGGAGTGATATTTGTCAGAATGTTGAAATCTACAACTCCAAGGGTAGATATTCCAAACTGGCACCTGATGATGAAGAATTTCTACAACATCAATGCTTACCAGGTAAGTCCGGAAGATTTCAGGCTGGATATTTTTTATGAGGACCCGGGAGGAGGAGAAAAACGATTTTTACCTACCAGTAATATTGCCAGTGAACCGTTGATCCGTGTATTTAATATGGATAATCTCAATCCCAATGGGGATCCGGGTCCGGATGGAGTTTTTGACTTTGTACCGGGACTGACCATCAATCCCCGGAATGGCCGGATCATGTTTCCTGTTTTAGAGCCTTTTGGTTCTTCTCTTTCTACTCAAATCACAGAGGCAGTTCAGCGGGAGCGATATGTCTATCAAATGCTCTATGATTCCACCATTACGAGAGCAAGGGAATACCAGGAATTGAATCGTTTTGTGATCAGGGGTTCCTATAAATCCAGCATATCCTCCGAAATTTCTCTGGGAGCCTTTAATATACCGGAAGGATCTGTAAGAGTCACCGGTGGAGCCATTCCTTTAGTGGAAGGAGTGCATTATGAAATTGATTATGGTCTGGGCAGAGTGCGAATTTTGGACCCTGCATTATTAGAGCCCGGAAATAGGGTTAGTGTATCTTTTGAAGATAATGCGCTCTTTAGTTTTCAGCAAAAAACAATGCTGGGTTTAAGGGCTGAATATGAAGTCAGTAAAAATCTCAATATAGGTGGTACATACCTCCATTTATTTGAAAGGCCATTTACTCAAAAAGTAAACCTTGGGGATGATCCGATTAACAATAGGATTTTTGGTCTGGATGTAAACTATAGTGAAGAAGCACCCTGGTTAACGAGACTGGTGGATAAGCTCCCTTTTTATTCTACAAAAGAAGCGTCTAAAATCACATTTGCGGCAGAAGGTGCATACCTTAAGCCCGGACACTCCAGAGCCATCAATCAGGACGGAGCCGGTGCAATCTATCTGGATGACTTCGAAGGTGTGATTAGCAGGATTGACCTGAGAACTCCAGCAAATCAATGGGTGTTGTCCTCTGTGCCTCAGAATGCTCAAAGAGATGGAGCGCCTGTTTATACCGAATCTGCCCTTATTGACAATAGACTGGGGGGTGTCAACAGAGCATTGCTCAACTGGTATCGGATTGATAATGCCGTTAGAAATGATAATGACAATCTAAATCCATATACAAAGCCAATAGAACTGAAGGAAATCTTCAGAAATGCTTCATTACAGCCTGGGCTGAACAATGTAGTTCAGGTTTTTGACCTGACTTATCACCCCAGAGACAGAGGTCCGTATAATTATGATATTCCTGGCGGCACTCAGTATTCAGCAGGTTTGGATAGCGATGGTTCATTGCTGAATCCTTCTTCCAGATGGGCAGGAATTCAAAGACCATTAACGACGAATGACTTTGAAGCTGCTAATATTGAATACGTTGAGATGTGGGTTCTGAACCCATTTATGCAGAGAGGACCTGATGACAATTTACCCGTAACAGGGCCGGGAAGATTGGTTCTTAATATTGGTAACGTATCAGAGGATATCCTTCGCGACTCCAGATTGTTTTTTGAAAATGGTGTTCCTGTACCCACTCCTGACGGAATGGCAAGAGCCGATGTCACCAATTGGGGATTGATTCCCCGCTCAGCTCAGATAGTACCTGCATTTGACATTGATGAAACCAACAGGAGAATTCAGGATGTAGGTCTGGATGGAATGGATGATAATGCTGAAAGAGAATTTTTGGTGGATTACTTGTCTAATATCAATGGATCGTCCTTGTTATCTCCTGATGCCAAAAATCGTATCTCAGCAGACCCTGCCAATGACAATTTTGCCCACTTCAGAGATGAAATATATTCTGACCAGGATGGGATTGTAGTAAAGCATAAGAAATTCAACAATCCGGAAGGAAATTCACCATCATCTCAGGAATCGGGTGCTTCTCAATTCCCTTTGTCTTATACTAATATACCTGATAGTGAGGATATCAACAGAGACAATACGCTGAATGAGACTGAAGCATATTACGAATATATTATTCCTTTTGAGAGAGATGTGAATGGAGGAGTTGTCATCAATGAGTTTATCACCGATACCGTTAACGCTCCGAATTCAGGAACCTGGTACCGTATTAAAGTGCCTATTTCTCAATTTAACCGAGCGGTTAATAATATTCAGGATTTCAGGTCCATGCGATTTATCAGACTGTATCTGGATGGATTTGATGAAAGCGTTACGTTCCGTTTTGCCAGATTCGAATTGGTCAGAAATCAATGGAGAAGGTACCTTCGAGACCTGAAGGAGCCGGGAGTTGTATTCCCGGGAGATCCTGATGATGATATTTATTTTGATTTAGCTGCAGTGAATTTTGATGAAAACAGCGGTAAACTTCCATTTAATTATATCATTCCTCCGGGCATCAATCGTGAGAGATCTATCGGCGCATTCCCGGACATTTTTCAGAATGAGCAATCCCTTGCTTACAATGTATGCGATCTTCCTGATGGCCGGGCGGTAGCTGCTTACAGGATTCTCAATTATGATATGCGTCTTTTCGAAAGAATCAAAATGTTTATTCATGCTTCTTATTCTGATTCATTGCCGCCGATTGCAGATGGTAAGGTCAGCTTATTTATGCGTTTGGGTAGTGACTTTACCAGCAACTACTATGAGTATGAGATTCCGCTGAGTATGTCTGATCCTATGTTGGGGCTCAGAGATCCGGCTAATATATGGAAAGTGGAAAATAATATGGACTTCAGTCTGGAAGTCATGAAGCAGCTCAAGCTGGATCGTAACAATATAGGTTTTGCACTGACGGAAGTATATGAGAATCAGGATCCGGAGAATCCAAATAATAAAATTAAAGTCATCGGTAATCCAAATTTTGGACTGGTAAAGGGGATCATGATTGGTGTTAAAAATATTGGAAATGATAATCAGGCCCGATGTTTTGAGGTCTGGGTCAATGAGCTGAGGGTCAATGGATTTGATGAGCGTGGCGGTTTGGCCGCTTTGGCCAGGCTGAATATGCAATTGGCCGATCTTGGGAATATTGGTGTTGCCGGAAATTATAGCACCATCGGATGGGGTGGTCTCGATCAGAGACTTGCACAGCGAAGCAGGGAAGATGTCATTCAGTATGACATAACCGCCAATCTTGAACTGGGTAAGTTCTTTAATGAAAAAACGGGTATTCGTATTCCATTCTATGCGCAGTATTCCAATACTTACAGATTACCTCAATTCGATCCATATGATCTGGATATTGAGTTGAATGAAAAGATAAATAATACTCCGGATCAGAGTGACCGGGATTCCATCAGAAATCAGGCAATAGATTTTCTATCCATCAAGACATATTCCTTTACAAATGTCCGCAAGGAAAGAGTTCAGCAGACTACAAAAGCGCCAATGCCCTGGAATATTGAGAATTTCAGTTTGACTTATTCATACGCTGAGACATTCAGAAGGGATCCGATTATTGAATTTGACAACCTGGAACAATACCGGTTTGGACTCGACTACAGCTTTGCACGGAAGGTGACTTATATTCAACCTTTCAAAAACCTTATCAAGAAAGATAAATATTTTAAGCTGATCACAGATTTTAATTTCAATCCTTTACCCAATAGTTTTTCAGTCTCTAATGTCTTTGACAGGCAATATCAGCAGCGCCGGTTCAGGTTCTCAGACCCGCAATATGACCTTTGGGTGAATAAAAGATTTCTCTGGGACAGAAACTATAATCTTCAGTGGGATTTAACCAGATCATTAAAAATTAATTACAGCGCACTGGCCAATGCCATTATAGATGAAATTCCTGAGATTGATGAAGATGGACAATATAATGAAGATTTCAACAGAGAAAGAAACAGGCAGGAAATATTAAAAAACATCAGAAACCTGGGACGTCTCAAGAATTTCTCACATAATATCAACGCAACTTATACTGTTCCTACCAAGAATATTCCTTTTCTGGATTTTGTGAATATCAGAGCTACTGTGACGGCTACATATACATGGAACAGGGCCGCTCTTCAGCAAGAGTTTTTGGGAAATGTCATCCAGAATTCTCAGACCAGGAACCTCAGTGGTGACTTCAATTTTGACCGGCTATATCAAAAGTCAAAATACCTGACATCCATTGAAAAAGCAAAAGCGCCGGTACGGGGTGGTGCAGGAGCCAGAGGACAAGGCGGAGGAGCGGTAGATCAAAAAGAGAAGGATACAAACCTTCCTAACAGGCCTGGTGGAAAGGAACCAACACCGGTTCCGGCTGAGGACGAAAAGAAGAAAAGAGAGGCTAAAACCGGACCGGGTGAATTTGAGAGAATATTAATTCGTCCATTATTGCTTATCCGGAAAGCCAGACTAAATTATACTCAGAACTTTGCATCCATCGTCCCGGGATTTACACCTACTCCATTCTTATTTGGATTAGCTGAAAATTGGACAGCACCGGGATGGCAGTATATTGCCGGCTTGCAGCCCACCAATGCCATGCTGGATGGATATGCCCAGAATCGATGGATAACAGACGCTATTTTTCTCAATCAGCAGGTATACAGAAATACTACCGAGACTTTTGATGCAAGAGTCACACTGGAACCATTCAATGGCTTCAAAATAGATCTGGACATCAACAAATCCAATACTTTCAACAACACACTCTTTCTAAAAGATACATTGGATGATGGAATGTACGATGTAAAAAGGCTCAATTCCAGGGATCTGGGTTCCTTTACGATTTCTTATCTGGCCATCAATACCCTGTTCAATAATGACGTGAATGGTATGTTCAGAAATTTTGAAAATACCAGACCGGGAATTTCTACAAGAGTTCGGAATGAAATGGGACTACCTCCGGGTGAGCATGCACTGGATGGATCTGATTATGAATTAGGTTTGGGAAGATTTCAAACAGATGTCCTTATTCCTTCATTCCTCGCTGCTTATACCAATACCCCTGTAGACAAGGTCCAACTGGATGTTTTCAAAACTGCTCCAAAACCCAACTGGACACTGAGCTACGATGGACTTACCAGGATTCCGGCGGTGAAAGAGATTTTCAGTAGTGTGAGAATTTCTCATGCCTACAAATCCACACTGACCATTAATGCATTCAATTCCAGTGCAAAGTACACAGATCAGTTTGAAGTGATTAATGACATTACTGCAAATTATTACTCAAGATTTGAGATTCCGAATATTGTAATCAATGAGAGTATGTCACCATTGCTGGGAATCGATGTGAAGACCAACAACGACATAATAATCAAGGCAGATTTAAGAAAGAATCGCAACCTGGCAATGAGCTTCATAGATTTCCAGTTATCTGAAACCCGCTCCAGTGAGTACATAGTTGGATTCGGATATGAAATCAAGAACTTCGTTATCAATTTTCTGAGTGGTAACAAAAATGTAAGGCAACGCCGAAACAGAGCTGATACCCCACCAGCGACGCCTCCGGCAGGAGGTTCAAGGGGCGGGCAGGCCAGAAGTGCTAATAATTTGCGGATCAACTGTGACTTTTCTATCAGAGATGATCTCACCGTCATTCACTTGCTTGATCAGGAACAGCCTCCGATTCCTACGAGAGGATTGAGAACCACCAGATTTTCACCCAATGTGGAGTATGATGTGTCAAAGTCATTGACAGTGAGACTGTTTGTAGATTATTCAAGAACGGTACCGGCTACTACTCAGTCCTTCCCGATTACGAATATTAACACAGGTGTCAGGGTCAGATTTTCGCTTAATTGATAAGATACAATCGATTTTTGCACTGAAACAAGTCTGCACTGTTTTCGAATCTCTACTTTTGCAAAAAATAAATTGTGGCCAGAGTACTGATTACAGGTGGATATGGATTTATAGGGTCCCATATAGTTGAAGCATTTGCCAATGCAGGCTGGGAGGTTTTGACGCTGGGTCTCAATCCCCAAAACGACATAGTTCATGATCTTTCGAAAGGAATTCCAAACCTTCCGGAGCTGCAGCTGGATGCAGTAGTGCATGCAGCAGGATTGGCCCATAAGATTCCTCCGGGTATGGATGGCATGCAATCCTTTATCAATGTTAATTATCATGGTACAGAGCATTTATTGCAGGCATTGGAGCTTTATGAACAGGAGCATGTTCCGGTTATTTATTTAAGTTCAATCGCTGTCTATGGTCAGGTAGCCGGCAATTTTATTGGTGAAACACAGAAGACTGATCCCAAAGGTGCATTCGCCCAAAGCAAAGCCGAAGCAGAAAATCTTTTGCTGAGATGGCAGGAACATAAAGGTGCAAACGTCCTGATTCTCAGATTGCCTCCTGTTGCCGGACCTGATTCTAAAGGGGTACTGAGGGATATGCTCGATAAAATGAAGAAAGGTACTTTCCTCAGTATAGGGAATGATAATATCAGGAAAAGTTATGTCCTGGCCTCTGACATCGCAGCTCATCTCCCGCGATGGACTGCTCACAGCGGTATTTTCCATTTGACTGATGGAAAGCATCCAAGTTTTGGAGAAATAATTTCGGCTCTTAAATTCAGAGAAAAGCAGCTTCGTGTTCGGTCTATGCCTTATTGGCTGGCGCGAATTATTTCAGGTGCAGGGGATCTCATTCCCGGATCACCACTCAATAGCATTAGTTTCTACAAGAATACTAATGACCTGACATTTGATGATCAAAAAGCAAGGAAATTATTGGGCTGGGAATCTACTTCAGTGCTGGAGTTTTTAAAAGAAGCTTAGAGACTTATTATAATCCCGGCCATACATGCCATGGGATTCTGATCAATATCAGTATCAATGCTATTGTAAAATACAGCAAAATACTATTGTACGCCTTCTTGCCCGTTGCAGCTTTTTTAGCTTTAGAATTTCCAATGGTTATTGCTACAGCAGCCAGAATCATAGTCAAAACATGTTCGACTGCATAAAATCTGATGGCAGATTCACCCATAGCAGCACCAAAATCCTCCATAGCATTTTTTGTAATGGGACTTACAAAATATAGGACAATTCCAAGCAGAATCTGAGTGTGCGTAAATATCAGAGTAAACAGAGAAAATCTTTTGGTAAGACTATCCAGTGGTCCTGAATTGTTTCTCTTCATCAGGGAAAGTATCAATGCGGCGGCCAGTGCGATAAAAATAAGATATGGCAGGAAAGTGTGTATATGTTTTAATCCCGTGTACATTGGTTCAAGTTTTTGTTTCAGCTAATGTAAAGAAGTCTGACTTGCCAAATGCAATTTTGAAAGGATTAAATTTCCGAAATGGAGAAGTTCTTTGGGGATTGGATCACTCCCGCCACTTTTTATAAGTATTGATCAATCCATTGGTTGAGCTGTCATGAGCTTCAATTTTATCTGAGCCATTTAATTGGGGAAGAATTTTATTAGCCAGGACTTTTCCTAATTCTACCCCAAACTGATCAAAAGAATAGATATTCCAAAGTACTCCCTGCACAAATATTTTATGCTCATACAGAGCAATGAGTCTTCCGAGGTTGTATGGTGTCAGATTATCCATTAATATGGAAGTAGTAGGTTTGTTTCCCTGAAATACTTTGAAAGGTGCAAGATCGTAAATCGCAGAGGTGTGAAGGCCCTGATTTTTAAATTCTTCAATCACTTCTTCTTCAGATTTTCCTGACATCAGGGCTTCTGTCTGGGCAAAAAAGTTAGAAAGTAGTTTTGGATGATGATCCGACAGCTGATGATGACTATTGGCAAATGCAATGAAATCACAGGGAACTACTGTGCTGCTTTGGTGAATGAGTTGATAAAACGCATGCTGACCATTCGTTCCGGGTTCACCCCACACAATGGGGCCGGTCTCATATGATATTTTGTCACTATTTCTGTCTGTGCTTTTACCATTACTTTCCATATCTGCCTGTTGCAAATAGGCTGGAAAACGATGCAGATACTGGTCATATGGCAAAACAGCATAAGTTTCTGCTTTGAGAAAATTGCGATTCCAAATTCCGATCCAGGCCATTAATACAGGGATATTTTCCAGAAATGGCTTATTTCGAAAATGAATATCAGTCGCTTCTGCCCCTTTCAAAAGCTGCTCAAAATGCTCAAATCCCACTGTACACGCAACTGGTAAGCCTATAGCCCCCCATACTGAATAACGACCTCCCACCCAATCCCAAAATTCAAACATATTTTCTATGTCAATTCCAAAGGCTGCAACCTTATCGGCCTGAGTCGATACAGCAACAAAATGTCGGGCAATGTAAGCTTCATCTCCGGCTTGTGACAAAAACCAATCCCTTGCAGAATGCGCATTAGTCATGGTTTCTTGTGTTGTAAATGTTTTTGAGGCAATAATAAAGAGCGTTTTTGCCGGATCCAGGAGTTTCAGGGTTTCCGCCAGATCTGTTCCATCGACATTGGAAACAAAATGTGCAGTCAGATTTCTCTTACGATAAAATTTTAGAGCCTCGTAAACCATTTTGGGGCCCAAATCTGATCCACCTATTCCAATATTTACAATATGCTCAATAGCATGCCCGGTGTATCCTTTCCAGCTGCCATCAATGATTTTTGCACTGAAATGTTTCATTTTTTGTAATACCCTGCGGATCTGCGGCATGACATCTTCTCCATTTACAAAAACCGGATGTTCGGAAAAGTTTCTCAAAGCTGTGTGAAGAACTGCTCTGTTTTCAGTCCTGTTGATAGGGTCACCTTCGAAATAAGAATTTATTGCTTCACGTAAATGGCATTCCATGGACAAATCATTGAAAAGTTCCAATGTTTCCAATTGGATAAACTGCTTTGAAAAGTCTGCTAATAAATGATCATCTTCTACGGATAAATTTGCAAAGCGATCCGGATCATCTGCAAACATTTCACCTATTTTTTTACCGGACATGGAATGGTGATGCTCTTTCAAAGCTTTCCAGCTCTGTGTATGGGTGGGGTTAATATTTCTCATTTGGATTTTTACTTAAGCTGATACAAAACAATATGAAAGAAAACTTTCATTAAAAACTCAGGCTCTTAATCAAGGCCCAAAGTAAGTAATTAGTTTTGATTTGGTAATTTCAGAACTGTAGAAAAATGCGATAGCTAAGCTCTTTGATAAGCTATTTTTACCAGTTTCAGCTTATTTCTTTTCACACTCGGAATGATGATTTCATTAGCACTGATCTGCAATGAGCTCCGGACCTGTAGTTTTAAATCCTGACGATTAGTATTGAGCACACTCTTTCGCTCATGTTTGCCTCCCCCACTGAGTATATACTCACTTACAGTATTTTCATTTTTGATTTCATCATTAAATAAAATCCTGACTGATGAACTGTTTTTGAATGTAAAATAAGATGAATACATCGCGTCATCATCAAAGGAGTATTGTTTCTTTTGTAAGATTTTCTGCCAGTGAGAGGTTCCATCCGGATGAATTCCGGCAATCACCATATCTTCATAATAGAAGTCAATGGCAAACCGCATGCTGTAGAAGTCCCTCCGTCCCTGATAAAGACTGCGTTCATATTCCTTTCTCTCTTCGGCAATAACAACCAGACCTCCATCATTTCTCAGCATGATATCCATCACTTCAAGATCATTGATAGATTCGACTTTTGATTTTTTTCCATCCGCGGCATTAGCAATTGTTTGCGCTTCAAAAGGTATATAACTGATGGAGGTCTTATCAGGCTGAGAGGCCGGCAGCTTAAATGTAACAAAGCCCAGAGAAACATTACCG
The DNA here is from genome assembly GCA_022841345.1 of Saprospiraceae bacterium. Taxonomy (GTDB): domain Bacteria; phylum Bacteroidota; class Bacteroidia; order Chitinophagales; family Saprospiraceae; genus SLDF01. The sequence goes on from JALHRR010000001.1 coordinate 231,107, forward strand.
GGCTTATCATTGTATAATCCCGCCGCGATGACTGCATTCTGTTTGTTATCAACTTCAAATAAAAGACTATACACGAAGTAGTCAAGTTCTTTCATTTCCATTACATATGGCATCTCACTCAGAATACCCGAGCGAATAATAATAAGGACCTGATCTGTCTTTCGCGTAGCATTTTTTGCATTATCCAAAATCATGAAGAGATCACCCTTGTCTGAGATTAAAATCTTACTAAAATCTTTTCGAAAATCAAAAGTGGATACATCGTATAAGTGATCCGCCAGGAGCTTCATCTCTGCATTATCAAAGTATAAGACTTCCAGGCGATCTTCAGTTAGAATACAATGAAGTGAAATCATTTCCTTGTTTTCACTTGCCACCAGTTTGAATCTTCTGATTTCTCCGTCCCTGATGTAAGATTTAATCAATGCACTATCTACCAATTCCGCTGTTGCATTAAATTTTCTCACCATCAGGAAGGAAGAGTCCTTTCTTTCATGAATATAGTAAATATAGAGATGATTGTTACCGGGAAAAACTGAAATGATGTCTGCTTTTTTGACATCCAGATTCAGCTTCTTTGTCCAGGATTTGTACAACCTGTCATCGTAGGCCTCCATTTCTACTTCTGCCCCGTACTGCTTGCTGATGAGAATATACTCTCCGAATTTACCCATGATATCGTAATTGACATCGCGCAGCATGGTGATATCCTCAGATACAGTGACTATCTGAGCCGAAATTGGAGCATAAAAAATAGAAAGAATAAAAAGTATAGAAAACAAAAACTTCATAATTGACCTTTCCTTTGGATAAAGATAACAGCTTGAATCAGTTATTCAAACGATGAATATACCCGAATCGTTTGAAATCCGTGTAGTTTATTATTCATAATACGATGGAAAGAGAGGCGGGAAGACATGCTTAATGATTGCGATGACATGATTCTTGATCAAAAATTGTAATTTTGCAGCTCATTTTCAAAGCATTCGCATGGCTACGCCCAAAACTGTGGCTTTTCATACATTAGGTTGTAAATTGAATTTCTCAGAGACTTCTTCTATTGAGAGGATGTTTGAGGATAAGGGTTATCAACCGGTAGAATTTGATGAAGGTGCGGATATCTATGTGATCAATACATGTTCAGTGACAGATTTTGCAGATAAGAAATGCAGATATACTGTCAGAAATGCACTTCGTAAAGCTCCTCATGCTCATGTAGTAGTAATAGGTTGTTATGCTCAATTAAAACCTGATGAAATAGCATCTATCCCCGGCGTGGATCTGGTATTGGGTGCTGCAGAAAAATTTAGAATTCTGGACTTCATTCAGGATTTGGAGAAAGCTCCCGGCAAAGGTATGGTCAGAGCAGGTCAGGTGAGCGAGGCCAATACTTTTTCTCAGGCTTTTTCATTTGGAGACAGAACCCGTTCATTTATGAAGGTCCAGGATGGATGTGACTACAAATGTACTTTTTGCACCATTCCTCAAGCCAGAGGCAAAAGCCGCTCAGATACTGTAGAGCAGGCCATCATCAATGCTACTCAAATAGGAGAAAGGGGAGTGAGAGAGATCGTGTTGACTGGGGTCAATCTGGGAGATTTTGGCAATGGAACTGCAGTTATTGAAGGGACAAGAGCTAAGAAGGAAGCATTGTTTATCGATCTGATCAAAGAATTGGATCAGGTAGAAAGTATTGATCGTTTCAGAATATCCTCCATTGAACCCAATTTATTGACGGATGAAATCATTGATTTTGTTGCAAACAGCAAACGATTTGTTCCACATTTCCATGTGCCTCTGCAGTCCGGAAGCAACAAAATATTGGCATTGATGAGCCGCAGATACAAAAGAGAATGGTATGCTTCCCGGGTCAGCCAAATCAAATCAGTCATGCCTCATGCCTGCATAGGAGTAGATGTGATCGTCGGTTTTCCGGGGGAGACAGAGGATGATTTTATGGATACTTTTGAATTTTTGCACGGGTTGGATGTTTCTTATTTCCACGTTTTCACTTATTCTGAAAGAGCAAATACACCGGCAGCAGAAATGAGCGAAGTCGTTCCCATGGATATCAGAAGAGAAAGAAATGAGCGTTTGAGGATTCTTTCCGAAAAGAAGAAGCGCGCTTTTTATGCTCAATTTACAGGCCAAACCAAACAGGTCCTGGTAGAGCAGGGCTCATCCGAGGGTGCGCTTTCAGGCTTTACAGACAACTATCTCAAAGTTGTGTTTGAAGGGGATCCTTTACTGATCAATCAACTGATAGATTTCCAGTTAACTGAACTGGATGAGGAGGGCTTGTTTCGCGGAATTCCCAGACATGAGTTGGTGTCAATTTAAGATTGAGGAAGATTGATAGGATTGAAAGGATTGATACAGTGTTTCTCCTGCTGATTTTTTCCCCAAAGTTCAAGTTTCTCCAACCTCATCAACGTTGTTGAATAGAGTAGTGCGCCTAGGGCGCATTAGAGAGGAGCTCCATACCCGGTGTGTGAGCGTCGGCTGCGCCTCGCTCGTGTGCTGCCTTTCGGCCTACGGCCGTGCGTGATGTGGTTCACTTCGTTCACGGGATGTGTAACAGCCAATGATCGTCTGCGACGATCAATTATAGAGACCTACTCAACACTCCCTACCCGGCTGCTTTCACACGCATACACTCCACTCACAATTCATCCCGTGAGCTTTGCGAACCACATCCCGCGAATTTGACGAAGGAGAATTCGCACACACAGAGGCAGCGAAGCGCCCCTCTTCACACGATCTCTAAACTAAATCCACTGGCGCAGCCTACCTCAACCCGGCTGTTCAGCCAGTCCCCAAAGCTTTGGGGAAGAAGCCAGAGCTAGCAGCGGCTGTTTGCCAACTACTAATAGCCAACAGCTAACAGCAAATCCAGCTATCTGGTAATCTTGTTGTATCGACCTTTAACACAAAGCATACAGCATCAAATAGCTTCTCTTTAATCAATACCATTATATTTGTGTCTTACCTAAGAGACGAAACATTATGTATCCAGATCTTTCCTACATTTTACATGGTTTATTTGGCATCGAGCCGGATAATTGGGCATCAGTAATCAAGACATTTGGTTTGATGCTTGCATTTGCATTTCTCGCATCTGCATGGATACTGAGTCAGGAAATGAAGCGACTCACAGCTGCGGGAATTCTGAAGCCGGTGCAGGTAAAGGTCATTGAAGGTGAAGCAGCTACGGTTCAATTTTTACTGGTTCAGGCCATAATAGGATTTATTATTGGATTCAAGGGTTTGTATATTTTTCAAAATTCTGAAGCATTCCTGGCTGATGCTGCTTCAGTGCTGTTGTCCACTGAGGGATCAACAATTGGAGGAATTCTGGGCGCCATCATTTTTGGTGGTTTACAATACTATTTAAAAAATAAAAAAGCACTTCCAAAACCACGAGAAACCATGCAGACAGTGCAACCTTACCAAATGGTGGGAGATATCACTGTCATGGCTGCGATTTCCGGACTTATAGGAGCGAAGGTTTTTGCGATTTTTGAAAGTGCTGAGAACATCAGTGCTTTTATAAAAGACCCGGTCGGGCAATTGTTTTCAGGAACCGGACTGGCGATTTATGGAGGATTGATTGTTGCTTTTTTTGTAGTATTGAGATTTGTCAGAAAACAGGGTTTTCCGGGCTTGAATATGATGGATGCAGCAGCACCTGCCATGATTACAGGCTATGCAGTGGGACGTATCGGTTGTCAATTGTCGGGTGATGGCGACTGGGGTATTGCGAGTGTTGCTAAACCCGGCTGGCTGCAGTGGGTACCTGATAATCTCTGGGCCCAAACTTATCCACACAATGTACTGAAAGAAGGTGTCCCTATGGCAGATTGTGTGTGGGATTATTGCACACAGCTGCCGGTGGCCGTATATCCTACTCCGATATATGAGACTTTGATGGGTTTTATCATTCTGGGAATACTGTGGGGCTTAAGAAAACGTGTAACAGCTCCCGGATTTATCTTCTTTTTGTACGCCTTCCTGGCAGGCATTGAGCGATTCTTTGTAGAAAAAATCAGAGTAAATGATACTTTTCCTTTCCTCGGAATGGAAGTGACACAGGCAGAACTGATATCTGTTGTATTTATGCTGATAGGAATAGCAGGGATGATATGGACGAAGAGAAGGTAAGTAGACTGATTTTTTTTTACAATGACTGTTTCATTGGAAATTTCTCAACCTTCAGTTCAGCTTGTATTAACTCTCTACTAATAGGTAGGGTTTAATCTATTGATGTAATCTAAATTTTACACGCATGTCTGCTCACTAACTTCCATTCCCCATCCACATTGACATACACCTCTGTATAGTTCAATTTGATGTCGAGTGGCTTTCCTTCCAGTGCTACTTCGAATAATCCTGATCCCTGCACGATAACAGTTTTATCATATTCTCTGGCATCTGCTTTATCTACTGTGACCTTGCGATAACTAAGCTTTCCGGATTCTATATTTCCCAACACTTCTTCCTTTGTTTCAATCCACCCATTGGAATGAATATACAATACATCTTTGTCCAATAATAAAGACAAGGAATCCAGCTGTTTGCTGCTCATCCATTCGAATTTCTTCTGATGGAGTGACAGGACATCTTCTTTATCTGATTGCGCATGGCAAAGTCCTGAAATGAATAAGAAAATTGGAATGAATACATTAAAAGTATTAAAAGTTCTCATACTACAAATATCATTCTTTATTCATGATTTCATTCTGATGATTGATACTTTCCATGTGTACTGCATTGAGATAGCGGGAGATAAATTCTTTGCTCAACTTCAACTTTTCAGCCTTTGCATAAGCTTCTTCCAGGATTTGATTCCATCTGCTGGTTTGAAGGATGGTGACCTGATTGTTCTTTTTATAAATCCCGATTTCCTCAGCAATCTTCATGCGCTGACTCAGCAGCTGTAATAGCTCATCATCCAGATTGTTAATTCTTTGACGCAATTGTTCCAGAACGGCATGGAATTCCTCAGAAACTACATCTTCTTTCCTCCATATAATGGCATCCAGAAGAGTTGCAACTGTCTCCGGAGTGATCTGCTGTTTTGCATCCGTCCATGCCTGATCCGGATCGATATGACTTTCTATCATAAGACCATCAAAGTCCAGATCCACAGCTTTCTGTGCTATTTCCTGCAATAAATCCCGTCTTCCGCAGATGTGTGAAGGGTCATTGATCATCATCAGATCAGGAAATCTTCGCTTCATTTCAATCGCCAAATGCCACATTGGAGCATTTCTATAAGTGGTATTTCCATAACTGCTGAATCCTCTGTGGATCAGGCCGACACTGGCTACATCGCTCTTGCTGATACGCTCGACTGCCCCTACCCAGAGATCCAGATCTGCATTGATGGGATTTTTAATGAGCACAGGTATTTTCACTCCTTTCAATGCGGTAGCGACTTCCTGCACGCTGAAAGGATTGACAGTAGTGCGGGCACCTACCCAGACAACATCCACGTCGAACATCAGAGCATCTTCGACCTGCTTTGCCGTTGCGACCTCCACTGCAGTAGGTAAGCCTGTCTGTTTCTTAGCTTCCTTCAACCATGGCAATCCCCTGGTACCAATTCCTTCAAACATGTCCGGTCGGGTTCGTGGTTTCCAGATACCTGCTCTTAGGATATCAACCTTACCGGTCTTTGCCAGTCTGATGGCTGTATTGATAAGTTGATCTTCAGTCTCAGCACTGCATGGGCCACTGATGATGAGCGGTCTTTTTGCCAGCGTTTGATCAATTGTAAGGATATCCTGAGCGGAGGTTTGCATGTTGCTAGTCATTTCTTTTGTGTTAAATAGATTATATCGCTAAGTGTTCAGGGGCTTTGAATGGGACTTCGATTTGCTTGTCCAATACTTTTTTAATTTGATTGGATGCTGTAATCAGCTCATGCAGATATTCCCAATTTTCTTTTTCCAGACAAGACTTAAATTTTCTGAGTTGACTCATATGCTCATTGAGTACATCAAGCAGATATTCTTTATTTTCTTTAAAAATAGGAACCCATGTATCGGGATTACTCTTGGCCAGTCTGACGGCGCTTCCAAAACCTGCACTTGCCAGTTCAAAAATGGCTTTTTCTTCTTTTTCCTTTTCCAAAACCGTATTTGCCAAAGCAAAGGAAGTGATATGTGCCAAATGACTTACATAAGCCGTATGCAGATCATGTTCTTCCGGATTCATTGTGAGAATGTGCATTCCCAAAGCGCTGAATATATGAATGGCGCACTGTAATGCATCCTGATCAGATTTTTCTGCTTCGCAAATGATGGCAGCTTTGCCACTAAAGGATTCAACTGTAGCTGCTAATGGTCCCGAAAATTCTGTTCCCCACATGGGATGTGCAGCTACGAAGCGACCTCGTTTTCCATGGCCGGAAACTGAGTGGCAGATCCCGGCTTTAGTAGAACCCATATCTACAATCACTTGCTGTTCCGATTCATTAAGTATTTTATTTAAAATGTCAGGGATACTATTGACCGGGGTGGCGATGATGATCAATTGTGATCTGGGAACTGCTTCATTCATGCTTATATACTCATCAATTATACCTGAATCTAAAGCGATTCTTCCATGAACCTCATTTGCATCTACACCCAGAACTTTATTTGTAAGTCTCAATTCTTTTAGTCTCAAGGCCATGGATCCGCCAATCAAACCAAGACCAATGACTGTAGTTACAGTCCATTTTTGATGAAGATTTGAATCCGGCATTATGTTGTTTTCTTTCATGACCCTGCTGTTTGAGTTGTTGCAACAGATGGCTGGGATTTATACTGCAGTATGCGATCCAGACTTTTTTGTAATCCACTTTCGGGGGTACAGAGACTTAGCCTCAGATATTGATTTCCCTGAGACCCGAAGATACCTCCCGGTGTCAGAAAGACCCTGGCTGAATGGAGCACTTCATTGCTATACTGATAGGAATCTGCATATTTTTCAGGAATTCGTCCCCATAAAAACATTCCGGTTTGATCTTTTTCTAATGTGCAATCCAGGGCCTCCATGATGCGGTAAGCAATCTGCCTGCGACGTCGGTAAATGGCATTTTGTGCATTATACCATGATTTATCAAGAGATAATGCTGTAGCAGCTGCCAATTGAACAGGCAGAAACATACCACTATCCATATTGCTTTTAAATTTTAAAACATTCTCAATATGTAAAGCAGATCCGAGCAAAACACCTACTCTCCATCCGGCCATGTTGTGACTTTTACTGAGTGAATTCAGCTCCAGGGCTACTTCTTTTGCTCCATCTATTGATAACAGACTCAAAGGTTCATCATTCAAAATAAAACTATAAGGATTGTCATGAATGAGCAGGATATTCTCATCCTTAGCAAAGCGGATCAATTCTTCAAAAAATTGTCTGGAAGGAGATTGACCACTTGGCATATGAGGATAATTGACAAACATAATTTTTGCACCTGAGCCTTTCAAATTTTCAAGATCAGGCATCCATTTTCCCGATTCTTCCAGCAAATATTCCCTCACTGTTCCACCCGCCAGTTTCACGGCAGCACTATATGTTGGATATCCGGGGTTAGGTACTAGTACAACATCTCCGGGATTCAAATAAGTCATACAAATATGCATTATCCCCTCTTTCGAACCAATCAGAGGCAGAATTTCTGTATTAGGATTTATGCTGGTATTGTAATGGTCAAAGTACCATTTTGCTACTGCCTGTCTCAATACAGGACTTCCTTTATAGCTTTGATAGGCGTGATGGTCTGTTTTCAGGCTCGTCTGATGAAGGCAATTGATTACATCCGGATGAGGAGGCAGATCGGGACTGCCGATGCCCAAATTCAAAATTGGTGCTGCATCCTGTTGATTGAGTTGTTCTATTTCCCTCAGTTTTTGAGAAAAATAGTATTCACCTATGCCCTGAAGTCGATTGGCGATTTCCATAATTTAGTTTTTTCCGTTTTTATAAATCCCCAGTACTTTGATTCCTTCTGTATAGGCACTCATTTCTTCCAGGGCTGCTTCAAACTGAGATAAATCATCAAATTCCATATCTACATGAAAGCTATAGGTCCATTGATTCTGAGGTATGGGCATGCTTTGCAGTTTGCTCAGATTGATCCAGTGTTCTGAAATAATAGATAATACCTGAGCCAGCGCTCCTTTCGTATGTGAAGTATGGAAATTCACCGAAGCTTTATTAGCACCTTCAGGTATTACTGCACTTTCATTTTTATGAAGGATCAGAAATCGTGTATAATTATTTGCAATGCTGTGTATGTTTTCTGCCAAAATTTCAAGCCCATACAGTGTTGCTGCTAATTTCCCCGCGATCGCTGCTGCATGTTTGTGATGATATTGATGCAAATGTTTTGCACTAAGTGCTGTGTCCTCGGTTTCGACCAATTTCCAGCCCGGATGAGATTCCAAAAAATCAATGCATTGAAGCAATGCCATCGGGTGGCTATGAACTTCCCGAATATCTTCGAGACGAACGCCAGGATTGACCATGAGTTGTTGCTGTATATGGAGATAAATTTCCCCGGTAATTTGCAAGTCGCTGTTCAGGATCAGGTTGTAATTTGGTAAAATACTTCCGGCAATGGAATTCTCGATTGCCATGACGGCTGCAGTTGTTTGTTCATCCTGTGTAACGGATTTGATCAGGCTTCTGAAGGAATCACAGGGCGCAATATTTATTTCATTCCCAAAATAGAGCTGTGCAGCTTCCTGATGAAAAGAACCTTCATATCCCTGAATGGCAATGTTATTAACAGCAGCATGGGCACGTTTTGGCTGAGCTGATTGTTTTATGTTAGTAGGATAAGTCTTACCTGGCATTTTTTTAATTTTTAGCAAAAAAAAACCCGGTCTGTTGGGACCGGGCTTCTGATTTAATCTTGATTCGTTTTGTTTAAATGGCTCAAGCAAAGGACTTCCGGTCTACTTTTTGAAAGTAAAAAAAAGAACAGAATGACCAATAAAATGATGCTTGTCTTGCCATATAGAGGTAAAATTACAAGTCATTCTGTATTGTGCAAATGTTTTGCAAAAAAATAACAATACTTTTTTCTCTTCATCCCGATAAGATTTACTGTTTTAGCTAAGAAATAATAATAGTTGTATTTGAATACCTGTTTCATCACTTTAAATTCCAACTCCATCTTAATAGACCACAGCCCGGACTCTATATATAACTACATTGGGGTGTAAACATAAGTGACACATGAAATCAACAGTACTTTTAATATCCTTTTTTATATTTTTCTTTCAGTTTGAGACGCTTATCGCTCAAAATTGCACATCGCTTTTCTCATTTGATATGGTAGGAGTCAATGTTGCTTTCATGGATCAATCTACTACCACTGGATCTCCTATTGTGTCCTGGAACTGGAATTTTGGCGACGGAAGCAGCTCGAATCAACAGAATCCTGTTCATGTCTTTCCCGGGCAGGATGAATATGTGGTTTGTCTAACAATTACCACTGCTAACAATTGTTCAGATCAGTTCTGTTTTGATCTCGAGATCTGCCATATGACTGTAACTGTGACGCAAACCGGGGATTGCAATTCAAATGGAGAAATACCCATTCGCATTTTTATCACTGACATGTATGACAACGCCCGGGATGTCAATGTCTCAATTGATGGAAATCTTGTCCCCGGAAGTCCTTTCAGAGTAAGGGAAGATGAGCCGGTCACCATTAATACATTTGTTCCCGGCGATGGACTGAGCCATGTCATTGCAGTTATTTCTGAGGATGTGGAGGGATGTCAGGTGATACAGGATTTTCAATCTGAAGATTGTACCTCAGATTGCTTTATTTCCGGAATGGCATTACAATTTTCAGGGGGAGCCACTCATACTATTAATGTTGGTGGTAACTTTTTTCAACCTGTGAATCAAACTATTCTAATTGGAGATTTGGTTAATTTTCAATTTATAGATGGGGGACATACTACTACTTCTGACGCAACGACCGGACCGGATTCCTGGAGTTCCGGAGAATTGGGTTTTGGAGCTACCTACCCTGTATATATAACCAATCCGGGTACTCACCGATATTATTGCCAGCCTCATGGTGGTCCAAACGGAAATGGGATGTCGGGAATGATCATTGCAAACTGCCCACCTGGTGGACAAAATCCGGTGCAAGTATCTTTCAACACCTCCATTGCTAACCCGGCAGGATATAATATTCGGGTAGATGGGGTGAATATTCCCGGAAGTCCATTCATGTACTCCGGTACAGGTCCAAATAGTCAAATAATCACCATCGCAGGAGATGGAATGGCACATACCGTAGAAGTGCAGGATGTAGCAGAACCGACCTGTATCAATACACGAACATACAATGCTCCTGACTGCGGCGCTGCACCCGCTTGCAATATCAGCTTTTCAGGAGCACAATCAGGAGGATGCGCCAATAATCAGGTTCCCTATCAATTAACTATCGCTACCATTAACGGCAGTGCACAGGGGTTTCAGGTATTGGTAAATAATGTTCTCCTTCCCGGAGGACCCTTTCCATATAACTCAGGGGGAAATACCCTTTTTACCGTTCAACTTCCCGGCAATGGTCAGTCTCAAACCGTAAGAGTAAGAGATAGTCAGGATGTAAATTGTTTCGGCGAACAAATGTTTACTACACCCAACTGCAGTGCTCCCTGTAATATTTCAAATGTGACAATAAGTAGTGGCTCTGCAGTAACGCACACGGTTCAAGTAAGGGATTTTGACTTTTTCCCTCCTTCTATCCAAATCACGAACGGAGATATTATTGATTTTTTCTGGACGGGTGTAGTGCCACATACAAGTACTTCTGATGTTGGCGCCGGTCCGAATACCTGGAATTCAGGATTGTTGAATCAGGGGGCCCATTACATGGTGACAATAACAGACCCGGGCAATTATGGATATTATTGCTTGCCTCACGGAGCTCCCGGAGGAGTAGGTATGGCCGGTACCATCACAGCTGTGCCACCATGCAATAATGGACTTGTGAGTGTTTTAGTAACTTTTCAGGCATCTAATGCAGGTTTCACAGGATTTAATATTTTAGTGGATGGAAACATGGTCTCAGGTGGACCTTTTCCATATGATGACAATAATGGCATAAATAGCATTCCGGTGTTGGTCCCCGGGAATGGAATGTCGCATGTAATCCTGATTCAGGATGCAGAAACAACCACCTGCAGTGCCTCAAATAACATTACAACTCCTGATTGTAATGCTTCATTTTGTGAAATTAATGTCACAGCGCAGCAAAATGGGACTTGTAATCAGGGTAATGTGAGCGTCAACCTTACAATACAGTCACTAAATGGAGGTAGTACCGGATTTACGGTAACATCAAATGGGGTGCCAGTCGCTGGTAGTCCATTCCAGTATACCGGAAATAATACAGTCGTTCCAATTACTTTGATGGGAAATGGACAGACATATACAATAGCTGTGGCAGATGTCGCTGATGCTTCCTGCACTGCTCAAACAAGCTTAGCAAGTCCTGATTGTAATTTGCCTTGCAGTATCAATAATTTAAGTGTCTCCGCCGGGCAACAAGTGACGCATGTAGTAGATGTAAGGGATTTTGATTTTAGCCCGGCGGCTATACTAATCAATGTAAATGATATTGTGAGGTTTAATTGGACAGGGGCAGTTCCGCATACTTCTACATCGGACCTTCCTTCAGGACCCAATAGCTGGAGCTCCGGGTTGCAGGGACAAGGTTTTCAATATGATGTTACGATTACTGAAATCGGCGTTCACCCATATTATTGTGCACCACATGGAGCCCCGGGCGGTGTTGGAATGGCTGGAACTATAACTGCTGCTCCTCCCTGCAATGATGGTTTTGTACAGGTTTCGCTGCAATTTGGATTTGTAAATGGTGGCTCCGGTGGTTATAATGTCTTAGTCGATGGACAAATAATTCCCGGAAGTCCTTTTGATTATCCTGCTTCAGGACCCGTGCAACAATCAGTTGCTGTGCCGGGAGATGGAGAGAACCACTTAATTGAAGTGAGAGATGTTGCCGGTCCGGCTTGTCAGGCATCTGTTAATCTGGTAACACCGGATTGTAATGTTTCCTTTTGCCAATTAAATGTTCAGGCAAACCAAAATGGAGCCTGTAATCAGGGCAGCGTTCCTGTTTCAGTGACGGTCTCAGCTATTAATCCGGGTAATGCAGGATTCATAGTATTGGTTGATGGTCAGCCTGTTAACGGAAATCCATTTCAATATCAGGGAGCCAATACCACCGTCAATATTCAGGTAGTCGGCGATGGGTCCTCGCATTCAATTATAGTAAGAGATGTAGAGGATAATGCATGTACCAATACTGCTCAGGTAACCACATCAGACTGCAATCTGCCTTGTCAAATCAGTAATTTACAGGTAAGTGCGGGGCAATCAGTAACGCATACCGTTCAGGTAAGAGATTTTGATTTCAATCCGCAGCATATTTCGATTAATACCGGTGATGCAATAGATTTTATTTGGACAGGTGTAATTGCGCATACAGCTACAACTGACCTGCCGTCTGGACCGGGTAGCTGGAATTCCGGCTTGCAGGGTCAGGGATTTGAATATTCCGTAACATTTGAAGAGGTTGGTGTGGTCCCATATTACTGTATTCCTCACGGAGCACCGGGTGGAGTGGGTATGGCAGGAACTGTCAGCGTGACTCCTCCTTGTGTGGATGGCTTTGTACAGGTTAGTACAAGTTTTGAATTTTCTAATCCGGGAGCAGGTGGCTACAGAGTGTTTGTTGACAATGTTGAAATTTCGGGTAGTCCATTTCCATACCCTTCAGGAAATAGTGTTCAAATTTCAGTATCGGTAACAGGTGATGCACAATTGCATCAAATTAAAATTCAGGATGCTTCTCAATCCGCTTGTTTTAGTACTGCCCAGGTGACCACTCCGGATTGTGGTGTTTCACTTTGTCAGTTAAGTGTGTCCACAGTCGTAACCGGGCCTTGTACTCCTCAGCAAACATTGCCTGTGAATGTCAGTGTGAATGCATTGAATCCTGCCGGTACATCTTTTAACTTGTATTTAAATAATATTCTTTACACCGGATCTCCATTTAATTATGGGACACAGGGTGCCACCATTATTCCGATTTTAGTTTCCGGAAATGGCCAGACACATGTCATTCGCGTCGAAGACTTCAGTGATCCTACCTGCCAGGCGCAGACAAGTCTTGGTGTTTCTGATTGTAATGATCCTTGTGTGCTGACCAATTTGACATTGTCAACAGGTTCACCAGTGGTTCATGTAGTAGGAGTAGAAGATTTTCAGTTTGACCCGCAATTCATAGATATTAATGCAGGAGATACTGTACAATTCATTTGGACAGGAGTTATACCACATACAGCCACTTCTTCTGTTTCTACCGGTCCGGGCAGTTTTAATTCCGGTCTTCAGGGTCCGGGATTTGTGTACGAAGTTCCATTCGCAGTGCCTGGTGAATATCCATATTATTGTGAACCACATGGTACTCCTTCAGGAATTGGAATGGCAGGAACAATCACCGTCAATAATAACTGTACCAATAATCAGGTACAGGTGGCTATTTCTTTTCAAGCAAATAATGTAGGCGTTCAGGGGTATTTGGTATTTGTAGATGGCACTCAGGTCTCGGGCCCGCATGCGTATGTAAGCGGACCAATTCAATCAAATACTGTGGCTGTTGCCGGCGATGGAATGAGCCACACAATCGAGATCAGAGACGCAGATTATGCCGACTGCAAAATAATCAGTTCCATCACTACCCCTTTATGTGGCGGAGGTAATGTTTGTCAGATCAATGCAACAGCAAATGTAGGCACTGTGTGTGATGCACAAAACAGGGTGCAGGTCACATTAACAGTAAGTCACCAAAATGTAAGTACAACAGGGTTTGATGTATTGGTGGACGGTGTTACATTTAATGCTCAGCCGATTCCTTATACATCTGGAAGTCAAACTGTTTATGTCCTTTCACTGGCAGGAACCGGCACCAATAAGCAAATGCAAATCAGAGATGCCGTTGATGCTTCCTGCAATGATACATTGCAAATTACTCTTCCATCTTGTGGAGTAGCATGTGCAATAGAGCAATTAGCCGTTAATGCCGGACCCGGCGTACATGAGGTGCAAGTACGGGATTATGATTATTTACCTCAAATTGCGCAGATTCAATTAGGGGATACAGTAAGATTCGTGTGGACCGGAGCCATACCACATACAGTGACTTCAGATATTTTGAGCGGTCCTGGTTCTTTTAATTCCGGATTGCTTTCTACCGGTGCTACATTTGATGTCATCCCCGGTAATGCAGGTACTGTTGGATATTTCTGTATTCCCCATGGAGGTCCCGGGGGTATCGGTATGGCAGGAAGCATACAGGTCTCAGGTGGTTCTGAATGTGTAGGCGATACTGCTGTTCTTTCTATTCAATTTGCTGTCACAAATGGAAGCCCTCTGGGATATTGGGTCTATCAGGATGGAGTTAAATTGAATGCTCAACCCATTACTTATCAAAATCAAATGGGATTAAATCAAACCACTATTCGTGTTATTGGTGACGGAAGTCCCCATTTCTTAACAGTGCAAGATGTAGAATCTCCAGGTTGTGCAGCCACAGCTTTGTTTGAGACACCATTGTGTGGAGCAGGCTGCGCGATCCTGGATATGGATCTTAATACAGGTGAAAATATTGTACATCGGGTAGAAGTCAGGGATTTTGATTATCTGCCTGAGAATATATTGATTAGAACAGGAGAGACCGTTTTGTTTGATTTCACAGGTGTGATTCCGCATACAGTGACATCTGATGCACTTCAGGGGCCGGATGTGTTTAACTCGGGAATTCTGGGACAGGGAGCTGCTTATGAAGTCACTATTCAGCAAACCGGAGCACACCCTTACTATTGTATACCACACGGTGGTCCATCCGGAATAGGTATGGCAGGTTCTATTCAGGCCAATCTTTCCTGCGAAAATGGACTGACAGCTCTTCAGGTAAAATTCAGAGTTACAAATGGCAGCGCAGAAGGATATAGAATATATCTCGACGGGGTATTGCTGCCCGGAAGTCCTTTTATTTATGATGATCGCCGGGGGGAAAATGTACGAATGTTATTTTTACAAGGAGATGGTCAGCAACATATTATAACTATTCAGGATCTTGACAATCCCATTTGTGCTGCCTCCGGCTTTGTCTTTTTACAAAATTGTGCTCAAAATTGTTCTTTCAATCAGGTTCAGGTTGCAGTTTCTTCAGGCAGAGAACATGAGGTGCTCGTTCGGGATTTTGATTTCGAACCATTGACGCTGCAGGTCGAGCCGGGAGATTTGGTGGTTTTTAACTGGACAGGAGTTGTTCCTCATACAGTTACATCTGATAATTCTTCAGGTCCCGGATCATTTAATTCAGGCTTGTTGGGGCAAGGTGCGCAGTACACTTTACCTGTTTTGGATCCCGGGACAATTTCATATTATTGTATTCCTCACGGATCGCCGGGTGGAATAGGAATGGCCGGACTCATCACCAGCACTGCTGCATGTGATGATGACACATTAAGTATGCAGCTTACCTTTCAGACTGCAACAGGAAAGACCGGATTCTACCAGATAATGATCAATGGGATGCTCTATCCAGGCGGACCAATCCCTTACAATGCATCAGGAAATCAACTTATGCTGTTTTCAATTCCCGGAGATGGAGTTGAGCGTACCCTGAGCATTATTGACTTAAGTGATCCAACCTGCTTCACTCAGACTTCGTTTGTAGCGCCCGACTGTGATAATCCTTGTTTTGAATTGAAAGCGGGATTCAATTTTGCAGTAGATATCAATAGCAAGAGTGTGCAATTCACCAATACCAGCACGGGAACTTATGATGAAGTTACATGGACCTTTGGCGATGGAGGGCAGTCCGGAGAGCTTTCTCCGAATCACACATATGCTGCGGATGGAAGCTATCAGGTTTGCCTTTTTCTTGAAAATTCCTCCAGTGGATGTCGTGATACTATTTGCAAAACTGTATTTATCGGAGGTTTTATCTGCCAGGCAAATTTTGATTTTGATGGAAAAGGACTTGCAATTCAATTTGAAGATTTGTCGATCACAAGTAGTCCCGTCATGCTGAGAACCTGGTCATTTGGTGATAATAATATTACGCTTAATGTGCTTAATCCTCTGCATACTTATGCAGGGCTGGGAATTTATGAAGTCTGCCTGACTGTGAAGACAGCTGAATGTGAGAGTACAATTTGCAAAACTATTGACCTTAGTAATCCCTGTGTTTTATTTCAACCAGATTTTGAATATGTTCCGGATCAGAATCAGGGATTCCAGTTTGTAGACCTGACAGAAGGTGAGCCGGATAATTGGTTATGGGGCTTTGGTGACGGAAGTACCAGCAATGAAAAGAATCCATTCCACAGATATAATACAGGCGGCAATTATAAAGTCTGTTTATTGGTACAAAGAGAACAAGATTTCTGTAGTAAGTTCCTGTGTAAAGAGATTCAATTAAGCACCGGAATATTTTCTACCAGAATCGTGAATCACAAATTGAAGGTATTTCCAAATCCAGTCCCGGATGGATTAACAGAGGTGATTTTGGAAGGTGTTTTGGATCTTGATTTAAATAAAAGAGGAATATACCTGATATACGATGCAATGGGACGCACTGCGCAATCAGGTGATATACAGATGGAGAAATCCACTTCATTGCCACTGTCTCACAAATTTGTGAAGGGTATTTATTTTCTGGAATTGAAATTGGGTGAACGGATTTATTATGCGAGCTTTATGTACCAATAGTACGCCTGCATGAATCTGCTTCAAATAAGTAAAAATAGGATTTCAATCTTTTCCTGGATGCTGGTAGTCATCATCCTGACAGGCGGTTTGTTGGTTTCCCCCTTAGGAAGTTGGCAATCAGAAGTTCCGGGTTATAAACTGGTGGTCGATGCATTACCCGATCTCAGTGAAAACAGACATGTAGTCGTTTGTAAGTTAGGTGCTGCCAATCCACGGATTCTGGAAAAGAAAGTGACCATTCCATTGAGCAAATGGTTGTTGTCTCAGAAAAATATAAAGGAAGTTCAGGCACTTACCATGAATGCGAAAGTATTCCTTTATATCAGAATGGATGATAGTCCTGATTTTCAGGACTCATATGATGATCTCACTGCTATACTGAATCGAATGCCTCCCCAAATATTGCCGGAAGAAGCAGTTCTTGAAGCCGGACCACCTACCAGCTCTGTTCATCAGACTTTTGGTTTTATTCTTAACCAATCAGATTCGACCGGAGAATTTATGCCTATTCTGGATCCTCATGAACTGTCAACACTGCTCCAAAAGGAATTTATTCCGGAATTGTATGCAATTGAAGGAGTAGCAGAAGTAGCAATTGCTGGTGGTGCCGGAACTGAAATTCAGATAATTCCGGATCTGGAAGCTATGAAGGGATGGGGAATCTCGCTGGAGTCCCTGATTGAGCAGATCAAAAAATCATTCAACAACAATTCTTCGGGAACAGCTTCATTTAATGGTATTGAGTATTTTATAGAATGGGACGAAAGCGATAAAGATCCCAATTTTTTTCGGGAAATGCTGGTTCACGGGCATGAAGGAACTACGGCACTTTCCAGCATTGCCGCAGTCCAGACAGCAGCCTCTGAGCGAAATAGTCTGTTAATTTTTGAAGGACATGAGACTAGTGGAGCATTTATCAGTTTGTATCCTCATGCAGATCCTTCGATAGTTTTAACACAGGTACAGAAATCAATTGACAATATAATTCAGAAATGGAACCAGCAGAACATTAGTGGAAATGGAGGAATTAGTTCGCATGTCTTCTACAATCGAATGGACCTGATTCAAAAGAACATGAGTACCCTTCGGGAAGCACTTATTCTCGAATGCTTAATTGCAGTGTTTATACTGTGCTTGTTTATGAGTCGATTTAGAATAGCTGTAATAGTTGCTATAATGGTGCCCCTGACCATTTCGCTTGTATTTATCATTATGTATTTCACAGGAATTCGTCTGCATATTTTATCTGTTGCAGGTCTGATTTTAGCAATAGGTACTGTAGTTGATTTTGGAATTATTCTATCTCAAAGTGTAGAGGAGAAATTGGTCCAAAGTGAGCGTGGAAATCTCAGGGGAGCTATTCAGGAATCTATGCGTTCTGTATTACCCTTATTTATCACATCGGCTTCGATTGTGATATTGGCATTCATTCCGGTTTTTTTATTGGAAGGGACTGAAGGACGCATGTTTTCACCTTTGGCCTGGACTAAGACACTGATGATGATTTCAGCATTATTGCTGACGTTATTGATACTGCCGGGCTTATTGAGAAGCACATTAAATATCTCTATCTCTGTTAACATAGGTTACGGGATAGGATTGACAGCTGCTTTGACCCTTGTTTATTTGAATTTTTTGGCAGGAATTGCTGCAATTTTCATTTTTCTGGCTTATTTTCTTTCACGCGAAAAGCCAAAACAAAGAGTGATAGTAATGCGGGTGTCTGCCGTTATTTTTCTCATTTTTTACAGTCATTTTTGGGCTCCATTAGGGCAGGCGCAATTGCCTGTTTTGAACATTTTATTTGGTACCGGCCTGATTGCAGCCTTATTAGTAATAATGCATTTCAATCAAATCTACTACAAAGTCATCCTGGGTTTTCTGATGAAGAAGGCAGCCTGGTATGGCATATTCATTGTTTGTTTTTTGATGGCAGGGATTTGGTCATTTTTCCGGATTCCAGCTTCTCATTTGCCTGTATTAAATGAAGGTGTTTATTTACATATGCCTTCTTTGCCGCATGGCGCTGATATCCATGAAGCACTGGATTATGGATTATTACTGGATTCCCTGTACAGATCAGTGCCGGAGGTTTCATCTGTGGTTATCAAGGCTGGTCAGGCAGCATCTTCGATGGATCCGGCTCCCATATCCATGTTTGAAAATTTTATTTCAGTACATCAACTTATAGCAAGAGATAAGCAAGGAAAGCTCATACCGGCCACAAAAAGTGGGAATACATATTCTGCGCTTGATTCAGCTACCTTAGCAGATCAGGTATTTCGGAGATCGCTCCCGGCCTGGCGACCTGAAATTGTTGATGCTGAAAATTTGTGGAATCTGATAGCAGAAAAATCGCATATCGGTGGTCTTTCTCATGCCCCCGGATTGCAACCTGTGCAAGCCAGAATGATTATGCAGGAAACTAGTATCCAATCACCGTATTTTGTGAAGATAACGGGCAGGGATCAGTCACACCTGGATACAATATCTGAAGCTGTCATTCAATTGCTTCAATCTATGAATGAAATAGATCCATATTCTATCTACTATGATAAACCTACCTCAGCTGAATATATAAAAGTAGTACCTGACACAGAAAAATTGAAGCAAGCGGGTATATCTCAGACGCATTTATCACATCATTTATCTCATGCTTTTCAGGTACATTCACATGCAGGGCAATCCATCGGAAACGATGAAACTCCAGTAAGAGTTTTCTTGGGTGACGCTTATTCAAAAGATCCGCAAGCCATTTTGAGTATTCCGGTCATGAATCCCAATGGTCAAATGTATCTACTAGGTGATCTGATTGATATTGAATTTGAGAGAGGGGCCGGGATGCTTCGCCATGAACAGGGAGAATTATTTTCTGCTGTCACTTTTCTGGTCAAACCAGAATGGGATGCGCAGGAAATTCTGAAAAAACTAAGCACCTCCTTAAAAGCATTGCCATTAATGTCAGGCGCTGGAGCAATGGTGGATGGTGAATATGAGGCTATCAGAAAATCTTCCAAAAGGAATATATTTTTGTTGACTTTGACATTGTGTATCATTGCTTTGATTTTATACTGGAGACTGGGTTCAGCGATACTTTCAGGGATAGTATTAATGAGTGTCACTGCAACATTGAGTGCAGGAATGTTTCTGTACTTTATTGCAGGAACTGAATGGACCAGAGCAGTGTTTTTGCATGAGAACCTTGGCTTGCATACAGGTGCCTGGATTGGGTTTATAGCACTGGCTGGTCTTTCTGTACAAGAAAGTCTCATCATGTTGTCTAATATAAAAGAAGAAATTTCCAAAGGAAACAATTTGGAGGAGCAAATTAAGATGGCCGGTTCGAGAAGGATTGGGGCTGCTATGTTGACAATAGGAACTACATTATTAGCATTATTGCCCATTGTCACAGGGAAAAGTCAGGGGTATGAATTGTTGGTACCATTGGTTTTGCCGATTGTAGGAGGTCTGTTGTTTCAGCTACTGGGAGTTTATTTGACACCTATACTGGCAATGAGATATTATTCAAAGAAACTTATATGAGTATGCAAAGAATTTTATGGGTCGCTTTAATTGTAGTAATTGCGATTTCAAGTTATATCCTCGGCAGATTCACTTCAGATGAGCCCTCACCTTTAATTAACAGTAATGAAAGCATAGACTGCGCTGCAGAGGCTAAATCATCAGTGACCAGGTATCAGTGTGGTATGCATACCCATATTCATAGTAAGGAAGAAGGTCCATGCCCTCTTTGTGGTATGAAGATGGTTGCTATGATCGATGAAGGCACTGCTTTCAATCCGGATCTGGTAGCTATATCAGAAAATGATCCTGTCAGAGATTATATAAAAACCATGAAAGTTGGCCAGGCATCAGAGCAAGGCTTAGGTATTACTTACAGAGCAGTATATGGTTATGATGAATCAGCCACATTTCTTCAGATGGCCCATATTCCCGGGACACTGGAAGCAATGTACGTGACACATGAAGGTCAATATGTAAAGCAAGGTCAGAAAATAGGGACTGTCTATTCAAAAGAATTTATTGCCGTACTGGAAGCATTGGAGTTTAATAAAAAATCAGATGCTGTCATGCGTGCCTCTATGAACAACTTAAGAGAATGGAAAGTAAGTGCTGCTACATTGAAATCATTTGATATGAATGGCGATTACAGAAAGCCGGTGGATATTTTTGCAGATCGCAGTGGAAGAGTTACTAAGATTCACTCCCGTAGCGGATCTCATGCCGCTTCGCATAGTGGTGCAAATATGGCTTTGTATGAGATCAATCAATCTTCCAGAGGGTGGTTAAGATTAAAATATTTACCCAATAATGCTTTTCCTTACAGACCCGGAGCTACTGTCCAAATAACGGTTGATGGGAATAATCCTATTGTGGTTTCAGGAAGAGTCATCAGTACAGATCTTCCTTCTCATATATTTCATGGAAATAATGAAGCATTGATTGAAATTGCACACCCTTCCCAAAGCTTATTGATTGGGGCAAATTATGATTGTAGAATTTCCGGGAATTCCAAAACAACCGGAATTTGGATTCCTGCAAGTTCCATACTTTGGTCGGGTAAAGAAGCCATAGTTTATGTAAGAGATACATCTTACACAAAACCTGTCTACCAAATGCGAACGATCCAATTAGGCTCCTATCAGGATGATGGATATCTGGTTTTAAATGGTATCACTTCAGGTGAAGAAATTGTGGTAAACGGCACTTTTAAATTAGATGCTTCAGCCAGAATCAGTGGTAAATATCACAGAGGACTTCAGCCCAAACAGCAACCACCTGCTGCCATGTTGCAGGAATAGTTATTAGAATTTTCCTTTAATGAATACCTGAAACTTTCGTCGGTAAGTTATTTAAATTCACCGGCTGTTTGGCTGTTCAAATCTCCTATATAGAACTTTCGCAGAACGCTGATTTACAATGCAATATAAAAATAGAATTTCAGAATATTATTCAGAAATTCCAATTTAACAAAAACGGCTGCTAAATGGCTGTTAACAAATCTGATCCCCAAAGCTTTGGGGACTGAAAACTGACAGCTGAAACCTGAAATCATCAGACCCCGCCGTCTTATTTCGATCCCCATTATCCCATTTTCAGTGGAGGGGGCATTATCCTACTTCTTCTTCAATATCTGATATTCAAAATTTGTCAGACTCACAGCGCTTGTTAACGTTACACTTTCTCCATTGCGAAGATTGATCCACTCTGTATTTTTAAGCGCATCTGGAAGTGTATAGTTAACAACTCTGTTTCTCACATTTGCAATCAGAACGATCTCCTCAGTTCCCTGTTTGCGGCTAAAATTCACAATATCAGCGTGTGAATAGTTTTGAATAGTACCTCCCCGCAGTGCCGCATTTTCAGAATAGATCTTCATGATTTCCTTATATGCAAGTAAAGTAGTCGGATTCTGACTCCAATTAATTGCTGATTTTGTAAAGAAAGGCAAAGTAGTAGCCCTCCCGACTTCCTGACTTCCATATATCAATGGAACTCCACCCATATAAGCCATTACAACGAATGCTGTTACCGATCCATTTTGTCCTCCGAATAATTGAACAGGAGTGGCATCCCAGGCGGATTCATCGTGATTGGTTGTAAATCTGAGAAAATGCTTTCCAGCAGGTGCTGTAGCATATTCAGCCTGATGTGATGCAAATAATTGAGCAGCACTTTGCCCATTATATACGGACTTTAATTTTGAATAAAAATCCCATGAAAATACCATCTGGAATCCGGCTGAAAAATGATCATTTCTCTCGCCCTCAGCAAACCATATGACGTTCCTGTTTGGAATTTTCTTAATACTGTCTATGGCTTGTTTCCAGAAACTTTGAGGAACATAATCAGCAGCATCACATCTGAATCCATCCACATTTGCTTTTTTGATCCAGAACTTCATGTCTTCTATCATCTCCAGTTTCATCGCAGCATTGGTAAAATTCAAATCTGCCACATCCATCCAATTGGTTCCGGGAGGGTGCACAATTTCCCCGCCTACCTGAGTGTACCAGTCCTTATTGACTATCCATGGATGATCCCAGGCAGTGTGATTCGCTACCCAGTCCAAAATAACTGCCATACCTTTTGTGTGTGCTGTACTGACTAATGTTTTTAAATCTTCAAGGGTTCCAAATTCAGGATTCACACCTTTATAATCTGCAATACTGTATGGGGAATTAACCGAATTAATTTTACCAATTGGATAAATGGGCATTAACCAGATGACATTCACTCCCAAAGCCCGAATGGAATCTAATCTGTCTGTGACTCCCTGAAGATTTCCTGCCTGAGAAAATGCTCTGATATTGACTTCATACATCACGATGTCTTTTGTCTCCGGTACCATATCGAATCCAGGAGCAATATAAGATGTGTCTTCAACATTTGGATCAGGAACTACAGGTGGCTTTTCCTCCTTTTCACAAGCAACAAAACTCAAAAGGATTATTGCCGTAAAAAGCAGGACTAGGCTTCGAAGTAAAATTTGAGAAATTTTCATGTTGAGTTTTTGAAGTGTGAAATACTTTCTAATATAAAAATACACTATTTTGAAGGAAAGGTTGTCATTGCCGGATCGACAGAGTATTGTTAAGTGCACTTTTTCATTTAAAGTGGAGTTTTTACACTAAAAGTATTAACTTAATTCTCTGAATTACTTTTTAATGAAAGAACCTGCAGATATCAAAATGAATACCAAACGCCAAAGGTTTGAAACTCAGGTCGGTGAGGAGTTTGGCTATATAGACTACAGATTTTACAAGGGAAATCTGGCATTTATGCATACTTTTATACCTGAAAATGCCAGAGGTACCGGCATTGCAGCCGGGTTGGCAAAATTTGGGTTGGAATATGCGAAACAGGAAAAGTTCAAAATAATGGTGTACTGCCCTTTTGTAGCTTCCTATGTCAAACGTCATCCTGAATACCAGGATTTAATCAACCGTGAATTTCATCCGGGTCATTAATAAAATTCTAAAATAATGGAAAATTACGATACACTTGTAGAGGCTATTCAAGGTCTGAAAGCTCAGGGATATGTTGAAGATTTCAACCTGAAAGCACATTGTCTGGAATGTCAGAATGGTGCATTTGAAGTTCATACGGATGAATTTCAAATAGATAAATTCTTCCGTTTTGAAGGAAATACTGACCCCTCTGATCAATCTATTATCTATGCTATTTCATCTGAAAAACACAATTTGAAGGGCACACTAGTCAATGCATATGGAATTTATAGCGAAGACCTGAGTGACGAGATGTTGGAAAAATTAAAGTAGCTATTTGATAATCGCCACCTCCCCCTGAAGCTGGTGGGTCGTGCCATTTTTCATTTCTAATTTCATGCTCCACACCAGTAACTGAGGATCCAAAGGCATAGAATTATATTTTCCATCCCATTTGCAACCTGCAGGATCCTTACAATGTGCAGAATCGAACACCAGATTTCCCCACCGGTTATACACTCTGAAACTATTTACCTGCTTCACATTGTCTCCCGAGAAAAACTCCAGCACATCATTGATGCCATCTCCATTCGGAGAAAAAGCGGTTGGAATAAAAATTCTTGGATCTTCTATTATGTAGATTTGAATTGAGTCATAGGCTATACAATCCTGATTCAAAGATGCAGATACAATTATCATAGTATCCTGAAGTATTTGAATGGGAAAATTTGGACAGCCCTGACAAGAAGATTGGTTATTCCAGCTAAATTGTAAATGATCGGATGGAATATCAGTCGCTGCAAATAATTCAAGTCCGGTTCCGGGTTTCACTGTGATATCAGGACCCAGGTCAATGAAAAGACTTGGGACAGGCTCCACAATGAATGTGCTGTCCCATTTACATCCTGCCCAATCCATAATGCTAAATTCATGCATACCCGCCCGTATCTGGGAGTATGCATTGATATCCATATTAATTCCATCTACTGATAGTGCGTAAGGGGGCACACCCCCATCCATCTCAAGAATTTTCAGAGCCTGTGTATATTGGTCGCCGCAGCCGGTATTTGTTTCATCCCAAAGCAAAGGAACTATCTCCCCATTTCCCATCCGTACTTCAACGCTATCCTGAGATGCACAACCATTTTCAATATTAATAGCGCGGAAATAATATATACCTGAAGCTTGGGCAAAAATACTCAAAGGATCTGAACCTGACTCCCAGCTGCCTGTATTGCTAAGCCAGTCAGATGTGGTATTCTCAGCATTAATTAATTCAGCCTTCAATTCACGGGGATCAGGTTGACAAGGATCGAATGCTTCCTCATTGATTTTTACTGTTGGGGAAATGGTATCAGCCAGGATTTCAATCCTAAAATCATAAGGACAATCCATGGCGTCTCTCACTACGGCTGTATATATCCCTGGTATATTTGATTGTATCAGGGCAGAATTTCCTGCTATGCCTGAAGGACCTTCCCAGCTAATTCTGAAATCTTTATCATTGCTTTTTAATTCAATTTCACCCTGTGGCTGCAGGCAATTAATATGCTGCACCTCATTAGTAAAAATTGGCATTCTTGGTATTGAATCGATAAAAATACTATCCATCAAAGGGCAGAAATTCTCCCCGGTGCCGGATAAATAATACCAGCCCGGACTCTGAATTTTAATTGCATGGGAGCTTGAAATAATCTCTACTGCTTTTCGCCATTCGAATTCAACATCCAGAGGAGAACTGACTTTTATCTCAATTCCATCGTAATTGCAATCTGATGCAAATGTTTGGATGACATAATTTATGGTATCGGCTTCCAATGCAAAATAGGCATGTTCATCCACACAGCCATT
The DNA here is from genome assembly GCA_022841345.1 of Saprospiraceae bacterium. GTDB lineage: Bacteria > Bacteroidota > Bacteroidia > Chitinophagales > Saprospiraceae > SLDF01. The sequence goes on from JALHRR010000001.1 coordinate 256,756, forward strand.
CAATATACCCATTGTATCCAGATATAATCCCGGCGCATAAATCCAGCCTAAAGCCTCATTCCAGAGACTGTCTCCGCTGCAGATAAAAATTGTGTCTTCAGCAAAATAAGGTTGCGGTACTTCATATGCTCCAAGGTCAACAATATTGTTCCTTATCCGCTCTCTTTTTAAAATATCAGTCCGGGGAAAAACGGGGAACAGAACTGGTGAATTATCCCCTTTGTCTATTGCAGGCGAACAAACCCTCAACCTTAAATCCCCGGCAGGGGCGTTGAAAAATAAAGGATCCAGATTGTAAATATTGTTATTGCATTGAACCGGATATTGAATATCATCACAGCTCTGTCTGTCAATCAGCGTATTGAATAAACTAAGCTGACAATTTTGACTGGACTCAATAAAAGCATTCTGATTTACTGTTGAATTTCTCCAAAGAATGGAATTGAAAATATCCACACCCGATTTGCCACTGCCTGCATCAGGAATGTCAAAGTAAAATAATGGGTCTTTCCCGCTCGCTTTATTATTGTAGAATGTACAGTTCAAGAAAAATTCATCTGCAGGAGCTGTTGATTTGTAGTATTGCATTCCCCCATTCACTGCATTATTGTCAGCAAATACACAGCTGAAATAGGTTCTGCTAAACACTTTGTTCACAGGGATATTTTGTGAAATATAAAACACCCCACCTTCTTCAGCTTTGTTATGCCGGAATTGTGAACGCAGAAATAAAGTGTTGTCTTTTCCTGAATTTTGATTGACAGCTGCTTCAAAAAAAACTGCACCCTTTACGGCTTCATTTCTCTCGAAAATGCAATTGTCTGCAAGAATACTATAAAGGCGGGTCTTTGGCACGGTGTGGTACAGATAGAAGACGCCACCGACCAGGGGTTTTGAATGGTTGCTAAAACTGGATTCTTTTACTTCGAGACTGGCATTGATTGCGGCGATCCCTGCTCCCAAATTATTTGCCCTGTTGTTCTTAAATTCACAATTTGAGAGAGAAATTTCATATTCTTCAAGTCCGGTTGAGAAAGAAAAGCCTCCATCAAATGAGGAGTTATTTTCAGACTCAATTTGATCCATTTTTAAGCCTGTCTGATCTGTATAGAGAGCACCTCCCTGTGTACCTGCAATATTATTTTGGAATCTGGATCGTGAAATTTCAAAAAATGAGGTTTTTCTAGTAGTAGTGAATCGAATTGCTCCTCCACTTTCACTTGCTTTATTATTAATAAAATCTGAGCCTGCAATTTTAATATTGGAATTGGTCAAAGATTCCATGAATATTGCCCCGCCATTAAATGCTGCATGATTGAGGAACTTAGATTCCTCCATGTTAAACTTTAGATTTCTGTGTGTTCTGACAAATAATCCGGCACCATCTCTGCCAGCTCGATTGGAAAGGAATTCAGTGTAAGTGATATTAAATTCTTCAACGGAAGCATTGATAAAAATACTTCCTCCCGAATTTAATGCCCGATTATTTGAAAATATGCACCTGTGTATATCTACAATTATCTTTGCTGTAGCATTATGTTGGAAAAAAATACCGGCACCTTCACCGGAGATAGGTGAGCTTGCATATCCTCCATAAATGTGAATTCCGTCCAATAATACTTCGGGGACCCTTGCGTCCACAGTGATGATATGATATATGTTATCCCCATTATTTTCAAGCGGAAAAAATTCAGATTGGAGATCATCAATGGCTACGTCATCCTGATTCAAATCACCACTAAAAATGGTATTAGGTACTGAAAATTTCCTGTCCCAATGACTCATTTCATTGCCTTCAAAGGATCCATATACTTTGATATTTCTGGTAATATGGAATGTATGTTCTCTTTTGAAAGTTGGATTGGACTGTCCGGCAATTGTATGTATTGGTAAATACGTACCGGATTGAATATAGATTTGATCGCCATCTCTTGCCTTATCAAACGCATCCTGAGGATTTATAAATGCGTTCTCCCAATCCAGCCCATTGTTATCTCCGCCGGGACTGGCTTTGACAAACCAGGTTATTTGTGCTTGCATTGCCAAACTGCATAACATCAAAGTCATTGGCAAAATCACTTGGATTTTTCCCATAAGTATATGATGAACGAAAGTCGGCAGCGAAGGCATCATTGTAATTTCAATTACTGAGTTACAATAAGCAATTTATGAAAAAACCTTGATAATCAAATTATTTTTGCATTTCAATTACAATATTTAGCCTTTATTTTTTGGAAAGATTATTTTTAATATGCTATAAGTTGAAAAAATCTGCTGTATAACGTGCATTGGAGCCAATAAAAAAGGAGAGGTTAGAGCCTCTCCTTTTTGAAATAATTGTGATTATTTATTCTGCATAATATCGATTTCAAATGAAATCATGTTTTTCTCCCTAAGGATTATATATCAAACTTGCATTGATATTTCCCGGTGCCGGCAGATACCAGTTCTGTGCCTGCGTACCACCTGATTGTGCCCAGATGGCAAAGTTCGGATATGCCTGGGTGATATCAGCTTTTTCAATTGGATAACTGAAATTGGCAGGGACATAAATTGCCCATGGCAGATTGTTTTGAGAAATGTAGAACTGGCCTCCAGATGGGTTGCTATTGTCTTGTCCGGTTCCGAAGATTCCACTATCAACAAGGTCTGTAGGTGTCTTGCCGGGAAGATGAATTTCATGACCTCTCCCTTTGTTGACAATCCAGATGAATGGATTGTATACGCCCAGACCAATACTTCCCAATGTGACAGGTGTTGTTAACACGATAGATACATTATACGATTTCACAGGAACAGAACCTTCACCGTTTTCAGTATTCCATTTATCCAGTTCAGATTTAGAGTTTTCAAAGACGATAATGATCGCTTTTGACTGACCTGCTTCCAGCGTTCCGCCAGTCACTGAAGCTATGTTTGCACGTGAAACAGGTAGTTCTACACCAAACCCTGCTCCTGCAGATCCACCTGCCGCTCTAAGAATATAAGTTGCATTGATTCGGGTCACAAGATTCTGCCCGTTTGTTACCAGTTGGTATCTGAAATCTATAACGACATCATTCATATCAAAGTCGCCAAGTCCCGGCCATAGATCTTCGAAAACCAAAGTATGTGTTCCGGTTTGGGATGGAAAATAGGTGCCAAATGCACCATTCGGATCGTCCGGAAAATCATCATCATCATCAGGTATATTGTCTCCATCTCCATCACCACCTGGTGCTGTTCCATTTCCCTCAGTGAAGCAAGAGTTGCTGGCAATATACAGATCGCATCCCTGAGTAGCTCCTGAACCGATGGTACCATTGTTGGTCTCTATTCCATTTACATCGCAGAACTGAATGGCTCCTGTGACAGATCCTCCACTATTAATAACTGTGCTCTGAGTCACTTTCACAAGTGATGTGGCTCCAATTCCATTGATGGCACCACTATTCAGTCTAAGATCTTTGGTAGAAAGGAATGCTCCATTATGCAATCTGATAAAGTTACTGCCTGTTGCTTGAGCAGTGAATTCCTGGTTGCACTTGATGAATGAATGATTGTTTAGTTTACCATTAGCTGTAAATCCTGTATTGGCTGTTATATTGCAATAATTGGATAAGAAGCCATTACTGTTCAATTGAATTCTTTGATTCACATTGATTGTACCTCTGTTAATAGATTCCAGCGCCCCGCTGATATTCCATTGTTGAGTGACAGTCAGAATATTTTCATTGATTAAATTACCGTTGCTGTTCACGTTTAAGTCTCCATTGACGGTCATCGTACCGTAATTGGTAACAATTCCATTAAAAGAGAATGAACCGAATGTCGCATTTCCCGTGCTCGTTATGATCAGTTGCGCATTATTTCCATTAAAATTAATATTGCTGATGTTGGCATTTCCGCAGATTCTTACAACTCCATTTCCTCCAATGGTAATGTTTCCTGAGAAAGTACCGGTAATACAAGTAGTGCCACTACTGGTATTCACATTTTGATTACTCTGATTGTTGATAGTGTTATTGCAACCGGAATTACAGGAAGGAGATGGATTACGGGTTTCGATATTGCCTCCCAGGTTTTCGAAGGTTAAATCAATTCTGTTGCCTGTAATAGATGCCTTCTTGATAGTAAGTGAGCCATCCGGAGCTTTTTTGGAAACATAAATATCTTTATTGATATTGGTCAGATCCAGTCTTCCGCTGAACGGGGCAGAAATCGTTCCTGCGCCTTTTGCAATGACAGCTGCGCCGCCTTCTGAAGGATTACCTTCATAAACAGTTATTATATGCGACTGACTTTGAAAGCGGTCGTCTACAACTGCAATGCTGAAAGTAATGTTTCGGGAAGTCTCGTAATTGAAACCCAGCGGGACTGCCATGTCTGTTGCTTTGTTGACCAGTCCGGGTTCGTTATTTTTATTGCAGGCAGCGAAAAGTAGCAGCACTGCTGCAAAGGAGATAATAGATCGCATTTTAAGGTTTATGTTAATTCACTAATTAAATACGCAACAAAGATACGCAAATACCTTGCCCAATAGCTCTAACTAACTTGTAAGCAACGAGAAATATCTATTGAGATGCACAATTATCCGTGCGAACTATCTAAAAATTGTACCTTTGGTCTCCCAGAATAAAGATAATTGATGAGTGCATTTGTAGTTTCTGCCAGAAAATACCGTCCGCAAAAATTCGAAGAAGTTGTAGGTCAGGAACATGTGTCCCAGACGCTCAAGAATGCTTTGAAGACAGAACATCTTGCGCATGCTTTCCTCTTTTGTGGCCCACGAGGCGTAGGAAAGACAACTTGTGCCCGGATTTTGGCAATGGTTATCAATTGTGAGAACAAATCTGCAGACTTCGAACCATGTGGAACCTGTTCTTCATGTGTAGCTTTCCAACACACTGCTTCCTTTAATATAGTAGAGCTCGATGCGGCTTCGCACAACTCAGTAGATCATATCAGATCGTTGGTGGAGCAAGTAAGAATCCCGCCTCAGGGTGGAAATTACAAAGTCTTCATTATAGATGAGGTTCACATGCTTTCGACTGCAGCATTCAATGCATTCCTGAAGACATTGGAAGAACCTCCTCCATATGCCATTTTTATTCTGGCAACTACAGAAAAACACAAGATTCTTCCTACCATCCTTTCCAGATGTCAGATTTATGATTTCAGAAGGATTTCAGTACCCCAGATGGTCAGCCACCTGAAGGAAATTGCCGCTAAGGAGTCCATCATTGCAGAAGATACCGCACTTCATATGATAGCTCAAAAAGCAGACGGTGCTTTGAGAGATGCCTTGTCTTTGTTTGACAGGTTGGTGAGTGGTGGAAGAGGGCAATTGACATATCAGCAGGTAATCAGCAATCTGAATATTCTCGACTATGAGATATATCTGAAGTTGACAGAAGCACTGCTGACAGAAAACATAGCCTCAGTACTCACCCTGTTTCACGATGTGATTCAAAAAGGTTTTGAGCCGGATATATTTTTGGCAGGACTGACTGATCATTTTAGAAATTTGCTGGTTTGCAAAAATCAGGAAACCATTGCATTGCTGGACCTCACCGATACTGTCAAAGATAAATATCTGGAACATGCTTACATGATCCCAATATCATATCTTGTCTCTGCTCTTGATCTGTTGAATGAATGTGATGTTCATTATAAAACAGCCAGAAACAAGCGTTTGCATCTGGAGATGACCCTGATCAAACTTACATACCTTAATAGAATACTTCATCGGGATCTGCATATGGAATCCGATGAAAAAAAAAATTCTGACATCTACGCTCCGGGGAGATTAGAAACTCCCGTTGTAAAGCAGGAAAATGTTGCCTTACCAATCATCCAAAAAGAACCGGAAGCTGAAGTCCCTGTTAACAAGACTGAACACGCACAACCTGGTGAGCAGGGAACATCAGGTATTAAGAAAAAAAATCTGATTGGCATAGGTCCATCCCTTACACACAAGGATAACATAGTAGAGCAGGTTAAGGCTGAATCTCATTTTCAAAATGGGTTGAAAAAAACATTCACTATTGAAGAAGTTGAGAAATTGTGGAAGCTATATGCAGTAGAATGCGTTTCCAATTCTGTGAGGAGTGTGATGGAGCTGGCGAGATTGGAGTTTGGGGATGGTGTACTGAGAGCTTTTATTGGTTCTAATTTCGGGAAAAATATTTTGCTTCAGGAAACGGGCATCATTGACCGGATGAGAGCAGAATTGAATGTAAGCCGATTGGCATTTGATGTGGTGATTGACCCTGAAATGGCGCAGGAAGAACCTCAGCAAAGCAGGCCTCAGACTCCGCAGGAGAAATATGATTTTCTCGTACAAATCAATCCTGTCGTGAGTAAGCTAGTCAAAGAACTGAATCTGAAACCGGAAGAGTAATATGCTATATCCTTTACTGATCAAACCCCTTCTTTTCTCTTTCCCTCCCGAGAAAGCACATAAGCTGGCCATAAATGCAGCGCGTTTGGGATTTTCTATTCCTCTGATGGGAAGTGTGATGAAAGAAAGTTTTGGGAGATTCAGCAAGGATAGCAGTCAAACTGTGATGGGGCTACATTTTAAAAATAAAGTAGGTCTGGCTGCGGGATTTGATAAAGATGGCAAGTATCTGGATGTCATGCAATGGATGGGATTTGGGCATATTGAGGTAGGAACTGTGACCCCAAAACCGCAAAAAGGAAATCCTCTGCCCCGTTTATTTCGCCTTCCGCAGGATGAAGCCCTGATCAACAGAATGGGATTCAACAATGACGGAGTGGGAGCTTTGGTGCGCAGACTGGAGCATCAGGAAGAAAGGGATTTTATACTGGGAGGGAATATTGGAAAAAACAAGGATACACCCAATGAGGAAGCTGTTAAGGATTACCTGAGCAATTTGAAGCAATTGCATCATTTGGTAGATTACTTCGTGGTGAACATCAGTTCTCCTAACACTCCCGGTCTTCGTGAGCTCCAGGAGAAGGAGCCTTTACGCAAATTACTTTCTGAGCTTCAATCAGCAAATCATGGGTTTTTGCAGCATAAGCCGATTTTGTTAAAAATCGCCCCGGATTTGAATGATCATCAATTGGCTGATATTACAGACATTATTAATGAGACAAAATTAAATGGCATCATTGCTACCAATACAACTGTGGACAGATCAGGATTGAAAACAGATTCCTCTGTTTTGGAGGAAATCGGTGCAGGAGGTCTGAGTGGAAGACCTTTGCGCAGGGAGTCTCTGCAAATATTGAAAAAAACGAGGAATTTTCTTGGGCCGGATAAAGTCATCATTGGTGTAGGCGGCATACTTTCAGCAGCAGATGCACTAGAAAAAATAAAAGAGGGAGCGGATTTGGTGCAGGTGTATACGGGATTTATCTACAAAGGACCTGGATTTGTCAGTCAAATCAACAAGCAGCTTTCTTAGATTTCAGTTCCCGTCCACAATGCTTTGGGGACCATTCGATTGAGTTAACACCGCGGGGCCTGATTTCAGATTTCAGTGTTCAGCTTTCAGTTTTTAGATTTGAAACAGCCTGAAGCTGCCGATATTATCAAGGCTTTTGTGTATAAAAACGGGAAATTTGATTTTTTATAAAGCATTGTAAATCAGCCGTCTCCAAAAGTGTTATATAGGAGATTTCAGCTATCAGCTATCAGGTTTCAGATTGAACAGCCGTGGTATTATTGGTTGATTTGATGAAGGTAAATTTTAGCTTTCCGTCTATAAATAGCTGTAAATCAAAGGTCTGAAATTGTGATATATAGTAGACTTTATTCTTTATTCACTATTTGACTATTTGACTATTTGTTCAGGAATTTGAGGGGAAATGTTATTAATCTTCCCACACTCTTATTACTTCACTCACACTCAAAACCTCAATCTTATCAATCTTCCCGCACTCAGCACAAAACACCCTCACTCACTCACCAATCTTCCCACACACAACACTAACACACACCACTCTCCACCTCAATCTTATCATACAAAACATATTACAAGTAAATGCTATGGTATCATTTTTGGTATTGAAAGTGAATTACTACGAACTAAAATTTACAGGGTGTGAAAGTGATCGATCAAAATTCAAAATTGTTTTACAGGGATGTCCGTTTCTGGCTGGTCATCCTGTCTTTGGTCGCTTTTGTGGTCATTGTGCTAAGGTATCCGGTGTGAGATATAGGTTACTCAGGTTAATCTTACTAAAACCTGAAACGCGTATGGAAATCAAAATCATTTCATTTTAGATTTGTTGATTATCAATATTTTAATTTTCAAAATACACTCCCGAAGTCTGGTTTATTACACACACTTTTGTGTATCACCTCCCCACTTTGCATTACACTATGCCCTTGTTTTCATATTTATCACAGTGAAATCAGGATACTTCTTTCCCTTTTGCGTATTTTTATTTCAACATGTTCTCATTATCAGGTTATTGCTCAGGTATTTTGTTGGTACTGATATCCGGTATTCTGTTTCCACTGAATGCCCAGACCGGAGCATGGGAAGTCCGCTGCGATACGGTAGCCAATAATTATGGATATTCTTATAAGGATGTATATCGGAACGGAGATATTTTATCTGTAGAATCCAGAGGTGCCGGGAATCAATTCAGATGCACGAGAATGAGTGCTGATATGACAGATCAGCGATGGAGCTTTGAATATAAATTCGACAGCTTACTGGTGTCCAATGCTTCATTCATGTTCAAAGTGGCTAATTTATTTGTTACTCAATTTTTTATCGATTCAAAAGATCAGATTTGGATACAGGTGAGAATGGATCACTCTGCGATATTTAATCATGTATATATAATCTGTATAGGTGCACAGGGACAGCTGATTTCCACCTGCAGACTGGATCTGGATGGAATCAGATGGGATTTTCATGAGAGAATTACTTTTCAGGAGACAAGCGACGGCGTTTTCTTCTATGATGCATCCGGGGGAAGAAGAAGTTCCGAAGATTCAATTCTATTGGGTGGTTTTACGATAAATGCATCTTCTGAACTGCAGCTTGAATCAGTATTAAATATTCAAAATTCAGATTACCTGAATGCATATTTACAGGTAAAACCCCGAAAATCAAATCTGCTATTATATGATTTCGGCTGGGCTTCTACTTTTCATCTGGCAATCATTGATCAGCAGAAGAATTCCATGAACGCATGGAAATTTACCTCGCCATCCTCCGGTTTTTTATATTCTGCAGAATGGTGGAGTGATAGTACTTTGATATTGATTTTTTCAGATTCTCAGCTTTCACCCATTACTAATGACCTGAATGTACTGGTATGTATGGTGGATCTGCAGGGGAAAGTTCTGTGGAGCAAAAAATTATTAAATGTTGCGATTTTGAAATGGGGTGAATATTCACATGAAAGACGCCTTCAGGATAATATCACGCAAGCAATCTTTATTCCTGTGAGTTCCACTGATCAGCCTGCGAGCGGATTTATCAAATTAGATGCCCGAAATGGAAGTATTCTGGATCAATTTTTTTGGCAAAATCCCGGTTACGTCCAACAGCAATCAATTGTTCAAATCATCGCCAGTCAATTTCATGTGCAGATGGTGGATGGGGCGCTGCGAAATACCGCCAATGTATCAACTACTTATTTAGTGAACCATCCTGATGCCACCGAATCTTGCTTTAAGGTAGAGCATTGCAATATTTCAAGTCTGCCTGCCAATGTAGTCTTAGAACCTGTTGTTATTCCGATATTTGATTTAAATCCTGATTACGGCCATCGTCCGGGGCAAAATCTTTTTTATCAGATTTCCCCTGTACAGATGACGGTTTCTCCCAAATGTGAAATGATACAGCCTCTGAAAGATATACTATGGGTCACTGATCAGGAGGAATATTGCCCTCAGGATACGCTGGGAATTTTTCTTAACAACATTGGTTTTAATACTAAAATTGAATGGAGCATCGATGGTTTTTCTATAATTCCGGTTTCAGTTAATCAGGATACTTTTTTCCTCGCAGGCAACTTCTCTCAGAATGATGAGATCCTTCTGCAATTACGAAGGCTTGGATGTACCTGGGATCAAAGAATCATCCTGCCAATTATAGAGGAACCATCCATTAATTTTCCCTCTGATACTACATTTTGCTCCGGAAATGATTTGACATTGATGCTTCCGAAAATGCCAGGTTATGATGTTATCTGGCCGGAAGGATCCGGGACAATTATCGCAGATAAAGCAGGTGAATATTTGTATTATCTTGTCAATGAGAATGCAGGCTGCAGATTTTCAGGCAGTATAAATGTGAGAGAAGACCGGATTCCGGAAAATATTCTGGACGCATCTCAAAATCTATGTGAAGAAGACTTGAGAAAATACATCAAAGTCAATTTGGAGGATTCATTTGAAACTGCATATTGGCTCGAATTTCCCGAACAATCATACGATCAGACTGATATACAGATAGAAGGTACATATAATCTGGTAGTAAGCTCAGGAGCATGTATAGATACTGTTCAAACGGATGTAAAGTTTGTTAAATGTTCTATTTGTTCCTTCTATATCCCCACTGCATTTTCGCCCAATGCTGATGGTATCAATGATCTTTGGACCGTCATTTATCCGTGTGAAGACCCGGTCACAGGCTTTCAATTGAAAGTATTTGACCGTTGGGGGAGCCAGGTTTTTGAAGCCAATGATATTCTCAAAAGCTGGGATGGTACATTTATGAATACAAATGTAAGTGAGGGAGTGTATACCTACATGCTTGAGATTCAGGCAGAAGTAAATGGACAACTCCTCACGTCATATAACAATGGGACAGTATCATTGCTGCGGTAAACTGTTTCTACAACATAATCTTCAGGCTCATATCCAGCGATCCTGCCGAATGTGTCAATGCGCCCACAGAAATAAAGTCTACTCCGGTATCAGCTACTTTGCGAACATTTGATAGTTTTATTCCACCTGAAGCTTCAGTCTCGAAACGATGGTTAATGATTGCCACAGCTTCAGTGAGAATGGGCAATTCAAAATTATCCAGCATCAGCCGGTCAAATCCTCCAACTTCCAGCGCTTCGTACAATTCTACAAGATTGCGAATCTCCAGTGTGACTTTCAGATTGAGATTGTTTTCTTTTAAATAGGTCTGCACTCTTTCGATGGCCGGGCGTATTCCTCCGCTCACATCAACATGATTGTCCTTGATCATTATCATGTCATATAAGCCAAACCGATAATTGCTGGCGCCGCCGATTTTCACTGCCCATTTTTCGAGCATACGGATAAGCGGAGTAGTTTTTCTTGTATCCAGAATAGTAGCTTTTGTACCTTCTACTTCTATATCGTATCTGCTGGCAAGAGTAGCAATCGCACTCATACGCTGCATGCAATTCAATACCAAACGCTCTGCTCTGAGTAAAGCTCTTGTATTGCAAGTCACTTCGAATACCTCCTCTCCGTACTCTACATCCGTTCCATCCTCGATATGAATTTTCATTTCAGCGGAAGGGTCCAGACTGAGGAATATTTTTTGTGCCAGTTCGACTCCGGCAACCATGCCGTGATCTTTGAAAATTAATCTGGCCGTCGCTCTGGCATTTTCGTCAATACATGCATTTGAAGTATGATCTCCGTCGCCTGTATCTTCCGCAAGCGCTTCTGAAATAAAAGAGTCAATCCAGTCGTAGTCAGGAATATTCATCTATGAAATTTTGTCGGTTTTTAAAACATTAAGCCCAATTTGATGCCAATAGTCATCATTGTATTTTTAGCATTATTGTCTATTTTAATAGGATTTGCACCAGTTGTGATAGTTCGGAATCCATTATTGCGTATCATATCAGTGAAATTATATGCTAAATGTAAACCCATATTGAATTCTGAAAATCCCAAATCATATGCAAAACCAAGCGTTGTTCCAAGGCCAAAATTAATTAATCTGGTCTCTTGTTTGATAGATTCACCTTTTACATCAATACCGGTTCCTTTGATATCACCTCTCGATTTGATGACCAGATTAGTGGTGAAAATAGGTAATTCAGCAAAATATCTTCTTTTTTGCTTGTCAGAAGTATAAAATTTCAAACCAATTGGGAACTCCAGGACATTCAGATGGTATCTAAGTACTACACCGTCAGGAAGTGGCTTATCGCCCAGATTGTAAATGGGATCGCTCAATCTGGCTTCCGGCCAGTAGTTTCCACCTGTAGTGTGCTTTTGGCCTCCGCCCTGATTTCCCAGGAATCCAATACCAACAGTAGCATAGATAGCTCTCACCTGACTTAGTGCCACCTCCGCCTGTACTCCAAGTCCCCATCCAAGATTTGTACCACTCGCACTGATGTCACTGTCATTCGCACCCATGATTGTGAAAGTGGGCGCTTTGACCATGATGCCAAATCTGGTCGTATTGAATGTTTGCGCAGTCATACTTGTTGCAATACAAGTACAAACTATAATGCAATAAATAATTTTTCTCATGATATTCGTGTTTTATTTCCAGTCAAAATTCCAAATGTTATAATGCATAAAGATAAGCCTTTTAAACTGAGCAGTTTTTTTAAATACCCGATTTCTTATATTCTATGTCTCAGCCTGGTGTATTCCTGCTCTGGCGACAAGCCGGTTCCGAATACAGATCATATCAATGCTGATATTCAATTGATGAGATTTGAACAGGATTACCGCAATGTAAATCTGGAAAATTGGGATGAAAGTTGGGCAAATCTTCAAAAAAAATATCCTGGATTCCTCTCTGTTTATTTTAGCAGGATCATGGCTGATATTCCTGTCCCGGAGGATTCCATTAAATCATATGCATATGAAATTGCTGAGCAAGGCTTTTTAAATCCCCTTCATGATAGCGTCAAGCTTACATTCCCGGATTTAAAACCTTATATGGAGGAATTAGAACCTGCTATTAAGCTTTACAGACATTATACAGGGGATAATCAGCCAAAGGTTTTGGTGAGTTTTATTTCTGAATTTGGAGTGGGTGCAGCTACCATTGGCAACGATACACTGGGTATCGGGCTGGATATGTTTATGGGTTCTGAATTCAGCGCTTATGATCCCAATTTATTTCCGGCATTTATCAGCAGGCATATGAGGCCTGACAAAATTGTTCCCAATCTTATAAAGGCAATGGGTTATGACCTGGTAGGAGAACCCTCCGGGATCAGGATGCTGGATGTCATGATTCAGCAAGGAAAAGTGTTGTACCTGATGGATTTGGTTTTGCCGGAAACACATGATTCCATCAAAATCGACTATACATCTGACCAATGGAACTGGGTTGAAGATAATGAAGCACAAATTTGGTCTCATTTTCTCAGTAAGGAATTGCTTTACAATACCAATCGGCAGGATATTCAGAAATTAATAGGACCCAGTCCCAATGCACCCAACATGCCTGCAGAAGCTCCCGGACATACAGCAACCTGGATCGGCTGGCAAATCATCCGCCGCTATATGGAAAAGTATCCTGAAATCACTATTCCTGAGCTCATGGCAGACCAGGATGCACAAGCCATTCTGGAGAAATCGAAGTATCGACCACGTTAGCTGTTGGCTTTTAGCGAACAGCCGGGAAGAAAGCTTTTGGCCATTAGCTTTTGGCTATTAGCGAACAGCCGGGAAGAAGTAGTAAGGCATAAGTAGTAAGGCATAAGTGAATAGCCGAGGAGAATGCCCCAAGCCTCAAGCTCATGAAAACAGCCTGGGTTTGTTGCATCTTTATCTTATGCACAGCTGTCACCTCCGAAAATATTAGCTGCAAAGCAGATAATATTTCGGGGATGTCACCTTTTGCCGCAGGCAAAGGATGTCACCATGCGAGCGCAGCGAGCAGGATGTCACCCGGTCAACAACAAAAGCAATGGGTGAGCTGCTATGAACAGCAGCTTCTTACGTTTCCTTCGTCCTTCTATTTATCTCATCACGGATTTTTGCTGCTTTTTCGTAGTCTTCTTCATGAAGTACATCTTCCAACATTTTTTGGAGAGCATCCAGAGAGTAACTGGACATAGGACCTACCGATTTTTCCTCAGCGGGATCAGATTTTTCATCAGAAGTGTCAGCATCTTCAGAATCTTCCAAAACCACACCTGCAGTGTCCATTATATGGTCGTAGGTATAAATAGGACATTCAAATCTCACGGCCAGTGCAAGGGCATCTGAAGTGCGGCTGTCTATTTCAAATTGTAATCCATCCTTTTCACAGACAAGCTTTGCATAGAAAATCCCTTCAGTAAGATCATTGATGATGATTTCAGTAAGAACCACATCGAATGTCTCCAGCGCATTTTTAAATAAATCATGTGTCAAAGGACGATTGGGAATCATCCTTTCCAATGCCACGGCAATTGCCTGTGCCTCAAAACCACCAATCACAATCGGTAATCTTCGGGTTCCTTCCTTTTCCCCCAAAATAATTGCATAATTCTGTGAGTGCGAAACACTGTGTGATAATGCAACTATGTCTAGTTCGATCTTTTTCATTTCAGATTTTGTAGTTTGTCTCTATAGATATCATCTACGAAATTACTATAGAAAACACGTATTCCAATTCCATAACCTCTGAGAATCAAAGGTATTTCAAGTCTTTGTAATCACAAATAAATGCAATTAATTTATCAATGAGCTGCTTTGAATGCTTTTAATGCATCATTCAGTTTTGGAACCACCTCAAAAAGATCCCCGACTACTCCGTAATCAGCTGCTTTAAAGAATGGTGCTTCAGGATCTTTATTGATCACAACAATCACCTTGGATGTATTGACACCTGCAAGATGCTGTATAGCTCCTGAAATTCCGATGGCAAAATAAAGATTAGGTCTGATTGCAATACCGGTTTGCCCTACATGCTCATGGTGTGGTCTCCAATCTGCATCGGCGACAGGTCTGGAACATGCCGTCGTAGCACCTAAAGTTGCAGCCAATTCCTCAATGATTCCCCAATTGCCGGGATCTTTCATGCCCCGACCGGCAGATACCACTATCTCAGCCTCAGGAAGTGGAACAATGCCCTGTACAGTCTTTATTTCCTTAACAGTGATACGGGCAGTTGGCAAGGTCACTTGCAGTGACTCTACGGGAGCTTCTGTCTCTGATCTCACAGGTTTTACTGCGTTTCCGGCAAGTGTAAGAATTTTGATTGCGCTGGTGATATTGTAGATTCCATTGGCTTTTCCTGAAAACACAGATTTTCTGGCCTTGAATCCTCCCTCTGTATCCGGAAGTGCATTCACACCTGACACCAAACCAGCTTTCAATCTGGCAGATAATCTGCCTCCTAAAGCCTTGCCGGTGGATGAATGCGCCAAAATGATGACAGAGGCGTCTGATTGTTTCGCAGCAGCAGCCAATGCCTCTGTGAAAACCTGACTGTCGAATGGCACATTCTGATCTGCCTGAACATGGAGCACTTTATCAGCTCCATATTTGCCCAGCGACCCCGGGTTATTCATAGAACCGATCACTACCCCAATGGCGGTGGTGCCCAGCTTTTCTGCCAATTTTTTGGAGAATGTAGCTGCTTCAAATGCTGACTTTTTGAAAGTATCCTGCTGATGTTCTGCTAAAAAGATAACTGACATATATATGCTTTTTCTGAGTGTTATTAAATGATTTTGGCCTCTTCGTGCAACAAACGAACCAGTTCTTCCATATCAGATGGATCCACTAGTTTGACGGAAGATTTGGGAGGAGGCGTTTCAAAATGATCAATTTCAATCATTTCTTCTATTGCAAGCGGCTCCACTACTTCCAATGGCTTGGTTTTGGCCATCATGATTCCGCGCATATTGGGAATTCTTTGCTCGGCAAGTCCTTTAGAAGCACTGATTACAAATGGAGTATCCACTTCGACTATTTCAACACCTCCTTCAATGTCTCTCTGAATAGTGGCTTTATTACCTGATATATCCATTTTGCTGGCAAAGGAAATCAGTGGCAAATCCAACAATTCAGCTACCATCGCCGGAACCTCTGCACCATTATAATCGATGGTTTCCTTACCGGTAAATATGATATCAAAGCCTTCATTTTTTGCATAATTTGCTATCTGAGAGGCTACAAACCAGGCACTTGGGTTTTCTGCATTGATTCTTACTGCTTTATCACCACCAATTGCCAGACCTTTTCTGATAATAGTCTCATTATCTACCCCTCCTACGTTGATAAGGGTAATGTCTCCACCTTGTGTTTCTTTTAATTCCAATGCTCTTACCAATGCATACCATTCATCATATGGGTTCATAATGTATTGAACACCATTACTGTCAAATGTTTTATTGTTGTTTGTAAAACCAATTTTCGCTGTGGTATCAGGGGTTTTACTTATACATACAAGGTATTTCATAGATCTTTTATGTTGATTGTTCAAAAGTTATTTGCATCATTTTCGACTCAGCTCATGATGTTGAGCTGCCAATAAAGTAATTAACATAGAATAAAATATTATATGTAATTATCTTAACAGAAAGGCATTTGTTCAAAATACAGATTACATTTACCTTCGTTTTTAAATCCTTTTAATTTAAATCAAGGCCAAAGATAGCATAATGGCTGTTTTTGAATAATAGCATATGTCAAATAATCCAAGAATAGAATATCTGAACGTACTTCTTAAAGACAACCCCAACGACAGTTTTGTTTTATTTGCTCTGGGGAAAGAGTATCAGAATGCCGGGGATTCGCTACAGGCATTGCATTTTTTTGAAAAACTAAGCGTTGCAGATCCACTATATACAGGCTTATATTTTCACCTGACGAAGCTCTATTTTGATTTGGGACAAATTGATAATGCAGCCAAAATTGCTGCGAAGGGCATTCAAATAACACGCGATCAGGGAGATCAGCATGCATATTCAGAATTGAATGGGTTAATTCTGGAATTGGGTTTAGATGAAGAAATCTGAATCTATTTCTCCTTTGAAAACCAATTGAGCAGGACCGATCAGCCAGATATTTTTATAGCCGGCAGCATCTGAAGTAAAGGATACTCTGAGGTTTCCTCCTTTTGTAACTACATCTATTGTTTGCTCACCTGTGAGGCCTTTTTCTTTTGCATAAACGAGTGCTGCAGCTGTCACCCCGGTACCACAACTCAATGTTTCATCTTCAACCCCTCTTTCGTAAGTTCTCACCCAAAGCGCGTTTTCACTCTCCTGAATCAGATTGACATTTATCCCTTTTTCTTTAAATCTATTATTGTATCGAACAGATCTCCCAATCCCAACCACATCCGCTGCTTCGATAGGAATTTCAGACCATCTCACAAAATGTGGTGAGCCTGTGTCCAATATATAATCTGAACCAGATTGTTCAATAGAATGAACATCATGCATCGACAAGTGAACCTGATTTACATTTTCTATTTTACCAAAATGAATTCCATCAATTGCCTCAAACTGAGTTTCATTAACGATCAATCCCAGGTGCCGGGCAAAGGCGATAATACAGCGTCCGCCATTTCCGCACATAGTACTTTCAGATCCATCTGCATTGAAATAGACCATCCTGAAGTCCTGAGCGGGATCATTTTCCAGAAGAATCAAACCATCTGCTCCTATTCCCGTTCGCCGATTGCATAAGGCGGCAATATTCTCAGTATTCATCCAATCTCTGAATTGAGAATCCCGGTTGTCGATCATCACAAAGTCATTTCCCGCCCCCTGATATTTGGAAAAAAAGATCCTCATACTCTGAAATTTTGAACAATGAAAATGTTATAGAAATCATAAATCAGGTTGAAATTACGATACCGGAGTAAAAACACTTAACTTTAATAAAATAAAATGGTTCTATAATATCGTTTTGGATCGAATTTTGCGTTAGTCATTTTGAAGTTATAATCACAACATACATATAATTGTCCATGAGAATAAATGTGAACAGAGAGAAGTTGAACAGATGGATGGGCATCATAGGTGTATCATGTGTATCGGCCATATTGACCGTGTTTGTGATGAGATGGACAGACAAATCTGAAGCCACAGGTCCACTATATCCTGATTATGTTTATCAGGCAACTATTTCAGATGACCTTTTTTCGGGAAGAATACAGCAGGAGTTCACTTCTGCCGCACCCACCAATTTCACTATGGCAGCTGCAATTGCAACGCCGGGTGTGGTTTCCATTCAAGCAAGAATGGGTGGTTCCAGTCTTTGGGACAGATCAAAATTGTCACAGTCAACCGGTTCAGGAGTCATCATTTCTCCGGATGGTTATATCATAACCAATCATCACGTAGTTGAAAATAGTGATGATATCCGTGTAACACTCAATGATAAAAAAGAGTATTCCGCCAAAATGGTAGGATCTGATCCATCCACAGATCTGGCGCTGATCAAAATAAACAGCAGAGATTTACCCTTCCTGATTTTTGGCAATTCGGACTCTTTACAGATCGGAGAGTGGGTATTGGCAGTCGGGAATCCATTCAGACTTGAATCTACTGTAACTGCGGGAATAGTAAGCGCTAAGGGAAGAAATATCAATATTTTGAATGCCGACTATCCCATAGAATCATTTATTCAAACAGATGCAGTGGTGAATCCCGGAAATAGTGGCGGTGCACTGGTTAATAGCCTCGGTGAACTAGTCGGAATCAATACAGCCATCATCACACAATCAGGTAAATACGAAGGCTATTCTTTTGCTGTACCTTCCAATTTGGCGCAGAAAGTGATTTATGACCTCATGGAATTTGGAAAAGTGCAGCGTGGGTTATTGGGAGTCTCAATCGCTAATGTCACGGATGAGCTTGCAAAGGACCTTGGATTGAAATCTGTATCAGGTGTGCATGTATTGCGGGTTTCTCCGGGTGGTTCAGCTGCTGAATCGGGTCTGATTCGGAATGATGTTATTCAGACTGTAAATGGAGTCAATGTCAAGACTGTTCCGGAATTGCAGGAAATTGTAGGTCGCTATCGCCCCGGCGACAAACTTTCTATAGATTTCTTCAGAAATGGCTCTCTGCTGAATACCTCCATCACTTTGAAAAACCCTAACATCACTAATCTGGCAGAGATAGGATTTGAATTGCGCGACCTGACGAAGGAGGAAAAAAGAGAAATCGGTAAAAATGGTGTCCTTGTGGTAAGTATATACAAAGGCAGCCGAATTGAAAAAACCAATATGGACCCCGGATTTGTGATCACTAAAGTTAATGATGCAACTGTAGAAACCGTAGAA
The DNA here is from genome assembly GCA_022841345.1 of Saprospiraceae bacterium. GTDB lineage: Bacteria > Bacteroidota > Bacteroidia > Chitinophagales > Saprospiraceae > SLDF01. Next base: position 275,919 of record JALHRR010000001.1, read on the forward strand.
CAAGTCATGGAGGCTATCCGTAAAAGTGACAAAAGAATTGTGCTGGAAGGTACCTACAAGAAATTCCCCGGCCCCTATTATTATGCTTTCGCTGTGGAGTAATCAACATAATTTCCTTTTGAAGGAAGCTTATTTTTTCTGAGGCACTTCAGATTCCAGAACTTATAAGAAATTAAAAGCCCGTTCCAACTGTTTGGGACGGGCTTTTTACCTGTTGCAGCTTTAAGGGTGTAATGAAGAGCAATACCGATCAATTTGATAATACTACATTAACCTGTTATACATAGCAATACCTCTTTACATATAGGAGGGTTGGTTGGCGTCCAATTTTTTTCTATAAATTTTTAATAATTTACTTGTCAGTATTTTCTTAGGCTTATTATTGGCATTTCAGACACCCCATTAAAGTGTACTTATCAAATTATCCGCTTCCTCAATTAAAGTGAGTTCGATGGGCAAACCTCAAATATAAGAAGCAGCTAAAATTTGCCCCAGAGTGGGCAACACCTTCTTTACCCTGGATGCAATCCAGGGTAAAGAAACTATAACACACAGTTTTGGCGTTATTTTTTGCTTTTTTCCGGCAAAAATAATGACAAAACTAGCTCCTTTGATGTCTAGTCGAACTGACGTTAAATTAAAGTCATAGCAGTATAGAAATTGCATTTTACCGACATAATGTTGGCTTAACAAATTGTTTTTCGCATATTCAGCCGCGATTCTGACAAACTCATTTTTAAGCTCAATCTTTTACAGTATTCAAATGGAAATTCAATGAAAAAAAATGCATACCCGGTATTTCTGGCATTCTTGTGTATGGGTTTTGGTGATGCAGTTGGCCCTTTCGTGGGTTTAGCAAAAGAACAATTTGCATTGAGCAATTTTGAGGCCCAGTTCATCGCATTTATGGGATTCATCATGTTTGGACTGTTATCGATTCCAATGGGATTGTATCAGGATCGCAAAGGAAAAAAAGTAGTGCTTATGATGGGTCTGTGCCTTGGAGGGTTGGGTGTCACATTGCCACTATTCGGACTAACAGAATATTTTCTGTTTTTATTAACTATACTATTATTGGGAGCGGGAGCTGCGATTCTGCAGGTTGCGGGCAATCCTATTATGCGGGATGTTTCAGAAGAGGGTAAGTATTCCAGAAATTTGAGCATCGGGCAATTAGTGAAAGCTGTGGGTTCTTTAAGTGGTTCATTGATTCCATTTGCTGCAGGGAGATGGTTTGGTTTAGAATGGACCATTTTATTTCCTTTGTACGCAGGATTTTTTCTGCTTACTGTGGCATGGATAGGATTGACCAAATTCGACGAAAGTAAACAAGCCACCCCGGCAAATCTTTCTTCCTGCTTAAGTTTGCTCAGAAATCCATTCATTGGAATGATGGTGGCAGGGATACTATTCTATGTGGGAGCAGAAGTCTGTATGAGTACAGGAGTGCCTTTGTTATTGAATCAGCAATTTGGAGTGGAATTGTCTACCTGGGGATTATTGGGCAATGCATTTTTCTTTATGACCATTTTAGTTGGAAGATTACTGGGCTCATTCATTCTGAGCTACATCAGCCCCTTATCTTTTTTTAGAATTACAGTGGTGGTAGCATTAGCGGGACTGGCTATGGTATTCACTTCCAATTTATATGTTACGCTGCTGGGAATATTTTTTACCGGTTTTGGATTCGCCAATATTTTCCCATTGATTTTTTCTATTGCAGTAGATCATATGCCGGAAAGAACTAATGAGATATCAGGTTTGATGGTTACTGCGATTGTTGGTGGGGCAATATTGCCTCCGCTGATGGGAGTTTTGGCAGATGAGATGGGGATTCAATGGGGGTTTGTAATTCCACTTTTGGCTACAGTGTATATTTTGTACCTGGCACTGAATGTTCCCCGATTTATCACTCAAAAAGCAATTTGAAAACAGCGAAAAACGCTTAATGAATGTCACTCAATCAACAGAATAAAGTAATATTAACACTTGATGCCGGGGGCACCAATTTTGTATTTTCTGCCATGCAAGGTGGCTTGGAAGTAGTGACGCCCATTACATTACCTTCCAACGGACATCATCTTGAAAAATGTCTGGAAACGATCGTTTCAGGATTCAAGGCTGTCAGGGATGAATTAAATTCACCTGTTGATGCGATTAGTTTTGCTTTTCCGGGTCCGGCAGATTATCAGAACGGCATTATCGGTGATCTGGCCAATTTGCCGGCATTCAGGGGAGGCGTGCCTCTCGGGCCTATGCTCGAAGAGATTTTTCAGGTGCCGGTATTGATCAATAATGATGGAGATCTTTTTGCATATGGTGAGGCGATGCATGGTTTTCTACCCAATGTCAACCAACATATGGCGGAATCCGGACAAGCTAAAAGATATAAAAACCTGCTGGGAGTCACGCTGGGAACAGGATTCGGTGGGGGGCTGGTGCATCAGGGAAAGTTATTTATCGGGGATAATGCAGCAGGAGCAGAGGTTTGGGCAGTTCAACACCCTGAAAGACCTGATGTATTTGCCGAAGAAGGGATCAGTATAAGAGGAGTTCAACGATTATACAGGGAGTTTTCGGGATTGGATATTGTATATACACCAAAAGATATTTCTGATATAGCTCATGGAGTGATGCCGGGAAACCGCGAAGCCGCTCTTCAAACTTTTGATTATTTTGGAAAAGTCCTGGGTTCCACATTGGCGAATGTATTGACAATAGTAGATGCAGCTGTTGTCATCGGTGGCGGAATTTCTGCTTCCTATGATCTGTTTATACCTGCAGCACTCCGACAAATAAATGGCAAAATGCGTTCTCTGGATGGCGCTCTTACTGACAGAATGGAATTTAAAGTCTTTAACTTCGAAGATCCTGAAGAGCGCCGCAAAAATCTTATCCAGACTCCTGTATTGTTGAAAGTCCCGGGAGCAGATAAAGAAATCCAGTATGATCCATTCAAACGGGTCCCTATAGGTAAATCAGTTTTGGGCACTAGCAGAGCAGTATCTATCGGAGCATATGCGATTGCTCTGGATTATCTGGCGCACTAAGAGCGGTGATATTGACTTCTCCCTGGCTGTACTCTCCGATTGTAGCAACGCACAACAGGCTTTAGTCGTAGCACGGGTGACGCCCCTTCCAGGCTACGCCTGTGAAGGGGTGACGCCTTTTACCTACGGCAAAAGGTGACATTCCTGGCATCTGCGATGCCAGAAGTGACGTCCCTGCTTAAGCGACATTTTTAGACTCAGATTCAGGATGAGACTATCATTTTGCCTCAGGCAAAATGAAGAGGCAAAAATGTCGGTTTTCACTGCCCCTTTTGCAAGCCGCCCCTTTTCCTGCGTCAAGTAATTTTACCATTGGCAAAATGAGCTCCGCAACGTCACCCCGACTGAGCGCAGCGATGGCGGGGCGTCACCTTTTTGCTGCGTAGCAGTGAAAAGATGTCACCCCGGCCAGGCGCAGCCGTGCCGGGCGTCACCCGTATCAGGCACCACCTCCCCAGCAACTTCGCCAGCCGTGCCGGGGTAACAAAGTCTTACGACCACAACCTGTATGAGGCTTCACTGACTTGAATTTCAACACCTACACCTCCTTAAACCAACTACTATACATAATATAACTATTAGCAATCCGCTCAATAGTGTCCTCAAAAACTTCGGGGGTCAGTGCTTTGACTTTGCGTGCAGGTACTCCGGCATAGATATATCCGGACTCCAAAATAGAATTTTCCAAAACGACAGATCCGGCGCCAATCAGTACATTGGATTCCACAACTGCATGATCCATGACGATAGCTCCCATACCTACAAGAACATTATCATGCAAAGTACATCCATGAACCAGGGCTCTGTGTCCGATAGAGACATTGTTTCCAATGGTGGTCCCCGCTTTTTGGTAAGTTCCGTGAATCACAGCTCCGTCCTGGATATTAACTTTATTCCCTATTTTAATGAAATTGACATCTCCTCTCACTACCGCCTGAAACCATACACTGCATTGATCCCCCATGACAACATCACCCACTATTGTGGCATTTTCGGCAAGAAAACATTCCGTCCCGAATAGTGGAAATACATTTTTGACAGGAAGAATAAGAGCCATAATAAAGGATTATTTTGAATGAGTACTTGCTGCAAAGCTATTGGATATTCAAATAAATTTCTTCTTAATCTCACCGTGATCCATTATAGATAGGATTTAAAATGATGATGTTTTTCCTCATATTAGAGAAATAAATTTTTATTATTAGTAATAATATGAAAAATACCTATGATTTATGAACCACTTTTGCGTTTATAAAAAAAGAAATGAATTATGATTTCCACATTGACCCAATTATCGTTTAATACTGTAATAAAACCGCTGGCGATAATTTTATTATCGATTACTACGATTGAAACATCACTGGCACAGAGTGAAAATATTTTATCATTGAAATTCGGAATGGTCAATTCTTCCATTTACTTTCTAAAGAAGGATAATGCCTCTACGGATTTCGCTGGTGGCACAAGTCCCATGATGGCAATTACTTTTAAACATCAATTGCATCCGGCAGTTCGGCTTGGAGTTGAAGCTGGTTTTTTATCAGAATCCCGTGGGGTGAAATGGAGCTACGCCATCAATCCGGATGAAACGTTGGAAACTGAAGGAAATTTTCAAAGGAATTCATTGTTTGCTATGATCACTCCTGAATTCAGTTTACCTGAACTCAAGTGGCTATATGTGAATGTCGGGGCAGGGCTAATACACCATTTTCAAAACCAGTATAGTAATGCAACACAAAGAATTCTTCCTTTCTCAGCATCCTCCAGTACAATTAGAAATCTTGATATCCTGGTCCCTTCCGGCACTGGTTTCATTACAAAAATTGGTGTAGGCGTTCAGTTTGCAGTTAATAATTCAGTGATGATGGGTATGGATGCTTCTTATTTTAGCACCAGCCTTTATAGTGAAGATGCAGGTTATCTTGGAGGAATAAAAACTCCTTATATTGGCTTCAAAGGCGGGATAGTTGCAGTAAATTTGGGTTTCATTTTTAATAAATAATCTAAAGCAGATCCAGGGAACTGACTTAGTCAATTTTATGTGCGTTCTCCACTATCTCATCCACAACAGCCGGATCCAGTAAAGTACTGGTATCTCCCAAATTTGCAATATCCCCTTCCGCTATTTTGCGCAAAATTCTTCGCATAATCTTACCTGAACGCGTCTTGGGCAAGCCATTTACTATCTGAATGATATCAGGTCTGGCTATTTTGCCGATTACCCGAACAACAGTTTCTATGATTTCGTCCTTTTTATCCACAGATGTGTCTGCTTCGTTACAGACAACATATGCATAGATTCCCTGACCTTTAATCTCATGTGGAAATCCAACGACTGCAGATTCTACAATGCCGGGAGTTTCATTGATGGCATTTTCTATTTCTGCAGTACCAAATCTATGACCACTCACATTGATCACATCGTCCACTCTTCCTATGATGCGATATAATCCATCATCATCTCTTTTGGCTGCATCACCTGTGAAATAGTATCCGGCAAATGCATTGAAGTAAGTGTTTTTACATCTTTCATGATCTCCCCATATACTGTTCAGCATTCCCGGCCATGGTTGCTTGATGCATAAATAGCCTTCTACATTGTTTTCTTCAATTTCTACCCCATTCTGATCAAGCAGCACAGGTAATACTCCCGGTAGAGGCAATCCTGCATGTGCTGCCTTGGAAGGAGTGATACCGGCCAAAGCAGAAATCATAATACCTCCAGTCTCAGTCTGCCACCATGTATCTACTACAGGACATCTACCTTTTCCTATATGTCTGTAATACCATTGCCATGCTTCCTCATTGATGGGTTCTCCGACAGATCCTATTACTCTCAAAGAGTCCAGGCTATATGATAACACATGATCCAAAGGATAACTCATCAATGATCTGATAGCAGTAGGAGCTGTGTAGAATTGATTCACACCATATTTATCAATAATCTGCCAGAGTCTGCCCGCATCAGGCCATGTAGGAATCCCTTCAAACATCAATGTACTGGCACCATTCAACAATGGACCATACAACAAATATGAATGCCCGGTCACCCAGCCCAGGTCCGCGGTACACCAGAATATATCACTTTCTTCATATTGGAAGACATTTCCAAATGTATAGGCAGCATAAACCATATATCCACCACAAGTGTGCACTATTCCTTTTGGTTTGCCTGTGGATCCGGAGGTGTACAATATAAACAATGGATCTTCTGAATCCATTGGTTCCGGTGGACAATCTTTCTCTACCCCTGGCAGCTCATCATGAAGCCAGACATCGCGATTGGGTTCCATGTGAACAGGCCAGCCAAGTCGTTCCGTAACAATCACGGTCTGAACATCCGGACAAGTAAGCAAGGCTTCGTCAACAATGGCTTTCACGGGAATTTGTTTAGCTCCACGATTAAGGCCATCAGCTGTCAGCACAACTTTAGAACCGGCATCAGTAATCCTGTCTGCCAGAGCCTGCGCAGAAAATCCGGCAAAAACTACGGAATGAATGGCTCCAATCCTTGCACAAGCCAGCACAGCTATCGCCAACTCAGGAATCATGGGCATATATATGCATACAGTATCGCCTTTTTGCACGCCATTGGCCTTCAGGACATTGGCATACCGGCAGACGCGGTCATAAAGCTCTCTGTAGGTGAGGCGCCAAAAACGTTCTTTGGGATCATTGGGCTCCCATATCAGCGCCAGTTTATTACCTCTGGTATTCAGATGTCTGTCCAGACAATTGATTGTAATATTCATTTTTCCTCCCTTGAACCAGCTCACAGCAGGAGTATCAAACTCCCATTCCAAATCTTTGGTCCAGGGTTCCATCCACTCCAATTGTACTGCCTTGGAAGCCCAGAATTCTCCGGGTTGCTCCACACTCTGAATATAAGATTTTTGAAAATCAGTCAAATTCCGAATACGCATATAGTTTTGATTCTATTTGATGGGGGTAAGTGTATATCCTTCTTTGCGCAAAAGGTTAATGACTCCTTTTTCGCCCGGCAAATGTCCTGCTCCTACAGCAAAAAATACAGTTTTGTCTTGCATTAAATTTTGCATTTTTGGAATCCAGGCAACATTTCTGTCCTCCAGCATTATTTTTTCGAATCCTTTAATCTCAGATTCTTCGCCAGAAATTGCCTGACTCAATGCCATAAGATTTTGCTCTTTATATAACCTTGTCATCTGTTCCAGATCCATTCCGGGAACTTCAGCATCTTTATTTTTTAATTGATCTATCAGCATTTTTCCCTGCAGGGTATATGGAATTTTGTCAAAGATTGCTGCCTGAAATTCTATAGTTTCAAGTCCTTTTACATCCTTTTCACCCTGATCTGCAAGGGCCGTGAGTTCCAACTCATAAGATTTCGTTCCTCCTTCACCTAAGGAACTGGTAGCAGGATCAAGCAAAATGGTAAGAAAAAAAGGCTTCATCCTTTCAAAGAGCATCAATGGCATGCCTATTGTCTGAAAGTGATCTTCCAATAAACCATAATCATCTTCAGATAGAATATCTCTCAATGTAGTATCTCCCTTCATTAAAAACTGATCAAACATCCCCATCATATTGCTGAGGTCTGTCATCTCTCTTGTGTTTAGTTCGAAAACTATCAGGTCGCTCTTTTCAAAAGCAGTATTCATGGCAGGTGTCCAGAAATAGTCTGCTTCACTGATCATATGAATGGTGCCAAAAAGATAAGATTTCTTGCTGAGATTTTTTCCTGAAATTTCCCATAGCAAGCTATTTTCCAACTGAGGTTCATTTGTTTTTTGAGCATGAAGCAATGAACTGCTGCTGATGAAAATCAAAATTATTAAGCGGGAGAAGAAGGAAATATTTTTGAAGAATACGGAATTGTTATGTTGCATTATTTTTGTGATTTAAATGATATACCTACTAACTGTATTTATTGGGCATAGGTTATCTCCGGTCATGTTATTTATTATTAAATAATTATTGTGTGTTACTTAACTGCCGTTGTCTGCTGATTTCATAGAGGATAATACCGGTAGCAACAGAGACATTCAGAGATTCTGTCTGACCGATTTGAGGAATGATAAACCTTTGTTTAATTTGATTGAGCAGATCCGGATTGACTCCACGTCCCTCGGCACCCATCACAATGGCTACCGGCATATTGAAATCTACCTGATCCAGCGGTTCTGAGGCGCTCAGATCTGCGCAATAAATACTAACCCCGCTGTCCTGAAGATATTCTACAGCCTGACTCATGCTTTGCTCCCGACACACCGGCAGTCTAAGCAAAGCGCCTGCAGATGCTTTTATGGCATCTTCAGTGATCAAAGTGCCCCCTTTCTTTGCAATCACCATAGCATGTGCTCCAAAAGCTTCAGCAGATCTGGCAATGGCTCCAAAGTTTCTCACATCAGTGATTCCGTCCAACAAAATAAAAAGAGGGTGATTGCTATGCTCATATGCCTGCGGTAGAATGTCCTCCAATTTCTGATAGGTAATGAGCGATGCAACGGCAATAACACCTTGATGATTGCCTCTGAAAAATGAATTCAACTTCTCCTTAGGCACAACTACCAAAGGAATATTTTTCTTTTGACAAGCTTTTCTGATTAATTTTTCAAACTCTCCACGAGTGCCCACCTGGAGAAATACTTTATCCAGCTCCAGGTCACTTTCCAGGGCTTCTTCGACAGGATTTCTGCCGATGATCATGTTGCTGCCCTTGATAGGAGGTCGTGATTTACTCATCATATTTATGTTAATCGTCACAATTACTTGTCAAATAAAATAAAAATTGCATTAATTATTGATCTGCAAATATTAATTTTGCAAGGATGCATAATAACTCTCTAATTTACAACACCATTGATCGTATGAAAAAATTTCTTTGTATCGCCATTATCGCGATGCATGTATTCTATTTACATGCACAAAAAATAACTCCATTTGATATCGCCATTCAACACATTCAACAAAAGACCGGTCAATGGCAGCTTGAAAAATCTGATGTATCGGATCTGGCAGTGTCAGATAACTATGTGAGTAAACACAACAAAGTACATCATTATTATTTTGCTCAGCGATATAATGGGATTGAAATTTACAATGCGATTTCAGGAGTGCATTTAACGGCCAATAATGAAGTCTTTTTCTCTACCAATGCATTTGTTCCAAATATACAAACCAAGGTTCAAAATATTTCTCCTTCCCTAAGTCCCTCAGCTGCACTCGTGAAAGCTGCAGAAAATCTGGGTCGCTCTATTCTGCCTAAGCAAATAGCAGCAAACAGAGAAGCAAATCACTATGTCTTTGAAAAAGAATCACTGTCTTATGTGGACATTCCTGTTAAATTAAAATATTTCCTGACCAAAGAAGATAAGCTTCGACTGGTTTGGGATGTAAGTATCGATGAAACGGGAGGGGACGATTATTGGAGCATGCGGGTAGATGCGCAGACAGGGGAAATACTGGACAAAACAAGTTTTACTGTTAAGTGTACAATTCTTCCGGGCGCATACCATCGCCACAATGATGATTGTGTAGAAGAGAAAGGAGATGCGCTTATTCTGAGAAATTATATGCCACAACAAGAAGCTTTAAAGAAAACGCATGCTAAGACATTTGGTATGAGTGCTGCTGCTACATATAATGTGTTTGCATTTCCTCTTGAGAGTCCGGCTCATGGTGATCGTAGTATAGTTAATGACAACTTTAATCCGGAAGGATCTCCCTTTGGATGGCACGATACAAATGGCCAGCCGGGAGCTGAACACACTATTACAAGAGGTAATAACGTCCATGCATGGCCTGATAGAGCAGGTAATGGATCGTCTTCAGGTAACGAGCCGGATGGTGGGCCATCTTTAATTTTTGATTTTGATTTCAACCCATTGCAGGAGCCTGATGCAAATCTCGATCTGGCAACAGTCAATCTTTTCTACTTCAATAATATCATGCATGACTTTACTTATGCCTATGGATTTGATGAAGCTTCCGGTAATTTTCAATTTAACAATTATGGAAAAGGAGGTACAGGTAATGATGAAGTGGATGCATTAGCGCAATTTGGAGGTGGTCAGGGTGAGTTTGTAAACAATGCTAATTTTAGTACTCCATCAGATGGAGGAAGCGGAAGGATGAGAATGTATTTGTGGAACAGACAGGGGCAATCACTTCTGACGGGGATATCCCCTTCAGAGATAGCCAGAAAGTTTGAAACAGGCTTTGCTCAGTTTGGAGCAGAGGTTACAAGTACTCCTGTAACTGGTAAATTGGTAAGAGCTATTGATAACACCGTTTCGCCAAACTTGGCATGCAGACCAATCATCAATGGCGATGCTGTTGCTGGTAATATTGCAATGATTGACCGGGGCTCTTGTTTCTTTATTGAGAAAGTAATTAATGCAGAGGTAGCTGGAGCAATAGGTGTTGTGATTTGTAATTTTGAGAACGCTACACTTACAATGGGTGCAGGGGAAGGATTTGATAATCCTGGCATACCGGTAGTGATGTTAACAAGCGGGGATTGTCTTATACTTAAACAGCTTATTAGTGATGGAGTGGATGTGCAGGTTTCTCTATTCAATGAGGACGACGGCGGCCCTAATCAATTAGATGGAACCATTGACAATGGGATTGTGGCGCATGAATATGGTCATGGTATCAGTAATAGATTAACAGGCGGACCTGCACAGGCAGGATGCCTTGGAAATGACGAACAAATGGGAGAAGGATGGAGTGACTTTTTCTCTTTGATTACAAGCATCAGACCTGGAGATACAGGTCCATTGGGAAGAGGAATTGGAACTTATGCCAGTGGTCAGACAGCTAATGGATCCGGAATTAGAAGATATAGATATTCAACTGATATAAATGTTAATCCTCAGACATATGATGATATTATAAATACCCCTTCTCCTCATGGATTGGGTGAGGTATGGGTAGCTACCATCTGGGATTTATTCTGGGCAATGGCAGACAAACATGGTTTTGATGAAGATGCCCTGAATGGTACTGGTGGCAACAATATGGCCATTCAGCTTGTCATGGATGGAATGAAATTGCAGGTATGCAGCCCGGGCCTTTTGGATGGAAGAGATGCGATTCTGGCAGCTGACAGAGCCAACTATGAGGGAGTAAACCAATGCTTGATTTGGGAGGTCTTTGCAAGGAGAGGAATGGGATTTGATGCAGATCAGGGTCTCAGAACAAGCAAAAATGATGGAATCGAAGGATATAAAGTCCATCCATCTTGCCTGAATAAAATAGCAATTGAGAAAAAATCAACACCTTTCATTGAAAGAGGGGATGTTATGGATATAGAAATTGAAGTAGGAAACTACCAGGGGACTCCGGTTACCGGGGTAGTAGTGAGAGACGGAATGCCCGAAGGTGCTACATATGTCGCTAATTCTTCCAGTCAGCCGGCAACTGTCTCAGGAGATGAAATGGTATTTCAATTGGGAGATTTTGGTTTGAATGAAGTTAAGACAATTACATATCAAATTAAGACAACAGAAAACAGAGCATCTTCACCGGTATTTTTTGATGATATGGAATCCAGTGATTCAGAACTAAACTGGGAACAAAATTCATTTGGTGGAGAAGACATTTGGGAAGTAATTGATGAAATGCCTTATGAAGGAGAAAACTCATGGATAGTTTTTGCTACAGCTTCCAATCACCAGGGTTTTAAGAATTTTGAACCAATACCTGTCGAAACAAATTCAACAATTTTGAGATTTTTCCATGATTATGATACTCAGCCTCTTAATGATGCCGGTTTTGTGCAATTATCCATTGATGGCGGTAATGCCTGGTTTGATGCAGGTCCATATATCATCCGTAATAACTACAGAGGTAAGGTAGCCTTTCCAACATTTGCAATTCCAAATGTCAGAGGATTCTGGGGGCCTAGCAATGGTTTTAAAGAAACTCTGATAGATCTGGGTGACTTCGTGGGTGAAGAAGTTATATTTCAATTCCGTTTCGGTGCAGATGCAGAAACACTAACAAGAGTTGTAGGCTGGTCAATTGATAATATCGAAGTGATGAATGCTTTATTCTACAACACAGAGGTATGTGTTACTTCCAATGAAGGAGATTCAGAATGTGCATTTGCAATAGATGGTGGAACTTTAGTGGAAGCCGATCTTTTCACATCTACTTATCAAAATGAAATCACAGGGTTCGAAAGCAGAGTATTCCCTAATCCTGCCACTAACAATCTCAATGTTATGCTTAGGAAAATGGCGTCTGCCAACCAGGCCGCTAGATTTGAAATGTTTACTTTGGAAGGTAAAATGATTAAATCAATGAACCAACAACTGTATGGACTGGATGCTAATGTTCAATTCGCGGTCAATGATTTACCTGCAGGATTATACATTTTAAAAATACAAACCGGAACTGAAACTGCTGTTCATAAAGTTCAGATTTCAAAATAATAAGTTTATCATTTGAATACAAAATGCCTGGAGGAGAAATTTCCTTCAGGCATTTTTCATTTAATTGTACCCGGTCTTTCAGCAATTGATGTAATTTGCAATTCCTCTTTTCATGAGATAAATATTGATTTATAAAATTCAAATTCTATGCTGAAAATCGAACATATAGGTATTGCTGTGAAATCTATGGATCGCAGCAATGAGCTATTCACCACCTTGCTGGGAAGATCGCCGTATAAGCAGGAAGAAGCTCCACTGGACAAAGTAAATACTTCCTTTTTTGACATGAATGGCACCAAAATTGAATTGGTCGCAGCTACGGATGATAGTTCGCCCATTGCTAAATTTATTGATAAAAAGGGCGAGGGAATACATCACATTGCCTTTGAGGTGAAGGACATTCATGAGAGTATGCAACTCTTAAAATTGCTGGGCTTTCAGCTGATTGATGAAGCACCCAGAAGAGGAGCAGACAACAAAATGGTTTGTTTTCTACATCCCAAATCCACCAATGGTGTATTGGTAGAACTTTGCCAAAGTATCTTGGAAGAAAATGCATGATTATTGGCTATACCTGATTACTGCACTGGGCGGCCTGGCTGCCGGTTGCATCAATACGCTTGCAGGGAATGGTTCGGCTATCACGCTGACAATTTTGACAGAATTCGTAGGGCTTCCTCCGACTGTAGCCAATGCCAGTAATAGAGTGGGAGTAGTCTCACAGACCGCATTCGGATTATTGGGCTTCGCACGACAAGGTCAATTTAATATCAGCGGAACCAAAGTGTTTATTTGGATTACATTTCTGGGAGGATTGTTGGGTGTGTATTTGGCAACAGTGGTCAGTGACACAGAATTCAAGGATTTTTTCAAAGCTATGATGATCGTAATGCTTTTTATTCTTCTTTTCAAACCTGAAAGATGGATAAAACAAACCAAAGAAATCCGCAAAATCCACCCTGCCATCTCATATCCGCTCTACTTTGCGACAGGAATCTATGGAGGATTTATTCAGATGGGAGTGGGCATTTTCTTTTTAGTGCTGACAGTTATGATAGCTCGTTTTCCGGTCATACAAGCCAATGTAGCCAAGCTGTTGGTATCCCTGATGTTTACGGGAGCTTCATTAATTCTGTTCCAGTATCACGGGCTTCTCAACTGGAAGTTTGGCCTTATCCTGGCACTTGGACAAGGAATCGGTGGATGGCTGACCGCATATTATGCTTCCAATAGTCCTAAAGCCGGGTTATGGGGATATCGATTGCTGATAGTGGGGATTTTATTGTCTTTAATTAAGCTATTTGAGTTACACAGGTTTCTAATATAACGTGAGTTCAATAAAGTGAACATATAATATTACTCTTAATAAAACCCATGAAATGGGTTAACCAACTAGTAGCCCCGGATGAAAATCCGGGGTAAAATGAATTAAGTAAATCGTTTTGGCATGTATTTTTGCCTCCTGCAAAAATCATGACAAAACTGGAAGCTACGAGAGCAGCCGAACGCACTCTAAGTTAGACATTGGAAGATTTTTTGGTCTTCCCCCACTCTACCCTCGCTCTCTCCAAGTCCTCCGGCACATCTATAGAGATTCCAAGCACATCGGTCTTTACCATTCTGATAGGGATGCCATGTTCCAGATATCTGAGCTGCTCCAGCTTTTCAGCAATCTCAAGGGAGGATTGCGGCCATACAGTGAAGGACATCAATGCTTCTTTTCTGAAAGCATAGACTCCGATATGTTGATATACCGGAGTTTCATTGATAGGATCTCTTTTGAATGGGATGGAATGACGGCTAAAGTATAGAGCATTAGAATTTAAGTCTGTCACAACTTTTACCACATTGGGATCAGCAATCAGAGAAGCTTCAGTGATTTGCCGCATGACGGAGGCGACCCGTACATTTTCATTCTGATTTTGAAATACCTGAATAAGGTTTTTCAATAACTCAGCATTGACAAAGGGTTCATCGCCCTGAATATTGACTATTACATCGATCTCTTTATCAGCAACAGCTTCTGCAATTCTATCACTCCCACTTTCATGCTCCTTCCTGCTCATGACGACTGTAGCACCCGCAGCTTCCATGATTTCCCTGATTTCTTCGCTGTCTGTTGCTATAATCACTTCTTGAAATAAGCCGGTGGAAATGGCTGCTTCATAAGTCCTGAGCAATACGGGCTTTCCGCACAAATCTGCCAGCAATTTGCGGGGAAGACGGGTTGCATTGAGACGTGCAGGAATGACAGCGGCAATTTTCATTTAAAAAAATAATGGATTCAAATAAAAATCCAAAAATACGTTTTTAAGCAGAATGTACTTAGGGTTTATTGGTCTTGCCAATTTATTGGCAAGCGTGTTGGATTATCTATCATACAAGAAACTTACAGGTTACAATGATGATTCCATTTCTTACCAGTCTGCAGTACTGTCTGCTAATAAATTAGCAGAACTATTAATGGGGATTATGGGCAAGCGTGTTGGATTATCCATCATACAAGAAGCTTACAGGTTTCAATGATGATTCCATATCTCGCCAGGCTGCAGTACTGTCTGCTAATAAATTAGCAGAACCATTAAGGAGAAAAATTATTGGCAAGCGTGTTGGATTATCCATCATAGAAGAGAAACTTACAGGTTACAATGATGAATCCATTTCTTGCCAGGCTGCAGTACTGTCTGCTAATAAATTAGCAGAACCATTAAGGAGAAAATTTATTGGCAAGCGTGTTGGATTTCCCATCTTAAAAAACTTACTAATTACGATGATGATTCTGTTTCTTACCGGGGAGCAGAGCCGACTGCTAATAAATTAGCAGAACAATGAATCCAAAAACAAAAAAAAGGCCGGCTGCAACACTTGCAATCCGGCCTTATACTTACTTCTTTATCTCACTATCTCATTATCTGGCGAAAGCAGTCGCTCTTTTCTCCCTGATCACCGTCACGCGGATCTGACCCGGATATTGCATTTCATCCTGAATTTTCTGAGAAATCATGAATGAAAGTTCTTCTGCATATTGATCTGTTACTTTCTCACTTTCTACAATCACACGCAGCTCACGTCCTGCCTGCATAGCATAAGCCTTTTGAACTCCTTCATAGGACATTGCCAGTTCTTCCAGTTCATTGATACGCTTCAGGTAACTTTCCAGGATTTCCCTTCTTGCGCCTGGTCTTGCACCTGAGATGGCATCACATGCCTGAACAATCGGTGAAATGATATTATCCATCTCGATCTCATCGTGGTGAGCACCAACAGCATTGATAATCATTGCATTTTCATTGTGCTTTTCACAGAGTTTCATTCCCAACAATGCGTGGGATAGTTCTGATTCTTCCTCTGCCACTTTTCCAATATCATGCAATAGGCCTGCTCTCTTGGCAAGTTTGATTTGCTTGGCATTCAATCCGAGTTCTGCCGCCATGGTAGCACAAAGCGTCGCCGTCTCAATCGAGTGCTTCAGCAAGTTTTGACCATAAGAAGAACGATAGCGCATTCTACCAACCATTCTTACTAGTTCAGGTGGCAGACCGTGAATATCGAGTTCAATGACTGTTCTTTCACCGATCTCAATGATCTGTTCTTCCAGTTGTTTTTTGGTTTTAGCCACTACCTCTTCAATTCTGGCCGGGTGGATTCGACCGTCACCAACTAGTTTTTTAAGGGATAATCTGGCAATTTCTCTTCTGATCGGATCGAAAGATGAAATTACAATAGCCTCCGGAGTATCATCTACAACGATCTCCGCACCGGTCGCAGCTTCAAGGGCCCTGATGTTTCTTCCTTCCCTTCCGATGATCTGTCCTTTGATATCATCTGAATCGAGATTGAACACGGACACTGTATTTTCAATGGTATATTCAGCACACATTCTTTGGATAGTCTGAATCACTATTTTCTTAGCTTCTTTTCCTGCATTCACGCGGGCAGCTTCCAGTATTTCTCTGACGAGGGCCATAGAATCGTTTTCGGCTTTTGCTTTAACTGCTTCGAGTAACAAATCTTTTGCTTCAGCTTCTGACAATCTTGAAATATTTTCAAGTGCCTTGATACGTTGCTCATTCGCAGCATCCAATTCTTCTTTCCGTTTGTTTAAAATTTTGATTTGCTTCTCTAAAGCTTCCCGATCATTATTCAGTTCCTGTTCTTTGAGTTGAACATTTTCTAATGTGCGTTTGAATTCGGCTTGTTTTTGCTTGAATTCATTTTCAAGATTCACAATTCCTACCTCACGTTCTTTCAAATCTACTTTGTGCTGAGCTTTCTCAGTTTCGAATTCAGCCCTCAATTTGTTGAATCGTTCCTGAGCTTCCTGAATCTTACGTTGTTTGATTTGTTCGTGTTTGGTTTCAGCCTTAGCGATGATTTTTTCGCCTTTCATTTCAGCTTCATCCACTAATCTGATAGCAGTAAGTCTGGCTTCCTGAAGTGCTAAATCAGATTTCTGGTTGAGATCCGCGGTTTTTCGGTCATTGGACCGTTTAAGTATAAAGGCAACCACAGCAAAGCCTAATGCTGCCCCTCCTAGTATACCAATTATAATTTCTATAGCCATAGCTAAAGGTTTAATAGGTAAAGAAAATCTGGCAGGGCACAATTACATCAAAAAAAACGAAGACAGCCTGCTTTTGCTGTCAATTCAGAATAGCATCGAGGAGCTGATCCAATTTATCAAGTCTTTCGTTAAAACGCTTTTCGTCTGTATTTTTTACAGCTTTATGGAAATCTACAGCATAGGTGAGTAAAGCCATAGACAAACAATCTTGTTTATCCCTGTTGGAATATGTGATTTGAAAATGTTTGATCTTATCATTCAATTCATTAACAACTTGCCGGATAGCTTCTTCATCCTCCAATTTTACTTTTAAAGGATAAGCTCTGCCGGCGATCATGATACTGATACTTTTATACTCCTCTTCACTCATATTACATGCTTTGCAACCATTCCAAGCATTTATCGATTTCGCTTATATATTGATCAAGTTCCTCCTTCAGCAATTTCGAACCTCCTGAACCGTTTTTGTGACTGCTTTCCAACGTTTCACGTGTTCTGCTTAATTGTGCTTCCAGGTTAAATATATTATTTTTATGTCCTTCCAGTTCAGTTTTTTGTTGAAGATTCTCTTCAAGCAGGGCAGAATTCTCCTTTTTCAAAAGCTTCATTTTCTGTGCAAGCTTTTGAATTTTCCATTCAATCCCGTCTATTTTTTGTACTAAATCAGACATTGGTCAAAGATAATCAGTATTTAATATAGTCGTTCGCTTTCATATTTTTATTTTCTGATCTCCGCCCCCAGCTGCTTTTCATAGGCCTTGATCAGACGATCCATGATAGATTCGATTTCCTTTTCGGAAAGCGTCTTGTCTGCAGGTTCCATTAAGAAACTCAGCGCATAAGATTTTTTGTTAATTGCCTTCAATTCGTCGCTTACATACACATCGAATAACTGCACTTGTCGCAGAAGTTCCTTCTCTGTTTTTCTGGCTACTTTCTCACATTCTGCAAAGGAGACTTCCTTGTTGATGATCAGTGCAAGATCCCTTCTGACTTCCGGAAACTTACTGATAGCCTGGATTGTAGTCTTATTCTGTCTGAAGGCCTGCCACATCGCCTGCCAGTTAAAGCTTGCTGCATAGACATCCTGTTTGATGTCCATAGCATCCAAAACTGACTTGCTCAGCTTGCCAAATTGCACCAAAACAGATTCCCCTCTGGAGTATTGAAGTCCATAATTCCACCGACTATCCTCCAGCTCAGCAGTCTGAAATTGTTTGATTCCAAGCCTTTCAAACAAGCCAGAAACCACTGATTTCAATGTGTAATAATTGACTGGCTGTGACTTGCCCGTATGCCAGTTTGCTTCCTGTTTTTTTCCGCTCACATAGATACAAAGCTGCTCTGTTTCCAGATATTTTCCCTCTTTGTGTCTGTAGCTATATCCGAATTCGAACAATTTCAAGTCATTTTGCTTGCGATTCAGGTTGTGAAGGATTGCTTCCAGACCACTGATTAGCATATCCGCACGCATGACATCATACTGAATATTGGATGTATTGTTGATATATACCAACTCTTCATCAGGCACAGGAATCGCCTTCCTGAAATGTTCAGACTGGGTAATGGACAATGCCATCATTTCATGAAACCCTGTCGCAGCAAGGTGATTGGCAACCATCTCCTTTATTTTGACAGGATCAGGCTTTTCACTGTGGGTCAATGCACTTCTCATATGCTGGTGGATGGGCACATTGTCCAGGCCGTAAATCCGCAGTACTTCTTCTACAATATCAGCGGGACGGGTCACATCCGGTTTATTTGTTGGCACCAGAATATGTAAATCTTCCCCCTTTACATTCACTTCAATTTCCAGTGATTCCAGTATGGCTTTTATATGATCTGCAGTAAAATCCACACCGCTCAATCTGCTGATATACTGCACAGTAGTCTGCACCTCCTGACGAGGTACAGGACTCGGATACACATCCACCACAGGTCCGGTTATCTCTCCCCCACACAGCTCAGTAATCAATAAGGCCGCTCGCTTTAGTGCTGTCACGGTACCATTTGGATCCGTCCCTTTTTCAAAACAACGGGCTGCATCTGTTCTCAACTGATGGCGACCACTCGTCCGGCGTATGTATCCTTGTTGAAAATGAGCTGATTCCAGAAAAATATCAGTGGTTTCATTTTTCACTCCGGATTCGATACCACCAAATACCCCGGCAATGCACATGCCTTCTCCTTCTCCGTTGCAAATCATGAGGTCCTGCTCATGCAAATTGCGTTCAGCTTCATCGAGGGTAGTGAATTTTGTTCCGGCAGGCAGACATTTTACAATGATCTTTTGCCCTTTAATTTTGTGCCCGTCGAATGCATGCAAGGGTTGCCCGTATTCGTGCAAAATATAGTTTGTAATATCCACCACATTATTGATCGGCCGCTGACCGATGGCTTCCAGTCTGTTTTTCAGCCATTCAGGCGATGGACCCACCTGAATATTTTTGATATAAATTCCTGAATAACGCGGGCACGCATTTGTGTTTTCTATTTCTACTTTTATCGGTGCTTCCCCGTTTCCTTCTTTGAATCCTGAAACATCCGGATAATTCAGATTACCGGACCAGTCCTGATGTGTTTTCAGGACAGCTACCAGATCCCTTGCCACACCGATATGACCGTTGGCATCTGAGCGATTCGGTGTCAGACCGATTTCAAATACCTCGTCATTATATAATCCTATCACATCAGCAGCCGGAAGCCCTACAGCAGTATCCTCCGGTAATACCATGATACCTGCATGACTTTGTCCGATTCCCAATTCATCTTCGGCACAGATCATGCCCTCAGATGTGGCGCCTCTGATTTTAGCCTTTTTGATCTCAAGCGCCTGATTATCTGCTATATGCAGCGTTGTTCCTACTGTTGCAACGAATACTTTTTGACCTGCTCTTACATTGGGAGCACCGCACACGATATCCAGTGGCGCTTCTCCTCCTACATCTACTGTTGTGATGGATAATCTGTCCGCTTCAGGATGTTTTTCACATGTGAGCACAAGTCCTGTCACCACACCTTTTAGGCCGCCTTTTACCTGTTCATGTGCTTCCAACCCTTCGACTTCCAGGCCGGTGGCAGTTAGCATTTCAGAGATAGTCGCAGCCGGCAGATCAGTATTCAGATAATCTTTGAGCCAGTTATATGATATTTTCATAGTTGTTTTTCGAAATGGAAAGGCGCAAAGATAATGATTCTGCGTTAGGTGCAAACGCTTCTTGTGGGCATAGGTATTTTGTTTTGAATTTTGAGGGCATCACCCTCCCGGATTCGCTTTGCTCACCAGGCGGGTCGCTATGCTGCATGCCTTGCTGTTCGCTCGATCCTTCGGATTTCGGTGCAGAGCACCTCAGCATTCCGCAGCGCTGATGCAATCACAACTTCTGAAGGAAATTTTCATGTATCGATATCGTATAATATAAGCTCATATCGTATCATTGCTATCGAATATTTATCGAATAAAAACGGATCATATCGTATCGAAATAAGTATTTAGCGTTATTTTTGTGATATGGTAAACAGAGTATATAATTTTAGTTTACATATTGACTGGAAGTTAATTCAACTTATAAGTCAAATAGAAAGATTTGATGCTTCCTGGGCTACAATTGAAAAGAAGGAAGGTCAAAGTTTGAAACAGTTAAAAATGATCGCTACAGTTCGTAGCGTTGGGGCTTCCACACGGATTGAAGGATCAAAAATGTCTGATGAGGAAGTGGAAGTTTTACTAAAGGAAATTGACATCACAAAAATCGTGGACAGAGATTCACAAGAAGTTGTGGGATACTTTGAAACATTAGACTTAATTGCAGAATCACATGATGACATTCCTATTACAGAAAGTAGCTTGAAAAACCTGCACAATATTTTATTGAAACACAGTAAAAAAGACGATTGGCACAAAGGAGACTATAAACAACACAGCAATGCAGTCGAAGCAAAACTTTCTGATGGAACGCGGCAAATTATATTTGAAACCACAGAAGCAGGATTTCCTACACAAGACGCAATGAGACTGTTAATTGATTGGTATTTGAACGATAAGGAGACTCATCCATTAGTGAAATGTGCATTGTTTGCCTATGAATTTGTAAGTATACATCCTTTTCAAGATGGAAACGGACGATTAAGCAGGTTGATTTCAACATTACTTTTGTTAAAAAACGGATACAACTGGATTCAATATGTGAGTTTTGAGCATGAGATTGAAAATAGAAAAACTGAATATTACAGAGTTCTTAGAAGTTGCCAGGCTCAGCGACCAAATGAGAATATCACAGAATGGATTCAATTTTTCTTCGATGCTCTGGGAAATATACAGAAACAATTAATGGATAAATTGGAATCTAAGGGAGTTGAAACAAGATTGTCTCCACGTGAAAAAGCAATAATGACTTTTATCGAAAATAATCCAGGTTGTAAATCTGGGGATATTGCTAAAAAACTAGGAATTCCCAATCCTACAGTTAAGCGAATTTTGCCAGATTTACTCCAGAAAAAATTGATTGAAAAATTTGGAACAGGTCCGGGGACAAATTATGCTATTATATAGTCTGATACTCTATCGAATACAATTCAGCAGAAGTATTTGTGGTTTTGCCTCGAAATAAAGAATAATTGTATATTTGTAATTAAAAAATATGTCATTTGAAATTAATGGAAAACTCGTAAAGATTTTCCCAATAGAATCCAAGACCAATTCTTTCCAAACCCGCGAATTTGTTATTGAAACACAGGAGAATTATCCACAGCTCGTCAAATTCCAGCTCACTCAGGATAAATGTGGTATCATTGATGCCTATCAGATAGGACAGATGATCAATGTATCATTTGACCTCCGCGGAAGAGAATGGCAGGAAAAATATTTCACTAATCTTCAGGCATGGAAGATTAATGCCCAGGAAGCAGCTCCGGTCAATCAGGTTTCTGACACCGACCCACTTGAAAGTCTGGGTGCAGATGCTATGGACGACGATTTACCGTTCTAGGTAGATGCAAATCAGAAAGAATATTTTTAACCATAAGACTTTATTTATAATTGCAATGGGATGGGCGCTTCTCCATCCCTCTTTTTCCTATGCACAATGGCCGGAAGTACTCTCCAGTGCCTGGGATGATTCATTCAGGGAGTGGGAGGTTTATGGCGAAGGCGAGGAGCAGATTGGTTTTGTTAAAATGCAGTATGAATTCAACAATGACTGGACAGAATGGATGTATCAGGTCGGAGATGAGAGCGGATTTATCCGTGCAAAATTTAAAGATGATCCCAATTTATGGGAATTAAGAGGTGGAAATCTGGTCTACAATGCGCGGACTCAGTGGCCTAATGATCCACTTACATGGCTGATTAGCGGTGAAGGAGTCAGAATAACACTCAAAAGTAAATACACCAATATTCTGGAAGAATGGAGCGCCACAGATTCTAATGTGGGCGATTTCATGATGTATACTTTCTATGAAAATGACCCCCGCGACTGGGAAACAAGGGAGAATCTGGATGAAGACAAATTACATCTGAAAGTTTTCCTGATGTTCCTGGTAGTCATCAACAGTGCACCACGGAGATAACTAATATCTTCTCATGCAATAGATTCAAGTATCTGCCCGGCGTGATCTTTGGTTTTCACTTTATCTATCACTTGTTCGATGACACCTTGTTCATCTGCCACGAAAGTAACTCTGTGGGTTCCCTGAAACAATCTGCCCATGAAGGTTTTAGGTCCATAAACTCCGAATGCATTGACCCACAATTTATCAAAATCTGCTATCAGGCTGAATGGTAATTTATATCTGTCAATAAAGCGCTGATGTTTGCTTGCTCCATCAGTGCTTACACCTAGCAATGTATATCCTGCTTCTTTCAACTCATCGTAATTATCTCTCAGATTACACACTTCATTGATGCAACCGGGAGTCATATCCGCCGGATAAAAGAAAACTATAAGTTTTTTTCCTCTGAAATCGGACAGATTAATTTTTTCACCTTTTTCATTTATTCCGGAAATATCAGGCAACTTATCTCCTGCTTTCAATTGCTTGCGCTCTGACATAATACATAGTTTTTCATGAGAACAATGGGGTTCGGGTAAAGTTGATTTAACAGGGTACTTTCAGGATTAATGGGGGCTACTAAAGGAGATTTGTCGTAGAGAGGTGATGTTTTTCTGCGCCTGCGGCTGGAAAAGTGATGTTTCTTCCCGGCTATGCCAGGAAGAAGTGATGTCTCCGCTATAAATTGACTGCTTTGCAGCCTATTTATAGCGGAGGTGATGTGCAAGCGGAGCTTGTGGTTGAGTGGTGAGTATTGGGTGCGGGTTAGTTTGAGAGGAGAGTGTGAAGAATCTCACCAATAACTAACAAGGACAAGAAGTTCTCATTTCCCCTCCAGGAGAAAGTCCGGGTTAGGGTTCACTCACGAAACTCTGACACACACGGGCTGTTCATGTCGCAACTTATATTCAAGTTTGCAACTTCACACGGGCTAAACTCACCCCCGACCCCTCTCTTTTGAAGAGGGGAGTGTAGCAACTCGCATTCAGGTTGTTTCCGGCTGTTCTCCTTTCCCTTCCAAGGGAAAGGCCGGGATAGGGTTCACACCCGCACTCATAACCCATACCCGGCTGTTTGCTAGAAGCCAGCAGCTAGAAGCGGCTGTTTTCTTATAGCTTCCCCAAGGTATTGGGGACACGGTGCAGCTTCTTTGGCTGTTTACTTACGCCTTATTACTTACGCCTTACTACTTATTCTTTCTCCAACGCCTCCGCAAACCACACTTTAAATTCCTCCAAAGTAAATGTCCCCACATCTCCCTGTCCCTGCCTTCTTACAGAGACTTTGCCTTCTTCGGCTTCTTTCTCGCCGATAATCAGCATGATAGGTACTTTTCTAACTTCAGCGTCTCGGATTTTTTTACCGATTTTCTCATTGCGGTTATCAATGGTTCCGCGGATGTCGGATGCTGCAAGAGCTGTTTCGATTCCCTGAGCATAATCATTGAATCGCTCGCTGATGGTAAGCAAAGTGTATTGTTCAGGTGATAGCCATAGAGGGAATTTTCCTGCACAATGTTCAATCAAAACTCCCATAAATCGCTCCATAGATCCGAATGGAGCTCTGTGAATCATGATGGGTCTGTGAGCTGCATTGTCCGATCCGATATATTCCAGCTCAAATCTTTCAGGTAGATTATAATCCACCTGAATCGTGCCCAACTGCCATGAACGACCCAGTGCATCTTTGACCATAAAGTCCAGCTTAGGACCATAGAATGCAGCTTCTCCGAGCTCTGTTGTAGTTGTCAGTCCGGCTTCCAGGGTAGCGTCGATGATAGCTTGTTCGGCTTTGTTCCAGTTTTCGTCGGAGCCGATATATTTTTCTTTGTTTTCAGGATCACGCAGGGAAATCTGTGCTGTGTAATTGTCAAAACCCAGTTTTTCCAATACATAACGCGTCAATTCAAGTACACTCAGGAATTCTGATTTCACCTGATCCGGCGTACAGAAAATATGTGCATCATCCTGAGTAAAGCCTCTAACTCTAGTCAATCCGTGCAATTCCCCACTTTGCTCATAGCGATACACTGTGCCGAATTCAGCAATTCTTAAAGGTAGATCCTTGTAAGATCTCGGTTTATGCCCATAAATCTCACAATGGTGAGGGCAGTTCATCGGCTTCAGAAGGAAAAACTCATTTTCCCTGGGCGTTTGGATAGGTTGGAAACTGTCCTCGCCATACTTAGCATAATGCCCTGAAGTGATATACAATTCTTTTTTGCCAATATGAGGAGTAATTACTGGTTGGTATCCGCGTTTGACCTGTTCTTTTTTCAGGAATTCTTCGAGACGGGTTCTGAGAGCTGTTCCTTTTGGTAGCCAGATGGGTAAACCTGCTCCTACACGCTCAGAGAACATAAATAATTCCAGTTCAGCTCCCAATTTACGGTGATCTCGTTTTTTAGCTTCTTCCAGCATCACCAGATACTCATCCAGTTCTTTTTGCTTGGGGAAAGTGATTCCGTAGAGCCTTGTGAGCATTTTACGTTTTTCATCACCTCTCCAGTATGCACCTGCAAGGCTTGTAATCTTGGCAGCTTTGATACGTCCTGTGTCTGGAATATGAGGTCCTTTACAGAGATCTGTAAAATTGCCTTGTTGGTAGAAAGTGATCGTCCCATCTTGTAGCTCTTCAATAAGCTCCAGTTTATATTCATCTCCTTTTTCCTGAAAGAAGGCGATTGCATCAGCTTTGGAAACTTCTGTGCGAACATATTCATTTTTCAATCGCGCCAATTCAAGCATTTTTTGCTCAATCTTCGGCAGATCTGCTAGTGTGATTTGCTGTGAATCAGGATCTACATCATAGTAAAATCCATTATCGATAGCCGGCCCGATTCCGAATTTTATACCCGGATACAAAGCCTCCAACGCTTCTGCCATCAAGTGAGCAGATGAGTGCCAGAATGTCGATTTTCCTTCCTTATTGTCCCAGGTATACAGCACCAGATTGGTGTTTTCGGTGATAGGTCTTGAAAGGTCGCGGACTTCTCCATTAACTTTTGCAGCCAATACATTTCTGGCCAGACCTTCACTGATGGAAAGCGCTACTTCATAAGCTGTGACACCGGATTCGTATTGTCTGACGGAACCATCCGGGAGTGTTATATCGATCATCATGAGACTGTTCATTTGATTAAGCTGGCAAAAATAACAACAATAGCAAGATTGTGGTGGACTGATTCAAAAATACATTGAATTCTCCGAAGACTAATGTTCATAAGCAAGCGGATTATCGTCCACGAATTACACGAAAAGACACTAAATAAATCCAATAAATTATAGCGAAAATTATTTAGAAGACAATCTTGTAAAATTGAGCTTTTGAATTGTCCTTAAGTATGAGGGGATTACTGGCAATTGATAGAGCACATCACCTAAGTGAATCTTTAAAAACATTTAACTGCGCATTGTATTAAACTCCAAAGCCAATTGCTCATTCACACTCTAAAAGACACTAATAAATCCAGTAATTTGAGTTGATTATTCCTTGTAAGATTTTCGTGTACCTTCGTGTAATTAGTGGATGATTTTCAAAAATTCTACTAGTAACACTCCTATATTGTTTATTGAATTTTAACCAGAACTACTCTTCCAATTAAGCTTTATTCTGTACTCATTCCCCTGATTTTGTACATTTGAGCTATGGAGGATTTTAAAAACAGATTGCTCAAACTCGAAAAGCATATTGGCAAATGGGCTCGCAGGCAGGGCATTACTTGTTACAGAATATATGATAAGGATATTCCGGAGTATCCTTTGAGCGTAGACAGGTATCAGGATTATCTCTATATATCCCTCTATGAGAAAAATTACAATGAAGAAATCATCACAGATGAATGGGTAGAAGAAATTCTTCAAGCCACAGCTTCAGCGCTTCAAACTGCACCTGAAAAAATTGTATTGAGGGCCAGAAAGCAACAGAAAGGTCTCGAACAATATGAAAAAGTAGATTCTGCCGGTAATCGAATGGTGGTGATGGAAGATGGACTACAATTTATTGTCAATCTAACAGACTACCTCGATACCGGGCTCTTTCTGGACCACCGGAATACCCGCAAAATGGTAAGGGGAATGTCGGAGAATGCCCGATTCCTGAATTTATTCGCTTACACAGGATCTTTCACAGTCTATGCTGCCGCAGGAGGAGCAACCAACACGACTACAGTTGATTTGTCAAACACATATTTAGAGTGGGCAAAGGAAAATATGACATTGAATGGATTTATTAGATCAGAAACAAAGGCACATCACTTTGTACGGACAGATGTGGTAGCTTATCTCCAAAGATTGAAAGCCGGTTCATTTGATCTGATAGTTATGGATCCGCCGACATTTTCTAATAGTAAAAGGATGAGCGGTGTTCTGGACATTCAGAGGGATCATGTGAGTCTGATCAATTCAGCCCTTAGAGTTCTGAGTCCAGGAGGCAATCTCATCTTCTCCACTAATTACCGCGGATTCAAACTAAATGAAGCTGAAATTAAGTCTGACAATATTAAAAATATTTCAGCCCAGTCTGTTCCCAATGACTTCAGGAATAAAAAGATTCATCAGTGTTTTGTGATAGAAGGATAGATCGTAATTTACGGGGCTGACCCCTGGGAGGTGATGTCCCGGCCGTACTACATGGTCGTAATGCCGGGGCTTGCTGCGTGCAAGGTGATGTCCCGGCTTCGCTTCGCTGCGCCGGGGTGATGTCTTCCTTCGGCTACGCCTCGGAAGGTGATGTCTTTTTGTTTTCTTCAGCTTCGCTTCGAAAACAAAAAGGTGATGTGCAAGCGGAGCTTGCGATTGAGTGGTGAGTAAAGGGGGTGAGTTTGTTTGATGTGTGAGTCTGTTTGTGTGCTGAGCTCCGTTAGGGGGGGATACATAACTCCTAGCCCACCCAAACCCAAACCCAAACTATGCACTCAATCGTGAGCTCCGCTCACACATCACCTTTGTTCTATTGAGGCGTAGCCGAAAATAGAACAAAGACATCACTTCTTCTTGGCGTAGCCAGGAAGAAACATCACCTTGCAAGCCGCAGGCGCAGCAAGACATCACCTCCCAACTCCAATCCTCCAAATGAAGAAAAACTACAAACTCCGCGTCCTTCCTCCATCCACCGGCAGATTAACTCCAGTGATATAAGCTGCAGCAGGACTGGCAAGAAATGCTGCTCCGGCCGCGATTTCGGAGGGAAGGGCGAATCTTTTCATCGGAACTGAACCCTTCATTTGAGCTGCAATATCAGATTCCGGAACTCCGGCTTTAGAGGCTTTATCGCTTATCAACTGTTGCAGTCGATCCGTGTCAGTGAAGCCCGGCAAAATATTATTAACCGTTATTCCCCATGGAGCCAGTTCAGTTGCCATGGTTTTAGACCAATTTCCCATTGCAGCACGGATGGTATTCGAGACACCAAGACCTTCGATAGGCTCCTTGACAGAAGTGGAAATCACATTGATGATTCTTCCGTAAGATTCCTGCCTCATTCCATCAATCAACAATTTTGTCAAAATCTGACTGCAAATGATATGTTTATTGAATGCATCTGCAAATTCTTCGGGTTGTGCATCGATGATGGGACCACCTTTTGGCCCCCCGGTATTATTGATCAGTATATGATATTTTCTGACTACCAATAATCCGCTTACTTTTCTGCGGAGATCCTGCAAGTCTTCGAAATCAGCCATCAGGAAATCATGATCCTGTCCCTTTGATTTGTCCAGATCCTGTAAAGCTGCAGAAAGCGTATTTGCAGAACGAGCCACCAATGTTACATTTGCGCCCATCCCAGCCAATGCAATACCGATTGCTTTTCCTATTCCTTTACTTCCTCCACAAACTAATGCATGCTTTCCCAAAAGACTAAAGTTCATAATTTTCTGATTTGTGTAATACTTTACTTAATTTTGAAATCCAAGATAGAAATTTCTTTTAACCCAATATGCCAATTTAACTAAATTCAGTATGTCTATAGCAAAGCCTTTCAATCTGAATAAGTGGATAGATGATAATGCACATCTTCTCAAGCCACCAATTGCCAATAAACAAGTTTACCTTGAAAATGAGGATTTCATCGTCATGATTGTGGGCGGTCCCAATGGGAGAAAAGATTATCACTTCGAAGATGGCGAAGAATTATTCTATCAATTGAAAGGAGATATCACACTGAAAATCATTCATCCGGATGGTAAACCCGAAGTTATAAGCATCAAAGAGGGAGATATGTTTTTGCTTCCCCCGAGAATTCCGCACTCTCCTCAAAGACCTGCTAATACTGTCGGCCTCGTATTGGAAAGATACCGCAACAAAGGTGAGACGGATCAGCTGATGTGGTTCTGCGAAAATTGTGCACATAAGCTTCATGAGGCTACATTTGAAATGACGGATATCGTCAATCAACTGCCCCCCGTTATCAAGCATTTCATGGATTCTGAAGAATTGAGAACCTGTGAAAAATGTGGTACAGTGATGGAGAAAGTATAAGCTCCGAATCATCATTATGAGTAAAGTTTATTTCGCTTCTGATTTTCATCTGGGAGTTCCTGCAAAATTGTCAAGCAGTGAACGGGAAAAGCTGATTGTCAGGTGGTTGGATCACATTTCAAAAGATGCTACAGAATTATATCTCGTGGGAGATGTGTTCGATTTTTGGTTTGAATACAGTACTGTGGTTCCGAAAGGTTACACTCGTCTACTGGGCAAATTGGCTGAATTGACTGACGGAGGTTTGCCGGTCTATTTTTTCACAGGCAATCATGACATGTGGGTGTTTCGGTATTTTGAAGAAGAATTGGGAATTCCCACTTATCGGGAACCTATCATCAGGGAAATTCAGGGTAAAAAAATGCTGATCGGTCACGGAGATGGCCTTGGTCCGGGCGACAATGGATATAAATTCATCAAAAAAGTATTTGCGAATCCGGTTTGTCAATGGCTATTTGCCAGATTGCATCCGAATCTGGGCATTGGCATTGCAAATTACTGGTCGGCGAAAAGCCGGTACGCAAATGTAGAGCCCGATCGTTTTGTTTCTGAGGAAAATGAATGGCTGGTGCAATTTGCAAAAGACACGTTAAAGGAAAATCACTTTGATTACTTTGTATTTGGTCACAGGCATTTACCTATATCATTCAATCTTCCGGGTGGAAGCAAGTATATCAATCTGGGTGACTGGCTGACACATCAATCGTACGGGAAAATGGAAAATGGTGATCTTCAACTGGCTTTCTATGAAAATGAAAATGGTAAAATATATCGCAATTAGTATTTTCTGGCTGAGTGCAAGTTCTTTGAAAGCACAGTTTTCATCGGAACCGGATATAAATATTGCCGTTGACATTGTGTATGCCACAGTCGATAAACTGCATCAGATTTATGTAATTACACCTGACAACAATATCATTAAATACGATGAAAACGGGGACATTCTTTATCGCTACACCAATAACTACCTTGGCGCTCCTTCACTGATTGATGCCAGCAATCCCATTCAAATTTTGGTGTATTACCCGGGATTACAGACCATTGTAACATTGGATGTTACTCTGAATGAAATAGCTAGAACCAATCTTGTTTCCTTCGGATTTTTTGATATCAAAAGAGTCTGCGTATCCAATGATGCACAGATATGGATCATTGATGGAATGGACTTTAAATTGAAAAAAATCGATCGATATGGAAAAGTGCTTAGAGAAAGTGAAGATTTAATGCTGCAATTAGGCAGAAATATCTCCCCTGTTGCTATGTTGGAAAGGCAAAACAAAGTCCTGATAATGGACGCAAATCTCGGACTCCTTATTTTCGACAATCTCGGAAATTTTGTCCGAACGGAGCCATTCGTTCAGGCACAGACTGCTATGACATATGGAGGAAAATTATTTTATCTGGAGAATCAATCCGCCTTTTCATGGGATATTGACTCAGATGCCCGCTGGACTGTACAACTTCCTGATAATTTACCTGCTGATCTGGTTTCCTATGCCATTTTGCCCAATGCTTTTTATGCATTTCATGAGGCAGGCTTTCTGGTGTATCGGATGAGGTGAGGGGTGAAAGATTGAAAAGATTGATGGTGAGGGTGTGAGTTTAATGTGTGGAGTGAGAGAGAGATTGAAAAGATTGATGGTGTGTGGGTCAGGAGTGGAGGATGAGAGGGGGATTGATAAGATGAAGCTTGTATCAACCTAAACCGAAGGATTTCCTATTAGGGAAAAAATCACCCTGCTATTTTCATTGGCCGTCTTACATTGAACACCTTCGGAGTTCGTTAAGAGGATTCTGTTACCCCCGAGCTGCGCTTTGCTTGCACGGGGTTATCTATATTAAACTCCGACGGAGCTTGTGTGCCACGTAACAAAACTGATTTCCACGGTTGTACTGGCAGTATGATCTGGCTTTATAAAATTTCTATAGTTTTCAAGCTGTACTTATCCCCAAATACTTATGCTCCTGTTGTTCACTTTCAACTTTCAACTTCTTCCAGGCTGTTCACACAGGCACACCCAACTCCCACCGGCTGTTAACTCATAATTCAGAACTCAGAACTCATAACTCATAATTTCTTCCAGGCTGTTCACTTACTACTTATTCCTTACTCCTTATCACTTCTCTCCGGCTGTTCACACCCACATACTCAACTCCCACCGGCTGTTAACTCATAATTCAAAACTCATAACTCATAACTTCTTCCGGCTGTTCACTTATTCCTTACCACTTACGCCTTACGCCTTACGCCTATATTGTCATAATATCATGCTCCTTCGCAGCAAACAACTTATCCATTTTCTCCACATACTGATCCGTTATCTCCTGTGTCTTTGCTTCCCTTCTTTTTGCTTCATCTTCCGGAAATCCGTCTTTCACTGCTTTTTTAATTTCTTCCATCATATCTCTGCGGGAGTTACGAACGCTGATTTTGCCTTCTTCAGCGAGATGCTTTGCGTGCTTTACGAGATCTCTCCTTCTTTCTTCAGTCAGGGGAGGAAGGTTCAGTCGGATCACTTCTCCGTCATTCATGGGCGTTACACCCAGATTCGCTTCGAAAATTGATTTTTCAATAGATGCCAGCATTTTCTTTTCCCATGGCTGTATGACGATGGTTCGGGCGTCGGATACAGAAACATTAGCCACCTGATTCAATGGAGTCATGGTGCCGTAGTAATCAGCCTTTATACCTGCCACAATCTGTGGTGTAGCCTTGCCGGTTCTGACCTTTGAAAGTTCATCATTGAGATGTAAATATGCTTTCTCCATGGATTCATGGGTCATATCGAATGCTAAATCAAGTTCTTCGCTCATGATGTCTGTTTTGTTAATCTGTGCCAAAAATAATATTTCGGGCGTAAATAAAGCTTCTTTAAGGCTTTGAAAAGAATTGTTTCGTGGCTAATCTTCTCAAGCCTTGTAAAAGTTTGACTTTGAGAGGACGATTGGATAGGGGAAAATTTACAATTAGAGTATGTAATCTGTATGTGAAAATATTCGTTTTGTCATTATTTGAATTCAGAATAAAAACCATCGTTCAGCCAAACTAAGACCGGATATTATTATGGTCAGTTATTTAGATATTCACTTTTCAGTAAATGTTATCATTAATGGATAAAGCAATTCTCATTGTACTTCTTTCTTCGCTATTGTCTTGTTCGAGTAAATCAATGCTGAAATCTGGAGGTAATTCCATCAAATGTGATTTACAAATGGCAAAGGATGTAAGCTTACAATATCTTGAAAATCATAAACTGCTCACATTTGATCCTGAAATTAAAGTTAAAGATTCCTCGAATGTATTTTTGATTGAGATCTTTCCTGCTTCTAAATTTATAATAGGAGGTGGAGGTAAATTTGCAGTTTTAAAAGATAAATGTGAAATTGTTGATATAGTACTTTACCAATGAGAAAGAAATAGGCTTTAAGAGTAATTGAAAATGTGGAGTATGGATTCAAGTACTTGGATAATGAAAGCAAATTATGCTATACTGGTCTTAAGCTTGTTACCCCTGATACTCATCTGTTGCTCATTCGGCAAACCAATTGAATTGAAGTGTGACTCATTAGCTGAAATTGAAAATCTGGCTATAGAAATGTTTAATGCCGATGAAGTAATAATTGAATCTATCTGGCTCAAAGAAGAAATCTTTTTTGAAGGACTGGATTGTTTTTTCATAACTATCATCAATGGAACAACTCCTGCTTTAAATTTTAAAGAACTGGCAGATGATCAATATCATCGATTCGAAAACTATCAGGAAATAGAACACCAACTCAAAGAAAACGGATTGCCCATTGTAGAGAAGATTAGAGAGGAATGTGATTTGTCTAATTTTGATCAAATTATGGTAGTTTTTGCGAAGAGGAAGGATGATGGTACTTTATTTTATAGCATTGCAAATAGCTATTAAAGGAAAGATGGGTATTGGAAGAAAGAAAATTAAATTCATCTTCATGGATGCGAAAGACTGTAAACATTAAGCTATCCATATATATCTTTTCTATGTCCCAAGTCTAAGACATCTATCATCACCTTGTCGTCCAGAATATCATAGATAATTCTATAGTCTGCTACTCTGATGCGGTATGCAAATTTACCTTTTAATTTCTTGCAGCCATTTGGTCTTGGATTCATAGCAAGACCGAACATAGCTTCTTTAAGACGAGAATAATACGGCTCATTAATTTTTTCAAGAGCTTTAGTTACACGTGCTCTTAAACTAACCTGATAAACCACTATTTGGAGTTTCGCTTTTCCTCAATCATTTTGAATGCTTCATCAATAGGAATGGATGGCTCATTAGACTTTTTGGCATCATCATAGAGCATAATATCCTCCAGCTCTTCCAACTCTTCCATTATTGCTTTAAAATCACTTATTGGAAGTACAACGGATATTTTATTACCATTGCTGTCAGTAATGAATTGTGGATTTAAAGTAATCATAGTGCTATAATTTAAATGCAAAAGGTCTGAAATTTCTGAATATAAACCCCCTTCCCCATTCATCCAATACTGAACTATGAGAAAGAGGGCTTTCTATTTTAATTTTCTTTATTTCAATTAATCCCTGCTTCCCACATATCTCATGATCAAATACAATAACATGACCAGTGAAGATAATGCTGCAGAAACATATGTCATCGCTGCCCATTTCAATGCATCTTTTGATCCATCCAATTCCGCTGCTTGTGCAGTTCCGGAGCTTTCCAGCCATGCAACTGCTCTGCGACTTGCATCAAATTCAACGGGTAATGTGATGAAGGCGAATGCTGTCGTGATCGAGAATGCGATGATACAGATCAATAGCAATTGAGGCATAGTACCAATCGTCATAAATGCAATGATCAATAACCATTGCTGAGCTTGCGCTGCCACATTAACGATCGGCACGACCTTGGATCTCAGTGTCAACCATGCATAAGCCTGATCATGCTGCACTGCGTGTCCACACTCATGGGAAGCTACAGCAGCTGCCATTACACTTCTGCCACTATAAATAGCATGACTTAAAGCCACAGTCTTTGTGAGTGGATTGTAGTGATCAGATAAAAATCCTTCATGTTCTATAACACGAACATTAGATATATTGTAATGACGAAGCATAGCCTCGGCAATCTCCTTGCCACTCATCCCATTTCTCAAACCAATCTGTGAGTACTTTTGAAACTTGCTTTTCAATCTGGCACTCACTAAAAATCCTACAACAGATAATACTATACCCACAATGATGTAGCCATAATACCCTCCCAAAGCACCTAGTTCGTTCATTTTTCTCTTTAGTTTTTATTTTAATTAATCCATTCAAATCCGGTATAGGGAACCAGTTTTTCGGGGATACGAATTCCATTCTCAGTCTGATGATTTTCCAGCATGGATGCTACGATTCTTGGCAAGGCAAGCGCACTTCCATTGAGGGTGTGCGCAAATCTGTTTTTACCGTCAGCATCTTTGAAACGCATTTTCATTCTATTAGTTTGAAATGTTTCAAAATTGGAAACACTACTTACTTCCAGCCACCTTTGTTGAGCTGTAGAATACACTTCAAAGTCATATGTCAGAGCCGATGTGAAACCCATATCTCCGCCACATAAACGCAATATTCTGTATGGAAGTTCAAGCGCCTGCAACAGACTTTCGACATGCTCCAGCATTATCAGCAATGCATTATAAGAATTATCGGGATGCTCGAATCTCACAATCTCCACTTTGTCAAACTGATGAACTCTGTTCAAACCTTTGACATGTGCCCCGTATGACCCTGCTTCCCTTCTGAAACAAGGGGTGTAGCCCGTGAGAAGGATCGGTAATTCTTTTTCAGCCACAATTACATCGCGATAAATATTCGTCAACGGAACTTCCGCTGTCGGTATCAGATACAGATCGTCTTTTTCAGCATAATACATCTGACCTTCTTTGTCCGGCAATTGACCCGTTCCACGTGCTGTGGCTTCATTGACCAAAAGCGGTGGCTGACATTCTTCATAGCCATTCTTCACTGCATTGTCCAGGAAGAAAGCAATTAATGCCCTTTGTAGTCTTGCTCCTTTTCCTCTGTACAAAGGAAAACCGGAACCTGCAATCTTCGCACCGAGTGCCAGATCAAATAAGTTATATTTTTCTGCTAGTTCCCAATGTGGTTGAGCACCTGCCCAGAGTGCCGGAAAAGGACTTGTCCAGTCTTTATAGACAAAATTGTCTTCACTTGACTTGCCTGCGGGGACCGATTCATGAGGTATATTCGGTACCGTCAGCAATTTTTCTTCCAGATTGTCCTTTACTTGCTTGATTTCTTCATCCAGCAATTTACTTTTATCCTTTACAGCAGCCACTTCAGCCTTTAATGACTGAGCTTCATCCTGTTTGCCGGATTTCATCAGATCACCAATTTGTTTTGAAAGAATATTAGCTTCATTGAGATATCCATCCAGTTGTGACTGAATTTCTTTTCTGCGATCATCTAATTCAAGGACTTTTGATACTATTTCAAGGTCTTCGTCGTTAAAGTTTCGCTTACGTAAACCTTTTAGTACAGTTTCTTTGTTATCACGGATATAGGACAGCTCAAGCATGCTTATGTGGTATTTGGTAAATAGAATGCAAAAATTGCATTCAATTTTTACAAATATAGTATTTGAATAAAAAAATAAAATTATTTTTGAGCCGTCGATTCAGACATCATCTCTGGAGTAGTGCTTTGAATAAGAGTAGTTGAGGTAATTTTCACATCAAACATGTATCATTCAAGGTAATCGAAATGCAAGTCAATTCAGTATATAAAACATATTGAATTATATTTTTTGTTTCATTTCTCCCCGGGATTCTATTTACCATTTTCATTTTATACCCATTTAGTATTAAACTTTTCACTATCATATGTATTCCATTTCTCAATTAAATGAGATGCTCCTGAATGAATTAAAGGACGTAGCTGAGGCTATGAACATCCGTGGATTCAGACGCATGAACAAACAAGAGCTTGTTTACCGTATTCTCGATGAACAAGCAGTTGCCAAAAAACAACAGGAGGATCCAAACCCCGAAAGAATCGAAACCAGCCTCTATAAAGCTGACAAAAAATTTAATGGTCAGGATGACCCCGCAGAAAAAGCAGCTCAAAAGCCTGCTCCCAAATCCAGAGAACCTGAAGCCAAACCGGCAACTACCAGAGAACCCGAAAAAACTACCCCTAAAGTAGCAGAAAACAAACCGGGACGAGGCAGGCCAAAGAATCCAGATACAGGAATTACTCCTACTGGAAAAGACAAAACCAATAAACCCGGCAAAACTGCTCATGCAGAAAATAATCCGGAACAGAGTCCTGAAGATTCAAGCTCCAATGAGCCTCAAAAGGATCAAAGAAGACAGCAGGATCGCAATCAACAAAGAAATCAGGATAAAAACCGCAATCGTCCTCAGGAAACTCAGGATGCTAATACGGATGCACCTGCAGAAAAACAACCTGACCGCAATCAGGAACGAAACCAGGACCGCAATCAGGATAGAAATCAGGATCGCAACCAGGACAGAAACCAGGATAGAAATCAAGATCGCAATCAAGATCGCAACCCGGAACGTAACCAGGACCGCAATCAGGATAGAAATCAGGAAAGATCCCAGGATCGGCCGGCTAACAGAAATGAACGCAATGACAAACCTGAAAGAAGTCAGGAAAGAACAAATGATCGCAATCAGGATCGTCCAAATGATAGAAATCAGGAAAGAAATCAGGACAGAAATCAGGAAAGGACGAATGACAGAAATCCTGAGCGCAACCAGGAGAACAGAAGAGACAATATAGGCAATGAACGCAGAGAAGAAAGAGTGGAGAAGCCTCAGCCATTGTTCAATGTAGATTTGGATGGTGTAGTGGAAGGTGAAGGTATCCTGGAAATGATGCCGGATGGATATGGCTTCCTGAGATCATCCGACTATAATTACCTGACTTCTCCTGATGATATATATGTGTCTCCTTCTCAGATCAAATTATTTGGTTTGAAAACAGGTGATACTGTTAAAGGCTCCATCAGACCTCCAAAAGAGGGAGAAAAATACTTCGCTTTACTGAAAGTATCAAAAATAAATGGACTCAGACCTGATGAAATCAGGGACAGGGTACCTTTTGATTATTTGACACCTTTATTTCCGAATGAGAAATTTAAGCTGACAACTACTACCACAGGCAGAGACTATGGCAACAGGATGATTGATCTTTTCACACCGATCGGTAAAGGTCAGCGTGGATTGATTGTTGCTCAGCCTAAAACCGGTAAGACATTCTTGCTGAAAGACCTTGCAAATGCAATTGCCAGTAATCACCCGGAATGTTATTTGATCGTATTGCTGATTGATGAGCGTCCGGAAGAGGTAACTGACATGAAAAGAAGCGTGAATGCGGAGGTAGTTGCATCAACATTTGATGAGCCTGCTGACAACCACGTACGTGTAGCGAATATTGTTTTGGAAAAAGCAAAACGACTAGTTGAATGTGGGCACGATGTGGTCATATTGCTGGATTCGATTACCAGACTAGCAAGAGCTTATAATACAGTAGCCCCTGCAAGTGGAAAAGTACTTTCCGGTGGTGTGGAAGCCAATGCGCTTCAGAAGCCTAAGAAATTCTTTGGTGCAGCCAGAAAAATAGAGAACGGTGGTTCACTTACCATCCTTGCAACAGCATTGATCGATACCGGGTCTAAAATGGATGGAGTTATCTTTGAAGAATTCAAAGGTACAGGTAATATGGAACTTCAGCTGGATCGTTCACTTGCCAACAAACGGCTATATCCTGCTATTGATCTTACTAAGTCCAGTACAAGAAGGGAAGATCTGTTGCTTGATAAAGATACACTCAAGCGCATGTTCATTCTGAGAAACCATCTTGCTGATATGAAGCCGGATGAGGCCATCGAGTTCCTTCTGAAACATCTGACAGGAACCGTTAAGAATGAAGAGTTTCTCGCTTCAATGAATAGTTAATAAAAAAAAGTTCAATGGTTTGGTAATTGTTATTGATTGCCTTACTTTTGTGCCTCTTTAAAATCAGGTAGTAAAATACGACTCTGTTTGGAAAGGTTTTCAGGTTGAATACAGCAGTTTAGCTGCCCAGTTCCAAATCAAACCAACAGCAATCGTTATCAAAAAAGTATAACATGAAACGGACATTTCAACCATCCAGGAGAAAAAGAGCCAACAAGCACGGATTCCGCGCCAGAATGGCCAGTGCTAACGGACGTAAAGTCCTGGCACGCAGAAGAGCAAAGGGTCGCTACAAGCTAACAGTATCTGACGAAAAACGTCTTAAGTAATACGGGATCATCCCCAGGACATACTAAAAGCTCGGGGAACAGCAATATATTGCTGTTCCTTCTGCATTTTATAATAGTTCTATTACCTGCTATGAGCCGCACATGAATCCTGCCTCTTTCATATTTCCGGTTCAAGAAAGGCTTAAAAGCCGTAAGGCTATTCAATCCCTCTTCACTGAAGGACAATCTCATGCCAAATTCCCGGTTAGAATTGTATATAAGGAAGTAGAAGAGCTATCTACAGATGCTGTATTTCAGGTCAGCTTTGTAGTTCCTGCCAAAAAAATCAAAAAAGCAACGCTTCGGAATCTCATACGCCGTCGTATGAAAGAAGCCTTCAGATTGGAAGCACAGATAGTCCGGGACCAATTAAAAGTGCAGGAAAAAAAAATCCAGGCACTCTTTATCTTTACCGCTGATGAAGAAAAAGACTATAAGACGATATTAAGTTCCATGCAAAAGATATTAAAACAGCTTGTTTATCAGTTATAGTTGACGTGTTTTTTAAATTAAAATTATGACTCGTTACCTTACACTTTCCATTTTTATCGCTCTGTTTTTATTTACCGATACCTCAGTGCAGGCGCAAAAAGTAATGCAAATAGAGAAGGTGGGTTCATTTAAGAATTACAGGTATGTGGCAGGCGATGAATTTGAATATCAGATTCTGAGCCTGCCCGGTGTGTGGAGTAAAGCGACCATTATTGAAGTATTGACAGATCAGAATGTGGTCCACACCACCAATGGATTAATCAACCTCGCCACGATTACCAAAATCAGAAGACTCAATGAATCCCGTCTAAAAAATGCCTTTGTTATTTTTCTGTATTCATCTGCCATTTCAACTATTATTTATTCCGGTAGAGCGTGGATATTAGGCACGCCACCTAATTGGATTAGTGTTACGATGTCAACTGCTCCCTTTCTTGTCGGATATCTGATTCAAAAAATATTCAAGTATAAAACTATGAGGATGGGACCGGGATACCGTCTTAGGGCCATTGATCTGACCTTTTATCCGCAAGATATAAGGCCGTAAGAGGGAACCTCTTTTTTAATTATATATTGAAAGGAATCTTATCACTTTAACTTTCGTTTAATTTATTGAGTAAAGATAAACATATGAAGACCATCAATATTTCAATATCAGAAAAAGATTATAACCAATTCGGGATCAAGAATGACAACTTGAACTTCAGTGATTTTTTAGATCTTGTAAGCAAAGAATTGACGCGTCAAAATTTGAACAAATGCTTGGTGCTAGCCGAAAAATATGGAATTTCTAACATGACTATGGAAGAAATTTCAAACGAAGTGAAAGCAGTCAGAAGAAATGCAAAAGGTAGTAATTGATACTAATGTTATAGTTTCTACTCTTATTCAGCGCAGCTATCCTTTCCTCATTATTACAAAGTTGTTTACAGAAAATCAATTTCAACTTTGTGTATCGGATGAATTATTAAAAGAATATTACGAAGTTTTAGCTCGGCCAAAGTTTTCAAGATTTCAAGATTTTTTTGTCCGCGCTGAATCAATACTTGTGGACATTGAAACTATGTCGAAAAAATATTCACCGTCCATAAAACTTGATATACTCTCTGATATCGACGATAACAAGATTTTGGAACTTGCTGACGAATGCAAAGCGGATTTTATTATAACCGGGAATACAACTGACTTCACTATATCAAGCTACAAACAAACCAAAATTGTAACACCGAAAGAATACTGGGAAAAATATAAATAATAATAAGAAACACATCCCAGTCATATAAAAAGCGAAAATGCTGACTTAGCTTAATTCAGTTGTCATATACTACAGATAATTCATAATGAAATGATCCAGGGCAAATTGATAGCCCTCCATTCCCATTCCCGAGATCACTCCTTTACAGCATGCCGCTGTATATGAATGATGTCTGAAATTTTCTCTTGAATATATATTAGTCAGATGAACTTCTATTATCGGCGTTCTGATAGCGCGGATAGCATCTGCCAAAGCTATAGATGTATGTGCATATGCGCCCGGGTTGATAATGATTCCATCATAGTCAAAGCCTATTTCATGTAATTTATCAATCAATTCTCCTTCATGATTGCTCTGAAAATATTTCAGGTCAATATCAGGATACTTTACCACAAGCTCATCAAAAAAATCAATGAAGGTCTGGTAACCATAGAGTGAAGGTTCTCTTGTTCCTACCAAATTCAGATTTGGCCCGTTGATGATTTGAATTTTCATGAGTGTGGATTTTAACGATAAAAATTAAAGATCTACTCTGTAGTGCTGCCCGGTGGCTTGAATTTTAATAAATACGTTTGAGGTTCTTCAGTTGCATATATTATTTCAAACAAATTCTCCTTTTTCTGAATAGCCGGTACCAGATATCTCGATGTTGACGTAAAGCCAAGCTGATCAACGATGACATATTGAGCTTTTGTCTTTTCGAGATTTTCAATGAACAGATCTACATCTTCATCATAAGGATAATAGTCTGTGCTTGCTCCTGAGAAATAATGAAAAAGTAAAGGCTTACGACAGGCAACAATACTATTTTCCGGGAGATTTTTCTTTGCCCATTCTGCCACTTCAAAATAGTTTTTCCAGTTTGGATTATATCCATTATTGGACTCCAGATTAGCTCTTTCAAGAGGATAACTGGTTTCCTGATTATCGAAATCCGGAACCTTATCAAATTTGAGGTAATAGTTCAGGAAAAACAATAATAAAAGCGGGGTCCAGGGGGCGTAGGCTTTGGGGAATTTCGGGATTCGTTCAACACCTTTGACCAAAGCAAATATGATAAACAGCAATAGGAATGGAATAAAAGGCATCATGAATCTGGTACTGAACCACACATCCGGCCACAAAGCCAAAATTCCTGCCAGCCCTATAAAGTAGGCTACAATAAACCATCTGTATTTTTTCAAATACAACATTCCTGCTATAGCCAGAAGTAAAGCCAGGATACCTACCCCATACAGCCATTTGGGCACAGCCTTCTCATAACTTATCACCAATGAAGGAACCACGGCGGATGGAATTTCTCTCGATAAGTATCGATCCGTATTCTTTCCAATTCTTGAAATGAAATCCTTGACTCCGGCTTTACCCATTTCAGGACGATAAGGATTGATCATGGTGACCTGAGTCTCATAGCCGCTGGGTACATCGATCATTTTGCCGCGAATGTACCAGGGAAGAGCCAACAGAATAAAACCTGCGAACAGCGCTAATGCCGCTCTCCTGTTTTTCAGTTCAAACCACAAATATACCAGTGCTCCAAAAAGCACTGACAGACCTATTGCCCTAATGTAATAAGTGAGAACTATACTAGCCAGCAATCCATAAAAAATGGGA
Organism: Saprospiraceae bacterium; assembly: GCA_022841345.1. Classification (GTDB taxonomy): domain Bacteria; phylum Bacteroidota; class Bacteroidia; order Chitinophagales; family Saprospiraceae; genus SLDF01. Next base: position 317,656 of record JALHRR010000001.1, read on the forward strand.
TTCTTGTAAAATGATTTCTCATTTGTCAATTTCAAAAGAAAGAAAATACTCAGCAGGGAAATGAATAAAAACGGCATTTCACTCATTGTCTCATACCCGTGAGAAGCCACATGATAATTGCACAATGTAAAAATGGATGCCACCAATGTAACTTGCCAGGGTACATTCAGCCTTTTGCCCAATACATAAAAGAGCAGCAAGCTGCCTATAAAAAACAATCCGCTCGTCATTTTTAGAAACTGAACATCTTCACTGATAAACATCAGAATAGATAATATAAAAGGATATCCGGGAGGAAAGTGGTTGGCAGGCCTTTTGTCCACCTGATTATAATCCACATAACCCACCCCACTTTTGATTCCTTTAGCCAACAGGATATAACTGATGTTATCCTCATTCACACTTACCTTTTCATCATAGATGTAACGGTATGTCGGAAAGAATGCGAAAATAATTACAGCAAATCCTATCCAATAAAAGTATTTGCTATAGTCTAAAGGGGCCGCAGCTTGCGGTTTTACGGGGGATTTTTTTTTGGGCTGCATCAGCTTTTTTCAGGGGATTAATTTGCTACGTCAGATAAAAATTTGATTCTCACCAATTTGATTTCATCCATAGTGATATCGCTTTCCTTTAGTTCTTTGTAAGCAATATCTACAGAATCTGACTCTGACTCCATGAAATATTGATAGATATCTTCTCTCGCATACTCATCAATTGCATCATCGATGTAATAATCGAGATTTACTTTGGTACCTGAGATGACGATAGCATCCAATTCTTCCAATAATTCCTCAAAAGATATAGCGCTTGATTTTGCGATATCCTCTAATGGAATCTTTTTATCTATAGACTTGATGATTTCAACTTTTGCTTTGGATTTATTCGCAACAGATTTTACGATAAATTCAGTCGGGCGGTCAATTTCATTTTCTTCTACGTATTGAGCTATCATCTCTATGAAGCTCTTCGCGTATTTCTGTGCTTTACCCATGCTAACTCCCGAAATACGGGTCATATCATCCATGGAGATAGGATATTGTGTTGCCATATCCTCCAATGAAGGATCCTGGAATATTACAAAAGGCGGGACATTATGTTTTTTGGCTATGGTCTTTCGCAAGTCCTTCAACATCTTCATCAGATCCTCATCCAATACTCCTGATCCTCCTCCACTTGGTTCCTCTGGCTCGACATTTTCAAAGGCGCGATTGATGGATATATAGATTGGTTTTGGTTTTACTGCAAATTCCTTGCCCTGTTGGGTCAGCTTCAGGAGACCATACTGTTCTATGTCTTTGTACATGAGGTCCTGAAGGAGTGCATTTCTGAAAATGGAATGCCAGTACAAGTGGTCATTGTCTTTACCTGAACCAAAGCCTTCTAATTTATCAAATCCGTATTCCGTAATTTTTTGTGATGGCTTACCCAATACATAATCAATCAGGAGCTTAATATCATAGTTCTCATTCAGTTCCAAAACTGCTTTAAGGACTTTTTGCATATCGTTTTTAACCTCAATTTTCTCTTTGGGATATTTACAGTTATCACATTTTTCATCACAGGATGCCTCATTGTATTGCTCCCCAAAGTAGTGCAGAAGAAATTTTCTTCTACAGGAGGTAGTCTCCGCATATGCCATGACTTCCTGCATCAGCAAGGACCCCATTTCTCTTTCTGCCACAGGCTTGTCCCTCAGGAATTTTTCCAGTCTGGCGATATCGGCATAAGAATAAAAAGCAATGCAATTTCCCTCTAATCCATCACGACCTGCACGACCGGTTTCCTGATAATAATTTTCAATACTTTTCGGCATATCATAGTGTATCACAAAACGAACATCCGGTTTGTCAATTCCCATTCCGAATGCTATGGTAGCACAGATGACGTCTATTTCTTCCATCAGGAAATCATCCTGAGCCTTTGTACGTAATTTGGCATCAAGACCCGCGTGATATGGAGAGGATTTTATCCCATTTACATTGAGCACCTGAGCCAGTTCCTCTGCAGCTTTTCTGCTTTGTACATAAATAATACCCGATTGGTTGGGCTGCAACTTGATGAGCTGCAATATTTGTTTGAATGTTTGTTCTTTTTTACCCTTTGGACGCACCTCATAAAACAAATTGTCACGATTGAATGAGGAAAGGAATATATTTTCCGCTTTCATATTCAGTATCTTGACAATATCAGCCCTTACTTTAGGGGTAGCTGTTGCAGTTAAAGCAATGACCGGAATTTCTCCTCCGATGATATCAATCATATTCCTGATCCTGCGATATTCTGGTCTGAAATCATGACCCCACTCTGAAATACAGTGTGCCTCATCTACTGCTACAAATGAAACTTTTGTGTTCTGAAAAAATTCAAGATTTTCATCTTTGGTAAGCGTTTCCGGAGCTATATAAAGCAGCTTGGTTGTACCATCGACGATATCTTGTTTTACTTTTTTTATTTGACCTTTATTCAGGGAGGAATTCAGAAAGTGAGCAACATTATCTTCCTGAGAATAGCCACGGATAGAGTCCACCTGATTTTTCATCAGAGCTATCAGTGGAGAAATGATAATTGCTGTTCCTTCCATCAGGAGTGCAGGTAATTGGTAGCACAAGGATTTGCCACCGCCTGTCGGCATTATCACGAAAGTATCTTTGCCATCTAAAACACTTTTGACAATAGCTTGCTGATTGCCTTTAAATTGATTGAATCCGAAATATTCCTGTAATGCAGCTGAGAGATTGATGGCATCTGTCTGGACCATTATTAATTGTTGTATTTAAGTTTATTCTATGAAAAAAAATGAGTGTTGAGTATGACTTTCAGAACGAATATCCTTTCAACACTCTTAAAATTACACTAAATATCTGTATCGCAGCAGACATCTCCAAAAATATTACTGGATTGCTGGATGTTTTTTTTGAATTTTGTGCATCAAATCATCCAGGTCAAACATGAATTCACTTCCACAAGCCATACAAATAGCGATTGATACTATTCATCTCGAATCAAATGCTATCCGTGAATTAGAGACCACTGTCCATTCAGATGCGTTCATCCGTTTGTTACAACTGGCTACAGAAAAACCGCGAAGATTTGTTTTTACCGGTATCGGAAAGAGTGCCATTATTGCTCAAAAAATAGTCGCCACTTTCAATTCAACAGGAACTCCGGCAGTTTTTCTTCACGCAGCTGATGCGGTTCATGGTGATTTGGGTCTTGTCATGCAGGATGATATTATGTGTATATTATCTAAGAGTGGTGAAACGCCGGAAATCAGGCTCTTAGTATCTCTGGTCAAAGACCGGGGCATACAAATGGTGGCATTTACCGCTGTTGGAGATTCATTCTTAGGTCTGTCTTCTCAGCTTGCCTTGATCACACCCGTTACCAGGGAAGCCGATCCCTACAATCTGGCACCGACTACTTCATCAACTGTACAACTCGCGCTGGGTGATGCACTTGCTATGGCGATCATGCATTTGAAGGGATTTAATGAAAAAGATTTTGCCCGTTTTCATCCCGGTGGCGCGCTGGGTAAACAATTGTATCTTACGGTACAAGACCTTTATATCCGTTACGAAAAGCCAGTAGTAAATAAGAATGCATCCATCAGGGAAGTCATTTATGAGATCACAAGTAAAAGGCTAGGAGCTGCTGTAGTTCAGTCGGCGGAATTGCAGGTGACCGGGATTATCACAGATGGAGATTTAAGAAGAATGATGCAGGATCATGCCACATTTGACCATCTGAAAGCCGAGGATATTATGACCATAAATCCTAAATGTATTCAAAAAAATGCCCTGGCTGCCGAAGCCCTTCAAGTCATGAAACAATATTCTATTACTCAATTACCTGCTATAGATGATGAAGGTATTTACCTCGGAATCGTGCATCTGCATGATATTTTGAAAGAGGGAATTATCTAATCAGAGAAGAGGCAGGCTGCGCTATTGGCTTGCACGATAGTATTGAAACAGCCTGGGTGGAGGTAGGCTGCGCCTGATAAATTCGTGTAGAGATCGTGTGTGTCGCTGCGCTTTGCTTGCGCCGTGTGTGCAGCCGCTTGCTTTGCAGCGGTTGCGGGATGTGGTTCGCTCAGCTCACGGGATGAATTGTGAGTGGTGTGTGGGAGTGTGTCAACAGCCCGTGAGTGATCAGAGTGTGTATTTGGATTTTTTGATCGAAGAGAACGATCATTGGCTGTTACACATCCCGTGAACGAAGTGAACCACATCCCGCGCGGCTATGAGCGACTGTAAAATGTACTAAATGTATATTTTACAGTTGCGAACCGAACAGCAAATGAGCTCCGTCGAATGCAGCTGTGAGGCTAGGTAAAAAATATATAATGAGAATCAAGGCCAGCCTTTGAGTGACCATCCTTTACACACGAGCCGGGCGTAGCCCGAGCTCACACACCGTGCAAGGAGCTTCCATCTGCGCGCCTGAGGCGCGGTACTCGCTTCTGCATTTCCTTATCCACAGAATTGATAAAAAATAAGAGGAACAAAAGGTGAAACATAATCCCCTGCGTCCCTTCCATAGTAGGTTCAATCATGCAGGATGCAATATACATAGCTCCATGAATTAGAATGAAAGGATTACTGCGCAGAAATTTTTTGAAAAATGGAATGAAAAGACCCGGAAATATGGTGATCACTCCCAGTAATCCCATGGAGGCGAGTATGTAAATAAATTGATTGTGCGGGATACGAACCGGTACAGTCTGCCCATAAACCTCATTATATTCTGCAGTCATGGCCTGCGGTAAATCTGCAAGATCTGATCCCAGAACAGGGTTGTTCAAAAATACTCTCCAGCCTATGTAAATGGACCTGAATCTGTCCCCATCAGAATAATTTCCGACATCTTTTTCTGTCAATAATTCTATATCATGAACCATGTAATCAAATCTGGCTTCCAGCGAAGGAATGTATTGTGTAGCAAAAAATAAGATTATGCTCATTCCTGCTCCTACTGCAATGAGTTGCCAGAATTTTTTTCTTTGATAGAAAAAGCGTACAAAAATGAGAAATAAGGCTCCGTACATAGTCAGCAATCCACTCCGTACAGCTATTATATGAATACAGCAGAATAGAATGACCAGCATTGCAAGCATAAAATAGCCCCATCTGGATTTCAAAGGAATAATGGATTCTGTGAGTGCAATAGTTCCAAAAGCTACGGCTGCAGCCAGCAAAAGGCTGAACCTGATGTGATTCCCCGGAACCGGCATGGATTGGCCCATGGCAATCAGCTCATCATAATGATCCATGTTCTGAGAATAATTAATCAAAACTCCTGCCGCGAAAAGAAGTGCCATGGGAAGGAAAATCTTTAGAAATATTTTGATGGAGTGCTGACTAATTGATGGAAGAAAATAGAAAGCCAATGGCAGCAGTAAATAGGGTAATCTCAATTGGACCTTATGAATATCCTGAGTAGTCTCTGACAACAATGCCGAGATAGAAGTACCCAGAAATATTAATATAAGTGAACCACAAACCAAATCTCTGAAGGGCAGACTTAATGTATATAATGTGGGCCAGCGGTGCTTATTTCTCAGACTTTTGATTCTGGAAACTATGTGCGGAACAGCCAATAAAACAAAAAGTAAAATGCTGAGCGAAATGAGAAACTTACTCCAGAATGAAGCAAATAAAGCGATTACAGCAACAGTCAGCACTGCTTTCTCTGAAACAAACCATTCCAGGAGTGGTTTGTTACTCTGCATGTCATGTTGCGTAATCATAATACAAATATCATTAATTGAACGGATATATAATTTATGAGATGATATACTGTGGCCTTTTCTGACATATGAGCGGAATACCTTAGCTTTGCCGGCTAAATATATAGAAAAGTAATTAAGTCCAATGGTACAAGATATTTTTGAACAAATCGATCAGATCAAAGACGAGATAAATGAGTACGCAGTTGGGTCCGCAGATACCCTGGAGGCATTCAGGATTCGATTCCTGGGTACCAAGAACATCATCAAACCCCTGTTTGCCCTGATGGGTCAGGTCGAAGCAGATCGCAAAAAGGAATTCGGCCAGGCTTTGAACGCTTTGAAAGTTCTTGCTGAAGAAAAATTTGAACTGTCTAAATCAAGTGTGGGAGATGGCGATAAATCTTCAGGAGCAGGGGATATTGATTTGACAGCACCCGCTGAACCATTCCAGTTAGGGTCCAGACATCCGGTGAGTATTGTCATTCAAAAGATATCCCAGATTTTTGAAAGAATCGGGTACACTGTCGTAGAGGATAAGGAAATTGAAAATGAGTGGTACAATTTTACTGCCCTCAATACACCCGAAGATCATCCTGCCCGCGATATGACAGATACTTATTATCTGGCAAGAGATCTGACCCACATGCTGAGATCCCAGACTTCCACAGTGCAAATACACACTATGGAACAAAAACAACCCCCTATCAGAATCATTTCTCCGGGTCGGGTATATAGAAATGAAACAATTTCAGCACGCTCTCACTGCCAGTTTCATCAGATTGAAGGATTGTATATTGATGAGGGGGTGTCATTTGCAGATCTGAAACAGACACTATTATATTTCGCCAAAGAAATGTTTGGTGAGGATGCAAGGATCAGACTTAGACCTTCATTCTTTCCATTTACCGAACCCAGTGCGGAGATGGATGTTTATTGGGGGCTTAAAACAGAGTCTGATTACAGAATTACTAAGGGTACCGGATGGCTGGAAGTGATGGGCTGTGGAATGGTCGATCCGGCAGTACTTGAAAATTGTGGAATTGATTCCAATAAATACAGCGGATTTGCATTCGGAATGGGTATCGAGCGGCAGGCAATGCATCTCTATAAGATCAATGATATCAGATATTATTTCGAAAATGATCTCAGATTCCTGAAGCAATTCTCCTCAGCATTTTGATTGAAAATTTTATTAAATGATGAAACCCAGTATCCCAAAAGGGACCCGTGATTTTAGCCCCGAGCAATTATATAAAAGGAATTTTATCTTTCAGACTATCCGTGAAGTATTTGAAGTTTACGGATATGCTCCCATTGAGACACCTTCAATGGAGAATTTGCAAGTGTTGAGTGGCAAATATGGGGAAGAAGGTGATACATTACTCTTCAAGGTTTTGAATAATGGAGATTATCTGGACAAAGCCGACCCCATTGCTCTGGAGCAAAAAAACTCTAAAGCACTCACCTCCAGCATCAGCAAAAGAGGATTGCGCTATGATTTGACTGTGCCATTTGCACGCTATGTGGTCATGCATCAGAATGAAATCCAACTGCCGTTTAAGAGATATCAGATTCAGCCTGTATGGCGGGCAGACCGCCCTCAAAAAGGCAGGTATCAGGAATTTTATCAATGTGACGCTGATGTAGTAGGATCTGATAGTCTGGTGTATGAGGCAGAATTATTGGAAATTTATAATACTGCTTTCAAAAAGCTGGGGTTACAAGTTAAAATTAAAGTCAACAACAGGAAGCTGTTAGCAGGACTCGCAGAGATTGCCGGGATGGCTGATAAATTTATGGATCTGACCATTGCGCTGGACAAGTTGGATAAAATAGGCGAGGACGGAGTTCGCAAAGAAATGTTGGAGAAAGGAATCACAGACTTGCAGATTGATATTTTATTTAGAGCCATTGCATCCTGCCATTCGCTTGAGGAAATGGAGCAATTGATGATAGAGAGTGCAATCGGAAAAGAGGGAATAAGTGAAATTCGAAAAGTATTGGAATATTGCGCAGTCTCCGGAAAAACCGAAAATATCGTTTTGGACATTACACTGGCCAGAGGATTGAATTATTATACCGGATGCATTTTTGAAGTTCAAACTACTGAAACAGCTATGGGTAGCATCGGTGGTGGCGGACGATATGCAGATCTGACTGCTGCGTTTGGTCTGCCGGGTGTTTCCGGTGTGGGCATATCATTTGGTGCAGAGAGAATTTATGATGTGATGGAATATTTAAATAGATTTCCTTCTAATTTGAAGACGGCTCCGAAAGTAATGGTCGCCTCCATGGATGAAGAAAGTATGTCATTCGGGTATAGTGTGAGCAGCATTCTAAGAGCAAATGGAATTTCCACTGATCTCTATCCTGAACCCGCGAAGCTGAAGAAACAATTGAAATATGCATCAGACAGAGGCTTTGCTTTTTGTATAATCTGTGGCGAAAGAGAGCGGACGAATGGCCTTGTTTCCGTCAAAAATATGGGTACCACCCAACAGGAAGATGTGCCACTAAATTTGCTAAGTGCCTATTTTAGATCACGTTAACGGGTTGTTAACTTACCCTTAATATTAGTTGGTTTTTACACTAATTTGTTTACATTTGTCGTTTACCGACGATATTTTGTATAGCCCCCATTTCAGGGAACCTGTTGTGTTATACCTATTTGTTAAGGAAACCTGTTATTCCATGAAGAAAATCATCTTATTAAGCTTTATGCTCTTCCCCCTTTGTTTTGGAGCATTTAGCAAGGAGCGGATGGCTGCCTCAATAGCTGTTAAATCAGAAACAATCCCCGAAAACTTTGAGCTGGAAGTGAAATTACGCATGCGACAAATGACCTGCATTGTTGCTCCCAGACTAAATGATGAAGTTAAATTTTTCCTGAATCGTTATATATTCAAGCATCAGCATTTTACGGGTAAAATGTTGGGTAATGCTGCCGTTTATTTTCCTGTATTCGAAAAGATGTTGAGAGAAAAGGAGATGCCCACTGATTTGAGGGCTTTGTCCATTTTAGAATCCTGGCTGGATCCGGCTGCAACTTCAAGAGTAGGTGCCGGTGGATTATGGCAATTGATGCCAGGTACTGCAAGGATGTATGGACTTACAGTCACGAATCAAATAGATGAACGCAGAGATTTATACAGATCAACAGAAGCTGCCATTAATCTTTTGTCCAAGTTGCACCAAATATACGGAGATTGGGGACTGGCATTAGCAGCATATAATGCAGGTCCGCTCAGAGTAAATAATGCCCTTAAAAAAGCAGGAACTGAGTCAGGGGCCGCTTCTTTTTGGACGATTGCGCCTTTCCTCCCCAAGGAAACTCAGAACTTTGTCCCTAAATTTATTGCGATCAATTATTTGCTGACTTTTTATAAGGAACATGGTATCAAACCGACATTCCCGGATTTGGATCGTCAGTTTATCGATGTAACTAAAGTATATGACAAGGTTACGTTCAAAGATATTACCAAGATTACGGGAGTAGAAGATGCTGCGTTGACAGAACTGAATCCCGGCTATAAAGGCAAATTTATCCCTGCCAGCACAAGAGGATATAATTTGGTATTACCCAGCAGAGTTTTAGGAGTTTTCAATGATTATATGGCTCTGGAAAGTGCAAAACAGAAGAAAGAATTTATAACAGATATTCAGGTGAATGCTCCCGAAGAGGGTGTGGGAAATGAAGATTTGAAATATGTTGAAATGGCTTACACTGTCAATGAAGGTGATGATCTTGACTTTATCGCCTACAAGTTCAATCTGAATAAAACCAGAATCAAAATTTGGAACCATGTCATTAGGTCCAGTGACTTGTTTGCAGGTCAGGAGTTAGTTCTGTATGTCCCTTTACAAGTTTATCTGGATCAACTCATCCAGTGTGAAGCGTTGGAATGCATGCCGGTTAAAGAATCTTCTGTAGTTTCCTGTAGTACTCAATTCTCCGGTGTTGAAAAAATTATGGGCGATATGATATGCAGGTATTCCACTGATTTTCTTTGGCATACTTTCAGCAGATTCGAATCTATCCAGGATATAATTGCGAAATATGGATTAGCAGGAGCGGAAGAATTAATGTCGCTCAATGGATTGTCCCATGCTGATCAAATCATGCCCGGAATGCAGATCAAAATACCTGTTCTGGATAAAAAGATGAATGCAGGTATTTCAGGTAACTAGTAAAACAAAAAGAGGCTGTCCCCATTGTGACAGCCCCTTAAGAAACTAACTAATACTATCCCTAAAAAACTAATTACTGAATTAAGATTTTCTTCACTTCTTCAGTGTTGGTCTTATTGACTTTGGGTAAAGTCAATTGTAGAATTCCATTTTCATAAGCGGCAGAAATACTCTCAGTATCTACATTGTCAGGCACAGTAAAACTGCGGCTGAAGCTATTGAAATTGAATTCTCTGCGCGTAAACTTTTCTCCCGCCTCTTCGGTTTTATTTTCTTTTTTAGCAGAGATCACGATTTGATCTTTCTCCATTTTGATCTCGAAATCATTTTTCTCCAGACCGGGAGCTGCTAGTTCAATTCTGAAACTATTGTCAGTTTCGCTTACATTCACTGATGGTCTGCTCATGATCCAGTCATTCCCTAGAAATTCTGATAAACTGCGACCAAACAAATCATCTACCATGTTTCCAAATCTTCTGGAAGGGTGGGCCGGATTATACTTATGTGTTGTCATTTTGATAAAATTTTGAGTTTGAGTAATAAATTATTTCACTTCTATTCGAACAGCTGCAGGTTCAGCCGGGGTTTTTGAAGGTATGTGAATATCCAATATGCCGTTTTCCAATTTAGCCTGAATAGCAGAGGAATCCATTTTCTCATTTAAGTGAAATTGTATGCTCTTTTCATTCATATTGAATTCTTTATGGTAGGTTCTTGTTGCTTTATCTGATTCACCAGTAGCAGAAGGAACCGCCTTAATTGTCAATTGATCCTGCTTGGTGTCAATTTGGATTTCGTCTTTAGAAAATCCTGGCAGGGCAATTTCCAGATTCCATCCATTGTTATTATGTTTTACATTATAGGATGGTTTGTTTTGGACCGCTGTGGTACTTGCATGAGTATGATAGAAACCAAGTGGTCTTCTGGTGATGGGTTTGATGCTTGTGAAATACATATTTTTTTATTTTTTGATTACAAATAGTCCTGTTCAAATCCAATACCAAAGCCTGAATGCTGACAGTCAGTCAGTTGTATAAGACTTCATGGGTGACAATATGGCGCTAAGCGATAGAAAGTAGCGACAAAATGACAGCTTACCTTTATGTAATAGTGTATTTGCTAAACAATAATTTTTTGAGTACATTTGAATATCTATATCTAACGCCATGGAAAAACAGTATACTTCATTAAGGGAATTCTATCCTTACTATCTGACTGAGCATCAAAATTTCTCCAGTCAGGCACTGCATTTTGTAGGTACAGGATTGTTTATGGCAGCAGTAGTATATGCTATTGTGAGCGGGAATTATTGGTTTTTATTGCTGGGACCTGTAATAGCCTATACCTTTGCCTGGGTTGGGCATTTTTTCTTTGAAAGAAATAAACCTGCAACATTTAAATATCCCCTTTTCAGTTTGCTGTCTGACTTTATTATGTGGTTTCACATTGTCACTTTCCAGCTACCCTCAAAGATGAAGGAGGCACGGAGAAGAATTTTTGGACAAGAGGCCTGACAGACCTTCACCAGAATTCACAGCTCATTTCTGAGGTGATTTCTTTACTTTTGATTGATATCAAATTTCATTGGTAGTAATGGATTCATTGCTGTGAACTTACTTTTTAAATTTTTACCGATACTAATTGCATGGAGATACCTATATTAAATACGATTGGAATACTGCTTGGATTGGCTGTTGTTGTGTTATTGATATTTCGCAGATTTAAGCTTCCAACGATCATTGGGTTTTTAATCACAGGTATTCTGGTTGGTCCTTCAGGATTGGGATTAGTAGCTCAAAGCCATGATATTGAAGTAATGGCAGAGCTCGGAATAATACTGTTGCTCTTTATTATTGGTATGGAATTTTCTCTAAAATCCCTGATAAGTATCAAGAAAGCTGTTCTATTGGGGGGAAGTATTCAGGTTGGATTGACAATTTTGATTCCTGCCATTGTTTTCTTTTTGCTGGGCTTCAGATTGGAAGAAGCTGTGTTTATTGGATTCTTAATGGCATTGAGTTCTACTGCCATAGTCCTGAAATCTTTGCAGGATAGGGGAGAAATCAGCACTCCACATGGTAAAATAGCATTGGCTATTCTGATATTCCAGGATATTATAGTTGTTCCTATGATGTTGCTCACGCCGCTGATTGCGGGGGAAAGTGATAATATTTGGTTGAGTCTTGGAGTACTGGCACTAAAAGCAATTGGGGTTATTGCTATTGTCATCATCGGAGCGAGATATCTGGTTCCCCGATTGTTATATGAGGTAGCTAAGACAAAGAGCAAGGAACTTTTTTTATTGACAGTCATTACAATTTGCATTGTGACTGCGATGCTCACTTCGTCTGTTGGGCTTTCACTGGCATTGGGTGCCTTTATGGCAGGATTGGTGATATCGGAGTCTGAATATAGCCATCAGGCCGTGGGTATTGTACTGCCATTCAGAGAAATTTTCAGTAGTATATTTTTCATTTCCATAGGTATGCTTCTGGACATTGGATTTACCTGGAATCACTTAATTCCCATATTAGGATTTACGGCAGTCATTTTATTTTTAAAGGGAAGCATTGCTACCATCGCCGGAATCATGCTCAAGTATCCCCCAAGGACAGCTTTTCATGCGGGTATATTGTTATTTCAAGTCGGTGAATTTGCATTTATATTATCTATCGTTGGTCTGGAGTATGATTTGATTTCAGGAGATATTTACCAGTATTTTCTGGCAATTTCTATTTTATCCATGGCAGCTACACCCATTATCATACCCCGGATTGACCAGATTGTTATTAAGTTGCTAAACCTGCAAATAGTGCGACCCATCAATAATTTATCCAATCGAATTACACCGGATAATATTGAAGAAGGAGAAGCCAAAGAAGATCATCTGGTGATTATCGGATATGGTATAAATGGAAAAAATGTTGCCCGCGCTGCCAGATTTGCAAATGTTCCATACATCATTGTAGAGCTTAATGCGGACACTGTCAAAGAGGAACGTGCCAAAGGTGAGTCCATTATTTTTGGGGACGCGATACATGACATTATTTTGGAACATGCTTATATTCATAAGGCAAGAGTTGTAGTGGTGGCTATCTCAGACCCGGAGGCCACAAAAAAAATTATTTCAAACATCCGCTCTGTTTCTCAGACAATCCATATAATCATCCGAACCAGATTTGTAAAAGATATTGAAGAAAATATTTTGTTGGGAGCAGACGAAGTCATACCGGAAGAATTTGAAACTTCTATTCAGATATTTTCAAGGGTATTAAGACGATACTTCGTGACACTGGATGATATACAAGCTCTGGTTACTGAAATAAGGGAGTCAAATTATGAATTTCTGAGACCGGACCATGAATTGAAAAGTATTCGAAACTCTGTGTTTTCCGGATTCAATGTCTCTGCTATCAGAATTGAGAATTCAAATAATAGTATAGTAGGCAAACCATTGTCTGAATCAAATATCAGAGCCAGATTTGGAGTGAATATTATTGCATTGCACCGGGGCAAAGAAATATTGGAAGACCTCAATCCTACCACAAGCATTCAAAATGATGATATCGCATATGTAGTGGGACCCACAGAAAAAATCTCTGAATTTGCCAGGGAAGTATGCATTTCGCTCAAAAACTAATGGATACCAAAACTGTTTGAAGGACATGCCCATTTCATCCAAGCATATCATTTTATTTGACGGGTTTTGTGTCTTATGCAATTCTTCAGTTCATTGGTTGTTGCGTCATGACAATCGTGAATTATTCATGTTTGCACCTCTTCAGTCGAGGGCCGGGAATGAGCTCTCTTTACAATACAATTTGCCGGACAAGATTGAGACTGTAATCATGATCACTCCTGAAGGTGAAACCATCACTCATTCTGATGTCATGTTGGAAGCTTTTAAATTATTGGGAGGGGGGTATAAAATGCTATCCTGGTTTTCATGGATTCCAAAGGGATTCAGAGATGGGGTGTACCGCATCATTGCCCGATACCGGTATAGGTGGTTTGGAAAAAAGGATGCTTGTATGATTCCCGATCCGAAGTGGAGAGCACGATTTTTGGATTGATTAAAAGTATCAGTAATCATTAAATATTTCCTGAATTAAAGCAATTCATAAAAAGTCAGTGTCACAATAGTGCCGCCACCCGGATTATCACTTATTTCCAGATTGATTTTATGTCCCATTTGATTGAGAATTTTAATTCTTTCATTGGCAAGATCTCCTCCCATTGATTTATGGGTTTTAATGGATCTACTTTGAAATTCTTTAGCAGCAGCTCTGCCAATTCCATTATCCGAGATGCTTATTTTGTATCCGAAATCAGAAATCCTGCTTACTTTGAGCAGCAGGCGACCATTGCTGGATCCACTGTATAACAAACCGTATTTGATTGCATTTTCTACAAATGGCTGAACCATCATGGGTGGAATACTGAAATTTTCCAGATTGAGCCCCTCTTCAATCTCTACAAAGTATTCGAATCGATCCGGATAGTTAAATTGTTCAAGATGAACGAAAGTGTTTATCAGACTAATTTCCTCCTTCAAAGGGATAGTTTGATTGCTGTCATACTCATCAAATGAATTACCCGCTACAGAAGCATTCAAAAATTGTCGGATCATAGTACCGAATTCTGCCAAATACTGTCCTGCCAGTTTGGTATCGTTTTTCATGACAAGATTCTGGACTGATGCAAGCACATTAAAAACAAAATGAGGATTCATTTGCGCCTGTAAAGCCTGTACTCTTAGAAACCTTGCTTCCTTTTCCAGCCTTATTTGTTTAGACGAAGCTCTTCTGTACAGAAATATTAAGATCAAAATTGCAAATAAAATCAGTGAAATTAGCACCGCAACATAATATGGAAATGTTGGCCAGTTTTTGAATGGAGCTTTGATTCGAATCGGAACGCTGGCAATTTGCAAATCTGACAATCCTGCATTCATCGATTTTGCCTTCACATGAAAGACATAATTCCCGTTTGGCAAGTTTTCATAAAGTGAATAGCGAAATGTAGTCCAGGGCTTCCAGTCTGAGTCAACCCCCTCCAGCTTATAAGCAAACTCAGTAGAGGAAGGTCTGTAATGCCCAACAGCTTCATAAACTATGCTGAGGTTATTTTCATGAATAAGCAATCGATCATTACTCAAAGCATTAAATCCTAATTGAAACTCATTAATTCTTTGAATGACGGGTTGTAGTTCCAGTGAAGAAAATGGGTCAGCCTGAGGCTCAAATCTAACTAAGTTGTCAATGCATCCTATCCATATATTTCCGGAGCTGTCTTTCACCACAGAATTGACTGTATCTTCTCCAAGAAATCCTGAAGCCTGATTAAAGAGCTTATATCTGATAATTCCTTTCTGTAAGTAAGCCTTATAGTCAAACTGAAAGAGCCCATCCGGATTCCCTATCCATAAATATTCATCGTCAGTCTGGGTAATGGAACTACAATAAATAGGCATCTCATTCCGGGTCACTGAAATCAGACTATCATTTGTTTCGTCTAAAATGCACAATCCACTCGCAGTTCCTAACCATATCCTGCCTTCTTTATCATGAGCCATAGAAACTACGCCTCCTTTAATGTATTCAGGATGACTGGAATTGGTAAAATTGTAAATCACTTTTTTGGTGTCAGGATCAAAACATGTGAGGCCATTATTACTGCCCAGCCAATATCTGTTTTTTTTATCCTGAGCTATGCTGATGATATATTTATTTGGATGGATGCCATTTTTTTGTCCAAATTTTTCAATAATTTTTCCATCTTTTATTACCATAATTCCATTGGTGACACCGCAAACGATAGTATTTCTGACAGTATCTGCATGAGTAATCAAGGAAGGGCCGGAAGGCTCAGAAAAAATAGGTCTTAGCTTACCTGATTTATACTCAATAACTCCTTCTGAAAAAGGAAAATAGCCTGTATTGCTTATAAAAGATCCTCCCGGATAAAATGAATAATGGCTTAGATTCTTATTGAGTTTGATATTTATCTCCTGATAAAGCATTGTAAGATCCACTTCCTCAGTGAAATCCTCTCTGACTTTATAAAGTCTGGAAGGAAAATACCCGCCGGCAAAAATTGTATCATTAGGTCCCCTTGCCAACATCCATGTATTTTTTACTTCTTCATAGTTTTTAAACGATTCACCAAACAGTTGATAGAAGGCATCCGTGCCGGCAAAGAAAAAATCTTTGTTGGAAGAAATAATATAATCCTTTCCGGATTCTATATTTTGAAATAGTTCGACCACTTTGTTTAATTCACTGTTATACCGGTAAATTTTGCCTCCTCCTGAAACGAAGTATGAATGATGAAAGCTCTTATGGATGCGCGGGATTCCAGACTCAATCTCTGCCAGTAATTCTAATTTACCGTCCTGAAATAAATAGTATTTTCTGTTGTCTCCCTGAAGATGAGAAATGTAGTTGTGTTCCAGGGATGTCAAAAATTCTATTTTATCGTTTGTAGAAAATTGATCTTCCAGATAGCTGGAATCGATCAGGATATCATTTTTAATGCTGAATAATGTATTAGCTTGAATTACCAACCATTTATCTTCTGTTTTGTCATAATGATAATGGGCAGGTAAAGAGTCATTAATCAGCGATTGAAAGGGGGAAGACTGTTGAAGTTTTTCATTTTTTAATTCAAAAAATTGTCCATTATGATTGAGGTGTAATTCTCCATAATTATTAAATCCCATTGAACATTCTCCAATAAATTCACAGAAATTTTTACAATTGTATCTGAACCATGTGACACCATCGAAGCAGGTTAATCCTGTCTGAGTCAATACCCACATATCCCCGGCTTCATCTTCTATGATTCCACAGATCCGCTGATCAGGGAGACCGCTCTTCAATCCGAAGTTTTTAAATTCTTCCCCATTAAATCTGCTGATTCCTGCTTTCGTCCCTATCCATAGGTAAGCTCTGCTATCCTGATACAGGCATGTAATCTGATTGTGGACCAGACCATCCTGGGTTGTAAATTTCCTCATAGGAAAATCCTGAGCCTGCAAAGCAAACGCTATGAGACTTCCCAGAAAGATTAAAAAACTCCTGAACATGAATTAGCCCACATTTAAATACCTGAAAATAACATTTGAGGCGATATTTTGCGATAAATCGGGATTGTTATTCTTGTGGTCCGGGGAAAAAGCCGGAACAGAGTTGTCCCGGCTTTACTATTTATTTAGAAATTGTAAATATATCCAATAGCAAATCGGTGATAAGAAACTGATAAATCAGCTGATGCTATATTCAAAACAGATTCCTCTGCAGTAGGTGTCTTACCATTGATGTTGAAGCTGTAAGAAAGATTGAACCCACCAATAGTGAAACCAAGCTCAGCATTCGCACCAAGTCCCAATCTACTTGCTCCTGCTGTTTCTACATTATTTACAATGATTGTTGGTTCCTCGACATTGGCAAGTCCCACTCCAAGTCCAACGTATGGTTTAAAATTACCGGTCATAAACTTGTACCATCCTTTCACTACGAAAGCATTCAGACCATAAGCAGTAAGACCCAAAAAGCCGCTTGCACCTTCGACATCCAAAGCTACAGTAACTGCACTTGAATATTCAATACCTGCACTCAGTTTATCTGTAAACTGGTAACCTGCAAGCAAATTGTATGCGAAACCTCCCTTAGCATATTCTGAAAAATCACCAATTGGGCTCGCATATCCCAGGTTGGCTCCACCAAATAACTTGCCGGCATCAAATTGTGCTTTTGCCGTAACCAATGAGAAAGCAATAAATGAAATTAATAGTAAATACCTCTTCATGTTGTTGTGGTTTTAAAAATGAAAAATTAATGGATAAATCAATATGATTGTGTTGATGAGAATTTTATGAATTGAATTGACAAATGCTATGGATGCTATTGAAATAACATCCAATCAGAATGAAAGCAAAAACAAAGCATTTGAAAAAGCAGGGGTTCTCATTTAAAATTTGAACCGCAAAAGATTAATTATCAGGAAGTTATATGTAAATAATTCCAGTGTGCGATAACATTAGGTGGCAAAAATGAGATAATTTTTCATAAAATGAACACATTGAAGGTATTATTTAAATAAAAACTGCTGTCTAAATGATAATTTTCAACGAGCCCAAAATGTAGAATATAATTTATTTTAACCACAAGTCTGGGTTAAAAAATTTCACAATTCCCTGATATACAATGATTAAAACGATTAACGATCTTTACTGGAGGGTTCAGGTTCAGGAGTTATTTTGAATGCATTTTCTGCTTTAAATTTCATCAATTCTGTCGGACTAAGCCTGTCAAATCGGATAAAAGAAGAACAAGTTATGATTACATTTGTGGAACAAAGGCGATACAGCCTGTAAAAATGGAGTTTAAGATGCAGATTACACTGGCACAACTTGATTTTATCATTGGTGATTTTGAAGGAAATACAAGCAAAATATTAACTGCAGTGACTGAAGCAAAACAAGCAGGATCTGACCTGATTTGTTTTAGCGAGTTGAGTATTTGCGGATATCCACCCAGAGATTTTCTGGAATTTGAAGATTTTATAAGAAGATGTAAGCTTGCTCTTGAACAAATTGCGGCACATTCTCATGATATCGGAATAGTCGTAGGTGTACCGCTAATTAATCCTGTTCCCGAGGGGAAAGATTTGTATAATTCTGCAGTGTTTTTATATGAAGGTAAAATTCTGCATACTTACCATAAATGCCTTTTGCCCACCTACGATATCTTTGATGAATACAGATATTTCGAACCGGGCACTGAATTTAACATAGTTGAATTTAAAGGAAAGAGAATTGCGCTGACTATATGTGAAGACATTTGGAATATTGGAAATGAAAATCCCTTGTATATCAATTGTCCAATGGATGTGCTCATTCTCCAGAATCCGGATTTTGTACTGAACCTTTCAGCTTCTCCGTTTGCCTGGAATCATTCTGTGAACAGACTCAATATTATCAGGACTAATGTGGAGAGATATAATGTTCCATTTTTCTATGTTAATCAGGTTGGGGCTCAGACTGAAATTCTGTTTGACGGCGGTTCAGTTGTCATGTCCGCAGACGCGAAGGTTTGGGATGAAATGCCATATTTTGAAAGCTGTGTGAGGCATTATCAATTGGATGAAGTAAGTAATTCTCCGGGACTCGGAGAGCAGGCGAAGGATAAGATAACATTGATTAGGCAAGCATTAGTATGTGGAATTAAAGGTTATTTTGAAAAGCTCGGCTTAAAAAAGGCCATTTTGGGGCTTTCCGGTGGAATTGATTCAGCAGTGACTTGCGCATTGGCAGTAGAAGCATTGGGAGCAGAAAATGTGAGAGGAGTAATGATGCCGAGTCCTTATTCCAGCGGCCACAGTGTGGATGATGCTGTGTCATTGGCAAAAAATCTGGGAATTCAATACGATATCGTGCCGATCAAATCTGTCTATGAGCCTTATCTGGAATTATTAAATCCACTATTTGAAGGAAAGCCATTTGATGTCACGGAAGAGAATATTCAGGCCAGAAACAGAGGAATGATCCTGATGGCCTTGAGCAATAAATGGGGCTATATCCTGCTGAATACGACAAATAAAAGTGAGATGGCTGTAGGATATGGCACGCTTTATGGAGACATGTGCGGAGGCTTATCAGTGTTGGGAGATGTCTATAAAATGGAAGTCTATGCCCTGGCAGAAGATATTAACAAGCACGCAGAAATCATTCCCCAAAACTCCATTGTAAAACCTCCATCTGCAGAACTCAGGCATGATCAAAAGGATAGCGACAGTCTTCCTCCATATCCATTGCTGGATGAAATTCTGTATGAATATATTGAGCTCAGACAGGGCCCCAGGGAAATTATTGCCAATGGATTTGATGAAGCAACTGTGAGAAGAGTCTTGAAACTGGTGAATACGAATGAATTCAAAAGGCATCAGACTGCACCGGTATTGAGGGTTTCTTCCAAAGCATTTGGAATGGGCAGGAGAATACCGATAGTGGGGAAGTATTTGAGTTGAAACTTTTGTGCGATGTAAAAATGAAGACGCGTAGACCCCTGAAATCGAATCTGGATACGGTTAAGCGGTTAAGCGAATAAGCGAAGTGTGAGTGGGTGTGTGAGCAAAGAGATTTTTTGAAATTATAGAATGATTCCCGGCTTTATCCTTTGCGGTGATCATCTTCCTGCAAATCAAAAATACAGGAATAACGAAGGCAATGCTTTCATCATCATTCCAGAATTTTCAATATTTCATCAGCTACCAATTGATTTCCCAATTTGGATAGGTGCACTCCGTCTGTGGTTAAGAGTCCCTGATGAAGATTCTGCGTGTTATATTTTGATTCATACAGCGCAAAAGCTTTACGAAGATCTACCAGACTAATTTTATATTCGGCTGCAAGTTTTCTGATCACCTCAGAGTATGCATTCAGATCTTCGTCCTGGGGATTACTGTTATTTGGTTTTTCACCGATGACTGTCGGGGTGCATACAATAGGTTTGATACCTTTGTCCATTAACTTTTTGAGAATGGCCCGATAGAATTGTTCGTATTCTTCAATGTCAGTACCAATTCCGGAGGTTTTATGCCAGACATCATTGATACCGACATAAATCAACACGATATCCGGATTTTTATCCAGCACATCTGAATCAATGCGCAGATGAAGATCATCAATTTTGTTTCCGCTAATACCGGAACCTATCAATTCATATTGACCAGATTTCTTTGTTTTGGATATGGCTTGATTTATGATGTCAATATACCCACCTTCATTAATACCCATTTCAGTAATAGAATCTCCGAAGAAGAGTATTTTCTTTTTTTTCTTTAGTAAATCAGAGCTAAATATCATTAGTATGGCAATAATTAATAGAAAAATACCGAATTTCAAGTGAAAGCGCATCATTAATAATTAATGTTTATTCAATGTAGTCAAAATATTCTGAGAAATGGAGAACTCCTGTGATAGTTTAATTCCGGGTAATACTTAAGATATTTCATTTCATTCTATCCACTTTTCTTTTCTCACACCATTTAATTCCACTTACCTTTGTCGCGCTATAAAAAACAGCCAGGAATTATAATTACAAGATTGTAATCGGAAACTGGTTAAACAAAAAAAGGATATGAGCAGACCATTGATATTGGTAACCAATGATGACGGACATTTTGCGCCGGGAATAAGAGCACTTGTGGAGGTGGCTTCAGAGTTGGGTGAAGTAATAATTATTGCGCCGGATTCACCGCAGTCGGGGATGGGACATGCGATTACTATTCACAATCCATTGAGAATAAATCGTGTGCAATCCTTCGGTGATATCGAAGCTTATGAATGCAATGGAACTCCGGTGGATTGTGTGAAGCTGGCCAAGCATGTAGTTTTGAAGGACCGCAAAGTAGATTTGTGTGTGTCAGGAATTAACCACGGGTCCAATGCCTCCATTAATATCATCTATTCGGGAACGCTTTCAGCTGCCATGGAGGCTTCGCTGGAAGGAATCAATTCTATTGGGTTTTCATTGCTGGATTATTCTTTTGACGCTGACTTTGAGCCATCCAAACCATTTGTAAGAAGGATTATGCAGTTTGTTCTGGACAATGGACTTTCACAAACCCGTCTTCTCAATGTCAATATTCCGAAACTTGCTTCCGGAGAGATTAAAGGAATGAAAGTCTGTCGTCAGGCTAATGCACGCTGGATTGAAGAATTTGTAGAATCCACAGACCCAAGAGGCCAGAAATATTACTGGCTCACCGGACAATTTATCAATGAAGACCTGGGTTCTGATACTGATGTGCACGCTTTGGATAATGGCTATATTTCTATTGTACCATCCGGTCATGATCTGACAAGCTATGGCGCTATGCCGGGTTTGAGTGACCTTAACGACTAACCGATATGCTGCGTTTCTTTTTGGAAAAAAATTCAATTCTGAGCGGCTACATAGCCGGAATTCTGATTCCTTTTATCGGATATGCTTTGTTGCTGATGATTTTTGAGCAATTACAAAATGCAGGAATCATAACCGCTGAAGGTGAATCTACCGGATTTAGATACAGGACTAGCCTGTTGGTGGCAATCTGCCTCAACTTACTTCCTATGAATTACTACCGAAAAAAATACTTCTTTCAATCTCAGAGAGGTATGGTCTTTGCCACCATGACAGGGGTAATTGTTTGGCTGATCATCTTCGGACCTGCACTATTTTCCAAGTAGGGAATCAATTTATGAGCAACCAAAGATTATATGTCATTGCGGGTGAAGCTTCAGGAGATCTGCATGGCAGTAATCTTGCAAAGGCATTGTTGGCAATAAACCCGGGATTAGCAATCAGAGGTTGGGGAGGTGACCTGATGAGCGATGCTGGTGTAGATGTTGTCAAACATTATCGGGAACTGGCATTCATGGGATTTGCTGAGGTTATAAAGCATCTTCCCGAGATTTTACAAAACTTTAAAGTCTGCAAAAAGGATATTTTGGCTTTTCGACCGGATGCTGTGATCTTAATTGACTATCCCGGATTCAATATCCGAATGGCCAAATGGCTGAAAAACCAAGGCATCAAGGTTATTTATTATATAGCTCCTCAAGTCTGGGCATGGAATGCTTCAAGAGTGCACACGCTGAAGAAAGTCGTGGATCTGATGCTGGTCATACTTCCGTTTGAAAAAGAATTTTTCAGGAAATATGAAATGGAAGTGCAGTTTGTTGGCCATCCTTTAATGGAAGCCAGAGATGCTTTTCTGAAGAGCATTGAAATGGAAATCAAAGATCAAGTATCAGAAAAAAAGACAATTGCACTCTTACCTGGTAGCCGTAAGCAAGAAATTAAAACCGTGCTTCCACTAATGCTCAGCGTATTGGGTGATTTTCCTGCAGCCAGGTTTATCATTGCCGGTGCATCCGCTCAGTCTGATGAATTGTATGACGCCATTGTCACAACCACTACCGGACTTAGTATCGCTGATCATCCTCAAATTGAATTTGTAAAAGGAAGGACATATCATCTGCTCGCAAAAGCAGATGCAGCGCTGGTCACTTCCGGTACAGCAACACTCGAAACCGCTCTTTTTAAAGTGCCTCAGGTTGTATGTTACAAAGGAAGTTATTTATCTTATCAGATTGCCAAACGGGTGATTCGTGTTCCCTATATTTCTCTGGTCAACCTGATTATGAATAAACCATTCATATGCGAACTGATACAGGAAGATTTAAATCCTGAAAGAATCAAAATTGAACTGAACAGGCTACTGGATCCGACTCTCCGGAGTTACTTTGAAGAGGAATATTCTAATTTGGAAAATTTACTAAAGCAGGAAATACCGGCTTCTCAGAAAGCAGCAGCTTTTATTTTAGCCGCATTGGATTAATTATAAGTGTGTTTGTCAGAACTGCTACCAAGCATTTTATTTGATCTGGTTTTCCATAATGAATTTGATTAATTAATCATGATTGCACTCAAAATCATAGTAGTTTTAGTGTTTTATCCGAAAAAATTCGATCTTTGATAAAACACATTTAACAGTATGAAATTTTCTCAATACATAGTACTAATATTTTCCACTCTTACTTTTTTTGTAAATTCTGAGGCACAAACTCCGCAATTGGTACTGGATATTAATCCCGGAGCGGGTGATGGATTGAATCAATTCAATAAATCATTTGCAAAAATAGGTGAGACGGTATTCTTCACTGCGAATGATGGCATTCTTGGAGCGGAGTTGTACAAAGAATTCAACGGGAGTGTTTCATTAGTCAGGGATATAAATCCGGGAGCTGCGGGATCTATCCCATTCATCCTGGCTGTGTATAAGGATAAGGTTTATTTTAATGCAAATGATGGCGTACATGGTCCCGAATTGTGGGTCAGCGATGGCACTGAAGAAGGCACAACCCTGTTTTACGAAAGTGTTGCAGGCCCTACCGGTCATGGTTTTGTCAAGGCAATTGTTGGTATGAACAACCTTCTATACTTTGCCGGGACATCGCAATTATATATGACCAATGGATCTCCGGATGATGTAAAAAGAATAACATGTCCCCATGAAATGGAATTATCCGATGCGGACGGAGGTACATACCAGCGAATGATCCCTTATGAAAGCGGTATTGCGTACGCGGCAAAATCTGCTGACAGTGTATATGTTTTTAAAACTTCAGGTCCTCAGGGGATAGGAGTGGGGGTTACCAGGGTTCGGAAATCGACTTTTTTCAGCGGAATCCAGGGAATGGCAAGTGTAAATGAGCGGATCGTATTTGTTTTAGATGACTTTACTGAGAAAATACTCTATTCCACCACAGGTAATGCACAAAGTGTCGCTTCCAAATATAGCAGTCCTGCAGGAAACGATTTACCTGTATTCAGGTTTATTCCATTCAATGATGATATGGTGTTACTTATGACTCCATCCAGACTCTATGGAATTAATGGAATCTCTACTCAAACTGTCAATTTAGGGGCATTTAATACTTCTTTTACTCAGGGAGTTCCCTTCCCCTCTGCCACCCTGGGCAGCAAAGCATATTTTAGCATATCGTCTTTTGGTGATATTCTCATTTACGAAACCAATGGCACACTTGCCGGGACTAAAGAGTATTATAATAGTCCGGACATTACATTCGGAGAGATGGTGTCGTATGGAGGATCAATTTTTTATACCACGGGCATCAATAATAATTTTGTGCCTAAAATTTACCAGTTTGAGAGTGGTGACATCAACCCCAAAATTGTTCATTCCTATACTGCAAATTCTACCAATGGCCCTTCTATTCAGATATTAGGTTTTAAAGGCAATCAGATGTATTTCTCCAGCAATCTCGGTGCTGCAGGCAGAGAGCTCTATAAAATTCAGGTGGACGTAAATACCGGAAGCAATGAAGCTTTGCTTAATACTGCATCATACACACTCCATTCTGCAGGTTCCCTCACATTTCAAATTCAAAATGCGGAAGCAAATGATTTATTAGAGCTAAAGATGTATGATTTGCAGGGGAAATTGTTTTGGTCTCAGCAAGTTCATGGAAATAATTCCTTCCAAGTACCTGATATTCAAGGTGTATTTCTATTACATGTGCATGGATCAGAAGGTGAGAAATCTTTTAAGGTGTCGGTGTGGAGGTGACGCAATGTCTCACAGGCTTTCGTCGTTGAACGGGTGACATCTTTCTTCGCTACGCTTGCAAGGTGAGGTCGAGGTTCGCTTTGCTCACTGCGCCCCAGGCATCCTTTGCTTGGGGCAAATGGTGACATCTTTGCCATCTTCGATGACTAAGGTGACGTTTTCGCGTGACACAAAAACCCATTTTTCCGGGTCGGGCGAATCACGATTCGCCCCAACAAAGGCTGATCTTTTTTGAATTGCCAATAGCCCATTGATCCGGCTGTTTATGTAGAGACGAAAACACGCAATCCATTGCGTCTCTACAACGGAATTATGATTGAATAATATAAAAATTACTAAAACGCTTCAATGCTCAATATAGCTATTATTGCTAACAGGCTGTTTCAATCGTAATCGCGAGGTTCGTGCCTCACTGCGCGACCTGGGGATCGTAAATCGTAAATGGCTGTTAATTCGGCTGTTTAATTGGCTGTTCAACTTTCAATTTTCAATTTTCAACTTTCAACTCGGCTCACCTCTTCACTGTCTTCTTCGCCGCCGGCTTCTTAGCAGCTGATTTGGTTGCCGGTTTTTTAGCAGCTTTTTTGGCAAATGCATCCGGAATCTCCACTTCGATCATTTTCTTGACCTCATCTAATGTGATGGTTGCAGCATCCTCATTGGTATATTTGCTGCCATCTGCTTTCTTGCCGATTTTGACCATCTTCTTGCCAAAACGGATGAATGGACCCCAACGACCATTTTCAATGACAATCTTTTCTTCCGGCCACTGCTGAATATACTTGGTTAGTTCTTTCGCTATTTTCGCTTCGATTAGCTCAATAGCCTGCGCTTCTGTGATAGTATCCAAAGGGAATCTCACAGGTACATTGATATATAAATCACCATATTTCAGGAATGGACCGAATCTTCCTTTACCTTTTGTAACAGGTGTACCCTTGTACATGATAAATGGCGCATCGGCTTCAATCTTTTCTTTTATGAGGATGATGGCTGTTTCCAGCACTACACTCATTGGATCGAGTCCGCGAGGCAGGGAAACAAACATTTCCTTGTACTTGATATATGGGCCGAATCTTCCTGAATGTACCGATACTTCATGATCTTCATACTGACCCAGAGTCTTCGGCAATTCAAACAATTTCAACGCCTCATTCAATTCTATGCTTTCAAGGGATTGACCCGGTTTAAGATTCGCGAATTTTGGAGATTCATCCTCGGCCAGCTCATCCCTTTTTCCGATTTGAACAATGGGTTTTCCAAATCTGGAGATCCTCACGATTACAGTTCTGCCGCTTTCAGGGTCTGTTCCCAGTTCTCTTTCACCGGATGCACGCTCAGCTTCCTGCATGGTTTTTTGAACCAATTCATGGAAAGGGAAATAGAAATCCTTGAGCATTTTGTTCCACTGATTCTGACCTGCTGCGATTTTATCAAACTGCTTTTCAATATCTGCAGTGAAGTGATAATCCATGATCTGATCAAAATGGCTGTCCAAAAAGTCAGTCACAACCATACCCATATCAGTAGGGAAAAGTCTGTTCTTCACAGCTCCGGTCATTTCTGATTCAGAACGAACAGTGATTTTACCATCCTTCAGACTCAGAATTTCAAACTTTCTTTCGACACCATCTCTGCTGTCGCGGATTACATATCCTCTTTCTTCCTCCATGATTTTGGTAATCGTGGGAGCATATGTAGAAGGACGGCCGATGCCCAGTTCTTCCAGTTTTTTGACCAATCCGGCTTCTGTATATCTGGCCGGAGCTCTGGTGAATTTCTGAGTCGCCAGCATTTCATTCAGCTTGAGAGCCATTCCTTTGTTCAAGGGCGGCAATACGCCTGCTGCTTCATCGTCTTCATCATCATCGCTGGACTCCAGATACACTTTCAGGAATCCATCGAATTTCATTACCTCGCCTTCAGCAATCAATTCTTCTGATCTCGTGGAAATATTGATATGCACTATGGTGCGTTCCAGTTCAGCATCTGACATCTGAGAAGCAATAGTACGCTTCCAGATCAATTCATACAGGCGCTCCATATCTCTGTCGGCCTGGATGTTTTTGTTCTCAATATAGGTAGGACGAATAGCTTCATGCGCCTCTTGTGCAGATTCAG
This sequence comes from Saprospiraceae bacterium, assembly GCA_022841345.1. Lineage (GTDB taxonomy): Bacteria > Bacteroidota > Bacteroidia > Chitinophagales > Saprospiraceae > SLDF01. Next base: position 344,837 of record JALHRR010000001.1, read on the forward strand.
ATTTGGTTTTGAAGCGGCGAACATGCAAATATTTTGCACCATATTCCTGCTGAATCTGATTGCTGATAGACTGCAATGCGACCTCAGAGATACTTGTGGAATCCGTTCTCATATATGTGATAAATCCCTGCTCATATAATTTCTGAGCAGCAGACATCGTACGGTTCACACTGAAACCAAGTTTTCTGCTGGCTTCCTGTTGAAGGGTAGAAGTCGTAAACGGAGGTGCAGGCTTGCGATACGCAGGTTTGACCTCGATATCATTGATCTTATAATTTGCAGGAATACAACTTTCCAGAAACTGGTTTGCGTCACCTTTAAGGGGTAAATCTTTCTTCAGTTCTGCCTGAAGCATTACTGTTTTACCGGAATCATTCAGTACCGGAAAGTCTGCAGTAACCTTGAAATATGGACGGGTTTCGAAGCCTGTGATTTCTCTTTCACGCTCCACTACCAGCTTTACTGATACTGACTGTACTCTACCTGCAGAAAGCTTGCCTTTAATTTTTCTCCAAAGAAGTTCTGATAATTCAAAACCAACCAGTCTGTCGAGGATACGCCTTGCCTGCTGTGCATTTACCAGATCGACATTGACTTTTCTGGGATTATTGACCGCCTTTAGAATGGCGGGTTTTGTGATCTCAGTGAATACGATCCTTTTAGTCTGATGTACATCAAGACCCAAAACCTCACATAAGTGCCAGGAAATGGCTTCCCCTTCACGGTCCTCATCCGTCGCGAGCCAGACTTCATCTACCTTTTTGACAATATCTTTTAGTTCTTTGACTACTCTGGTTTTTTCCGGAGAGACGATATAGCGGGGTTTGAAGTCATTCTCGACATCTACGGCATTGTTGCCTTTGTCCAGATCACGGACGTGCCCATAGCTGGATTTGACAGTGAAGTCTTTACCCAGAATTTTCTCTATTGTCTTGGCTTTGGCGGGGGATTCAACGATCAGTAATTTTTTCGACATAAGCTTTTTTAATGGTTTGTATCGTGCAATACGAGCCTGGAAATATCCAATTATGTTGCCCCTTTATTGCTTTCTACGGCGCAAAAGTATCAAAATTTTATTTAGGAGTGTTTTTATTGACCTTGCAAATGGTTGGAGGGGGAGTTTGGTGGATAGCTGGCGGGTAGTTTTTGACGGTTTTGTGCAACTGTTGAAGAGGATGACTCGTAAGCAGGTGATGTTTTTCTGCGCCTGCGGCTGGAAAAGTGATGTTTCTTCATGGCTACGCCATAAAGAAGTGATGTCTTTGTTCTATTTTCGGCTATGCCTCAATAGAACAAAGGTGATGTGTGAGCGGAGCTCACGGTTGGGTGCATAGTTTGAGTTGGGGTTGGTGTGAGTGAAGAGTTCAGGTATAAGAAGAAATCACTACTCAACACTGTAAACGGTTTCAAATTCCACTCCCAAACAAACCCAAACCCTCATCCCACACAGACTCACACTCTCGACTTACCACTCAACCGCAAGCTCCGCTTGCACATCACCTTTTTGTTTTCAAAGCGAAGCTGAAGAAAACAAAACATCACCTTCCGAGACGTAGCCGAAGGAAGACACTTGTAGCGAGTGAACGAAGTGAACCTCGCTATCACCCCGGCGTAGCGAAGCGCAGCCGGGACATCACCTTTATACGAATCAGCCAATTCAAATACGAGCACTTCTAATCGCGGGTGTTGGTGTCATTTTAATAAATTAGTTAGTGTTCACCTTCGCCTGCAAGACAGATTTTCGCATCTTCCGCACCTGTGCAAGGCTGAAGCCTATGCTGTCACTTGCTTTCGCCATTATTACAATGGAGTCAAGATGAATTAGGTGCCTGAAATTATACACGCTTTTTCCTGATTCATCCTTTTTTTCATAGATAAATCCATGCTCATTTTCTTCAATCAATGTTAGGAAGTCAGCATCTGAGCGGACCCCATGCCTGATGTTTTCCAACACATTAATTGTAGTATCAGTCGGAGCAGAAAGGATTAATAATTGGAGATAATATCCGTTGGTTTTAATCTCTATGTCCTTTGTGACTATGAGATCCATTTCCATGATTTTGGCATTATGAGGGACTGACATTTCGAGGGGAAGACCGTAGGGGTGTAATGAAATAGTTTTCTCCATCTGACAAGCAGCGAAGCAAGAAAAGTATATCAGTACAACTGGGAGATATCTCATTATATTACAAGATAGCAAGTTGTTGGATGATTTTTGAGTAGAAGATGAGATTTCAGATTTCAGGTTTCAGTCCCCGCGACAAGAATATAGCCATCCGAAGAAAAATAACACGGCGGGGCCTGAATTTCAGGTTTCAGAGTTCAGGTTTCAGATTTTAGATTTGAAACAGCCATAAGGCGTCGAGTTTTTGTAAATTATTATGCAAAATAGTTAAATTTCGCTTGTTTATAAGACATTGAAAATCAGTGTTCTGCAAAAGTGTTATATAGGAGATTTCAGTAGTTTTAGATTTGGAACAGCCTTATTTAATTGAAAGTTGAAAGTTGAAAGTTGAAAGTTGAAAATGGAACAGCCAATGAAACAGCCGAATAGCCAATTGAACAGCCCTATACACTCTTTTCTTTGCTCGTTTCTCGGTCTCTGACCCGTAACGGGATGTCAGCAAGTCTCTGACTTGTTTTGAAAGTCGCGGTAATTATAGTGCCTCCAAATCCTTTCTTACAAGAGATTATTCTAAGTGCCCATTAGTTTTCTGTTTTGTTATTTCCCGGCATTACGACTCTTAAACCGAATCGGATATGCAATCCTCAAATCATAGCGATTGCGACCATCTTTGCCTGATAATCCAAAAAACCCCAGGTATTCAACTCTTAAAAAACGTGCATATACAAAGCTGACAAGTAAATGCTTCCAATGATACTCAATTGAAGCATTTAGGGCATATTGCATGTGCGACATGTCGCCAATGTTGCGTATTGAATCCGGATCACAAACAGAGCCCCTTCCTGCCCATGAATTTAACTTGTATACTGAAGACACCCCAATCCCTGCAAACAGTCTTTCTTTAAATTTATAGTTGAATGATAAATCCATATTAAGATCGTTGCTCCTGTAAAACGTTTTACTATTTTCCGGGACAACTGTGCCATTGTCCAGGCATAAATCTTTTCTGTCATTATACGATACACTTAACTTGACATTGACTGATTTTGAAAGCGGCAGAATACCGAATACGCCATAAGAAGGTGATATGTTTTTCATCCTGTGTAACGAGCGCCCATACACTTCAAATGGAAATGCACTGATACCAATCTCAGGACCAATAGTGATCTGACTGAGGGAGGAATGGCTTAGAGAAAGCGAAAAGCATATGATGAGGAATGAATGGAACCTGGTCAAAGAGTGTAATTTGAATGCGGCTAAATAATTAACAGCTTTTGAAGTTATATTTGTTGATCTTGAACCTTGTCTACTCCCGTGCATCCAGTAAAACTATGAAATCATTTCTAATATTCACTTTAGTTATTCTTCTGTGTAATTCTTGTGCTTCTTTTAAATCCCACACTTCACCCTGTGATAAAGAAGTTAAGAGTTCTTTAAAATCTATTTTCAGATATATCTCAATGGATAAGAATTCAAAAGTGTACACAGTGCTGTATTCCAAATTGCCTGAAATAGAAAAGGACAGATTTGAAAAGTTGAGGGATTCTCTTTATTACATTATCCATTTTGAAGCAGATTACAATATTATACAACATTATTTATATTCAAAGCAATTAGAAAATATACCAAATATAAATTGTGAAATTACGGTGGAGGATATAAGAAATTATTTGGGTTTAGAATCTACGATTGGATTAAGAAATGGAAAGATATCAGATCTATTTTATTACTTTAATAACCCTCACACAATGGATTGTTATGATACAAATGATAAAAATGGATTTTATAGGAAATGTAGTTTACTGACATTTAATTTTGATTCCAATCAAATATTGACCAATGTATATACTGGATCTTTTGCCTACTAAAAGGGAGAGTATCGATTGTAAACAGCCAATTAATTACCACTGCGACTCTTGAACCTGATCGGATAAGCTACCCTCAAATCATAGCGATTGAGACCATATTTGCCTGATAATCCAAAATTACCCAGGTATTCAACTCTTAAAAATCGTGCATATACAAAGCTGGCTATTACATGCTTCCAATGATACTCAATTGAAGCATTTAGGGCATATTGGAAATGTGTCATGTCATGTTTTACCAAAATGGAGTTTGGGTCACAATCAGGGCCCCAGCCTATCCAGGAGTTTAATTTATATACTGATGAGAAACCAATACCAGAAAAAAGTCTTTCCTTCAGTTTGTAACTTATAGATAAATCCATACTCAAATCATTGCTGCTATAATGGGTATGGCTATTTATTGCTAAAACACCGTCATTTCTCCCACAGAGATCTTTTCTATCTGCATATGAAATACTTACTTTCAGCTGTGTGGATTTAGATATGGGTATGATACCAAATGCACCATATGAAATAGCCAAATTGCTATACTTGTGGTCAGGACCAGGGCTAGAAAGTAATTTAAATGGAAATGCACATATACCTATTTCAGGACCAATAGTGATTTGGCTGAAGGCAGTATGGCTTAGAGATAGCGAAAAGCATATGATGAGAAATGAATTAAACCTGGTCACAAAGTTTGATTTGAATGCAGATAAATAATTAACAGCTTTTGAAGTTATATTTGTTGATCTTGAACCTTGTCTACTCCCGTGCATCCAGTAAAACTATGAAATCATTTCT
>JALHRR010000002.1 GCA_022841345.1 Saprospiraceae bacterium
TCTTCACATATAGATTGACAAAGGAGTGAAGATGTGTATAAACGCTAGCTTTTGAAGAGAGGGGTCGGGGGTGAGTTAAAGCCGCGAAGGAAGCGTTTGCCTGTAATGTAGTTGCAAAAGAATTGCCGATCGTGTGCTCTGACTCAACAGCCGGAGGGAGAAGCTTAAGGGAGTTTGGACTGTCGCTGTGTAGGGGCGATTCATGAATCGCCCCTACACGAGAATTTCGATTCTGCAGGGGATAGAGACGTACGCAATGCATCCCGTTTGCTCACTGTCTGTTGGGGTAGAAACCTGTAACAATAAATCGCGTCAAAAAAGGTAGTTTAAAATCAGTGCAATTAGCTATTAATTAAACCTCTCAACTATTAAACTTCTAGCCTGGTATATCATTAAGCCTAAACGCCTAAACGCCTAAACGCCTAAACGCCTAAACGTCTTTTTTAACAGAGATAACTTTAAGAGTTCAATTTTTAATTACGTCAGCATATCGCTGCCTGATATTCACCATATCAGCTATTTGCTTTTTAAAGGTGCTGAGATCATTGACTCCTCCCCGCCAATCAGGGTCCGGAACATCCTTTTTAATTTCTTCCCAGCTTTTTCCTTCAAAGAAATCATCGATAATAGTGCAACCCTCTAATTTTGAGAAGGGTGCAAGGAAAATGTATCCATCAGCAATTTGTCCTATGCTAAAATTTTCATAGCCAAGTGAATATCGGCTGTCATCCGGTAATTTTCCAAATGGCGAATTTCCCAAATCAAATCCTGTTGCTTTGTTTGCATTTAATTGCATGACTGATTCTATGGCGCCTTTTGCCGGTGAAATTAAATAGGGTGATTTATTAGGATAGTTATCAAGTGGTCTGTGTATGAGAATATGCAGCACTCTGCCAGGGTACTTGCGGAGCAAGCGTTGTCCCAACCAATCCAGATCGCAATCGATAAAGTTGTCTCTAAGAAAATCAGGATGGCAAAATCTGTATGTTGTAAATGCGTGCGGCATCCCGACAAGAAGGAGGATTTTCTGGTTTTTCTCCATGACTTCACTTTCTACAATCTCTGCACGGAATTTGTCAGGAGTACCTTTAGGGAATATTCCTTTCATCATGTCAGGAGTCCTTTGTCCTCCTGTAAATTTACTCCAATCGTAATGATAACTTATATTGAGAATTCGAAAAGGTTTGTCATTCGGAGTAAGGGTTTTATTAAATTGCCAGGCAACTTTATAAACATCGATATATTCCTGATATGCCCACCCTGCATTATAGAAATACATCATTTCGCGGGCCAGCTTTTCATCGTATCGGGGAGCGCTGAGCAGAGAATCCAGTTTTGACTGCATCTCTAAAGCACCGAATTCCATCCCAATGTTATATACGCCCTGCTGATAGAGTCCCGGTATTAAATTTGCTACAAATTCCAGATTTTGTTTGATACCATGATCTTCTCCCAGAAGGATGATGTCTGCATTCGCAAATTTTTCGAAAATGTATTTGTCAGGACTTAGTGCTGAATTTTTGAGGTATTCAAGTTCCTTAAGGTACGTATCATTTTGGGCTTGTAATAAACCAGCATTCCAAAATACCAGAAATATAAGTGTGACCTTGATCCAGATTTTAAATTTGCCCTGCATGGTATGAATATGTCTTAGAAATTCAAGGATTGACCTGGACATATTCTACATCTTTTTCAATATATGGCCAAATGAATTTGCTGATGGAGGCTTTGGTAACCAGATCTACTGGTTTATTCAGTGCATTTTCAAGATAATCATTCAGCCCAATTAAATTGTCAAAGGTTTTTCTGCCAGGTTCAAATTCAACTAATAAATCAATGTCGCTGTTCTGGTTGGCCTGTTCTCTTGAATATGAGCCAAAAATACCAATGGAAATGACATAGAATCTTTGCAATTGACCTTTGTTTTTTATCAAAAAGTCAATCAATGATTTCTTGCTGAGATCAGATTTTTCTTTCATTATCCCTGTATTTCAGTCATATTTATGAATAACTGATTACATGTTATTCAAGTTCCGTTTCTAAAGTAACGAGAGTTATAAATGTAATTTAAAAAAGCTATTCAAAAGAACTTATTTTAAAAGTCCTTTTCAGCACAAGTTTGATACTTGCAGCTGATTCGTTTCGGTTCAGCGGGGGCGAAAATGAGTTATAGAAAGGAACGAGGTTTAGCAATTAACATCACACTCACACCTTCTCTTCACACTTCGCTTAACCGCTTAACCAATTCAACAACTGTTCAGACTACTACTTCAACTCACTGATCCAGGCCTCTCTGCGAGCTTTCCATTTGTCCTCTACAGCAGTCCATTTCATGTTGGATTCCAGCTCTATGAGTAATGCTGCAACCTGAGCATTCGTAACTGCTCTTTCCAGTTCCATCACCCATTTATTACGACGTTTTGTCCATGTCTTTTCTACTGCATCCCACTTAAGGTGTGATTCAAATGAGAGTAACAAACCTGCACTGATGACTGCGGTGTTTTCTTTTTTGGCTTGTGCTTCCCATTCTTTGCGAACACCAGCCCATTCTTTTTCTACTGCATCCCATTTGGTATTCGACTCAAGTTCCAAAATATGACCTGAAATACTCTGTGCATTCAATGTCTGAAAAGACCACAACAAGCTGATAGATAGAATTATAAACTTCATTTTTTGCTACTTTAAATATTTTTCCTACTCGTATGGCTTTTCGGAATCCGCCTTGTTAATATCGTTTTACAAATGAATAACGATGCAAACTCAGGTTATTCTTCTCAAAGGTTGAGATAAATATCCAAAGTATTAAAAATACTTTTTTCAAACCTGAACCAGCTCTTCCTCTTCTTCTTTAAAGTCAAAAATTTCATTCAAATTTGCTTTGATAGTTTCTGACAATTTGATCATTGGTAAATCATTATTGTCCTTGCCAAATGGATCTTCGATTTCTTCAGCGATGAGTTCAAGACTCGCCAATACATAGAAAATAAAAGTGGTGACAGGGATTGTAAAATATCCCAGATTGAAAGCAAATCCAAATGGGAGCGTAGCTACATAAATAAAGATAAACTTCTTGATAAAAGCACTGTAACTGTAAGGAATAGGGGTGTTTTTGATTCGCTCGCAAGCACCACAAATATTCGTGAATGAGCGCATCTCCTCATTGATGATGATAAGTTGATCTCCTGTTAATACTCCTTGTTTATACAAAGCGTTGATCTTCATGATCATGCTTTCTGAGACGCGATTGGGTATATGATGAATATCTTTTAAACTGGGTAATTCAGGGTGTGGTTTTTCATCCAGTTCAAACTTAGTAGTTTCTTTTTGGAGATGTTTTTGGAGAGAAGTAGCATATAGAGGAATAACTTGCCTGAAGAAGGAACGGGAGGCCTGATCATTTTCGGGCAGCATAGCTTTGAGTTTGATAGCCAGATTTCTGCTGTTATTTACCAGATTGCCCCACAATTTTCTGCCTTCCCACCAACGATCGTAGGCCGTGTTTGTCCTGAAAACAAGTAACATTGAGATAGCAAAACCCAACAAAGTGTGCATGACAGTGATGTTTCTGGCATTGCTGTTGGCAGAGAGCTTAAAAAATTCTGTTTCAAGATAGACAATGCCCCAGGAATAAACACCCATGAAAATCAGCAAAGGGAATAATGCACGGAATGTATCTGCTTTATGAAACCTGAATATGGCGATGAACCATTCCTTGGGATTGTAATAAACCATGAATGTAAATGTTGCTATTAAAACATTGGAAGTCCTTATCTCTACACGGGCGTAAATATAGATGAAATGCGCATAGTTTTAAATTGGACCTGAAAAAGCAATCATCAGACAAAAAGGTTTATCAGAAATAAATTATCTTTTAAATCCCTGGATTAATTTTTTTCCGAACAATGAAAAGATAAATAGCGCTACAACAGCCATTAAAATCAGTAATTCAGTAGTTCCGATTGCTGGCAGTAAGAATACATTCGATAACATAATACAAATTATAATTTAGTCCATATTACGGGTTCCATATTCATCAAAATATTGATGGAATTTGCCATCACCGGACATGAAACTCAGATTCAGCCAGGCAGTACCTTTCATACCTTTAAGGTAGATATTTTTATCGTCCTTTTTAACTTCAAAGTGAAAATCAGCCAAACCATTTTCCTGATTTAATTGATTTGAAATCATATTTGCCATTCCTTCCTGATTAACACCCTGGGATTCACCTTCATACAGTGTAAATGATAAATCTGTCCATCCACATCCTTTTGGACATGTAAACTTGAGTCCATTATCAGTAGATTCAACAAGGATTAAGAATGGAGCAAGTTTCGTTTCTGTTTCTGACTGAGCTACTGACACTGAATGAGTTCCAAGAACCAGACTTATTAAAATCAAGAGGTTATAGTTCATATAGTATCGAAATTATTTTGAATGTTATGAGAAGATATGACTGTATGTTATTTACTCCAATCTGAAGATTATTTGTATCTCTTTCCGGACCTTCACAGGAACACCATCTAAAATAGCGGGAGTAAATGGAATTCCGATCATAATCGATTCCAGAACATTTTTTGAAGCCTCACCCATGCCATATCCCGGGTCCAGAATGATTCTGATGTTATTTACACTTCCTTCTTTCTCAATGTCATATTGAACAGTGACTTTACCTGATTTTCCATTTTCTCTTGCTTCATGAGGGTAGGAAATGTTTTTCGATAATTCATTCAAAAAACCTTGGTCCCCACCATTGATAAAAATGGGCATCTGATCTAAAAAGCGTTGTTCAAATTTTCCATCTATTTCGACAAGACACAGACTTGTTTCCGATACTTCGGGCTCCAGGGGAATGTCTTTTTTACAAGCTGAAAAGGAAAATACAAAAAATGCAATCAGTAAGCTAAGACTTTTGGCGCTCATATCTAAAAAATAATGGTTCATTGTGTGGGTTATTTCTGTTGAATTTGATTGCGGGATGAGAAGTAAAGATATTTTAATATTTTAAGATAAATACTGTTTTCTAATTAATTAACATTAAAATGATTCTTCGATCAATGCTTTATTAATGAAAGCTGCTGCTTTCGTACCGGCTGCCATGGCCCCACTAACAGCTCTATAAAAAGTGCAATTATCTCCTGCTACATAAATCCCTTCTACACTGGTTTGCTGTGAATCCTCAATAAAAATATATCCTTCATCAGTAAGGCGGCAACCCATTGTCTGAGGAATATTGGAGTGCTGTTTAAAATTGGTTCTCACAAAAATTGCATCGATCTCCTTCGCAGAGCGGTCAAAGAATACAATCTCTTTTAATTGTCCATTTGAATGGCGTAGTGAATGAATTTCTTTTTCAACAATTTCTATATTATGATTTTTTAATTTGGCACTTTGGTCCGGGGAGAGTTCGGATTTTCCATTCGTAAATAGTGTGATTGTTTTGCTCCAATTGGACAACATTTTGCATTGCTCAAATCCAAATTCTCCATTTCCAAGGATGCCTATATTAGCATTTTGTACTTCATAGCCATGACAGTATGGACAATGCAGGACTGATATCCCCCAACATTCTGCATATCCCTCAATATCAGGAATGATATCATTTATTCCGGTGGCAAAAAGTAATTTGGAACACTTGAACATTTCACCTGTAGCTGTATACACTTCAAATGCTTTGTTGTTCCCTCTTACCTCATTTACCAGTCCATTATAAAAATGAATTGTTTCATATTTCAAAACTTGTTCTTTTGCTTTCTCAATGATGGAAGCGGGTGTTTCTCCATCCAAAGTGATCACATTGTGAGTATGAGGTGTCTGTGCATTGCATGGTTTGCCACTGTCAATGACAAGTACATTTCTGAGAGATCTTCCCAGAGTCATGGCAGCCGATAATCCGGCATAACTTCCGCCGATAATGATGACATCATATTCTTTATTGTTATACATAGTAATTATTTTAATAAGTAACTCAAATCAACAAAACATTTGTTTAGTCCCTGAGACTCTATCCTGTTTAAAGAGATCAGAAGTATAAATGTTTCTTTTTATAATGATTATTTCTCTAAGTCTGCGATTCCAATATCATGTGAAAAATGCATGATAATTGGATCCTAAAACTGTAAAAACGAAGATGAATTAATTGACCAGTTTTTTAATAGCTTCTTCCTCATTTTCTACAAAAAATATCCTGCCGCTGTGATTACTTTCCCGTATAAAATCATGAAGACTCTTGCTTGTATACTTCGAAAAATCACCAACGATGGACAATTCTGCCCGATAATTTGAGAATTTTTGCAGAATCTCACCTGCGATTCCTGTTTTCAGATCAAAGAAATTGGGGTGTAATTGTGATTCAAGCATCAGAAGTTTAGAAGCTCCATTGTAGTAACAATTTGCAATCAGGTCAAGTGCATCTTGTTCATTATTGATGATTATTTCATCAAGAAGAATTCTTGCTATGGAAACATTATTGTTTATAAATATTTCAAATCGGGGGTCCATGGAGATTTATTAAATCTTATCTGCCGGGAAGAATAAGTTGATTGATACATTTCTTCCTGTCAAAGATAGTGAATTATTGAATCCACTATTGTTCACCACTCTATAGCATTGATAATTTTTTAACAATCTTACTCTTGCTCGAAGTAGCATTCAGTGATGAGTAAACACAAACTCGCAATAATTTCGACTTCAAAAAATTGCAACTATTTCCGGAGATATGATCGAACCGAGGTGATGTTTTGCTGCGCCTATGGCTTGCAAGGTGATGTTTTTTCGCGGGGCAAGCCGCGAAAAAGTGATGTCTTGCTACTTTTTTCGGCTACGCCTTAAAAGTAGCAAGGTGATGTGTGAGCGGAGCTCACGGTTGGGTCCATAGTTTTGAGTGTGGGTTTGCGTAGAAGGACGAATTTAGTTTACACTCACAGACTCAACTCTCAAACAGACTCACACTCAAGACACACCACTCAACCGCAAGCTCTGCTTGCACATCACCTTTTTGTTTTCTCAGCGTAGCTGAAGAAACAAAAAGACATCACCTTCCGAAGCGAGGCTGAAGGAAGACATCACCCCGGCGCAGCGAAGCCGGGACATCACCTCTCCAGGAGCCAGTCACTTCATTTCGTCAAAAAAACAACTCAAAAAGCCCTCAATCAAACGCACATGCATTATCTCTCCAAACCCAATCCCTTTTTGCCCGGTTAATAAAAATGTTTACTTTTATCAATCTTTAAAAATGCCAAACAAAACCCTTCATGACTAGAATAGTACTCCTGATTTTGAGCTGTATTCTTTTGTGTGAAAATACACAAGCTCAATTACCGCCTAAAGAAGCTTATCCATTTAATGTGCTTCAAATACATTCAGGTCACAGTCTGACAGATCCCTTGTTTTATCCACACTGGCCGGGTCAATATGTAAATTTGATGAACGGAGTTTTGGGAGAATGGTCCGGAGATATGATTGGGAAGTCAACCATTCCAGGATCTTCATTGTCATGGCGTTGGGATAATCCTCCTTGTTGTGGCGCTCCCGATGCCAGGCATGATATTGCTGACTGGGAATTGTTGAGTATCACGCAAAGTGTGCCTCTATATTATGAAGGGGGCAGTACACAACAATGGTATATAGAAGCCATTGCCGAGCAAAGGCAAAAATTATCTCATTTTACAAATAATGCCTGGGCGAATGGGAATGGGGGAGAGGGAGCTCCGACATTATTGTGGACCACATGGACCAATATCGACAATTCTGATGGCCCATGGCGGAGTATGCTGGACGTTTTGGGTGAAGAATGGGAAAATATGCAGGAATTTGCCAATGACAATCTTCTGCCCGGAAGCCCTCCTGTTTATTTAATTCCGGGGCACAAAATGATGGCGCGGCTGTACGATGATATTCAGTTGGGATTGGTACCGGATGTAGATCATATTTCTGATTTCTTTTCAGATAATATTCACACGAATGAATTGGGGGCATATGCCATTGCCATGATACATTATGCCTGCATTTATAATTTGAGTCCGGTAGGATTGCCTAATAATCTGTTGCCCAATGCTCCCGGCGGTACTCCTATTCCTTCCCCACAGCTCGCCGCATATCTTCAAAATATGATTTGGGAAGTGGTAACATCATATCCACTTACCGGTGTGTACCAATTTTTGAGTACAGATTTTACAGCCTTTGAAGCCACTGAGTCGGGAAATCAGGTGTTGATTCAATTTCAACTGGAAAGCCCGGAATTATCTGCTTCAATTGAACTGCAGCACAGCGATTTCAGACAGGATTATCAAACGATTCATACTTACAAATTGCCTGAAGCATCTGCTAAAACTTTCCGGTATGTCCACGATAATCCACTAAAAGGAAAAAATTATTATCGGCTCAAACTAAACAGTCCCGATGGATCAGTGAAATATTCACCGCTGAAAGTAGTAGAAATCAAGCAAAATGGATGGAGTGTTTACCCTAATCCGGTGGAGGATATTATTTATATCAACGGAAATTCTCAGGATATTCCACTAGTTTTTATCAAAGATATTCGGGGCAATATTGTACATAATAGTTCAGATGGTGAAATTCTGGATATCAGACATTTATTGCCGGGAATCTATATCATTGAAGTATCCGATAGTAAGCAGATCCAGGTGGATAGATTTAAGGTGGTGAAAAGGTGAGGCGGGGTGAGAAGACTAATTATTACTCCATCACCACCAGCTTTGTAACTCCACTTATCCCTCCTTTTTCTCTGATCAGGATGTTATACATTCCGGCTGATACTGGTGCACTTATCCCGGATTTGTTGTATAAATTTTCTCTGCTAATAAGCCTTCCTTGCATGTCAAATATCAGCACTTCAGAATCAGTTTTTGCTAAGCCTGCTATTTTTAAATTTATTCTTTCGCCACTCCTGCATGGGTTAGGAAAGAAAGATCCAGCAGATTCATGTGAGAAGTTTTGCTCCGCGCTGACAGTGGATTTGACTGTGTACCATTCTTCATTCAACAATGAAAGCTTCCATTCCTGTAAGGAATTAAAATAGGTGTATTCAACTTCTTTGAAATAAATCTTATCATTGCCCAAATCCTCGTAAGTCAGATATTTTCTTTGCGTTGGTTTTAGAATATCGTCAGCATCCAGATATTGATAGGAAATGATGGAATCCGGTTTTTCACTATAAATCCCGGGGCCTCTATAAGTGTTATTTTGGCCGGTATATTTCCAGCTGCCACCAGTAAAATGGTAATGATTAGCGCGCTCAACTTCAGGGTCTGAGTGATCATATTCGAATCGGGCTAATTCTTTCCATTGATTATTATCGTAATCATATATTTTCAGAGAATCCAATTTATTCCCCTGATAGAACCATGTATACTTGCCCGAAATATAGGGCCCATTGAAAGCAGAACTAAGACTGATACGCTCAATTAAATTATCCAAATCATCATAAGAATATTGCTTACCTCTGTTGTACTTGAACTCACTGCTTTCTATGGCATAGTATTCTGCTTCCTCCAGAAGATTTCCATTGGCATCATAAGTGTGTTCTTTTTTGTAAAAGTCTACCCATGCACCGTTTTTCCAGTGTTGCAGAAGAGTCACTAATATTTGATTGGATGCTGTATAAGTGTAAAGGTATCGCGCAGACTTTTCCCATACACCACTTGTATTCAATTCATTGACTTTTGAGATTAAATTTCCATCTTGAAATGTACTTATAGAACGATTAGACTCGGACCATTGGTCACCCGGAAGTGGTCTCTCAGTAACATGGTAGGTAGTATCCTGTGAATAAATAAAATTAAATCTGTATTCCGGATATCTGAGTTGAATCAGACTATCATTGGCATCATAAGAATATCCTGAATAAAATTCCCCTGTCACAATTTCCTGATGCAGTCCTATATTCCAGGAATATCTATAAGTGCTGTCAAGTCTGAGCGGGATGTAGTTCTGAGCAAACAAATGCATTGAAACGAAAAGTGCACAAATGAATAATAAAGCCTTCATATGAAATGATTTTCAGGATGAATGTAAATATAAAACCACCCAATCTGGATGCTGCTCTACTATATCTTATTGAATGTTACGAAATTACATGATTAATTTAGAATAATCAAATAATAAATCTTGATTCTCTCCATTTAATATCCTGATCAGAAGTCAAATTTATTTGATCTTTGATAGAGTCATCCCTTTTGATTTGGGGGCTTTGTCCATATCTGAAATGGCAAAATTAATGGCTTCCAGAATTAAATCTCTAACAGAATCCTTCCGAAAATCTGCCTGACTTTTGATATCCACATGCCTGATTAAATTTCCGGTACCTGTTAGAATTTTATGCGGGTCCTTCAAAAGTGTTCCTTTATTAAATCCCAGGTTTAAATGATTAGTATAAATAGGAATCATGCAAAATGCATCCGACAGCTTTTCTGAGATAGAGAAAACGGAAGTCAGTGCGTGGGTATGATATAAAATCTCATTGCTATCGGAGTACAGATCAAGAATGAAAAGCCTCAGGTCATTGAAAAGATCAATTAATTCCTGCTGTTTAAGATCAAGATGGAATTGAAAATCAGGATGGATGGGTCTTTCTTTTTTCATTTTTTCACAAATGATTTACTAAATCCTTTGGTTTTCAACCAATATATGCCGGGTAATAAACCGCTGAGTTCGACTGCGCAATTATTTTTTTCCAGATCTCCGGGAATAATTCTGTTCAATATTTTCCCATGGGAATCTACTATGAGAATTTCAGAATTTGCGTTCTTAATTTGTAAAAAATCTCCGGCAGGATTAGGATAGAATTTTAAATCATCATCATTGAGAATGCTTGCACTTGCAAAGGGTGAATATTTGAAGCTTCCATTCCTGTTGAAAATTCTGAGTTTGTAATAATTAATACCATTCGAAGGAGCTTCATCTGTCCAGGTATAATTTTCAGGATTTTCAGATTCATAATTGGAAGGAATAATAGTAGCTTTTGTCCAGTTGAGGGCATCAGGACTTTTATATACTTCAAAATATTCCAGATCATCAGCTTCACTGATCTTCCAATCTAGTTTAATTCTGGAATCATCAATTGCCTTTGCATTGAATTGAATGAGTGAAACGGGTAAACTGGATCCAAATTCAAACGCTCCAATATCAATGATTCCGACAATAAATCTTGCAGAATTTTCTTCCGGTGACATCCAGGTTCCCGATGGTGGATGATGAGTAGGAGAGGGCAGGGGATTAGGGAAAGGAAATCCTGCAGGTGATGAAGTGGGCAGATTTCCGGCATTTATTAATGGACTTCCTGCTGCAGGTGTAAGTATATTAATATTCAAATCCTGAAATCCGGGGTCTGCACCGGTAATTGTGCCACTGATACCTACAGGTATGTTAGTTGTCCCGGTTTTTAACCAATTATTTTGCCCTGCAATAATTTCCATACCTTCCGTCCAGTCAGCTTCAACTGTGCGCATGAATTGTACTGTCCCTGTTGGATTGTATAATACATTATTGTGAAATTCAGCGGATTGTAACTCATCAAAAATGCGAAACACTGAACCGGTTCCACAGATTATAGTATTATTTACAAAACGGTATCTGCCATGACTTGCTCCGGTACCATCTCCTCCAATTCGGGTAACTGAAAAATTGATATTGTTGCCTGCTGTTGTAGCTCTTTTTATCAATACATTGCCCACCACATCACTGTCTTCGCGCACCAACATGGGATTGCCCCCATCTCCGTTGAAGTCAGCGCCAATCAATTCCAGCTCATGATAAAATCCTCCTTCTATCCAGTTGAAATATATCTCATTTCGCTCAGCACGGGATTTTACATTATTGCCACCATTGGCATTATGTAAGTAACAGAATTGCATCCTAAAATTACTTCCCGGATTATTTACCTGATCTGTAGCCATATACACCTGATGATTAAACGTTCCTGAGCCACATCTTGTCACTTCCGTATATTCAAGCAGTAATGATCCTGAGCCCTGATCTGCCCCTAATATTCCCTGATTCGGGCAATCACGCACAAAACAATCGCGGATAGTCAAATCTTTTGCTTGATGAAATATACATCTTGAACTCCCCCCAGTAATTTCAAATCCTTCAAACACATAATGATGTCCTCCATTCGGAACATTAAATGGAAATGGAGTGGTAAAGGCAACAGTATTGGTACCTCCTGATATGATAGGTCGTTGATTGTTAATGCGAATTCCGCGAATGATGATTTTATTACCCGGAGCACCGGGCCTGTTGAAATTAACGCCTCCCGGATAGGTATTATCTCCATCTACTTCGACAATATCACCGGGATTAAGAAGCCCTGTTACAGCCTGCAGGTTAGCATATGGTTTGCCCGGTCCTACCTGATATAATGCAGCACTTATTGTTCCGCAAATAATCAGTAGAAATAGGCAAGTAATAATTGTGCGCATAATTTTGAGTGTATACACTTTTAAGGTAAGTTGTGGGTTGGTGCGACAAGTAGTAAAATTACTGTATTTATTTGAAAAGTGTGGTTGAAATTTGATTGGAGTTATTTGTCTTTCTGTGCTGTTTTTGACGTGAAAAAATTTCTACCTTGTTTTTAAATTCCAAAATTCCATAAGCGATTACATCCTTAGTTACATGCAACAAAAACAAAAAGACCTCCTCACAATTACCGGTATTTATTTGGTAATTGCAGCAACAGGTGTGCTGACTTACTTTCACTATGAAGACAGAAGTTTGATTGAATCATTTCTGTTTGCTGATATTGTCATGACTATTGTTGCTTTTATTTTCAGTCTTTGGAAAAGGAATAGTTCTGTGTATGATGCTTATTGGAGTGTGATTCCATTTTACTTTGTTATTGGGTGGATGATGCTGGAACCGGAGACAATTACCATTTGGTCAGCCTTGATTTATTTGACGATTTCAATTTGGTCATGGAGACTTACACTCAATTGGGCAAGATCCTGGGATGGATTTAGCCACGAAGACTGGCGATACAGAAACCTGGCAAAACAGACAGGAACCTGGTATCCAATCGTGAATTTACTTGGTATTCACCTGTTCCCCACTGTCATGGTATTCTTGTGTATGTGGCCTTTGTTCCGGATTCCTGCGGGAGGAGATGTATCTGTTATATTATGTGTTGCTGGAGTCACCGTTTCTTCCTTCGGAATTTATTTGGAGTACATTGCAGATAATCAACTGGCAGCTTACAGAAAACTTAAAACAGGCAAAATACTCTGTTCCGGGATCTGGGCTACATGCAGGCATCCCAATTATTTGGGGGAAATGATATTCTGGCTGGGAATGTCCATTTGTGGAATAGCATTCGGTGCTTCCTGGCATACTTTAGCGGGGGTTGCCGCGCTGACTATTATGTTTATTGTAGTCAGTATTCCGATGAAAGAAAAACATATGAAATTACGCTATCCGGATTTTGATGATTATGCAAAAAAAGTGCCTTTAATTATTCCGGGATAATGGAGTTTATAGATACTTGTTTTTACTATCAGAAAAGAAAGGCATAGCCCGCAGTACCTGAGCTATGCCTTTTCATTTGCAAAAATTTAATATAATCCGGAGAAATTTTAATGGTTTAATGTTATTAGGGAAAGAATAAACCATCTGACTCCATTGCTAATCTTCCAAATGGCCGAATTTTCCTCCATGAAAATCCTGCATAGCCTGAATAATTTCCTGATGCGTATTCATCACAAAAGGACCATGAGCAGCAATCGGTTCATTCAGGGGTTCTCCGCTTAAAATAAGCACTACAGCGTTTTCTGAGGCCTCAATATTGAATGAAGTTCCGTCATTTTCAAACAACACAAAATGATTTGTGGGAACAGTTTCCTCTCCATTTACTTTTACACTTCCTTCTATTACCAGCAAGCCTGTATTGAAATGAGCCGGAAAATCAAATGCAGCTTTTCCGCCTTTATTCAGTTTGGCATTCATCAGGTAGAGCGGAGTGAAAGTGCTGGCACTTCCTTTCAGGTTTTCATATTCACCTGCGATGACTTCGATTGTCCCTGCATTATGAGCTAAAGTATATTTGGCCATTGCATCATTTGTGATTGCCTGATATTTTGGAGTGGACATTTTATCCTTGGCCGGCAGATTCACCCATAGCTGTACCATCTGAAAATCACCTCCCGCTTTGCTGAAGTTTTCTTCATGATATTCCTTGTGCAATATTCCGGAGGCAGCGGTCATCCACTGCACATCTCCTTCGGCAATGACACCACCACCCCCACTGCTGTCATGATGTGCCACCTTGCCATGATAAGCGATTGTGACCGTTTCAAAACCGCGGTGTGGATGGACGCTAACCCCTCTCGGAGTATCAGTCGGTGGAAAATAAAATTTTGAATTGTAGTCCAGCATGATGAATGGATCCATTCTTTTCATATCCAGTCTGTATCCTCCCGGAATGAAATTATGCACCCTGAATCCATCGCCCACATAATGTGGCTCCCTTGGTGGGACTACTACTTCTATGCTTCGTGTTGTCATGATATTTGTTTATTAAATTGATCTTACAAAGTTATGAGCTAATAAACAAGATACCATTGATGTAGGTTAAGAAAACGGGGAGATAATATGTCCCTGCTGTTCGCCAAAAGCAAAAGCCAAAAGCTGCCTCCCCACCCAAACTTCGATTAATCCTCTAACCGATTAACCTATCCACCTCAACCCGGCGATTTGTGTAGAGACAATGCGAATGGCAATTCGCCCCTACACTGGCGTTCTCCTTGGCTGTTTTCGATTCAACGATTCAATGCTTTCACGAGGCTGGTTACCGGCTGCTTCTCTTCACTCACTTGTCTTTCTTTTTACGCTTCATGTCCAGCAATACCTGATCCAGCTGATCAAAACGGCGTTCCCACATTTTACGGAATTGTTCTATCCATTGATCTACTTCCTTCATCTTTTCCGGATTGAAATGGTAATAGATTTCCCTGCCATCCTGCTTTTGTTCTATCAATTTGCATTCTGTAAGAATCTTGATATGCTTCGAAACAGCCTGTCTGCTGCTGTCAAAATGCGTGGCAAGTGCATTGGGTGTCATCGCTTGCAGGGCAATCAGACTTAGAATTGCCCTTCTTGTTGGATCTGCTATGGCTTGAAATATGTCTCTTCTCATAATTATTATATTTGCGCTACTGAATGGTTGCAAAAATATGCGCAATTATTCGGTTGCGCAAATATTTTCTTGTATTATTTTTGAATTTGAGTGTAACGTGGCTAGTGATGTCTTTCTGCGCCTGCGGCTGGAAAGGTGATGGTTCGATTCCTCACCACAAGTGTTTTTTTCATGGTAAAAGCCATGAAAAAGTGATGTCTCCGAATAAATGTGACTGCTTCGCAGCCAATTTATTTCGGAGGTGATGTGCGTGCGGAGCCCGCGGCTGAGTTCAGGGTGCAGAGTGTGAGTTCGAATGGTGTGAGTCTCTTCTCCTTTCTCTTTCTCTTTCAGTTATATATGGTACATACACAAACCCTTCACTCACACCGGCTGTTCACTTGTAACTTCAAGCTTGTAGCTTGTAGCTTCTTCCTGGCTGTTCAACAAGCAACTCTTCTTCCGGCTGTTTTCTCGAAGCTCGAGGCTCGCAGCTCGCAGCTTTCTTCTTCGGCTGTTCAACTCATAATTCATAACTCATAACTCATAACTCTGCCTGGCTGTTATTTAAGTTTTATTTAAGATCTTTGGCTGAACAATTACAGATCAATTTTATTGTACCCTCAAACAGCAACTCCTTGAGTCTTCAATGATGAATATATTATTAAAATTTTCTATATATATAATTTGCCTCCTTCTTTTCTCTGTTACAGCCTTCTCTCAGTTCGCTAATGTTCAGTTTGAAATTAGCGGAAAAGTCCTGGACGAAAATACCAAACAGCCCGTATCCTTCCTTCAGGTCGCTGCATTCAAGGGAGAAGAAACAATCCCACTTGCTTCAGCAGAGACTGACCTTAATGGTAACTTTAGTCTGCCCATTAATAAAGGTATTTACACCTTAAAGTTTTTCTTGTTGGGATATGAAGACAAATCGATTCCAAATGTACTTGTTGAATCAAATGTGAATTTAGGCGAAATTTCTATTGCTGATGAATCTATGGAGCTGGGTGAAGTTGTGGTCCAGAGTTCAAAACTTCAAATGCGAACCAATGTGGAAGGTCTTTCCATTAATCCCGATCAGAATCTTTCCAATCTGGGTGGAACTTTGCTGGACATTCTTAGGAATACTCCTTCTGTCAGTGTAAGCGATGACGGTTCAGTGTCTCTGCGTGGAAGTTCAGGAACCAATGTGCTGATCAACGGCCGGAATTCCTCACTTACTCAAAATTTGGACAGAATACCGGCGTCTGCGATCGAACAAATAAAAATTATTAATAATCCTAACGCCCGCTATGATGCCGAAGCAGAAGCAGGAATCATTGATATCATTCTCAAAAAAGGAGATAATCTGGGCACTAATGCGAATATTGATGCCCTTTATGGCACAAGGGGACGTATGAATTTGGGAGCCCAACTCAATCATCGTTCGGTTGAATTCAATATATATGGCGGATACAACTTAAGGCGATGGCTTAATGTAGGTACCCGGATCAGAGACCGTGAAATTTTTGGAGATGGTGAGTTTTTGCGACAAGAAACGGCCAGTCAAAGCGACAATCTTGGTCACAATTTCACATATGGAGGAGATTATTATTTCGGAAAAAATATTCTAAGCTATGAGGGAGTTTACAGCACAAGTCTGGACAAGGATTTGAACACACTTTACTCCCGCTTGACTGGAATAGAATCAGGACAATTACTCCAGGAATATGTTAGAAGAAATACTGAGTCAGAAACGGATGATGGTCTTGATAATGCATTGATCTACGAACGGACCTTTGATAATAAAGAACGTTCATTTAAAATGATTGCCAGCCAATCCTATACGAATCAGTATAAAACGCAACAAATAGATATTTTCAGAGATGTACAAACTCCCGGATTCGATCCGGAAGGGCAGGAGAGAGCTTTCACGGATGAAAAACGTTTCAATTATATTTTTCAGGCTGATTACATCCATCCTCTGAATGAAAGTATGAAAATGGAAGCAGGACTGAAGTCTAATATCAGAAACTTTGAATACGATTATGACTTTGCACGCTTCAATGAAGTTGGACAAATATTTGAAGAAGATCCTGCAGTTAGTAATCGATTTGATTATAAGGATAGAATTCACGCGGCATATTTTATTCTTTCCAGATCCTCTGCTAAGTGGGATGTAACTGTGGGATTGAGAGGAGAATTAACTAATTTTGAAACTTACCTCTACAATACTGATCAGCGAAATAATCAAAACTATTTCAATTTATTTCCAAGTGTTCAGATGCTATATCGCCTGGATGATCAGCATGCTGCCAAATTCACTTACAGCAGAAGGATAGATCGTCCAACGGCATGGAGATTAAATCCATTCCCGGACATAACGGATTCATTGAATGTGAGAAGAGGAAATCCTAATCTACAGCCTGAATTAATTAACTCCCTGGAGTTGGGTCATATTTTTGAACAGGATAAAGCAAGCTTTACAACTAATTTCTTTTACCGGCAAGTCAATGGTCAGTTGGATTTCATCACTTATGTTGAAGATGGTATTTCTTACTCTCAGCCGGAAAATCTAAATAGCGCAGAATCATACGGAGTAGAAGCAATCGGAGTTTCAGAGTTTGCCACATGGCTTACCCTTACAGGAAGTGCTACAGCTTTCATGATCGATGTGGATGGTTCCAATATCAGCGATGAATTTATAAACAGCGGTGTCGCATTTAATACCAAAATCACAACTGATTTCCGGCTACCGCTGGGATTTACTTTGCAGTTTGTCTTCAATTACGATTCACCTGAAATCGAAGCGCAGGGCAGAGACCTCGAACAATATTTTATGGATGCCAGTATTCAAAAGACTTTGTTCAATAAAAAAGCGTCTGTATCTCTGAGTGTGAGCGACATATTTGATACTCGTCGCTTCGCTGGTAACAGCTTGACTGACACCTTCTCACAAACTTTCTATTCCAAAAGAGAAACCAGAATTTTTCTGCTTAGTGCGAAGTACAGTATCTGATTTTTTGATTTCACACTTCCACCACCTCTGCCCGAAGTAGCTTTCAGCTAAGAGCGCACGCGGCACTCTCACAGGCTGTTCCACTTTTATTACTGCAACCAGGAACGAGTTAAACCGGATGGAGGTGATGTCTTCCTGCGCCTTCGGCTTGAAAGGTGATGTTTCTTCCTGGCTACGCCATGAAGAAGTGATGTCTTTGTTTTATTTTTCAGCTATGCCTCAATAAAACAAAGGTGATGTGCGTGCGGAGCCCGCGGTTGAGTTCGGAGTGTAGAGTGTGAGTTTGTATGGGTGTGAGTCTCTTTCTCTTTCTCTTTCTCTTTCTCTTTCTCTTTCTCTTTCTGTTATATATGGCCCACTCCCAAACCCTTCACTCACAACGGCTGTTTGCTAGAAGCTGTTTGCCAGAAGCCACAAGCCAGAAGACGGCTGTTTTCTCGCAGCTCGTGTCTCGCAGCTCAAAGCTTCTTCTTCCCGGCTGTTCCTTCTCCTGCAAACTAAAAAAGCAACCCCAAATGGAGTTGCTCTGATTCTGCTATATCGCTTTTAGGAAGCTTTCTCTTATTGGGACAACAATGGAACGTCTGTAGCACCCGGCGCGTCAATAAAGACTGCGGCTAATACACACAATATCATTAATGTGGCTGCCAAACCCCAGGTGATCTTCACAATGAAGTCTGCAGATTTCGCTGCTCCAAACATTTGGTTTGCTCCGGCACCACCAAAAGTGGAATCAATTCCTCCTCCTTTTGGATTCTGGATCAATACCGCTGCCATCAAAACAACACATACCAGAGCGATCAAAATTGTAATTCCAGTTAACATAACTTATGATTATGATTTTAATTTTTTAATTAGACCTGCAAAGTAACTACTTTTTTCCGGATATATCAAGCGCAATTTCTCATATATTCTTTCAGATAAATCAAAATGACCCTGCCTGGCCAGCAATGCCGCATATGTTTCTGAAGCAATATCATCACTAAATTCCAGGCTACTATAGATTTCTTCCTCCAGTTTGTTTTTCTTGTTCAGTTTCTTTTTCTTCTTATTTTTCTTTTTTAGCTTGCTTTTCTCTTTAGTTTTATGCTTGTGTTTCTCCTTCTCCTTCTCATTCTCATTCTCTTTCTCCTTCTCCTTCTCTTTCTCTTTCTCTTTCTCTTTGCTTAGTTTTTTCACTTCAATACCCTCCCCCTTTTTTTCAGCAGTATTATGGGCCTCTATTTGATTTACATCTTTTTCATCCGCCATCTGCAATTTCTTTTGATTTTGTAGCCATTGAACAAAGGCAGATGGCTGAAATGCTTCAGTTGAATCCATAGCTGATGTTTGAACTGAGAGAAATTCATTTTTATCTACATGAGAAATATTTTCCATTGAACGCTCATTAGTATCCTTTTTGGTGTTGCCGGTTATTTCAACTTTTATTTCTTCTTCGCCATCTATCTCCGGCACTTTTTCTTCTACCAGGACTAATTCCAATGGTATCTCTTCTAGTTCTTTTGCTCCAACATTATCAGCAATCCAGACTGAATACATATGGTCCAGATTTTCCTGAATGTAGGTAGCCCAATCAAATTGTTTTTTTTCTAAAGCATCTTCTTCAAGGATTGGAAGCGCTGCTGAATATTCAAATTGGCTGCTCTCTGATCTTGTTTCAACCTCTGATTCTGTTTTTAATAAATATTCAAAAACGGGTAATTCTTCAATTTCAACAACTTCCATTTTTTGGGGAATCTCCCAACCAAATGAAACCGGTGCCTGCATTTCGTCTAAAAATTGAACCCAATCCCATGCATTCTCCATCGGCTGGTCATGTGTTGGAATTTCTGCAGCGAATAATTCATTAATTTCCGGATTTTCAAATACCGGTTCCTCATTCACTTTATCAAAATTAAATGATCTGCTTCTCCAATCGAACAATTGAGCGCTGTTGGGCCATTGTAACAACAATTGTTGCCACAATCCTTCTTCTACAGCTCCATGGTGTAAAAATTGCCATTTTGCCAGAACCAGTTTATACGAAGCTACTGAGGGATATTGAAATACCATTTTGAGGATTTCGTCCTGCGAAGTCCCATAAAGTGCATTATCATCGCTGATCCATTTTGCCAGTTGTTCGGATGCTTTCATATCTCGTAATATACAGGATGTCTACCAATCCGTGAAAGCTTTATTGAAAATATCTTCTACCAATTGCTCATAAATCACCAAAATCAAGCCTTCCTGCACATCTAAAAGATTCTGGTCGGTGCCAAAATCACTGAAATAAGTGAAGTTGTTCTTCCAGTTTTTCTTTTCATCCTTGTGATTGATGAAATTCACAGTCACCACAATCTCGAGCCGGTTAATAGCTACTGTCTCACCAGGTTGGGGAGCAACCGGATTTACCTTGAAATCTGCAATATTGCCAGTAAATTCAACATCGGGTTGTTCCTCATTCCATACGAGGCGGGACTCATTCCGGATTTTGTCCTTTAATCTTTCTGAAAATTGCTGACCAATCGCCGGGGGAGCATTTAATGCCCTGATTTCAAAAACCGGCACATAAAAAGTAGTCACATCAGGCGGAATGCTGATTCCTTTGAAAGAATAGCAACCCAATTCTGAAAGGGCAATAATAGAAAGTAATAGTATAAGTCTGTTCATCTTGCCCATAACTTCAATCAGGTAGGTTGTATTGTTTAATTTTCCTGTAAAGTGTGCGTTCTGAAATGCCTAATTCCGCGGCAGCTTCTTTTCTGCGGCTATTAAATTTCTTCAGGGCCTTGATTATCATTCCCTTTTCCATTTCTTCCAGAGACAGATTTTCTTCTATGATTTCAGAATCCTCATATTGCTGAGCCAAATTATTGTCAACAATCACTGGTCTGGAATCCCGGCGTTCAAACATATCATCCTTTTCCGATTGATATCCGTGCATGGAAGATACTTGTTGATTACTGATTCCATGATCTCTCACACCCGGCAAAAGTGTCGCCATTGTATGATTGTCAGGTATTTGAAGGTCATTTGATCGTATCAAACCGAATACCAGGGATTTCAGCTCATTCAAGTCGGACTTCATGTCAAACAACAACTTGTATAATATTTCTCTCTCATCCAGATTTCCATTCGGATCATTGCCGAATCTGCCCGGAACCGGTAGATTGCGCTGAAGCAGATGTGGTGCATTTTTCTGGATATCCAGATCTGTCACCATTTTATCCACAGCCAGCACTGAAATTTGCTCAGCAAAATTCTTGAGCTCCCGGATATTTCCCGGCCAGTTATAATTTTCCAAAATCACCCTGGCGCTGTCCGTCAACTGTATCGGCTGGGCATGGTATTTTTCTGCAAAATCCAGAATGAACTTGCGCAACAACATATATATATCTTCCCGCCTTTCTCTCAAAGCAGGAACTTTGATGGGCACAGTATTTAACCTGTAGAAAAGATCCTCTCTGAATCTGTTGGCTTTGATTTTTTCGTCCAGATGCACATTGGTTGCAGCAATGACACGGACATTTGTCTTTTGTACTTTAGAAGCACCAACTCTTAAAAATTCCCCTGTTTCTAATACCCGCAGCAGATAAGCTTGTGTATCCAGCGGCATTTCACCGATTTCATCCAGAAATATAGTCCCACCATCTACTGTCTCAAAATATCCTTTTCTCTCTCCGGTAGCCCCTGTGAAGGAGCCTTTTTCATGTCCAAATAATTCTGAATTGATAGTTCCTTCCGGTATGGCCCCACAGTTGACTGCAATAAATTTGTTGTGTTTACGTGGGCTGAGATTGTGAATGATTTTGGAAAATACTTCTTTCCCGACACCACTTTCTCCTGTAATCAAAACTGTAAGGTCAGTGGCTGCCACACGTACTGCTGTGCTCAATGCATGATCCAGTGCGTCCGAAGACCCGATAATTCCAAATCTTTGTTTAATACTTTGTAACTGCGGATCCATTCCGGCACTTTTATTTTATTGACAAATTTCTCCTAATAAGGTGGCACTGGTGGATTCAGTGACTCTCACCATGACGTAATCCGCAGGTTTTACATTGGCTGCTTTTGGAAATACAATGACCTTATTTTGTGAGTTTCTTCCTGCAAAATGTAGGCTGGATTTTTTGGAATCTCCTTCCACCAATATTTTATAAACTTTCCCTACTTCCTTTAAATTATCTTCATGTGAGATAGCCCGTTGCACAGTGATCACTTCTGCCAGTCTTCGCTTTTTGACTTCTTCAGGAATATCATCTACAAGTTTTCTGGCTGCCATCGTACCCGGTCTTTCAGAATAGGCAAACATGTACGACATAGTGTATCTGGCATATTGTATCATAGAGACGGTATCCTGATGTTCCTCTTCTGTCTCGGAGCAAAACCCTGTTATCACGTCTGCTGAAATGGCACAATCCGGGATGATTCTATAAATCGCATCCACTCGCTCTTTGTACCATTCTCTGTCATATGTTCTGTTCATCAATTCCAAAATTCTGGAATTTCCGGACTGAACAGGAAGGTGTATATAATTGCATATATTTTCATATTCTGCAATGGTGTAGAGCACTTCGTCGGTTATATCTTTCGGATGGGAGGTTGAAAATCGCACTCTCAGATCAGGATGAATATCAGCTACCATTCTGAGCAATTTGGCAAAATTATAGTGCTCATTGCTTTCAGGATGATCCCATTTGTAGGAGTCTACATTTTGACCCAGCAAGGTTACTTCTCTAAATCCCTGATCAAACAAATCCTGAGCTTCAGCCAGGATACTGAATGGATCCCTGCTGCGTTCACGTCCCCGGGTGAAAGGCACTACACAAAAAGAACACATATTATCACAACCTCTCATGATAGAGATGAATCCGCAGATTCCATTTGATCCCAGACGCACCGGACTGATATCCGCATATGTTTCTTCACGGGACAAAAGTACATTGATCCCTTTTTCCCCATCTTCTGCGCTTTCGACCAGCTCAGGTAATGTTCTGTAAGCATCAGGTCCGATCACCAGATCCACCAGTTTTTCCTCCTCCATGAGTTTCTGCTTCAATCGTTCCGCCATGCATCCAAGTACTCCTATCAGAGTGCCGGGTTTTTTGCGTTTGATTTTGCGAAATAATTGAAGCCTTTTTCTGACAGTTTCTTCCGCTTTCTCCCGAATCGAGCAGGTATTGATCAGTATTAGATCTGCTTCAAATACATCCCTGTGGGAAACAAATCCCGCACCCTCCAGAATCGATGCGACGATTTCACTATCTGAAAAATTCATCTGGCAGCCATAACTTTCTATGTAGAATTTCTTGAGTCCTGCCGTATTTTTGATCTCGTCTTTTGCCCAGACTTCACCCTGTCTTTCCTCGATGATCTCTTTATGAAGGCCTGTCAGAGTAGGATTATTAACGTACATGCTTGTATCTTTTTCAAAATTGGATCGCAAAGATACTAATTTTGTATCTGGATATGTCATTTTGACAGGTTTCTGCATTTAGAAAAATTGTTCTTATGAAAGTACTTCGTCGTTTTGGGCTCATTGGATATCCCTTATCACATTCTTTCTCTGCACAACATTTTGCTGCTAAGTTTGAAAGAGAAGGAATTCTGGATGCAGAGTACAGCTTGTTTCCTTTGGAAAAAATAGAACAGGTACAAGATCTCAAAGAAAATGTAGCAGGTCTTCAGGGTCTGAATGTTACGATCCCTTACAAGACTGCTGTCATGGATTATCTGGATGAACTTGATCCTGCTGCTGAAGCCATTGGGGCTGTTAATACTATTCATATTTTGGATGGGTCCTGGAAAGGCTACAACACAGATGTTTATGGTCTGGAACAATCCTTACTCACATCATTTACTCCGGAGAATAATAAAGGTGTCCTTATCCTTGGTACAGGAGGTGCTGCTAAAGCGGCAGCATATGTTATGAAAAAATGGAACCTTGAATTTCAGTTTGTCAGCCGGACTCCCTCAGCTGAAAATGAAATTCAGTATACAGAACTTACACATGAGTTGCTGAAAGACATACAATTAATCATTCAAACAACTCCATTGGGGATGCATCCTCATAATGAAACCTGCCCTCCTATACCATTTGAATTATTGAATGAGCAACATTTCCTCTTCGACATGGTTTACAATCCTGAAAAAACGATATTTTTGAGCGCCGGAATGGAAAGAGGCTGCAAAGGAATGAACGGACATCTGATGTTCCTGTTGCAAGCCGAAAAAGCCTGGACAATCTGGAATCAAATATTATAATCACAACATTACATGACCGATTTACAATTGGATTTTCAGGATACTGCAATTGCTTTTTCAAGCAAGTCTGACAAAGAGCTCAAAAAGACTGCACGATTATTTTCCCTGATGAACAAAAAATGGCTCGTGGATATGGGTTCCAAAGTCGGCCTTGCAGCATTTAAATACAAATTGCCATTTGCATCTACACTCGTGGAAGCCACTATTTTCGATTTATTTTGCGGAGGTAAGACATTGCTGGATTGCCAGCCAAATATTGATAAACTGAGGGATTTTCAGGTTAATACCATTCTGGATTATGGTGCTGAAGGAAAAGATACAGAAGAGGATTTTAATCTTACCATGAATGAAAATATGCGTGGAATTGATTTTGCCTTTCACAATCCCTCTATTCCTGCGATTTCTACCAAGATTACAGGCTTGACCCATACACCTTTACTCGAAAAAATGCATGCTGGCCTCACACTTACTACTGAGGAAGAACATCAGAAACAAAGTCTTCTAAAGCGGGTAGATGTCATCTGCAACAAGGCTGCTGAGAGGGGAGTAGCTGTCTTCATTGACGCTGAGGAAACCTGGATACAGAAGCCAATCGATGATATCGTCAATTTGATGATGAGCCGTTACAATAAGAACCGTCCTATTGTTTATAATACATTTCAGATGTATCGTACGGATCGCCTGAGTTTTTTGAAAGAGTCATATTCCCATGCAAAATCCGGTGGCTACATTTTGGGGGCGAAAATTGTTCGTGGTGCTTACATGGACAAGGAGCGTGCCCGCGCAGCAGAAATGGGATACCCATCTCCGATTCAACCGGATAAATTGAGTGCAGATGCCGATTACAATGCCGCTATTCGCTTCTGTATTGACCATCATGAGCATATTGCCCTTTGTAATGCCTCTCATAATGCGACTTCCAATCAATTGATGGCCAGCTATATACACGAGAAAGGACTTTCCAGGGATAATCCTCATTTCATGTTTTGCCAGCTATATGGGATGAGCGACAATCTCACGTTCAATCTTGCTAAGGCCGGATTCAAAGTAGCAAAATACATGCCTTATGGCCCGGTTCGCGACGTCATTCCTTATCTGATTCGCCGCACCCAGGAAAATGCAGCAGTTACCGGAGATCTTAGCCGTGAATATCAAATGATATTGAAGGAAGTTAATCGCCGCGGAATATAATAATCATTTGGGAATCCCCAATAGGGTGTGGGTGTGGGTGTGGGTGTGAGTGTGGTGTGAGTGTGGGTGTGGGTGTAAGTGTGAGTGTGAGTGTGGTGTGAGTATGAGTGTTGGTGTGGGTGTATGTGAGTGTGGGTGTGAGTGTGGGTGCAAGAAGCCGGACTTAGCCTTTGGCTATAATCAAGATGCACTGTCTGAGATTCTCCTATGGACGCAAGGCTGTGAGCCTCTGCTCAAAAGGCTTACGAGGCGGTCGTCCAACAATAACAGCTTGCTTAGGAATGGGGGAACTGTCGAAGCTGCGATGAAGCGGCGATTCATGAATGGGTCTCGACACTGTGGTCATCGGCACATACAATGCAACCCGACTGTTCACCGGTTGTTATCTAAACCTCTCAACTCCTCAAGTTCTATACTCTTCTTTCTCAATGCTCACAGCTCCCTCCCGGCTGTTTCTCAAAGCTCAAAGCTCGAAGCTCACTTGAAGCTTGGCTGTTTAATTCGGCTGTTCATTTGGCTAATGGGCTGTTTCATTCACCAATTCACCAATTGGCTGTTAATCACATCGGTCAATGCTATTTTAGTCATAGTTGGCTGTTCACTCATCATTCATCAATAATAACTCCTAACTGACTGTTTATCTCACATTTCACATGTGTTCGAAATATCTGTTTTTCGGCTGGTAAATTAGCCGTTTAATTGGCTTTTCGGCTGTTTCATTCGACAATTCGAAAATTCATCAATTCGACAATTGGCTGTTCACTCATCATTCATAACTCATAACTCATAACTGGCTGTTGATCTCATCTCTTATCTCTTATCTCTTATCTCTCTTTTTCCTCCTTTCGTAGAATATAACTCGCCATTCATCCATGATCCAAAAAGCTGACAAACCAATCTAGCCACTACCTGCATCTTATGGTCAAAGAAAATCTAAAAACTATGAAAACATTACTAAACCCCTTTATCGCTGTTTTGCTATTAAGCAGCACATTATTGTCCGCTCAGTCAGTTGAAAGACGTAATTTCTTTGAATCTGCAGCAAAAGCAAAAGCTTTTTTAAAAGTAATCGATGGATTTGATGCTTCATCCAGGCTGAGAAATTCGGATAAAACACCGGATTCCACTTATGTTTACGAACGTACTGATGCAGATGTACTGGCTCATGTGGGCAAGCTTACATATGAGTCTGATCAATCCGGACGTATTAAAACTGTACGTCAATTTGAAATAATTGATGGTCAATGGTTGGAAACACTTCGGGCTGATTTGACCTATCAACCAGCCACAAACACAGTGATAACGGCCATTAGGGCACTTGATGAAGAGACTATGGAACTGGCAGATTTCGCCCGTGACACTGAAAGGACAAGAGACGACGGACAATTATTGTATCATGAACTCGCCTTGTTTTTTGGATTTGACTACCTGCCTTTTGATGTGACAGTTGTTAGTTACAACAATAAAGACCTGGCAGATACAATTTTGTCAAGTAATTTTGACCTTGAGATATTTGATTTATTGCCCACAACCCGTCAAACCAATCTTTATAATGCTGCCAATAAGGTTTTGACTGCTACAATTGAATCATACAACCATGAAACCCTTGAGTTCAACCCATCGGAGCTAATTGAATATGTGAGCTATGACAGCAATGGTTCACCTGAAAAGATTACTAACTCCTACTGGAATACTGTAACAGAATCCTGGTTGCCCTTTATCAACTATGATTTCCTGTATACATATGACAATGAGCAGAGAGTGACCAAACAAACAACTTATACAACTTATTTGGGTGAAGACACTGAGATTGACATTGAAGAATTTGAATATCACAATACCTGGGGAGAAATTACGGTACGCACTTCATCTACTATATCCAATGGTATTTTGACTCCTCTGGCCAGAGAAACATATGATTTTGATAATGAAGGTAATTTGGTACTGGAAACACAGATTTCTCTGGAGCAGAACCCTGAAGTAATAGTTGGAAAGCAGCAGCATTTCTTTGGTGGATTGACATCATCAGTTGGCCAGGAAAAGAAATTAGTTTTCGACATCAGACATGCCAATCCATCTCGACCCGGCGATTTAGTCTACATAACTGTTGAAACTACAAAGCTTGTTAATCTGACAGCCTACGATATACAAGGCAGGAAAGCTGGTGGAAAGACTTTCCAGTTTGCAGAAAACTTCAGATTACCTGCTCTTCCTCCCGGAATCTACATTCTGGTGCTTCAGGCAGATGGTTTTAAACCGGAGAGCAGAAAAATTTTGATAAAATAATAGAATTCTACACCCCATAGAAAATGCGCTTGTCAAGTCAATTGGCAAGCGCTTTTTGCATTAATATGACACAATTTCTAATCAAATTTGGATGACCTGATGAGGACTTCAATTTTTTTCACCTGATCCTTACTTTTTGATTGTCAAATGCTTTAAGTTCAGTATGTTTGTCTTACGCTTCGACCCGTATCTAAACATCACCCAATAATATTTCTTTTTAAGCGGGAGTTAAAAACTCATTGCTTTTTAAATGTGACTTCTTAAATGAGATTCGATCTTGTATCAGTCTTATTTTCAGGAGTTTAATTAAATTTTTTGTGTTATGCCCATATCGCAGTCAGATCAATTGTTCGCATTGGTAAAATCTTTGACCAAAGCTGAGAAGCGAAATTTCAGACTTTATGCACGCAGGAATCAGGATACCGACGAAATGCTGTTTCTTCAAATGTTTGATCTGATCGACAAGCAATCTTCTGCCAATGATGATTACATTTTGCAAAAAATGCCTGATATGAAGAAAATGCAGTTTTCTAATGTCAAGCGGCATTTGTACACGCAGATTGTTTCGAGTCTCAGAGTGATCTATGCTCAAAAAGTAGATCAGATAGCTATCAGAGAAATGATTGATTTCGCCGATATTTTGTATACAAAGGGCCTGTTCCTGCACAGTTTGAAAATCCTCATCAAAGCTAAAAAGCAGGCAGAAGTCGTAGGAAATTATCGCTTGTATCTGGACATTCTGGAAAAGGAGAAATTGATCGAATCTCGTCACATCACCAGATCAGGTCCTGAAAAACCCAAGCATTTGGTGGCAGAAGTCAATCAAATCAATGAATTAAATACTGCGCAAATAAAATTGTCCAACCTGCGACTATTGCTTCATGGTAACTATATCAAACATGGGCATGTGAAGAATCAGCTTGAAGCAGATCAGTTACGTCTCTTTTTTGAATCGAATATGGAGGGCTTGAACCTTCAAAATATGAGTACACCTGAACGCATATTTCTGATACAGTCTTATGTATGGTACCATTTTATTCTGCTGGATTTTGAACAATGCAGATATTACGCGATACAATGGGTCGGTCTCTTCAAGGAACAGCCCGATCTTATTGAAAAAGATCCGGATCTTTATATGCGTGGCTACCATTATTTATTGACAGCCTCTTTTTCACTTTATGATCTGAAACAATATGCTATTCATCTCGATGAACTGGAGCTTTTCAGGAAGCAGAATTATGCGCGTCTGAATTATAATTCAAAAATCATCTCATTCCTGTATGTGCACAGTGCAAGGCTTAATCTTGTATTTTTAAAGGGAAATTATACGGAGGGTCTGAAATTGTTCCAATCTACACAGAGACGCCTGCAATTGTATAAAGACAGGCTGGATAGTCACAGAGTTTTTGTTTTTTATTTTAAAATTTCCTGGCTTTATCTGGCAGTTGGTCAGCCTGGTAAATCACTGGACTATATAAACAAAATCCTGCAACTGGACCTTCCGCAATTGCGCGAGGATATACAGGCATATGCTCAACTGATGTTTTTAATGGCACACTATGACATGAAAAACTTTGAAATCATGGATTACCTTGTTCAGTCAGTCAGGAAGAGTTTTGAAAAACTGAAAAGTGTCAGTATTCTTCAGGACAAATCGCTTGCATTCTTTAGCCGGGTGTGTAAAGCTCCACTCAAGGATCGCAAATCAATATTTCGGGAATTTGAAGAAGAGTTAGAAGTCCTTAGATTAGATAAATACGAAAGAAGAGCTTTTATCTACCTGGATATTCAGCTTTGGGTCAAGGCAACCATTGAGGGCAAAACGATTGAGCAAGTACACACTATTCCGGATTATGAAGCACTGAAGAAGTTGAAAGATGAAAGGTGAAAGTTTTAATGAAGCATAGGGAGCAGGAATTCAATACACAACCAACACCAATTTGCAAGTTTTATTTAAATGGAAGCAAGAAATGTACACTAAGATTAAACTCCGCACCCGAATTTGACCTCTTAAACTGGCAAATTTATTTAACCCATTCCCACTATTGTTTAATCATGTTATCAGAAACGTCTGCTTAATTCGCTGTTTGGCTGTTTTCTCGCAGCTGATAGCTCGCAGCTTTTTACCCGGCTGTGCGCCATTTAACTTTTAACTTGAACTTACAACTATTTAACGGCTGTTTATTGGCTGTTGGGCTGTTTCATTCGCGAACTCATCAATTCAGCAATTCACCAATTGATGGCTCACCACTTCTTAAATATAAAAAAAGCAGCAAGTATCAGTAGCACAAAACCTACTATGTAATTCCATTTTAATTCTTCCTTGAGATACCACACTGCAAATAGAGTGAATACACTCAGGCTGATAATTTCCTGAATAGTCTTGAGTTCGAATGCAGAAAATGTGCGGTAACCAATCCTGTTGGCAGGTATCATGAACATATACTCAAAGAAAGCAATACCCCAGCTAAGAAAGATGATTTTCCACATTTTCTCCTGTGTATCTTTGAGATGCCAATACCACGCAAATGTCATAAAGATGTTGGATATGGTCAGGAGCAGGATCGTTTTCATGGCTTAACTCAATTTAAATTTTCTTCGAAAAATTAAGCCAGCAATGTACAATGCTTAATAGTAATCCGCAAGCGTCTTTTCTCCTAAAATATTCGCCAGCTCATCCAGCTCATATTTGATACCATTGTGAATATAAATTTTTGCTTGCCCATTCATGTGAAGGAAGAAACCCGGATTGCGTGAAATTTTAATTTCATTTTTAAAATCTCTTTCATGCAGAATGATCTGAAGTGGTAATTTCGAAGCTGATTCCTGATCAGGTTGACTTTTTGCCAGTACCCAGCTATGGCCACTTCGGATGATATCTATAACTTTCATGTTTTGCATATCTTTCCATGCTCCCTTCAGGATTTTCCCGGCTACATATTCATATTGTGAGGCATCCAGCTCCTCGAATCCCCACATAGTGGATAAGTCGCCTATGTCTGAAATGGTCGCTTTGTAATAGCCTTTTCTATAATCAGAATTGAAAGTTTCTGTCCGTTGCCATGAAACGTCAATGACCGGAAATTTCTGTTGGTAAGGATATTTAAGGCCTCTGACGATCAGGTCATGAGCTCTTCTTTGGTTGAAAGGTATATCGTGATACTCATGAAGGCTCTCAAACAGATATCTTTTGTTAGCTATATTCTGAAAGGCATCCAGAAACATGGCAAAATGTAATTGCCTGTTATACTGCTTTTCTGGGTCCCCGGGTAAATATCCGGATTCGATTAAAATGGTACTTGTGCCCCAAAGTTGCATATTATCACCAAAGGCGCGGGGCTCAAATGTGTCATTATATCTGCCCACATTACCGGGTAATTTAGATTGTACCAATCTGTTCATGATTTGAATGAGGCGCATGGCATTAGCACGCACATCATTGATGTCTTTAGCTTCATTATAGGCAGGTGCCAGAAATGAAATGACAGCCGGTTTATTCTCCGCTCCTGCCGTATAATAAGCACTTTGATCATGCAGATTAAAACCGAATTTGGGATTGAGACTATCGCGAACCTGTTTAAGGATTTTGGACTCCGGGGATTCCAGCATCATGGCATCCCTGTTGAGATCTATATCCAGCGCATTTCTTCTTTTATAAATTTGTGCACCATCCGGGTTTAGCATCGGAATGATGTAAATGGAAAGTTCATTCTTAATTTTATTCTTGAAATAATCCAATGAATCAGATTGTGCAAAAAACTTGCAAACATCCAGAATTGCCATTGTTGCTGTAGGTTCATCACCGTGCATTTGCGACCAAAGCAATATAGGCGTGTCTCCATGTCCGATCTTTAAAAGTAAAATCTCTCTGCCTTCAAATGAATATCCAATTTGACTGACCTCAAAATCAGGAAGGGTTGAATATGCTTTCACCATGGGAATCAAATCTTCATGCTTGAATAGTCTGTCCTTGATTCTTTCTTCTTTAAATGAAGACCATAAATCAAAAAAAGGAATTTGCTCCTGTGCCTTGGATTTAGTTAATGGAACTGTGATTAGAAATATAAAAAGAAATGTACTTAAGATTGATTTTACTTGCATGAACTCGAATTTTCACAAAGGTAGAAACAATCCTGAGCAATCCATATGGATTTCCTGATGAGAAGTAATTCAGGTAATCGAGTTTTAATAATCAAATCTTTACAAATCAATAAACCCTTCCAATCTTACCCCAAATTGATTATCTCAGTGATCAAAATTGATATCTTGAAATTCATTATATACAGGTAATTTACATTCATAGGTTTATGCAATATAAAATTCTACTATATTTGTTGCTTATGATTGATTTTATTATTAATTTCGTAAATTGAAAGTACAACTGACTGAATTATCCCGGACAGGAACCGGATTTTACAAATTGGGTATTATATTTGTTAGCATAGATTGCTATGCAGTAGCAAGAATAACCTTTAACCCTTAATGATGAGCGCACGATTTATATTTGTTGTTGACGACGATCAGATTTATCAATTTACTGCTAATAAAGTTATCACCTCTATTAGTCCTGATCATACAGTCAAAATTTTTAATGATGGTAAGGAAGTTTATGACTATTTAACAGAGCATATTGCTGAAGAAAACAACATTCCGGACATTATTTTATTGGATATAAATATGCCGGAAATGGACGGTTGGTCATTTTTGGACGCCATTGTTCCCAAGCTGGTCAATCTCCACAAGCAAGTCGCAGTATATATCGTCAGTTCTTCCATCGACCATCGTGATATTGCCAAATCCAAGACTTATCCGATTGTCAGGGACTACCTTGTAAAGCCTTTGAAGAAAGAGGTGTATTTAAGATTGCTTCAGGAATAAACATTCTATATAATATATTTGTATATTTGTGGTTTCATACCTTTAATTAATGCAGCACGGATGTTATAACCGGTGATTTCAGATTGAAATCATAATTCTTAACGTTATTACTACTGCTACATGCCCCTGAGATGGCTTTTGCCTATTTTTTTATTGCTGATTCCCGGGTTTCTCCTGGCTCAATCAACTAAAAAGGATAGCCTGCAAAATCTACTGAGCGAAAAAATTTCTATTGAATCCAGAGTTAGTGTTTTATGCGAACTTGCCAGTCTTTACTGGGTATCAAAACCAGATAGTGCACTTTATTGCTCCCGCGAAGCGCTTAAACAAGCAGAGAAATCCCAGCACAAACCCAGTATGGCTCTGGCACTGCGACATGTAGGATTATCTTACCTGCTGCAGGGAGACAACAATCTGGCCATAAACTTCCTCAATCGTTCTCTCCATATTTATACTACTATTCAAGATCAGCCCGGACTGAGTACTGTGCTTAACAACCTGGGTAATCTTTATTTTGAAAAAGGTGATGCTGAAACCTCTTTTGAATACTTTTCCAAGTCATTAAAAATCAGGGAATCTCTGGGAGATGCAAGAGAAATTGCCGCCTGCCTCCAAAATGTTGGCCAGGCACAGCAGAAAATTGCTGATTATGAAGGAGCCATTGAATCTTTTACGAAAGCTATTAAGATTTATGAATTCCTGGGAAATATCCCGCTCAAACTTCAGGCTCATAATAGCCTTGGTCAGGTTTTTATGGCGCAGGAAGAATATGATGCTGCCGGTAATCAATTCGAAATATCAATGGATCTCGCCGAAAAAACGGGAGATCTTAATTATAAGGCCATTTCACAGATGTACATCGGACAGGCTCATCTTGCAAAAAATGAATTTGTAGATGCGTATAAGTTCTTGAATGAAAGTCTCACCCTCGCACGTGACATCAATTTCGAAAGAATAGTGTTTCAGGTTTTGATCAGTCTTTCTGAATATGAACAGAAAACCAGCAATTTGGAGGAGGCTATGCGGCTGGTTCGCGAAGCTCAAACTATTGCTGAATCACAAAGCAATCTTAGCGGATTAGTTTTGACTTCTCAAATGCTGGCCACATTGTATTCCAAATCGGGTGTTTATGATATGGCCTA
The DNA here is from genome assembly GCA_022841345.1 of Saprospiraceae bacterium. GTDB lineage: Bacteria > Bacteroidota > Bacteroidia > Chitinophagales > Saprospiraceae > SLDF01. Next base: position 33,863 of record JALHRR010000002.1, read on the forward strand.
TGCCACGCTCAAAAAATCTCTTGAATACTCAACGCAATTGGAGTCCGCTCAGCTTACAGATCATGCACTGAATACGCGCCTGCTCCGACAAGAACTGGATTATGCACGATACCATCAGTCTGATGTGCTGCATCAATCCATTCAGACAAAGAATTATTGGGTATGGGTATTTGCTCTGATTGCTGCTTTACTGTTATTGATCTGTGTTGCGCTCATAATTCGTAACATTAACCTGAAAAAAAGCACAAAAACTCAGATAGAAAAGAAGAAACAGGAAATAGTCATGCAACAGCAAGCTTTGGAAAAGCAAGCAGAAGACTTATCCGAATTGGTTGCCATTAAGGACAAAGTCTTCTCCATCATTGCCCATGACCTGCGCACCCCGATGAAAACCTTGAAAGGGCTTCTGGAATTGGTAGAAAATGATCTTGTAGACGAAAAAGAACTTAGGACATTTCTGGCTCAGGTAGAAAAAAACGTAGATCAGACATCGAGTCTTTTGGAGAACTTACTCATATGGGCTTCTACTCAGATGAGAGGTCTGAAATTAAATCCGGAAACATGTATAGTCAATGATATTGTCAATGATTGTATGTCCCTTTTCCGTCATCAGGCTGAAAAGAAAAATTTGATTCTGGACAATTCCATCGAATTGCCGTATCAGGTATTTACCGATCGGGAGTCACTCAAATTTGTCATACGTAATCTGATTTCCAATGCCATCAAATACACACCTGAAGGCGGAACGATTGTAACTTATGCCATGCAGGAAGGCTCAACGCTTAGAATAGTAGTTGCAGATTCAGGTATCGGTATTCCTGAAGAAGTTCTGGACAAGCTATTCAAAAAGGAACTGAAAACCACACTGGGTACTGCAAAAGAACGCGGCTTCGGTCTGGGTCTTATCCTCTGCAAAGACATCATCGAACGCAATGGCGGTAGTATCAGCGTCCAAAGCGAACACGGAAAAGGCTCCTCTTTCACCATCTCCCTACCACTCCAACTCAAAAAAAAACCGGAGATGAGTAATGAACTGGTAATGTGATTAATTAGCAATTAGTTGCTCAGAGTAGCTTTCAGCTACGACCTTAGGAATACAATAGTTTCGGGTTTTCTATATACACATCAGCAATCTTTGTGCGAGTGCCAGTAGCAGAAAGCTATGGAAAGCAAGAGTTTGAGTGGGCTGTTCATCCAGAGGCTAGTGGCCAGAGGCCAGAAGCTACTGTTTGGCAATTAGTTGCTCAGAGTAGCTTTCAGCTACGACCTTAGGAAAAAAATAGCCTCGCGTTACCTATTATACATATCAACAATCTTTGTTCGAGTTCCCATAGCTGAAAGTTACTGGAAGCCAGAGTTTGAGTGGGCTGTTAAGGCAGCCAGCAGCGTCTGTTTTAATTGAAACCTGAGGTTAGCATCTTCTTCCCGGCTGTTCAACTCATAATTCATAACTCTTAACTCATAACTCCGCCTGGCTGTTTTCTCGCAGCTCGCAGCTCATGGCTCGCAGCTCACAAAAAAAGCCTGCCATCTCACGACAACAGGCTTTCTTTAAGTTTCCGATTAGGAAGGAAGCAATGATTACATCATTCCACCCATTCCACCGCCCATGCCTCCCATTCCACCTGGAGAAGCATCTTTAGGTTCCGGCTTATCGTTGATTACACATTCAGTAGTCAATACCATACCAGCGATTGAAGCTGCATTTTCCAATGCAATTCTCGTCACTTTAGTAGGGTCAATCACTCCTGCTGCTTTCAAATCTTCATAAATATCTGTACGTGCATTGTAACCGTAGCTTCCACTTTGGCTCATTACCTGCTGGAATACCACAGAACCTTCAGCACCTGCATTTTCTGCAATAGTGCGAAGTGGAGATTCCAATGCTTTGCGAACGATGCTGATACCAATTGTTTCATCTTCATTGACACCTTTCATTTCTTTAAGGCTGTTGATAGCGCGCACAAGTGCTACACCACCACCTGATACGATTCCTTCTTCAATAGCAGCTCTTGTAGCGTGCAATGCATCATCCACACGGTCTTTCTTCTCTTTCATTTCTACCTCTGAAGGAGCACCTACATAAAGAACAGCAACTCCACCTGCCAGTTTTGCAAGACGTTCCTGTAGTTTTTCGCGGTCATAATCAGAAGTTGTTGACTCAATCTGTTGTTTGATGGAGTTGATACGAGCCTTGATATGATCATCAGAACCCAATCCATCTACAATTGTAGAATTGTCTTTGTCAATAGTGATTTTAGCAGCTTGTCCAAGGTGCTCCAATTCTGTGTTTTCCAGTTTATAGCCTTGCTCTTCTGAAATCACAGTACCACCTGTCAGGATGGCAATATCTTCCAGCATTGCTTTTCTGCGATCTCCGAATCCCGGAGCTTTCACAGCTACAATTTTCAATCCGGCACGAAGACGGTTTACAACCAATACACCCAGTGCCTGGCTTTCAACATCTTCAGCAATGATCAATAATGGACGACCTGATTGAACAACTTTCTCAAGGATAGGTAGGATTTCCTGCATATTGGAAACCTTTTTATCATAGATAAGGATGTAAGGATTCTCATACTCAGTCACCATTTCTTCTGCATTGGTAATAAAGTAAGGAGACAAATAACCACGGTCAAACTGCATACCCATTACTTCTTCGACATAAGTATCAGTTCCTTTCGCTTCTTCCACTGTGATTACACCATCTTTGGAAACTCTCTTCATTGCATCAGCGATCAATGCACCGATTTCCTCGTCGTTGTTAGCAGAGATAGCAGCGACTTGTTTGATTTTTTCAAAGTCATCACCGATAATTTCTGATTGACCTTTTAGGTTTTCAACAACAACTTTTACAGCTTTGTCAATACCTCTTTTAAGGTCCATAGGATTAGCACCTGAAGTTACATTTTTCATACCTGCCGTTACCATGGCTTGTGCAAGAACAGTAGCAGTAGTAGTTCCATCACCTGCAAGATCTGCAGTTTTGGAAGCAACTTCCTTTACCATTTGTGCACCCATATTCTGAACAGGATTTTCCAATTCAATTTCTTTGGCAACAGTAACACCATCTTTTGTTATAACCGGTGCGCCAAAGCTTTTTTGTATAATGACATTCCGCCCTTTAGGACCCAATGTTACTTTTACGGCATTTGCCAAAGCATCAATACCTTGTTTTAATTCCGATCTTGCTTCTGAGTTAAAGCTAATTTCTTTAGCCATGACTATTTAGTTTTTTTGTGTTTCAATGAATAAATAAATGCTTAAAGGATCACGAGAATATCATCTTCTCTCATGATAAGGTAGTCCTCGCCCTGATGGCTTAGTTCTTGACCGGCGTATTTGCCATACAGAACAATGTCTCCTACCTGAACAGTCATCAGATTGCCTTCTTTTCCTGGTCCAACTGCGATGACTTCTCCTCTTTGAGGTTTTTCTTTTGCAGTGTCAGGGATGATGATGCCACCTTTTGTTTTCTCTTCTGCCGTTGCCGGCTTAATTACCACTCTATCGTTGATCGGTTTCATAGATCTTACGTTTTTTGGTTTTGAAAGTTATATAATGAAAAATGAAAATAAGTTTTCAGACATAAGCCCAACTGCTAAGTTTATGCCACTTTGTTTTTACTGTCAATATTGCAGCTACTTTGCAATTTTTGATGTCATTCTGTTATCTGCCTCACTTTGCCTGTCAGTTCAATAGACATTATGGCAGATTATGAAGTTCCTATTTTTACTATCTTGGGGCGTATGATCCGACTAAGAAAAAACCCTGATCAACTCTGACATTCATGAAAGCAATATTGAAAAAATGGCTCCTGAATCCAAGATCTATTCTTGTCATTTACATATTATTTGCTCTGATTGCCAGTATCCAGTCTATACAGCAGGGAGAAAAACCATTTGTCGATGACGGAATACCCTACAACCAGTACAATAATTACACTATTTTCAAGCAGTCCTTTTTTCATCTGAAGGAAGGTAAGGATTTATACATACTTTATCCGGAAGAACATTGGGATCTATATAAGTATAGCCCTAGTTTTTCAGTTGTATTTGGGGCTTTGGCTATTCTGCCGGATGGAATCGGTCTCAGTATTTGGAATCTGCTAAATGCCCTGTTCCTCTTGTATGCCATTTATCTTCTCCCCGGGATATCATTGACAAAAAAGAGCTGGATTGCATTGATTTGTCTGATCGAACTATTGACATCCATGCAGAATGAGCAGTCAAACGGACTAATGGTCGGTTTGATAGTTTTGGCTTTTTGCATGCTGGAAAAAGATAAATATTGGCCGGCTACATTATTATTAGTAGCCACTGTATTCATTAAGATATTCGGAATTGTCGCTATGGCAATGTTTTTGTTTTATCCTAATAAATGGAAGCTTGCCCTATATTCGGTCATTTGGACTATTTTGTTATTGGCATTACCCCTGCTGTTCGTGGATCTGACTCAATATCAATTCCTGATGGAAAGTTGGAGTCGGATGCTCTCTGAGGATCATTCGATTTCACTGGGCTTTTCCGTGATGGGCTGGTTGCAGAGTTGGTTTGGAATGGAGGGGCATAAACTTTGGACCCTAATTACAGGAGTCATTCTATTTCTGCTACCACTTAGCCGCTGGAAACATTTTAATGATTTAAATTTCAGAATTTGGACGCTTTGTTCCATTCTGATTTGGGTGGTGATTTTTAATCACAAAGCAGAGTCTCCTACATTTATCATTGCTATGGTGGGTGTTGCAATCTGGTTTATTAAATCTGAGAAAAATATATTGAACATAGCCCTGTTCGTATTGGCAATGATATTCACGTCTCTTTCACCCAGCGATTTATTTCCGGCATCAATTCGCAGAGATTGGGTAATACCTTATGTGTTGAAAGCAGTCCCATGTATATTGATTTGGTTCAAAATTACCTGGGATTTGATAAGGATGAATGGTAATAAAACCGAGCACAGCTTGCACTCAGAATTATCGTAATTCTATCTTTTGTGACTTTAAATTACCAAACTGAAGTCATTTTTGCAACCAAAATAATTCTAAGCCGTTTTTATTTTTTTTGACAAACCATTTTTTCACAAATCTTCGAACACATGAAAAATTTATTTTTGACCTTTCTGGCAGTTCTGATGGTAGGACAGGTTTTCGCCCAGGAAAGAAAAAGAGCCAGCCCAAGAGAAACTGCAGAATTGGGTGATTTGAAAGTTGAATACAGCCGGCCATATAAAAAGGGTCGTGAGGTATTCGGAGTACTTGTTCCTTACAACCAGGTCTGGAGATTAGGCGCTGATGAGGCTACAGAAATTACATTTAAAAAAGACGCTACTTTCGGCGGTAAAAAAGTAAAAGCAGGCACCTATTCAATGTTTGCAATTCCGGGTGAAAAAGAATGGGAAATCATTCTTAACCCTGAATTAAAACAGTGGGGTGCATACAATTATGACAAAATTAAAGACAAGGATGTAGTCAAAGTTAAAGTTCCGGTAAAGTCTCAAAAGGAAAGCACCGAACAATTCACCATAACACCTGAAGAAAAGAATTTGAAGATTGTTTGGGATAAAGCTTATGTGGAAGTTCCTTACAAAATCTGATCAGATACTCATTCTGAAGTATTCTGAGTTTTATGATAAAAGCAAAAGATCAATAGTGGTGGTTACTGCTATTGATCTTTCTAATTTATATTTAAATTAGCTTTTCTAGATCTTCACTATCCTAACCACTTTCAATTCTTCCTCTCTTCGAAGTCTCAAAAAATAAACTCCAGGAGGGTATTTTTCCATATTTACAGTATATGCAACTCCCGGTTCGAAATTCTGTGTTTTCTTTTCGTCCAACAGCTGACCAAGGTTGCTGTAAATTGCCCAGTCAATATCTATGGCTACGGAAATATCATTCTCTAATATAATAGATGGGCCATAAGAGGTCAATGTTGGATAGATATGGAAATAATCTACTTTCTTAAAGAAGGGTAGTTTAATACAATCACTGGTTGTACCTAATTTATTATAATGGATAGAATTTACAGCGGGAGAAATTTGGCCCTCAACAATGTTATTATTTATACTTAAAAAACTATGACCGCAGTGTGAAAGAATATATTTATCACTGTTAGTTATAATTCCAACATTCATAGCAAAAATATAATCGCTTCCGAGCATAAATCTTCCGGTTGAAAAAAAACAAGTTAGGGCACTATTGCTATTCTGTATAAAAATTTCAGAACTGACAGGGGCTACGCCCCCCAAATAATCCACAACTTTTACTTTTATTCCAGTTGTTTCATTTGACAATACAGTACCTCTAATAATGCAAAGATTTTGACGTATATTATCACTATTCCATGTTATAAACTCACAGAAAGTTCCCATGTATACACAAGAGCAGGCGCTCATGATCTCAGTCTGCATCATCAATGACAAGCAGTAGCAAAATACCAGAGTTTTTTTCATTTTACCAGGATGTTGGAGTTTCGTTAATATTTCAAACGGTAATTCTAAATCTTGACAATCTTAATCACCTTCCTCTCACCTGATCTTTGAATTCTCAATAAATAAACTCCGGGAGGATACGTTTCCATGTTTAAAGTGAATTTCTCGCCAGGTACGAAGTTCTGGGCATTCTTTTCATCAAGCAACTGACCAATGTTACTGTACACCTCCCAATCAATCAACACTGACTCTGAGGATTCCGGGTCAAGGGAGATGGATGGTCCCGCTGATGTAAGAGTAGGAAAAATGGAAAACAATCCAATCTTCTGTTCAATTATTAGATTGCCGCATTCATTTATGGTTCCAAGCTTGCTGTAATTAATCGAATTTATGCCGGGCGCTATTTTACCTTCAACAACTTCATTATTGATCCTTAGATAACTGACACCACAGATTGTAAGACTATAAAGATCCATGCTCAATCCCCACCCTGTGTTCATAGCAAATACAAAGTCCTTTCCAATCTCAAATCCTCCAACAAACTCTGCACAATCGGCCCCGTTTCCGCTCCTGATGAATATCTCATGGCTTACAGGCGCAGTGCCTCCCAAATGTTCTACCACTCTGACCTTCATTTTGTCTGATTCCTGAGCAATAACAGTACCTCTGATGACACAAAGATAGGGGCTTACTTCTTCACTATTATATGTTATAGTTTCGCAGAATGTCCCAATATAAATACAGGAGCAAGCTTTGCTTACTTCAGATTGCAATATGAAAGCAAGTAAAAATATTAATGTAAGCGCTTTTTTCATTTGATTTACTTTTTCTGTGTCGAGTGCACAATTCAAAGATGGAATGTCAATTACAGGACGTTAAAGTATTATCAAATAGTTTGTTCGTAGCCTTTCATATTTAAAACGGTTTCCTATCCGTTGTTACCTGATTTGATATTTTTTTAGTTAATAAAAATGCTTCCAAAGAATATAGAACCTCATTCGGTTCCTCTTCCTGAGGAAAATGTCCGGCTGAATAAATTTTGTGAAGACATGCACCACGAAACCCTGAAACTAGCTTATCAGCATATTTGGGCAGCAAAACTTTGTCTTTCATTCCCCAGATTATTAAAACAAGCACATTCCCCAATTCTGCTCTTCTTTTCCAAAGTAAATCAAACCATTCCTGATCATTCAACAATGATTGACTAAATGCATAAACTCCATTTCTTTCTGATGGCTTTGAAAAAGGTGAAGTATACTGCTTTTTAATTGCGCCGGAAATTTTCTTGTCACCAAATGATGAAGGCAATACCCATCGGGGAGAGGCATTCAAATAGAGGTATGCAAACTTTAGAATTGGGCTCCTTAACAAACTTTTCATTTTCTTGAATTCAGGTTCAGTTTCCACACTCCACAACCAGGTATTGATGAATACAATTTTGGCAATCCTGTCTGGAATTTGTAGAGTTAGGTTAAAACCAATAGGTCCTCCAAAATCATGCAGAACTAAAGTGATGTTGTGCAAATCCATAAAATTTACAAATTTCAGAAGGCGATCACTGTGAGCCTGAGGACTGTAATCATACGCAGCGGGCTTATCAGATAGTCCAAATCCAATATGGTCAACAGCTATACATCTATAATTTTTTGACAAACTTTTAATCAAATGCCTGAAATCAAAACTCCAGGAAGGAGTTCCATGGATAAACAAAATCACATTCCCTGTTCCCTCATCGACATAATTCATTTTGACCTTCGGTTCAATTTCAAATGAATTTGTTTTGAAAGGATATTCTGCAGTGTTCAGCCAGTTTGGTTTCATTTTTATTGCAAAGGTCGAACCTCTGTGCGAGGTGAACTTTGGTCTGCACCAACATTAAAATTTTACCTGATTATAAAGTTTACTAAAATTGGTCGGATCAATATTTAGATAAGAGGCAATATATTTATGAGGGATTTTATGCAGCAATTCCAGACTTCTGCTACAAAAAGCCAGATATCTTGATTTGATTGACAAAGTGTGCATTTCTAAATGTCTCTGAAGTACGCCTGCAAGTATATACTCTGTCATTTTTCGGAATAATCTTTCAATCTCCCGGGATTCATCCATGAGCCGCTGGAGTGTTTCAAAGCTTAAGCAGTGCATCGTAGAGTCTGTCAAACATGTTAGAAAATAAGGTGCCTCTTTTTGCAGTGTAAAAGATTCCGGAATGGCACAAACATTGGGCGGATATGTGAAGGCTATAACATGTGTTTTCTTTTCAGATTCAAAATGGGACATCTGAATTCCCGATTCCACAAAGTATAGCTCTTTTTGGATTTGACCGGGAACGACCAGCTGGCTTCCCTTTTGAAATGTTTTTGTTTTAACTTCAGACATCAGCAATTCGAATGTCTCCCGGGATATAGGATGAAACATTCTAAGGTACCCTAGCCTGTCATTGGTAATCTCCATTTATTGATACATTATATAATAGGTAAGCTAAGTTGAAATACTTAATGCTTATTGTAAAAACAACTTGCAATTGAGCCATTCATCTTCTATGATGGCCTCCTTTCTTTTGTAAAATCGAATCGCATCTTCATTCCAGTCAAGTACCTGCCATTTAAGTATGGATGCTTTTCGCAATCTTGCCTCTTCTATAAGGGCATCCAGTAAAATAGAACCAATCCCTTTTGATCTGTACTGGGGTTCAATCACTAAATCATCCAAATAAATCATCTTTCCTTTCCATGTAGAATATGATTGATAAAAAAGGGCCATTCCTATGACACCTGCTTCTTCACTTTCTGCAATTAAAATCTCAAACCAACCCTCCCCAAAGTCATGACGGTAGATTTCCGGACTGGTATTTACTGCCTCTGAGGCTTTCTCAAATTCAGCAAGAATTTTCACGAGAGAAAAAACTGATTCCAAATCCTCTTTTGTTCCAGTCCTGATGAGAATTTTTTCACCGGTTTTTAATTGAACTGATATATGCATATTTCATTTTTTAATTTGGTGTATGTATAAATGTAAAAACAATATTAAGATGTAAACGCTGATTTACACATCATTTATTTGGTTCTTTCCTGACTGCAAAAAATCTTAATTACTGAGGAACAATGCCTTGTCTGAAACTTTTAAATATTTTTTTTACAGATAGTTGTGTAACAGAGAAATAGTGATATCTTTGCATTCGCTTTCGAAAAGGCGGTAAGTCAAAAGTAATAAACAACAAGAAAAAAGTTAGAAAATATGCCTACAATCAACCAATTAGTCCGCAATGGCAGGTTAAAAGTAGAAGCGAAAAGCAAGTCTCGTGCCTTGGATTCATGTCCTCAGAAAAGGGGTGTGTGCACAAGAGTATACACTACAACTCCAAAGAAGCCGAATTCAGCGCTTCGTAAAGTAGCTAAGGTACGTCTGACAAATCAGCTGGAAGTGATCGCATATATCCCTGGAGAAGGTCACAATTTACAGGAACACTCCATCGTACTGGTGCGTGGAGGAAGAGTAAAAGATCTACCGGGTGTAAGATATACAATTGTAAGAGGTGCATTGGATACAGCTGGTGTAAATGGACGTAAGAAGTCCCGTTCTCAGTATGGAACTAAGCGTCCTAAATAATTTAAAACATTTTCGAATCGATATAAGTCATGAGGAAAAGGAAGCCAAAAGCGAGAATCATTTCAGGAGATCCAAGATATAACGATATTTTGGTAAGCAAATTTGTAAACCACATGATGTGGGAAGGCAAAAAATCTACTGCATTCACTATTTTTTATGATGCTCTTGACAAGATCAAAGGCAAAAGTGAAGAAAGCGAATTGGAAGTATGGAAAAAAGCTTTGAATAATGTAATGCCTCAGGTAGAAGTAAGATCCCGCAGAATTGGGGGAGCTACTTTCCAGATTCCAACTGAATTACCTGCAAACAGAAAAGTATCTGTAGGTATGAAATGGTTGATCAAATTCGCCCGCGCCAGAAGTGGTAAAGGAATGGCAGAAAAATTGGCAGCAGAAGTTCTTGCAGCCAGCAGAGGAGAAGGTGCGGCAGTGAAGAGAAAAGAGGATATGCACAAAATGGCAGAATCCAACAGAGCCTTCGCTCACTTTAGAGTATAATTTTAAGAAATAGATTAATAGAATATTAGCTGACATGAGCGATCTTAAGTTCACTAGAAATATTGGTATTGCAGCCCACATTGATGCGGGTAAAACAACCACAACAGAAAGAATCCTGTACTACACCGGTATCTCCCACAAAATTGGAGAAGTACACGATGGTGCAGCGACTATGGACTGGATGGAACAAGAGCAGGAGAGAGGTATTACTATCACTTCCGCTGCTACCAAAACAAACTGGACTTATGCTGATCAGTCTTATGCAGTAAACATTATTGATACTCCGGGTCACGTAGATTTCACTGTAGAAGTGAATCGTTCCTTAAGAGTATTGGATGGTTTAGTTTTCCTTTTCAGCGCAGTGGATGGTGTTGAGCCTCAATCTGAAACAAACTGGCGTTTGGCTGACGGTTATAAAGTACCTCGTATTGGTTTTGTTAACAAAATGGACCGTCAGGGTGCTGATTTCTTTGAAGTAGTGAAGCAAGTAAGAACGATGCTTGGCTCCAATGCAATTCCTTTACAAGTTCCAATCGGAGCGGAAGATGGTTTTGAAGGCGTGGTTGACTTGATCACAAATCAGGCAATCGTGTGGAATGACGCAGATATGGGAATGACTTTTAAAGTTATTGATATACCTGCTGATCTGGTTGAGACTGTTCAGGAAAACAGAGAGAAATTGCTGGAAGTGATCGCAGAGTACGATGACATGTTGATGGAGAAGTTCTTCGAGGATCCAAATTCAATCAGTGCGGATGAAATCCGTACGGCAGTTAGAAAGGCAGTAGTGGATATGAAGTTCGTACCAATGATGTGCGGATCTTCTTTCAAAAATAAAGGAGTTCAGGCAATGTTAGATGCAGTTTGCGCTTTCTTGCCATCTCCACTTGATGTAGAATCAGTAAAAGGTATTAACCCTAAAACTGATGCAGAAGAATCCCGCAAACCAGATGTAAATGCTCCTTTCGCAGCACTTGCATTTAAGATAGCAACTGACCCATATGTTGGTCGCCTTGCATTCTTCCGTGTATACTCTGGTTCATTAGATGCAGGTTCATATGTTTTGAACACGAGATCTAATAACAAAGAACGTATCTCCAGACTTTATCAGATGCATGCTAACAAGCAGAATCCAATCGATAAGGTAGTAGCAGGTGATATCGCTGCAGCTGTAGGTTTCAAAGATATTCGCACCGGTGATACACTATGTGATGAAGCCCATCCAATTGTGCTGGAAAGTATGATCTTCCCTGAACCGGTAATCGGTCTTGCAATCGAGCCTAAGACACAGAAGGATCTTGAGCGTTTAGGAATGGCTTTGAACAAATTGGCTGAAGAAGATCCTACGTTCAGAGTAAACTATGATGAAGATACAGCTCAGACTGTGATCAGTGGTATGGGTGAGCTTCACCTTGAGATCATTGTTGATCGTCTTAGAAGAGAATTTAAAGTGGATGTAAACCAGGGTGCTCCCCAGGTAAATTATAAAGAAGCTTTGACTAAATCTGTTAAACACAGAGAACGTCTTAAAAAGCAAACGGGTGGTTCTGGTTTATTCGCAGATATGGAGTTTGAATTGGGGCCTGCAGATGAAGAATTTCTGGAAACAGATGATTTCAAATCAGGTAAGAAAAAACTTCAGTTTGTTTGGGGTATAGTGGGTGGTTCTATCGACAAAAACTATATCAAGCCAATTACGGATGGTTTCACTGCGATGATGAGCAATGGTATTCTTGCCGGCTACAACATCGACAGTATGAAAGTAAGAGTATATGATGGATCTATGCACGCAGTGGATTCAAAGCCAATTGCCTTTGAATTGTGTGCAAAAGAAGGATTCAGAGCTGCTGCTAAATCTGCTGCTCCGGTTCTTTTGGAGCCGATCATGAAATTGGAAGTAACAACTCCGGATGAATATACAGGAGGTGTTATTGGTGACTTGAACAGAAGAAGAGGTTTAATCAAAGGTCAGGATTCCAAGCACACAGCAGTGATTGTAAAAGCTGAGGTTCCTCTTTCTGAAATGTTCGGTTATGTTACTCAGCTTAGAACGATTACTTCAGGTAGAGCTTCCAGCTCAATGGAGTTTTCACACTACGCTCCTGCACCTGCCAATGTAGTCACAGCGGTGATAGAAAAGGCAAAAGGTACAGTGAAGGTTTAAGTATCTAAAATTATTTATATACGGCTAGAAAGATAGCCGATTACATTTAAAGTTTGAAAACAGGGTTATGAATCAAAAAATCAGAATCAAATTGCGTTCGTATGATCACAATTTAGTAGATAAGTCTACTGAAAAAATTGTAAAAACCGTCCGTAATAGTGGAGCTGTTGTTACAGGTCCGATTCCGCTGCCCACCGAGAAGAAAATTTATACGGTCTTGCGTTCTCCGCACGTCAATAAAAAGTCTCGTGAGCAGTTTGAGCTTCGCACACATAAGCGACTCATTGAAATCTACACACCAACACAGAAAACTGTGGACGCATTATCCCGTCTGGAGCTTCCAAGTGGTGTAGATATACAAGTAAAACTGACTTAAGAGAAATCTCTGTGGTCTGGTAGAATGTTGAGAAAGAATGGATCTTCTGCATGCTGCGGCATGAGGGATCTTGTATCGTATAAATTTTAAATTTTCTGTCGTGAACGGAATTATAGGCAAAAAAATCGGAATGACAAGCATCTATGATGATGCCGGCAACAATGTTGCTTGTACTGTTATTGAAGCCGGACCTTGTGTCGTTACTCAGGTCAAAACCATCGACTCAGATGGATATAGCGCTTTACAACTTGCATTTGGTGACGCCAAAGAAAAGAATACAACACAGTCTTTACAGGGCCATTTCGGCAAAGCAAATACAACACCTAAGAGAAAGGTTCTTGAGTTTCGTGATTCTCCATTGAGCAAATCTTTGGGTGACACTGTACTTCTTGATGAGGTTTTCGCTGCAGGTGATAAAATCTCTGTTGTTGGTACCAGCAAAGGTAAAGGTTTCCAGGGTGTTGTTAAAAGACATGGATTCGGCGGTGTTGGTCAGGCTACTCACGGTCAGCACAACAGACTTCGTGCACCCGGTTCTATTGGTGCATCTTCTTTCCCTTCCAAAGTAGTGAAAGGTATGAGAATGGGTGGTCGTATGGGTAACGACCGTGTTAAAATTAAAAATCTTCGTGTGGTTCGCTTATTTCCTGAGCAAAATCTGATCCTTGTGAAAGGTGCAGTTCCAGGTTGTATCGGTTCATTCGTAATCATTGAAAAGTAATCTTGTCATGAAACTGGAAGTACTAAATCAAGAAGGTAATACAACAGGGAGACATTTCGAGCTTCCGGATAGTATCTTCGGTGTAGAGCCCAACGAGCATGCTGTCTATCTGGCAGTAAAGCAATACAATGCTAATCAGCGTCAGGGAACTCACAAATCAAAAGAAAGATCCGAATTATCTGGTTCTACCCGCAAGCTTCACAAGCAGAAAGGTACCGGTGGATCAAGAAAAGGTGATATCAAGAGTCCGACTTTTAAGGGAGGAGCAAGGGTTTTCGGTCCCAGACCAAGAGACTACAGCTTTAGCCTTAATAAGAAAGTGAAGGCTCTGGCCAGGGTATCAGCATTATCTGTCAAAGCTGCAAATGGTCAAATCGTGATCATTGAAGATTTAAAGATTGATGCTCCAAGCACTAAATCATTTGTTCAGGTACTTAAAAACTTGAAAGTGGATAATATTAAGCCGCTGATTGTTACCGGTGACTATGATCAGAATGTGTATCTGTCTTCAAGAAATCTGAAAAAAGCGGTTGTTTCCGCTGCAAGGGATCTGAATACATATGGCATTTTGAATGCAGGAAAGCTGGTATTCTTTGAAAGCGGAATTAAGCAACTGGTTGAAGAACTTAACTAATTAACCATCAGAAAATCATTCAAGCAATGTCAAGATATATATTAATTAAGCCTTTGATTTCAGAAAAAGCAGAAGGTCTTTCTGAAAAACGTAACCAGTTCACTTTCGTAGTAGACAAGAAGGCAAATAAAGTGGAGATCGGTAAAGCTGTTGAGAAGATGTATTCAGTAAATGTTTTATCTGTAAATACAGCAGTAATCCCGGGTAAAAAGAAGACAAGATTTACCAAGGCAGGTGTTGCAAAAGGTATGAAGCCTTCTTACAAGAAAGCAATTATTACAGTAGCCGATGGTGAGACTATCGACTTCTACGGTGAAGCATAAATAGAAATTAGAAACTGACAAAATAACAAGCAGATGGCAGTTAAGAAATATAATCCGATTACTCCGGGTACAAGATACAGAGTGGGCAATGCTTATGCAGAGATCACTACAAGTACTCCTGAAAAATCTCTACTGGCTCCGATGTCAAAATCAGGGGGTAGAAACAGTCAGGGTCGTATGACCATGAGGCAGATCGGAGGTGGACATAAGCGCCGCTACAGAATCATCGACTTTAAAAGAGACAATGATGGTGTTCCGGGTAACGTAAAAACTATTGAGTACGATCCGAATCGTACAGCATTCATCGCATTGATTGTTTATGCCGATGGAGATAAGAGATACATCGTTGCTCCCAAAGGTCTGAAAGTTGGAGACAAAATTGTTTCCGGCGCAGGTGCTCCACCAAATGTAGGCAATGCATTATTCCTGAAAGATATTCCTCTCGGTTCTGAAATTCACAATATTGAATTGAACCCCGGAAAAGGTGCAGCTCTGGCAAGAAGTGCCGGAACCAATGGAGTACTGATGGGAAGAGAAGGAAAGTATGCTGTGGTGAGAATGCCTTCAGGTGAGACTCGTCGTGTACTTCTGACTTGCAAAGCCGTAATGGGAAGCACTTCAAATCCGGATCATGCACTGGAAGTACTTGGTAAAGCTGGAAGAAAAAGGTGGATTGGCAGACGTCCTCGTGTAAGAGGTGTGGCGATGAACCCTGTGGATCACCCTATGGGTGGTGGTGAAGGTAGAGCTTCAGGAGGTCACCCTCGTTCAAGAAAGGGCTTGATTTCTAAAGGTAAGAAGACCAGAAACCACAAGAAGCATTCATCCAAGCTTATAATTAGCAGAAGAAAACCGAATAAGTAAATAATCGATAGAATTGTAGTTGCATTATGGCAAGATCAATAAAAAAAGGACCCTATGTTTTCCACCGTTTGATGGAAAAAGTATTAAAATCAAAGGAGTCAAACAAGAAGCAGGTTATCAAGACCTGGTCAAGGGCGTCCATGATTATTCCGGATATGGTTGGTGAAACGATAGCCGTTCACAATGGAAAGAACTTTATCCCTGTGTTTGTCACTGAAAACATGGTAGGACACAAACTCGGTGAGTTTGCTCCAACACGTAACTTCAGAGGTCACGGAGGTAACAAGAAGAAATAATTTTTTTAAAGTAAGCCCTAAAGGCCCTTAAATTATATCGAGATGGAAGCAGTTGCAAAACTCAAAAATTGTCCGATGTCAGCCAGAAAGATGAGGCTGGTAGTGGATTTGATCAGAGGAAAGAATGTTCAGCAGGCATTGAATATCCTTAAGTTTACAAAAAAGGAAGCTGCTGTTTGGCTGGAGAAGTTATTGCTTTCTGCCATTTCAAACTGGGAAAACAAGCAGGATGGTCTAAGTGCAGATGATTATGATCTGTATGTAAAGACAATCTTCGCCGGTGAAGGTCCGAGACTGAAAAGATTTAGACCGGCACCTCAGGGTAGAGCACACAGAATTCACAAACATCAGAATCACGTGACGCTGGTTATTGAGAATAGAGTTGCAACGGAGGAGGAACAAGAGGCATTGGCCGTTTCTTCAGTAGAAAATAATGTAGAATAATATTACATAGTCCTTAAAATAACCTTTTCATGGGTCAGAAGACAAGTCCAATTGGTAATCGTTTAGGTATCATCCGCGGATGGGACTCCAACTGGTTTGGAGGTAAAGACATGGCGCTTAAAGTAGTAGAAGATGAGCAAATCAGAGTCTATCTAAGAGCCCGGATTTCCAAAGGAGGTATATCAAAGATTATTATTGAACGCACACTTAAGCGTATCACTGTTACTATGCACACTTCCCGTCCCGGTATTATTATCGGAAAAGGTGGTACAGAAGTAGATAAGATTCGCGAAGAGTTAAAAAAATTGACTGGCAAGGATGCACAGATCAATATCGTTGAAATACGCAAGCCTGAATTGGATGCATATATAGTAGGTGAATCAATTGCTAAGCAAATCGAAGCAAGGATCAACTACCGTAGAGCTACAAAAATGGCAATTCAATCTACTATCAGAGCTGGAGCAGAAGGTATCAAAGTTAGAATTTCCGGGAGATTGAATGGCGCAGAGATGGCAAGATCTGAAGAATATAAAGAAGGAAGAACTCCTTTGCATACATTCAGAGCAGATATCGATTATGCGATTGTGGAAGCACAAACAGTTTATGGAAAAATCGGTGTCAAAGTATGGATTTGCAACGGTGAAGTATTATCCAAACGCGACCTATCCCCAAATGTAGGAGTTGATAAGCGCCAGGTTAGAACAGGTGGTCAGGGACAAAGTCCTGAAAACCAGAACCAACAGGGTAAGGATAGAAAACGTGGTAGAAATAATCCTAAGAGAAAGTAAAATAATCACTAAAAAGCGTACCTTTGTCCTCGCTTTTGAGGAAAGAATAAAGGCGTGCTGAATACTTGTCTGGAAAGACTAAAAAATAAGTGTCATGTTACAACCAAAAAGAACGAAATATAGAAAGCAACAGAAAGGCAGAAATGATGGTGTTGCTGTTAAAGGTAGCCTGGTATCTTTCGGATCCTTTGGACTGAAAGCCATCACTGCCGGAAGACTTACCAGCAGACAAATTGAATCTGCCCGTATTGCTATGACACGTTTCATGAAGAGGGAAGGTAAAGTTTGGATAAGAATATTTCCTGACAAACCAATTACCGCAAAACCCGCTGAAGTAAGGATGGGTAAGGGTAAAGGTGCCGTTGACCATTGGGTAGCACAAATACAACCCGGTAGAGTAATGTTTGAATTGGATGGAGTAAGTTCTGAGATCGCACATGAAGCTTTGAGATTAGCTGGTCAAAAGCTTCCTGTACTGACGAAAGTGATTACAAGACCGGATTACGTAGAATAATTTTAGAAGTTTAGAGAAATAAAGTCATCATGGCATTAGAAAATGTAAAAGACTTGCAGGGTTTTTCTGAAAGCGATCTTCGCGCAGAATTGATAAATCTGGAAGCAAAATATCAGAAAATGAAGTTCGAGCATACTGTAAAAGGTCTCGAAAATCCATTGGACATCCGTGTAATGCGTAAGAACATTGCCAGAATCAACACAGAGCTTCGCCAAAGGGAGTTGACTTTGTTATCCCCTGAAGAATTAAGCCTTCGGACCAAGATGAGAGCTAGAAGAAGTAAATCCAAATAATAGATAGAAGTGTCATGGAAGAACAAAAGGAATTAGAAAGAAACCTCAGGAAGATCAAAGTAGGAGTTGTGAAAAGCAATAAGATGGATAAGACCATTACTGTTACAGTCACAAGACGTTTACAACACCCTATCTATGGAAAGTTTGTAAAAAAATCAAACTCTTTCATGGCTCATGATGATAAGAATGAGTGCAGTATCGGAGATTTAGTAAAAATCGCTGAAACCAGACCACTTAGCAAAAACAAAAGATGGCGCCTTGTAGAGGTCATCGAGAAGGCAAAATAATATATAAATCGCAATAATTAACAGACCATGATCCAGCAGGAATCAAGACTCAGGGTGGCAGATAATAGCGGTGCAAAAGAAGTACTTTGTATCCGTGTACTTGGAGGTTCCAAGAGAAGATATGCTTCCATCGGCGACAAGATTGTTGTCAGTGTGAAGGATGCCACTCCCGGAGGTGTCAAGAAAGGTACAGTGTCTAAAGCTGTTATCGTAAGAACAAAGAAAGAAATCAGAAGAAAGGATGGATCTTACATTCGCTTTGATGATAATGCTGTGGTTCTCTTAAATGCAGCTGATGAACCAAGAGGTACCCGTATCTTCGGTCCTGTTGCGAGAGAACTTCGTGATAAAGATTATATGAGAATTGTTTCACTTGCACCAGAGGTGCTATAATATCAAGGGCAATGAAAGGTAGATCCGATAAGCGTTTTGCACCCAAATTTAAGATTAAGAAAGGCGATAAAGTAATCGTTATTTCTGGTTCTAACAAAGGCAAAACTGGTGAAGTGCTTCAAGTATTTCCTGATAAGGAAAGAGTGGTGATTGCTGATGTCAATCTGGTAAAGAAGCACAGAAAACCAACTGCTAACGATGCTGGTGGAATTGTAGAAATTCCGGCTCCGGTTCACATATCTAATGTTCAGATTGTGGACCCAAAGACTGGAACTGCTTCCAGAGTAGGTCGTAAGATAGTAGATGGAGAAATAGTAAGATATTCTAAAAAGTCAGGTGAAATAATTAAGTGATGAGCTATCAACCAAGATTAAAAAAGAAATACAGAGATGAGATTGTTCCTAAATTAATGGAGCAATTCGAATACAAATCTGTAATGCAGGTACCTAAACTACTTAAAGTAAGTATTAATCAGGGTATTGGTGATGCAGTGTCTGATAAGAAACTTGTGGATTCAGCATTAAATGAGCTTTCTACTATCGTAGGACAGAAAGCAGTTCCAACAAAAGCTAAGAAATCTGTTTCTAACTTCAAGTTGAGAGAAGGAATGACAATTGGTGTCAAAGTAACCCTTCGCAATGATCAGATGTATGAATTCCTGGATCGTTTAGTTTCTATTGCACTTCCGAGGGTAAGAGACTTCAAGGGAATCAATGAGAAAAGTTTTGATGGTCGCGGTAATTATACAATGGGTATCACTGAGCACATTATCTTCCCTGAGATTGATATTGACAAAGTAAACAAGATCGTAGGTATGGATATCAGCTTTGTAACCAGTGCCAAAAATGACACTGAAGCTATGCTGCTCCTGAAAGAATTAGGACTTCCATTTAGAAATCAACAACGTAACTAAAATATACAATGGCTAAGAAATCAATCATAGCTAGAGAGCATAAAAGAGAGCGCATGGTCGCTAAGTATGCAGATCTTAGAAAAAAGTTGAAAGCAGAAGGTAACTGGGAAGAGTTGGACAAGCTTCCACGCAACTCCAACAAAATCCGTCTTCACAACAGATGCAAATTGACAGGCAGACCTAAAGGATACATGAGAGATTTCGGTGTCAATAGGGTTATGTTCCGTAAAATGGCTAATGAGGGTAAGATTCCCGGAATTACAAAATCAAGCTGGTAATTAATTAACAATATAGTTGAACGACAATGGCAGTCACAGATCCAATAGCTGACTATCTGACAAGGATCAGAAACGCACAAATGGCAGGGCATACTGTAGTAGAGATTCCTGCTTCAAACCTGAAGGCAAAGATGACGGAAGTACTTTACGATAACGGTTATATCCACAAATATAAAGTAGATCGTACAGGTGTTCAGGGAGTTATCAAAATAGCTTTGAAGTATGATCCCAATACGAAAAGACCGGTTATTCGCGAACTGATCCGAATCAGTAAGCCTGGTTTGAGAAAGTTTTTTAAAACAAATGAGATACCTCGTGTTATCAATGGCTTGGGAATAGCTATTGTATCAACATCAAAAGGGGTTCTTACTGATAAGCAAGCGAGAGAAGCCAAAGTTGGTGGTGAAGTGCTTTGCTACATTTATTAATTGAACGTACAACACTCTTAGTCATGTCAAGAATAGGAAAATCACCTATCGAGTTACCTAAAGGAGTTGAAATCTCCGTGAGCAAAGGAAATCTTGTCACTGTGAAAGGTGCAAAAGGTCAACTTTCTCAACAAGTAGATCCTGATTTGGTGATAAAAATAGAAGACGGTATCATCACAGTTGAACGTCCTACTGAACAGCAACGCCACAGAGCTGCCCACGGTCTTTACCGTTCTTTGATTTTTAACATGGTCAAAGGGGTTTCTGATGGATTCGTAAAAGAATTGGAGCTTGTCGGTGTGGGTTACAGAGCCAATAGCACAGGAAATCTTTTGGAATTGTCCCTGGGATATTCTCACCCTATTATGTTCTATATACCGGATGAAGTGAAGTTAACGACTGCTGCGGAAAAGGGTCAGCTTCCATTGATCAGACTGGAGAGTTCAGATGTTCAACTTTTAGGTCAGGTAGCTGCCAAAATCAGAGCATTCAGAAAACCTGAACCTTACAAAGGAAAAGGTGTAAAATATAAAGGAGAAGTAATCAGACGTAAAGCTGGTAAAACTTCAAGCAAAAAATAATTAACTATTTTTCAATAGTACTGAGTTATGAAATTTTCTAAAGAAGGTAGAAGAAGACGGATTCAAAACCGTGTTCGTAAGAAGGTAGGCGGAACCGCTGAACGTCCGAGATTAAGTGTTTATCGCAGCAATAAAGCAATTTATTGCCAGTTGATTGATGACGATCAGGGAGTTACTTTGGCTTATGCTTCTTCTAAGGATGCAGGTTTAGATGCATCCGGAACTAAAGTAGACCAGGCTAAGCAGGTCGGTAAAGCAATTGCAGAGAAAGCTGTTAGCAAAAGTATCGAATTAGTTGTTTTCGATCGTAGTGGTTATTTATATCATGGTCGCGTCAAAGCATTGGCTGACGGTGCTCGCGAAGGCGGACTCAAGTTTTAAAAAATAAACGGAATGTCAAGGAATATCAGAAAAGTAAGCCCTACTGAGGCTACAGAATTAAAAGATAAATTGGTAGCACTAAACCGTGTAGCCAAAGTGACCAAGGGTGGTCGTACGTTTAGTTTTGCAGCCATCGTAGTAGTGGGTGATGGTAATGGAACTGTAGGTCAGGGTCTTGGCAAAGCCAGAGAGGTTGCTGATGCAATCTCAAAGGCTGTGGATGATGCCAAAAAGAACCTGATTAAAGTTCCAATATTAAAAGGAACTGTTCCTCATGCTCAGAAAGGTAAATACGGGGCCGGAAAAGTTCTGGTGAAGCCGGCAGCAGATGGTACGGGTGTAATTGCCGGTGGTGCTATGCGTGCCGTTCTGGAAATTGCAGGAGTACATAATGTATTGGCTAAGTCAATGGGTTCTTCCAATCCTCACAATGTTGTTAAAGCTACTATTGATGCCCTTGCAAGTATGAGAAGCCCTATTGAGGTTGCTCAGAACAGAGGTATCTCTTTGGACAAGCTATTTAAAGGCTAATTATCATAATTATTGATTCATAAGATAATGGGAAAGATAAAGATTACACAGGTTAAAAGTGCCATTGATCGTCCTCATAGACAGAAAGATACACTGAAAGCACTCGGATTGAGAAGAATCAATCAGAGTGTGGTTCACAATGTCAATCCTCAGATTACGGGAATGGTAAAACGAGTGGAGCATCTCATTTCTGTTGAGGAAATGAATTGATCTGTAAATAAAAAAAAAGATTATTCCAATGGAACTGTCAAATTTAAGGCCTGCAAAAGGCGCTGTTAAAAGTCGTAAAAGAATTGCCAGAGGTACAGGTAGTGGCCGCGGTGGTACTTCTACAAGAGGTCACAAAGGTGATAAAGCCAGATCTGGTTTCAAGAATAAAAGAAATTTTGAAGGTGGTCAAATGCCGCTTCAAATGCGTCTTCCTAAAAGAGGGTTCAAGAATTTCAACAGAGTATCCTATGTACCTCTAAACTTGAGTCGTCTTCAGGAAATTGCTGAGAAGTACAGTGTTTCAATTATTGACATGGACTTTCTGGTGCAGGAAGGAATTGTAAATAAAGGTGATTTGATCAAAATTTTGGCACATGGTGAGATTACTACTGCCTTGACTGTAACTGCTCATGGTGCTTCTGAGAAAGCTTCTGAAGCAATATCAGCAGCAGGTGGTACAGTAAATCTTGTAAAATAATCCCCCCAATGAAATTTATCCAAACCCTCAAAAATATCTGGAAGATTAAAGAGTTGCGCGATCGCATTCTTTATACTTTAGGATTGTTAATGGTATTCCGCCTGGGTTCATTTATAGTGCTACCCGGTGTAGTACCTTCAGCTCTTGAGGCTAATCAGGCTACACAAGGCGCCAATGACCTTTTAGGTTTGATTAATATATTTACAGGTGGTGCATTTAACAATGCATCCATTTTTGCATTAGGAATCATGCCTTATATTACTGCATCTATTATAGTTCAGTTGATGGGTTTTGCGGTACCATACTTCCAAAGGTTGCAACAACATGAGGGAGAATCAGGCAGAAAGAAACTTAATCAAATAACACGACTTCTTACAGTCGCCATCACTCTGGTGCAGGGTGGAGGTTATTTAACATATATCAACTCCTTGGGAGCAGTCAGTCCAACATTACCCCCTGGTTTATTTTGGATTACAAATATCATTGTATTGGCAGGTGGGACAATGTTTGCAATGTGGTTAGGTGAAAGAATTACAGAGAAAGGAATAGGTAATGGTATCTCATTGTTGATCATGATCGGTATTGTAGCTCAATTACCACAGGCGCTTATTTTTGAATTCCAGTCTCAACTCGCTTCAGGTGGATTCATTGTATTTGTTGTTGAAATGATTTTCTTCTTCCTGGTCGTATTGGTAACGGTGCTGCTGGTGCAAGGTGTCAGAAAAATTCCGATTCAATTTGCAAAACGAGCTGTGGGTAGGACAGGGACTTCTCTTCCTGCTGCCGGCAACAGAGATTATATTCCGCTGAAGGTAATCGCAGCAGGTGTTATGCCAATCATCTTTGCTCAGGCACTTATGTTTTTGCCGGCAACTATTGGACAATTTGCAATGGGAGACTCTGGCGAGTTTGCAGGATCTGGTTTCTTAAGACAGTTGACTGATACAAATTCAGGCGTTTACAATGTAATTTACTTTTTGTTAATTGTTGTATTTACATATGTATATACCGCATTGATCGTAAATTCTCAACAATATTCAGAATATCTTAAGCGGCAAAACGCTTATATTCCTGGTATCAAACCTGGAAAAAATACAGCTGATTTTATCGATTCGATTACTTCCAAGATTACACTTCCGGGTGCTGTATCTTTAGGTTTGATCGCCATACTTCCTGCATTTGCATCCATTTTTGGTGTAAACACAGCATTTGCAGTATTCTTTGGTGGAACTACACTTTTGATCATGGTGGGTGTTGTTCTCGACACGCTTCAACAAATAGAGAGCTACCTTTTGATGAGAAAGTATGATGGTCTGGTTAAGTCAGGGAGAATTAGAGGAAGGAGTGGAATGCAGGGCATAGGTGCCGGCATGTAATATAAAATTAGCTCGGTCCATTTATTTGTACCTTTTAGCATAAAGCAAATGGTGATTTATAAAACAAATGAAGAAATTGAGCTGATTAGAAAAAGTTGCTTACTGGTTTGTGAAACATTGGCATATGTGGGATCAATGATTAAACCAGGTTCAACGGGGAAGACCCTTGACAAAGCAGCGGAAGAATTTATCAGATCACATGATGCTCTGCCCGGTTTCAAAGGATATCGGAATTTTCCTGCCACTTTGTGTTTTTCTGTGAATGAAGTAGTTGTTCATGGAATTCCGGGAGAAAAAGAATTGAAAGATGGAGATATAGTATCAGTAGATTGTGGAGTATTCATGAATGGCTTTTTTGGAGATGCTGCTTATACCTTTCTAATAGGGGAAGTTGTTCCGGAAGTTATTGACTTATGTGTTGCCACAAAAATTTCTTTATATAAAGGCATAGAAGCTGCCGTAGCAGGTAATAGAATTGGTGATATTGGTGCGGCTATTCAGGATTATACAGAGAAGACTCATCATTATACTGTTGTAAAAGATTTAGTGGGGCACGGAGTAGGAAGAAATCTTCATGAATCTCCTGAAGTACCAAATTTTGGTAAAAAGGGCAAAGGTCTTTTAATGAAGGAAGGTTTAGTGATCGCGATAGAGCCAATGATTAATCTTGGAGTGCGCAATGTGTATCAGTCAAAGGATGGATGGACGATTTTTACAAGAGATCGAAAGCCTTCTGCCCATTACGAACATACCATCGCAGTAAAGAAAGGTCAGTCTGATATCTTGTCTGATCATACTATTATTGAAGATGCAATTAAAAAAAATCCGAATCTGACGGATATTTCAGAGAAAAGATAGATATTTGCACTCCGAAATAAAAAATATGGCAAAACAGGATTTAATTAAACAGGATGGTATCATAGAAGAGGCGTTATCAAACGCCATGTTTAGGGTTAGATTGGAGAATGATCACCAAATACTGGCGACAATTTCGGGTAAGATGAGGATGAATTATATTAGGATTCTCCCGGGCGATAAGGTGGCGGTAGAAATGTCTCCATATGATTTATCAAGAGGAAGAATTATTTACAGGTATAAATAACAAGGAAAGAGATCATGAAAGTCAGAGCATCGATTAAGAAAAGGTCTGTAGATTGTAAAATCGTACGCAGAAACGGTAAACTGTACATTATCAACAAAAAGAACCCGAAGTTTAAACAGCGTCAGGGTTAATATTTTATTGAACTATTAAGTATTATTATATATGGCTCGTATTGCTGGCGTTGACTTACCTAGAAACAAGAGAGGTGTAATCGGATTGACTTACATCTACGGAATAGGTAGAACTGTATCCTCCATGATTTTGGAGCGCGCAGGTATCAGTGAAGATGTGAAAGTAGAAGCATGGACAGATGATAATGTAAAGGACATTACCAAGATCATCAATGAAGATGTGAAAGTAGAAGGTCAGTTACGTTCTGAAGTTCAAATGAATATCAAGCGTTTGATGGACATTGGTTGCTACAGAGGTCTCAGACACAGAAAAGGTCTTCCTTTAAGAGGTCAGAGAACCAAGACAAATGCAAGAACACGTAAAGGAAAACGTAAGACGGTAGCAAATAAGAAAAAAGCCACTAAATAACCATTAACCCATAAGAGTCATACCATGGCTAAAGCAAAAAAAGTAAAGAAACGCGTAGTAAAAGTAGAACCTGAAGGTTTAGCTTTTATTCAGGCGACCTTCAACAATATTATCATATCCCTGTGCAATAAGCAAGGTCAGGTTATTTCCTGGTCTTCTGCAGGTAAGTCTGGATTCAGAGGTTCTAAAAAGAATACTCCTTATGCAGCTCAGATTTCAGCGGCAGATTGTGCTAAAGTAGCACATGATGCTGGATTGAGAGCAGTTGATGTATATGTGAAGGGACCAGGTTCAGGAAGAGAAGCAGCCATCAGAGCTATCGATACTTCAGGAATCAAGGTATTAGTTATCCAGGATGTGACTCCGGTTCCACACAATGGATGTCGTCCTCCAAAGCGCAGAAGAGTTTAATTAATAAATCAGGAATAAGTAAGATATGGCAAGGTATACAGGTCCTGCTACCAAAAAAGCTAGAAGTTTTGGCGAAGCAATTTACGGTTATGATAAGGCTTTCGAAAAGAGAAAATATCCTCCTGGGCAACATGGTATGAACCGTAAGCGTAAGCAACGTTCTGACTATGCTCTTCAATTGAGCGAAAAGCAAAAGGCAAAATATACATACGGTGTTCTCGAAAGACAATTCCGTAATACTTTTGAAACTGCCGCAAGAAAAAGTGGTGTTACGGGAGAGATTTTGCTTCAAATGTTGGAAGCAAGACTAGATAACACAGTATTCAGATTGGGTATTGCTCCAACCAGAAGAGCTGCTCGTCAACTTGTTTCTCACAAGCATATTACAGTAAATGGCATTGTTACTAATATTCCTTCTTACCAGATGAAAAATGGTGATATTGTTGGTGTGCGTGGTAAATCACAAGCCCTTTCAGTAGTGAAGGAAAATGTAGCCAAGAAAACAGACGTTCGTAAGTTTGGTTGGCTTCAGTGGAATCCAGACAAGTATGAAGGTATCTTCTTACAGTATCCTTCAAGGGATCAGATTCCTGAAAAAATCAACGAACAACTTATTGTCGAATTGTACTCTAAGTAATCTTCATTTTTGACAACTGATGTTTCAGTTGTCAAAAGTGTTTTTATAGTATTGCATTTAGCTTTTTCATCAAGAATATTTTCAAATGAGTATATTACATTTCCAAAAACCTGACAAAATTCTTCTTCGCAAAGCAAATGACTTTGAAGGAGTTTTTGAGTTTAAACCACTTGAGCCTGGTTTTGGCCAGACTGTTGGTAACTCTTTGAGAAGGGTTTTATTATCTTCACTTGAAGGTTATGCCATCTCAGCAGTGCGTATTGCAGGCGTGGATCATGAGTTTTCTACAATTAAAGGAGTTGTAGAAGATGTGGTTGAAATCATCCTGAATCTTAAGCAGATCAGATTGAAGCAGACTTTGTCTGACGAAGATTTGGCTGAAGAAAAGATATACATTACTATCCGCGGTAAAGAAACATTTACCGCAGGTGATATCGAAGAACATACAAATGTGTTCAAAGTGATGAACCCTGAGCAGTTGATCTGCACAATGGAACCATCAGTGAATTTAGAAATGGAATTGACTGTAACTAAAGGTCGTGGTTATGTTCCTGCTGATGAAAATCTTCCAAAAGATGCTCCAATTGGAGTTATCCCGGTTGATGCCATCTATACTCCAATCAAGAATGTAGCTTATCAGGTGTCAAACACTCGTGTAGGTCAAAGAACTGACTACGAAATGTTGACAATTGAAGTGAAAACTGATGGAACTATACATCCGGAACAAGCTATCAAAGAGGCTTCACGTATTTTGATTCAACACCTGATGCTGATCACTGATGAGAATATCACTTTTGATGATGCTTCCAGAAGTCAGGACACAGTTGTTGACGAGCATATCCTTCACATGAGAAAGTTACTTAAAACATCTCTTGAAGATTTGGATCTGTCTGTACGTGCATACAACTGTTTGAAAGCCGCCAAGATTAATTCCCTTGCTGAATTAGTTCAATATGAGACGCACGTCCTTTTGAAGTTCAGAAATTTTGGAAAGAAATCTTTGGTAGAAATCGAAGAACTATTACAAACCAAAGGATTGAACTTTGGAATGGATTTGTCCAAATATAAACTGGACGAAGAATAATCTAACTTAATTAGTTAGTTCAATTAATTTTAAATCATTGTATTAACCTGGTAGCTGAAAAGCTCGGTGATACGAAGTTAAACCAATTGTTATGAGACACGGTGATAAGGTTAACAACCTCGGACGAAAGAAAGGGCACAGAGTAGCACTTTTGAAAAATATGTCCATTTCTTTGATTACTCACAAGAGAATCAAAACGACAATAGCAAAAGCAAAAGCTTTGCGTTTGCACATTGAGCCATTGATTTCTAAATCTAAAGTGAATACTACACATTCACGCAGAGTTGTTTTCAGCTATTTACAAAATAAGGATGCAGTAAACGAGTTGTTTTCTACTGTTGCTGAGAAAGTAGCTTCTCGTCCGGGTGGATATACAAGAGTTATTCGTACTGGATTCCGTAGAAGTGACGGATCTGAGATGGCTATCATAGAATTGGTTGACTTTAATCTGGAGTATAGCGGTTCAGACTCACCGGCTTCTAAGAAATCAAAACGTTCAAGAAGAGGTAAATCTAAAAAGTCCGGTAGTACTGAAGGAGTTGCCACTGCAGCAGCAACTACTGCGGCTGTAGTAGCATCAGAAGCACTTCCTGAACAGGAAGTTGATGAAGCAGCAGTAACGCTGGATCAGGCTCCTCCTACAAATACTGATACTCAGGAAGAAACAGTGGTAGATGCGCCAGCTGCAGATGAAGTATCAGAAGAATTGCCGGTTCAGGAAGCAGATGAGACAGGTGAAACGCCTGATGAGAGTACTCCTTCC
Source organism: Saprospiraceae bacterium (assembly GCA_022841345.1). GTDB lineage: Bacteria > Bacteroidota > Bacteroidia > Chitinophagales > Saprospiraceae > SLDF01. The sequence goes on from JALHRR010000002.1 coordinate 62,211, forward strand.
GATAGTGATACTCAGGAAAAAGAATAAAGTTTGTCGACATACTATATAATTAAGTCCACCTTAGGGTGGACTTTTTTTTTGATTTTATGTGAATAGATACAAGACTCCGAAAGATTTCAATTCTGAAATACTATATTTGCAACCAGAAAAAAACATCCCCCGCCCACATGGCTCTTCAGCAAAAAAAAACCGCCATTCTTCTATTGGAAGATGGTACTTCATGGCAAGGTTTTAGTATAGGCAAACAAGGCACAACGACCGGCGAAATCTGTTTCAACACTGGTATGACCGGTTATCAGGAAATCTATACGGATCCTTCATATTTTGGCCAAATTATGGTCAATACGAATGCACATATTGGAAATTACGGCATCCGTGAAGAAGAATCTGAATCAGGTGCTATTAAAATTGCAGGCCTTGTATGTAAAAATTTTAATGTTCATTTTTCAAGGCAGATGGCAGGTTTGTCTATTCAGGATTATCTCGAACGCGAATCGGTCGTGGGTATTTCTGATGTTGATACGAGAGAAATTGTCAGACATATCAGACAAAAAGGAGCCATGAATGCGATCATTAGTTCTGAGACAATTGACAAATTGGAGCTCTCAAAGCAACTAAAAAATTGTCCATCTATGGATGGTTTGGAGTTGGCATCTAAAGTTTCAACAAAGGCAGCATATTTTTTTGGTGATCCTGCAGGAGACAAGCGGGTGGCTGTCCTGGATTATGGTGTGAAGCAAAATATCCTTAGATCATTGGTTCAGAGAGGTTGTTATCTGCAGGTGTTTCCTGCTACTACTTCATTTGAAGAGATTATGGCCTGGAATCCTGAAGGTGTGTTTCTCTCTAATGGCCCCGGTGATCCCGGAGCGATGTCATATGCGATCGACTTGACGAAAAAATTTCTGGAAATAAAGAAACCTATCTTTGGAATCTGTCTGGGTCATCAACTCCTGGCATTGGCATTGGGAATGACAACTTACAAAATGCATTACGGGCATAGAGGCATTAATCACCCGGTAATCAATAAAATTTCCGGTAAATGTGAAATCACAAGTCAGAATCATGGATTTGGAGTGGATGCAGCATCCGCAATGAGTAAAACTGACATAGTTGAAATTACACATGTCAATTTGAATGACCAGAGTATTGAAGGATTCAGAATGCGTAACGGTCAGGCTTTCTCTGTTCAATATCATCCTGAAGCAGCCCCTGGTCCACATGATGCCAGATATTTATTTGATGAATTTATTACAATGTTGAATTAAAATATTCCGGATATGAGTGCGATAGTTGATATATTAGCCAGAGAAATACTGGATTCCAGAGGTAATCCAACAGTGGAGGTGGAGGTAATGACAGAAAATCTAATTGTGGGAAGGGCTGCTGTTCCATCCGGTGCATCTACCGGAAAACACGAAGCTGTTGAATTGAGGGATAATGACCCTCTTAGATATCTTGGTAAAGGCGTCCTCAATGCATGCAAAAATATTGAAGAAGTATTGCGTGATGAATTGATCGGAGTGAGTGTTTTTGATCAGCGTTATATTGATAATATAATGATTGAAGCAGATGGAACTCACAATAAAAATAAATTGGGAGCAAATGCAATTTTGGGTGTTTCAATGGCAGCGGCAAAAGCAGCAGCATTGGAATTGAAACAACCATTGTACAGATATATTGGAGGGGTGAATGCGCACGTATTGCCCGTACCGATGATGAATATTTTGAATGGAGGATCTCATGCTGATAACTCTATTGACTTTCAGGAATTTATGATCATGCCGGTTGGCGCTGAGCTTTTCTCTGAATCACTCAGAATGGGCGCAGAAGTATTCCATCATCTGAAAGCAGTGCTAAAGAAAAAGGGATATTCTACGAATGTAGGTGATGAAGGCGGTTTTGCTCCGAATATTAAGTCAAATGATGAAGCTATCCAAATAGTACTGGAAGCTATTGAAAAAGCTGGATACAGACCGGGCGAGGATATTATGATTGCTATGGATGCAGCTGCTTCAGAGTTTTATCTGGAAGATGAACAAGTGTACCATTTCCATAAATCCAGTGGAGATAAACTTACTTCCGGTCAGCTCGTTTCTTTCTGGGAAGAATGGGTAAATAAATATCCTATTTTCTCAATCGAAGATGGACTCTATGAGGATGATTGGGCAGGTTGGAAAGAAATGACTACAAGACTTTCAGGTAAAATTCAGATCGTAGGAGATGATTTATTCGTAACAAATACGAAAAGACTCCAAAGAGGAATCGAAGAAGGTGTCGCTAATTCAATCCTGGTGAAGGTGAATCAAATCGGATCAATTTCCGAAACGATTGATACTGTTGCCCTTGCTACCCGTCATAGTTATACTTCTGTCATGAGCCACAGAAGTGGTGAAACAGAAGATACTACTATAGCGGATTTGGCAGTGGCTCTTAATACCGGACAGATCAAAACCGGATCCGCTTCCCGTTCTGACAGGATCGCTAAATACAATCAATTAATAAGAATCGAACAAGAATTGGGCGCTGAAGGTGTTTTCCCGGGAAGGGCAATTCTTGGCTAATTTTTGATAATCGCCTGAAAGGCAGGTATTCACAAAGGTGAATATTATTTATACATTATAAAAATATGTAATATGTAATGCTGTTTGTATTGTAAAATGCACTTTCTGTGCTATTTTTACATTACAAATAATCGTAATATGATAAAAGCATTACAAATTAAATTATTAATGTGGAAGGCTCGCTTTCCGGAAGCACTCAAGAGTAAATATATTTTGTTACTGCTTGTGTTTTTTGGATGGATGTTATTTTTTGACAAGCACAGCTTTTACACACAATTTCAGCTGTATATGACTGAGTACACCTTAGAGAAGGACAAAGTCAACTATGCCGGAATGATTACCGAAGCAAAGAGCGAGCGACAAAACCTGGAGAGATACAAGGAAAAGTTTGCCCGTGAGAAATATTTTATTCAGAAGAAGAATGAAGATGTCTTCATTATAGTACGAGAACAAAAACAATAGTTTAACATGTCAGTTTTAGTGAACAAGGCCTCAAGAATTATAGTACAAGGATTTACAGGGAAGGAAGGAACATTTCATGCAACTCAGATGATTGAATACGGCACTAATGTTGTCGGCGGTGTTACTCCCGGAAAAGGAGGTGGTTTGCATCTGGAAAGACCTGTTTTCAACACAGTGTATGATGCTGTCCAGAAGGAAGGAGCGGATGTTTCTATTATTTTTGTTCCACCGGCTTTTGGAGCTGATGCAATTATGGAAGCTGCGGAAGCCGGAATCAAAGTCATTGTCTGTATCACTGAGGGAATACCAGTTCAGGATATGGTAAAAGTTAAATCCTATATCAGCCAATTTAATTGCCGTTTAATAGGACCGAATTGTCCTGGTATTATCACTCCTGACGAAGCTAAAGTTGGAATTATGCCAGGCTTTATCCACCGTAAAGGTACTATAGGAATAGTTTCCCGTTCTGGCACTTTAACATACGAAGCTGTAGATCAGGTAACTAAAGCAGGACTTGGACAGTCAACTTGCATTGGAATTGGCGGGGATCCAATTGTTGGTACCTCCACACAAGAAGCGGTACGATTATTGATGGATGATCCGGAGACTGAAGGAATAGTGATGATTGGTGAGATAGGTGGAAATATGGAAGCTGATGCAGCTTATTGGATCAAAGAGCACGGAACAAAGCCTGTGGTAGGATTCATAGCTGGTCAAACAGCACCAAAGGGAAGAAAAATGGGACACGCCGGTGCTATTATCGGTGGCGAAGATGATACAGCTGAAGCAAAAATGCGTATCATGGAAGCATGCGGAATTCTCACCGTAAGATCTCCTGCAGAGATCGGAGCTATGATGAGATCTGCTGTCCGGCCAAACTAGTATGGATTCTCTCGAACATATTTTATGTCGAATGAAGGAAGGCTCACCGAAAGGGGAGCCTTTTTAGTTTTGAGATGAGAGATGAGATGTACAGCCAGTTATGAGTTATGAGTTATGAGGTATGAGTTATGAGGTATGAAACAGCCGGTTAACTGCCATCTCAGGCCCATATTGCTATGAGTAGCTTTCAGCTGTGACTTTTGTAGTTCTTACCAGCTTACAATTGTGTAGGTGTGAGACCCGTAGCTGGAAGCTACGGGAAGAAATAGGTGCGATGTGTTGCTACGAGCAGCTTTCAGCTGCGATTTTAGTAGTCCTAATATATTATGAGTTTTAGGTGGAACACATCTTAAAGCCGCAGAATTGTCGAATTACTGCATTTAATTAGTTCATTATTTACCTATAATTAACTTATTTATCCTGTAGCATTCTCGCCATTTTGAGGACCCATGATCTTGGTGTGAATCTGATACTGGCAGCCATAATTGCATTCATTGTTCCATGAATGGCTACTACTTTCCCTTTCATCATCGCCTTGTATCCATAGATGGCAACTGATTGAGCGTCGGGAAGTTTGCGGCCTTTTACCAATTTACTTTCATTCAGGTCCGCAGCATCCTGAAATCCGCTGGCAGTAGGTCCGGGGCAAAGGGCTGTAACTGTGACTCCGGTTCCTTCCAGTTCATTTGATATGGCTTCACTGAAATGTAACACGAATGCTTTACTTGCATAATAAACACTCATGGTGGGTCCTGGCTGGAATGAAGCTGTAGATGCTACATTCATTATTTTCCCTGATTTTCGTTGTATCATTCCAGGCAGGAATAAGTGAGTAAGGTGTGTAAGTGTAAGAATATTAAGGTTGATCATTTGCGCTTGTTTGTCCCAATTACTTTCAGCAAACATTCCGAAATCTCCGAAACCGGCATTATTAATCAAATAGTCGATTTTTAGATGCTGCGATTGTGTAAAATTAAAGACTGCCTGAGAACTATCCGGTACACTTAAATCCATTGCAAGAACATATGTTTTTATAGAGTATTTGCTTTCCAGGGTTGTTGCGAGTTCCTGCAATGCTTTCGATGATCGGGCGACCAGGATCACATCTGTTTGATTTTGCGCAAATATATGCGCCAGTTCAAGTCCTATGCCAGAAGATGCGCCGGTAATGAGAGCAAGTTTGTTCATGATTTTAAATTTAAAAGTGAATATATATTCATTTAATTAACAAAAAAATTATTTTCGAATACTGTTCCAGGTCATTTGAAAGCTTTGTTCGAAGATTTCAGGACTTGGATGAGTGGATGTATTTATGAAGTATTTGACTATTTCCAAAGTAGCCCCCATAATATGACTCAGCATAATTGGAGCAGGAATCTTCAGGATTAAATCTTCTTCCTGAGCCTTGACAAGGGTATTGAGAAGTGGTGCGACAAGTTCATCGGACTTAGTTTTAGTTTCAGAAGAAAGCAGAGAGGAATAAGCATACTGCTCTATGAAAAGCATTTTGGGGTATTCTTTCAGACTGATAGTGAAATAGGCCGTCCATAGTTTCTTGAATGATATAAAGAAGCTATCGTCTGAATCAGCATTTTCAAACATCTGACTGATTTTCTCCTCTTTGAGATAAAGGAACAATTTATTTATAAGTTCTTCTTTGTTTTTAAAATATATGTATAATGTTCCGGTTGCCATTTCGGCCTCTCGGGCAACATCTGCCATTCTCAGATCAGTGTATCCGCTCTTCAGGATCAGCGACAGTGTCGCCTCATAGATGAGCGGAATTTTGGATGGGTCTTTTAATCTGGCCATTTCGGGTGTAAATAAATGAATTATTATTCACCTAAACAAATTATGGACCGATTTTTATAATTTTTTGCATGAAAATAGCTGAAGCTATTTCAAACCGTCGAGTACTTTCTTCAAGTCTGCCGGATTTTTCATTATATTTTTCCAGAGATCTCCTTTTTCGGAAAGTCGGGGGAGGATAGTGAAGTAATTATAATCTTTCATGTCAAAGGATTCAGTGAGTTCATCCCATTCTAATGGCGTACTGACTCCAGGATTTGGACGAGGACGAAGAGAATATATGCTGGCCATTGTTTTTCCCTTTCCATTTTGAAGGTAGTCCAGGTATACTTTACCTTTTCGCTTGGCCGGCATTCTTTCCAGACTGGTAATTTCCGGAAGTTGCCGGTGAACCATCTGGCTGATAAGGTGAGAGAAATTTCTGGTCTGATCGTAGGTGTATTTGGGTAGTACAGGGATGAAAATATGTAATCCATTTCCGCCGGATGTTTTTAGAAATGCATGGACTTTCAGTTCATCCAATACCTCTTTCACCTTCAGGGCAGTTTTGACAGTATTCTTAAGAGGAGCATCTTTGGGGTCAATATCAAAAATGATAAAATCGGGATTGTTGATGGACCCAACCCGACTGGACCAGGGATTCATTTCAATACAGCCCCAATTCGCCATAAATAGCAAGGTATCCTTATCCTGGCAGAGCATGTATTCTATAGATTCTTCTTTAGATTCGGATTTAATTTTGCGGGTTTTAATCCATGAAGGAACCATACCTGCTACGTTTTTTTGAAAAAAGCCATCGGACTTTAATCCATCAGGGGTTCGCCGCAGGGATTGAGGCCTGTCTTTCATATGAGGCAGTATATAATCTGCGACTTCATTATAATATGAGATGACCTGGCCTTTGGTTATTTTTTCTTTAGGCCAGAAAATTTTATCCAAATTGGTAAATGCTACTTTAGTACTCAATAGCTTCGCTTTGCCAGCATTTAGTTTTGGGGGTGTCTTCTCCATATTTTGATCTGTCTTATTTGTCTTTGAATCTTGATCCTCCGCTGAATTTTCATCCAGCTCATCCGTCTCGATTTGAGGTGTTTCCAATTTCACTTCTGTCGCTTTTTTATCTGTGCGCAAACCAAGATAGACCGGATGCCGTAAACTATTGGTTTCCGTCAGTTCTGAATATTTGATCTGAGCCACCAGGACAGGAGTGACCCAATGAACAAGTTTTTCATTTGGAGGATCAGAAAATGGCGAAGTTTTTCTTTCAATTTTTTCCAGTTTTTGTTTTAATTCTTTCAAAATTGAATCAGTGAATCCTGTACCTACTTTCCCGGAATATCGCAGCGTATTTCCTTCATAATACCCACACAAAATGGCTCCAAATCCACTTCGGCTTCCATTGGGTTCAGTGTATCCCCCAATGACCATTTCCTGTTGCTGAACTATTTTGATTTTCAGCCAGTCTTTGCTTCTCTTGCCTGAATAATATTTAGAGCTGGCTTTCTTTGCAATAATTCCTTCCAAACCCAATTTTGCAGCGTTTTCAATGGCTTTTAATCCAGCTTCATGTACATGCTCTGAATAAATGATCTTCATTGATTTGGGCAGAAGTGCTTTCAATATTTTCTTGCGTAGTATCAGATTGAGTGGCCTGAGATCAAAGCCATTGAAATAGAGAATATCAAATACATAATATTTGAGTTGTCCTCTTACAGGATTTTCTTCAAAATGTTGCAACCATTGAAAGCGGCTTTTGCCTGAAGCATCCTCCACAACTACCTCGCCGTCCAGAATTATATTTCCACGGAGCTTTTCAAGTTCCGGGATAAGTGAGGGATATTTTGTAAAATTCAAACCATTCCTGGAAATAAGTTTGGCAGAATTGCTATTGATTTCAGCCAAAGCCCTGTATCCATCATATTTAGATTCAAAGATCCAATCTTCATTGTCAAAAGCTTCATCGGCCAGTGTTGCCAACATCGGACGCCAATCTGATGGAAAGGAACTTATTTTTTTGGCCGCCGCAAGATCTTCAGCAAGAAATTCTTTTTTTTGTGAATTGATGTCAGATACATTGAGATGTTTTTCATCTCCTTTAATTTTTTTTTTTGATTCCTTTGGGTCTTCTTCTTCAGCTTTGCTGGTACTTTTATTTGATGATTCGATTTGTTCGAGTGACTTGCCGCTTAGAACAGACAGCTCGTTAAAAACATATTTTGTATCAGCAAATTCGTCTTTTGATTTCATCAGGAGCCATTGACGAGCCTCCTCTTCTCCTTTCATGAGGACCATATGCCAGGCACCATGAAGCTTTTCACCTTTCAAAATGACTTTTATGGCACCCTCTTTCAGTTGCTTTTTCATAAGCCTATTGTCTTTAGAGACATCATTATTGCCTTCAGCATGATAGGTTCCTCTGTCCCAAACGATGACGGTACCTCCTCCATATTCACCCTGAGGAATTATTCCTTCAAAATCGATATAATCCATCGGGTGATCTTCTGTCTGGATGGCCAGTCTCTTATCAGATGGATTGGCTGAAGGTCCTTTAGGAACAGCCCAGCTCACCAGTACTCCATTTATTTCCAGTCTGAAATCATAATGTAATCTCGATGCTGCATGCTTTTGTACAACGAATTGCAGTTCGCCTTCAGAGGGCTTCTTACGGCCTTTGGGCTCCTTTGTTTTTTTGAAATCGCGTTTACTATTATATTTGTCAAGAGGCATAACTTTAATTCTGAATGGCTTCCAGACTAGCTTTTAATTGAGAGAGCAGATCATCCTCCACTGGTTTTTTCTTTGTTGGGGCAGATTCTTCTTTAGCAGTCGTTTTCTTGTTTTTAGGTGCGGCTGCTTTCTTTTTTATCACTTTGAGGAGTTCAACCTTGTAAGTGTCTTTATATTTTGAAGGATCAAATTTATCAGTGAGTTGGTCGATAATGGACATGGCCATATCCAGTTCTTTTTTCTGAATTTTGATATCTCCCGGAATTTTTGCGTCGGCCGGATCTCTGAGATCCTCTTCAAAGCGGAGCTGGATCAAGAGGATAGCCCCATCTTCTTCTTTGAGGATTGCAAGGTGTTCTGCACTGCGTAAAACAAACTTAGATAGTCCGACTTTTCCTGATTTCTTAAGCGCTTCTCTTAAGAGGGCGTAAGTTTTTGCTGCTGCTTTTTCAGGCTCGACTATGTAAGGTTTTTCCAGGAATTTGGAAGGAATTTCATCTTCCAGCACGAATTCGAATATTTCAATTGATTTGGTTTTCTCAGGCATTGCTTTCTCAAAGTCACTATCTTCCAAAACTACATAATCTCCATTTTCTTTTTGATATCCTTTCGCTATTTCATCCCAGGGAACTTCTTTGCCATCCTTTTTGCAGATGCGCACATACTGAATAGCACATTGATCTTTTCTGCGAATCATATCCAGATCAATCCGATGGGATGTGGCTCCGCTATATAATTTGATGGGTATATTGACAAGACCGAAATTAATACTGCCTTTCCAAATTGCTTTCATGAGAAGTGTTTGAAGGGCAAAGTTTAGAGGAATTTTTAACATGAATATTACATAATTTCTGAAAATGGTTATATGGTTGCTGGGAGTTGGCTATTAGCTATTGGCAAACTTGACCGGAAGAAGCTGCAAGCTACAAGCTACAAGTCGTAGATGGTGACCGAAGCATGAGTGTCACCACTGCAAGGGAACAGCCGGAAAGAAGGTGAAAGTAGTAAGGCGTAAGGAGTAAGTAAAAAGCCAATTGCCGAATTGTAGAATTGTCGAATTGTCGAATGAAACAGCCGCACAGCCAGTGAAACAGCCAATTAAACAGCCGAACGGCCTTTGCTGGTCGCTGGATGCTGGTTTGCCAGGGTCACTTGATATAAGTCAGAGTTGGTAATTCGAATGAAGTTGGTTCTGTCATGTATGCTAAAGCGTCACTTTGACTGCTTGCGGTCAAAAATCGTCACCTTTTGCCGGAGGCAAAGATGTCACCCTGCAAGCGCAGCGCGGCAGGGCGTCACATGTTTCTGCGACAAAAGCCCGTTAATTGCTACAGCAGGCTGCTCTGCATCAGGGAGCGTAGCGGGCACGACACGACGCAGGAGCGTAGTAAAGCGGATAGCCCGACCCCGGGTAATCTGAAATTGCATATTCAAAAATTGCCATTTCAGATTACCCGGGGTGATGCCCAAATCTTATTTCTTTTTCCAGATTTTGTAAAGGTCTTCCTGAGAGGGCAAATTCGCGGGTACTTCTCTGAGGGGCTCACAAGGTTCCCAGTTTTGGTTCATTTCAGTGGGCAGTTGCTGGTATAGTTCTGTTCCGGCAGTTTTCCATGCGAGCATTTCATCGCTGACCTGGCGCAGAATCTTATAAGGATTACCGGCTACCAAACTTCGGGCGGGTATGCGTGATTGTGCTCTAATAAATGTAAGAGCGCCAATGATACATTCATCCTCAATAATCGCCTCATCCATTATGACTGCGTTCATACCTATGAGACAATTTCTGCCGATTATAGCCCCGTGAATAATGGCTCCATGGCCTATATGTGCTGATTCGTGAAGTCTGACTGTGATGCCGGGGAACATATGGATGGTGCAATTTTCCTGCACATTGCAGCCGTCTTCGATCACAATACCGCCCCAATCTCCCCGAATGGCTGCTCCTGGTCCGATGTACACATTCTTTCCGATGATGACATTGCCTGTCACAGCGGCTTGTGGGTGAATAAAGGCTGATTCATGTACTACAGGAATGAATGGGCCAAACTTATAAATCATGTGAAATCTCTTTTTATTGTTAAAATCCGAACCTGTTACCCAACATAAGAAGAAGTGCCGGCGTATGTAAATGTATAGACTTGATTATTAAAACCATAAAAAAACTCATATGAAACGATTTACACTTTTTTTATTTTTCTGTCTGATGGCACAGTTGTCATTAATGGCAGCTAATCTGGTGGTTGCCGGCAATTTGTCGGACCAGGATGGAAATCCGGCAGTTGGTGCCGCTATCGAAATACAAATTTTGACCGGAAATAATGTACAACAATTACATCTTGTGAATACTGATGATCAGGGAGCATTTTCTCTGGAGACCAATATTGCATATGATGCTCCGGGTATCTGGGTAAATGTCAGTTTTATAAATTGCAATGGTGAAAAGAAAACTGTATTTCAAAGACCACAGCCCAACAGCAATTCCAATGTATTATTTTTCAAACTGATTTTCTGCGAATCAAGTCAGGACAGGTGTAAGGTGCAGGTGAAGCTTTCGCGGGATTCTTCTGATGCAGCTTTTCTGCATGCAGTTGCAAGCGGAAGCGCCCCATTTACCTATCTCTGGTCAAGCGGAGAAACGTCAGAGACTATTCCTTTCCCTGGTCCCGGAAGACATTGTGTGACCGTTACTGACAGTAAGGATTGCACCGCAGAAGCTTGCTTTATGCAGAATTCGAATGGTTGCAAGGTCAATATTATAGTAAAAAGAGGAAACGTAGGAACTCAGTTAACCGCAATAAGTGCTCCCAATGTGGGTGGATCATATGTGTGGAGTACAGGCGATACTACCAGATCCATTATTGTTTTGAGACCAGGAAACTACTGCGTCACAGTAACATTTCCCAATGGATGTATAGCTTCCGCATGTACACTGAACCCTGAGCCACCTCATGAATGTATACAGGCAACACTGGGAGTGGAATATGACAGTATTCCTTCCGCTACCCTCACAGTGATTCACGATGATTCCCTGGATTACAATTATATTTGGAACACAGGAGAAACTACGCAGTCGATCAGTGTTACACAGGCTGGATTATATAAAGTACTTGTCATGGATCCTGATCAAAGGACCTGCAGAAAAGTCTTGTTCACTTTCATAACTTTTGACAAATGTGAGGCGAGAATTGTTGCCCACCGTAACAATGCAGGATTTGTACTAAGAGTTATTCCATTCCCGCCAAATTCACAGGTAATCTCTTACCTATGGAATACCGGGCAGGCAAGTGCAAGCATACAGGTGCCCAATCTGGATGAAGAATATTGTGTCACCATTGAATTTGGAAATTGCACAGCTGAGGCATGTATTGGAGGACCAAATGGCGGTGTGCAGGGTGATATCAAGGTTGTCAGAACCTTACAAACAGACCGTAGTCTCAGCTTAAAAATTAGAAATGCAGGAGATATTATTGAGTCATTCTGGATGGAAGGAATGGATCATGAATTGTTGGTAAACGAGCCGGGAACTTATACAGCTATAGGAATAGATTCAAAAGGATCAACTATTTTAATGTCTGTAGTAATTGAAAGCAGTGAATTTTATGCTTCAAATGCAAAAAATGATATTGTAGTATTTCCAACGATTGTGAGTGGAGAATTAAATATTCGCTGGCCTGAAGATATTGAGAATGGTACTGTTGTTCAGGTATATAATATGAATGGTCAGGTAGTTCATCAGTTTCTGCTAAACGAGCAGCACAGTGCAAGTTCTGAAATGTGGAATACAAATGGCTTACCTTCAGGATTATATATCATGAATGCTACGAATGCGGGGCAATACATAAGTGCAAGATTCATTAAAAAATAATAGATTTAGACATACTTTGGAAATGAGGGTTTGGGATTTAACAGATTCTGGCCTTCATTTTCAAAGGGTGTCACATTTCAGAAAGAGGAAAGTATGTAGTTCAGAATTACGATATGGATATAGATTCCCATTTAATTGCCAAATGTATCAATGCCGAAAGGAAGGCACAGCAAGCTTTGTTTGAGGCTTGCTTCCCTTTTTTGATGAGAACATGCAGGATATATAGTCGCGATGATCAGGAAGCTATGTCACATTTGAACGAGGGATTTTACAAAATATTAAAGGGTTTACCCAGTTGGAAACAGCATATGCCGTTTGAAAATTGGGCTAAGAGAATCATGCTGAATGCCATCATTGATAATTTCAGAAGACAAAAATTCTACAGGCAGCAGCAACAAATGAGCCCTGAGGATATCAAATCTCTGGAGCAAAAAGTGAGTGTATTTCAGGTGGATGATCCGGCAGTGGATGCAGAAGAAATATTACACTGGTTGAGAGATTTGCCCGTACTGACATCACAGATTTTTGGATTATATGCGCTCGAAGGATATTCTTATGAAGAAATCAGTAATTGGCTGGAAATGAAGCAAGTGACGGTTCGCTGGCATGTGTGGGAAGCCAGGAAAAAACTGGCAGCGAGATTTGAAAAAGTCATTAAAAGCCATCAAAAAAACTTATGATGAAATCTATTGATAAAAAAGTGCAGGATTCAATGAACCAACTGGATCATCCATATAGCTCTGCTTACTGGTACAATGCATTGTCGCACATTAAGAATAGGGAAAAGAGGCGAAGAAGGTTAATCGGATTTTGGTGGATAATGGCAGGGATGATAATCATTTCTGCAGTGAGTTGGATATGGTTGACTTCTTCCGGAAATAAGGAAAAACTTCACAATTCCTCTACCCGGGATGTGGCTGGACCCGGCCAGTCTGAACTTCCTTTTGATAGAGAAAAAAATATTGAAACCATTGAAAATGGATCTGATCATAATGAAAAAGCCATAGCAGCTAATGGAAATTTCATAGGGGCTCAAATAAGTCAGAGTCCTTCAAAATCCGGAATGAAAGCTTCAGGTGATAGGCAGGATAATGATCTAATAGGAGAAAATTCATTGGACAATGCTGCATTAACAGAAAAAAAGCTTGCAGTGCCTGATGAGGATGAAGAAAGCACGGAGCAAATAATAGGGCAGGGTCAGGAAATGTTATCCCCTGAATTCGTGGGGGAATTGAATCAGGAGGGGCAAATTGCTTTTATTCCTGGCTTACCATTAAATCCGATAGAACGTGAATTCATTTGGCTGATTGAATTGCCGGTATTTGAGCCTGATATAGCTATTCAACCAATCCTATGGAATTTAAATATTCTGACTGAATTAAGTGTGCTCACAAATGTTCCGGGAAGGAGTAAAGAAAAAGCTATTCTGGGAGGGCAAGCAGCTGTGGGTGCAAGATGGACTGCAAGTAATGGTTTTTTCACAGGAATATCTGGGGGATATGCAATGAGAACGGGTACTTTTGGAAATATGCTGGATCACCCGACTCCTGAATACGTTTTTGAGAAGAAAGAAGAAGGATTCCGACTGATACCGACAACTTTGTCTTATGCCATTTCACAAATTTATACAGGATGGGAGAGGGGAAAATGGAGTGGAAGGATAGGATTACAGCCTATGTATCTTATTGGTGCGACAGGAGTGCTCCATCAGTATAGCACTGAGGTTTCTGCGGAAGATCCGGGTGTCATTATTTCGAGAGTATCAAAAGTTTCAGAGGGACTAATCAGCGCGCCTTCATTCAGGAACTGGGCATTTGAACTGCAGGCAGGATTGGAGTTTAATATTTCTGAAAGATGGCGGGTCATAGGTCAGTTTGCTTATACGCCAGGAGGTCTGACTTATCCTTTAGTTGAGCATAAATATGATCCGATTGAAGGAAGATATGATAGTATTGCCGGTGAGTCGGTATTAAAAGAACAGTTTCTTCACATCCAATTAGGAATACAATACAAATGGTGATGAAAAATGTACATTTGAAATTATTAGGGATGCTGGTATTGCTGGCATGGTCCTCATGTGAAAAGGTTGAGATTCCGGATTCAACTTATACAGGAATACCATTTGGTATTAGTGGTAAAGCAGGAGCTGAAGACCTGAAATTGGGAATAGACCAGGCTGGAATAAAGTTGCATACAGGGGTAGAATTTGTGGAAGATGCACTCTGGGAGTTTTCCGGTAGACTGGAATCTTCAGGACCTGACGGTCGTTTTCTTTCAATTCAGCTCAGAAATAGAATAGAAGGAAGAGATTCTATCATTCATTGGGAACCTTACATTCTGGATTCATTGACATATATGCAGGAAGGAGGAATTACAAGAGTATTGCATGAATTGCGTGTTAGTGCCCAAAATTCTGAAAATTTGGTAATTCAAGCCATTCAGGCAGGAGATCAGAGAAGAGAGGGAACTCAGAATCAAACAACCTTCCTGATGCCAAACGGTTCAAATGTGCCTGTTTGTATTGAATATGGCAACGGTTTGCTCAGTGGTAAATTTTGCAGCGAAATAAGTCCCCAGCCAAAGATACAGGTATCCTTTCCGAATTGGATAGTGTTATCGAATAACCAGCAATCTGCCAGATTGGCTGCCAGATTGTCCAATGCTGCAATGATAGAAACATACAATTGGGGGAATGGGGATCAAAATACAGAGCATTTAAGTGCGAGTACACCGGGAATCTATGAGATTAAAATGACCGACATTCATCAAAGGAAGTTTTCACATGCCAAGAAACTCCTGTACGACAATGCAAACGGATTTTCGACTTATGGAAACAGCTTCCAATTTAAATCTGAATGGCTTTCCACTGTGCCGGTCATTGATAAAAAACAGTTAAGATCTGTAAATATTACATACAGAGACAGATCCGGCATAATTTACAGATCAAACAGAGGGCCACAGGGGCTCAACAGATTCTCTATTGAAGAAATAAAGGAATATGAAAGGGATGGGCGGGGAAGACCTACTCTTGCTATTAAAGTAAGATTTACGGCCAGATTATTCAGCCAATCAGATTCTATTCTTTTGGAGAATTGTCATGGTTGGTTTGCGGTTGGATTGCCATGATGAGTTATGAGTTATGAGTTATGAGTTATGAATTATGAGTTGAACAGTTAACAGCCGAACAGCCGGCGAGAAGGTGCTCTTTTTACCTCAAAACCCTCCACTCAATCGCATGCTCCGCTTGCTCATCACCTTTTTTCCATTGAGGCGAAGCTGAAAATGGAAAAAAGACATCACTTTTTCATGGCTTGTCCCCTGAAAAAACACCTGTGGTGGATGAGCGCAGCGAATCACTTCATCACCTTTCAAACCATAGGTGCGGAAAGACATCACTTCGCTTCGTCTGCAGTTCCAAAAATAGCTGCTAATGCTGGGTATCGCTAAGCCGTGGTCACCGCGCTGCGATTATGGCTCATTTTGAGTTGCTGCGAACGCACGGCTGTGACCCGCTCTGAACAAAACATGCCATGCAGCGGCAGTGCCAGGACGGATCATCAACCATTAATTATTTTAACTTTTTTTTGCCTGATACAAACGACTGAGTACTATTCTTTCGTGATATAGGTGAACAAGAAGAAAATGGGTGTCGAAGGACAGTATGTGAATGCACAATTAATTGAACTTTAGATATATAAGCCTGTTTTTTTAAATTGAATTATTGCTTTTTCTAAAAGTGATCACTTTGATTATAATTAGAAATTTACTCTGATTGAATAATTTCCACTAATAGAGGAGTCAGGATGTTTAAGCCAAGAACATTCAGAAAGAAAAAATATCTCCATTGAGAGGTATTTAGAAGAGTAGAGATTGGGGTTATGAACCGGAGATTACTTTTCGTTTCCGACACATTTGGCTTTGGATCGGAGCTTGTTTCAACGGGCAGGTAGAAAAGTAATTCCGGTTCTTTTTATTTGGAGTAGTTTTGCAGTGATTTCATACAATATTGTTCAGATTGGCATGGGAGCATAAAGTTGTTCTTTTTTTTTGAAAAGTAAAAGAGATAGGTATGAAAGAATACCACGAAAACCGGATGATTGGCGGATAATACTATTCGATTGAATGTTGATGGTTTGAAAGTAGTGGTTAGTTTCTATGTTGCTGTCAGGTCAAAATTACTCTGAGGTAATGGATCGGATACAATGTAGAATTTCGGAAGAAGAGTAGCAGAATGAAATGATTCATTTATTTTAATCCTGCTGAAAAGGGAATTGATACATGCAAATTGGCTGTTCATCAGATTTTGTATTGAAATCGTAACCGCTCTTCGCAACTTTGCATCTATACTTCCGAACCCAGTTTTGGAAAGTAGGTATAGATCAAATTATTTCACTAAAAAATCGCCTTAAAGCCAGAGGCGCAGACTATGATCATTATAGACCCAACAATCATAGAAGGATGTATCCGGGGTGAACGTCGAGCTCAGCATACACTTTATCAGGCATGTTACGTGCCTCTGATGAAGGTATGTCGACAGTACACTACGGATGATCAGGAAGCAGCAGCATACCTTAATGAAGGCTTTTTAAAAGTCTTTACACATTTGGAAAAATGGAAAGGTGAGGGTGCTTTTTATGCATGGGCCAAAAGAATTGTCATCAATACTATTATTGATGGATTCAGAAAGTCCAGGAAATATAAAGAGATGGTTCATTTGAAAGAAGATCAGGATATGAAAGCGTTTGATGTAAGAGTAGATCTCAACTGGGCAGATCAGCGTATGGATGCTGAGTCCTTGTTGGTGGTCGTGAGAAGACTTCCGGAAATGTCAGCCAAGGTATTCAATTTGTTTGCCTCGGAGGGTATGGAGTATCGCGAGATAGGCGAGTTACTTGGCATACATGAAAATACTGCCAAATGGCACGTATTTCAGGCTCGTAAGAAATTAAAAGAATGGATTCACCCATCAACAATAAAACAGGAGGTCACTAATGGATAAATTTGACCAATGGTACAATAAAAAAATGGATGAGCAGGATGTAGCTTATTCAGAAAGCTCCTGGGATTCCTTTTCTCAGCAGCTGAATCAGTTACCCGGTAGCCGGAAACGGAGAAGGCCATTTATGTATATTTGGGTACTTGCCCTGACTTTGATCGTAGGAGCAGGTAGTATATTTGCCTGGCAGGCATTCAATAATCCTGGAATAAACCAGGAAATTCTTATTTCTACAGAAGAGGAAGATTCCAATGCTATTCCAGCAACAAAGTCAGAATCGGATGAAGCTGTTAAGGAAAATAATAGCGGGCAGCCATTAGCTGCTAATATATTGCCTGAATCAACTGAAAAATCTTCCATTAATCATTCAGGGCAGTCATTGAAAGGCTCCATGAAAGAAAGAAATTCTGAAGGTTTAGAATCATCATCTAAACATTCAAAAGGAAAACCTGAATCACAGAAAGCACTTGCTGTTCAAAAGGGTGAATCAGGTTTAATCAGTGAAGAAGCCAGAAATGAAAACCTTGTTTCTACCGGTAAAGATTTAAAAGAAAACGCTTCGGATCAAATAGGTAGGACAGATGCAAGTTCTGTTGAAAGACCATCGAATGTTACTGAAATAAAAGCAAACGTAGTTTCATCAGAAACTTCTGATGCAAAGTTGGTAAGCTCATCTGATAAATCGACAGAGATTTTTGAAAATTCTTCCTTAGTTGCTGATCATTCTGCAGGACAGCATGTGCTCGCTCCACTCAATATTGAAATTAAAAGTTTGGAACAAGAATCAATGGATCTTCCCAAATCTGCTTTGTTGATGAGTGATATTAATTCAATGTCGCCAACAATAGTCGAATGTTGTCCTTTCAAGGGGTGGTCACATAATGTGGAAATAGGTGCACAATTTTTCCCGGGAATAAATGAAGGCTCAAGATTTTTCACTGGATTGCAGGGTGCTTATCATCTGCAATATCGATGGGCTCAGAGATGGAGTGCATCAGCCGGAGCAGGAGTACTGCAGAGATGGGGAAGTTTTGGCGGATTCCAGGATAGTCCTCAGGATATTTATACAACAACCAAAGTAAGAAGGGGATTTTTGCTGGTTCCGTCATCTGCTACTTATATGCAGATTCCTGCAATGGTAAACTTCCACGCGGGTAAACACATTATTAGTGCAGGAGTACGTACACTCTTTCTGCTTGGAATTAAAGGACAACTGGATCAATATCAGGTACAAAGAAGCGGTAATGAGGCAGATTTGAGCTTCAATTCAAATACGGTTAACAGAGGATGGATTAATGATAGCGGATTCAGATCTATTGTACCTGAATACATGCTTTCCTATAGTTATCAGTTGAACAAACATTGGTCAGTTTCTTTCAGCGGAGCCTGGATGCCAAATGGGATTGCATTTGCTGAAAAGACTGACGAAAATCCAGATATTCTGGAAAGTCTGACAGCCGGATCTCAAAGTAGTAGTGGTCAGCAGCCATTTTTATTGGAAGATAAATGGCAGGTTGGAATGGCTTTAAGATTTAAATTTTAATTTAAGAAAATGAGATTGTATTCTGTTTGGATTTTTTTTGTAATAGTAATCATCACTTTCGGAGGATGTAGTAAGCTGGATTTACCGGACTCTTCTACAGCAGGTATTGCTTTTGGAGTGGAAGGGAATTTGGATGAAAATCCATTTTATATTGGTCTTGACAGTTTTGATTATGAGTTTACGACTGAATTAAACAAATTTATGGATCTGGATATCTTTTCCGGGGGATTCAATTCATTCGATGATAGTAATTGGAAGATGAATTTTCATATCCGTAATAATCAGTCAGGAGATTTATTTGATTCTATTTATTGGTCTGTGCCCAGAACTTTACCATATTATTTCTCAGGATTATCATCTACTACCAGTCAATGGCCGGTGAATTATGAACTTTTTTCAAGCAGCAGTACTGTTTCAGAAGCCCGAACTACCATTCAACCAGGTAACATAGAAATTCCGGGTCTCCAAAATTCAGTTAATCTGACTGTGGGTTCCAATTATACATTTTGTACAGAGTATAAAGCTGATTCCGGAGAGGGAAAATTCTGCTGTATGTTGAGGCCTGAAGCAAGTACTCCTGTACTCGGAGTAGATTTTGGGGTGGCTGCCATTAGTTTAAATAGTACGCCACTCATAGCATCTACATATGGAGACACCTCAGTGCAGGGAACTTACAAATGGTCTACAGGAGCAACAGGGAACACAATAGTAATCAACAGCCCGGGCACGTATGCAGTAACTTTCACTGATGAGGATGGCAATACAGTGTCTCATGAAAAGAAAATAGAGCTTAATTCAGCCAATACCGGCTTTCAGGGAGGAGATGTGTACCCTTCAATGGACTTAGGTCCTATAATTCAGGCCCCAAATCCTGATATTTTTTCTACCATCGATATTGAATTAATTGACAAAAATGGAAAAGTATATAGCTCAGGCTACCAACAGCAACCATCAACTTCAGATTTTGAAATTTTAGAAGTTCGCTTTATTGAGCCGGATTTCTTCAGATTACAAAGAGTCATGGCGCTAAAAGTCAAATTTAGGTGCCAGGTTACTTCACTTGATTCGCAGGTAAAAGAATTGACCGGGTTTGAAGGTTGGATAGGAGTGGGGATCAATTAAGCTGGTTGCTGGTTGCTGGTTGCTGGTTGAACAGCGGGTTGGAGTTATGAGTTATGAATGATGAGTTGATCAGCCAAACTGCCCGAAAGAAGCTACAAGCTGCATCGTGTCCCCAACCCTTTGGGGAAGTCGCAAGCTACAAGGGAATAGCCGTAAAGATGCATTGAGCCACGAGATTCGAGTGGCGGGAAAACAGCCGGGAAGAAGAAGCTTCGAGCTATGAGCCACGAGCCGCGAGAAAACAGCCGGAAGGAAGAAGCTTCGAGATATGGAGCCAGAACCAGAAATGAACTGGCAAGCACATCACCTTTCAAATTTTGAAGCTTTGCTGAAAAAATTTGAAAGACATCACTTTTTCAGGGCTTGTCCCCTGAAAAAACATCACCTTTCAAGGCTAAGCCGCAGAAAGACATCACCTGTCCGACGACCACACCCCGATATCACTCGCTCTCCCTACGCAGGATCCACATCAATGACATGGCGAAGTCCTGACATTCCCTTGTGTTTCTGAAGGGCTGACAGCTGAATCAGTGTCTGTGATTTGGCATAATCAAGGACTTTTTGTTTGCGTTCCAGTTTCAATAATATGGTAGCTAAATAGAAATTGCGGACTCGCGGGACTCCGGGAGTAGCAGGCCCGATCGCGCGAGTTCCGAGGTTTTTCTTAAGAGCCATGGCCAATTGCTCAGCTGCATATTTCAGTTTTTGTGGTTCTTTATGCTTCAGGGTTATCTGGATCAGTTTGACAAATGGTGGATAGTGAAATTCCTGCCTTTCATAGATTTCTCTTTTATAAAAGCTATCCAAATCATGATCCAGGAATTCCTTGATTACCGGATGCTCTGTGTTGTTAGATTGGATCAATACTTTTCCCTGTTCTTCTCGACGGCCCGATCGTCCACTCACCTGAGTCAATAACTGAAATGTGCGCTCACTTGCCCTGAAGTCCGGGAAATAAAGTGAATGATCTGCGCTAAGCACGCCTACCAGCCCCACATCATCAAAGTCAAGACCTTTTGTAATCATCTGAGTTCCGACAAGAATATCTATCTGGCCTTCCGCAAATTGCTCCAGAATCTGCTCCAGTTGGATTTTTGTTTTGACACTATCAGCATCCATTCTTGCTATTCGGGCTTCCGGGAAGTAGATTTTGATTTCATCTTCAATCTTCTCTGTTCCGAATCCCTTCAATTGCAATTCCAGTGAACCACAAGCAGGACAAGCCGTAAAAATCTGAGTGCTGTAGCCGCAATAATGACATTTTAATGCGCTGATTTTCTGATGCAAAGTGAGACTCACATCACAGTGGATACATTCAGCCCGCCAATGACAGATCGTACATTCCTGCACCGGAGAGAAACCTCTGCGGTTTTGAAACAAGATTACCTTTTGGTTTTTATTGAATGTTTTTTCCATCTCCTCCAGCATATCCTTCGTGAAGATAGATACCATTCTATTTTCAAGTCTGGCTTTTCGCAAGTCGACTAATTGCAATTCAGGCAATTGTGCTTTACCGAATCTCTCCAGCATTTCCACATAGCCAAACTTACCAGATTTTGCCATGTACAAGGATTCTATTGAAGGTGTTGCGGTTCCGAGTATGACTTTCGCACCTATTTGCTGAGCCAGATAAATGGCTGCATCCCGCGCATGATAGCGGGGATTGGGCTCGTGTTGTTTATAGGATGGATCGTGTTCTTCATCAATGATGATGAGGCGAAGATCTCTGAAAGGCAATAGGAGGGAGGATCTGGCTCCAACGACCAGCTGATGTCCATTGTAAATGGCTTGCCAGATTTCGACGCGTTTATTGGCATTCAGTCGGGAGTGATAAGATAGCATCCTTCCTCCGTATTGTTCGCTGAGACGGATTTCCATCTGAGAGGTGAGACTTATCTCAGGCAATAAATAAAGTATTTGTCCTCCACTGGCAAGTATTTCATGAATCAACTCCTGATAAATCCTTGTTTTACCTGATCCTGTGATCCCTCTGAGCAATACTACCTGATGCTGTTTTAATTCTGAGCGGAGATGTTCATAGCTTTTCTGCTGATAGGCTGACATAGGAAGCAAGTGATCCTTCATCGCAGTGTGCTGTTCCAAACGGCTCTGCACCAATGAATATACTTCGAAAATCCCTTTGTCACAAAGTCCTTTAATTGCTGTTGCATCTGTTTGTGCCTGCTTGATCAGCATGGATTTGCTAAGGGTGGGCTGGGATTTTATTAGCTGGAAATAGGCTAGTAAAGTATTTGTCTGTTTCTCCGAACGTGACGTCAATGCGAAGAGATCATTCCAGGTAGATGGGTCGCGATATAGTGAGGCAAGCCGCACATAATCTGCCTGACGGGGCTTATAACTTTGTTTGGCTTCTTCTTCGATGAATGCAATTTCCAGCGCTACTGCTTCCTGAATGATTTTATAAATTACTTTCTTTTGAAGAATTTCATGAATGTCCTGAATCCTCAATCTCCCCTGAATGCTCAGTGCCTCCTGGATGAGATACAAGTCATCCGACAAAGTGGAAGGGTCATGCAGATGCTGTGGATTATAAACGAGAAAAGTTTCGCTGTTCAGCTTCAGCGCACCCGGCAATGCAGCCAGCATGACTTCACCAATAGTACAGCAATAATAATATGCCATCCAAAGCCAGAAATCCATTTGCACAGGGTGAATCAGCGGCTGATCATCCAGTCTCCCCAGAATGAATTTGAGTTTGTCATCCCTTACATCCCGTTTTTCAATTCTTTGTACTATTCCGCTGTAGATTTTCTGCTTGCCAAACTGTACTTCTACCCGCATGCCCACCATAAGACCAGCTTCCAGTTCCTCGGGGACTTTGAAAGTATAGGCCTTAGGCACAGCAACAGGAAGAATGACGTCGGCACAGGTGATCATGGAAAATTGGTTTGGGTTTGTGTGTGAGTGTGGGTGTGGTTCGTTAAAGCGTTGAAGCGTATATGCGTTGAAGCGGAGTGTGGGAGTGAGTTGTGGGTTATGAGTGTGGTTCGTTGAGGAGTTGAGGCGAAGTTCTGGCTTCTAGCTTCTAGCTTCTAGCTTCTAGCTTCTGGCGAACAGCTCAGGTGAGTGTGAGGGTTGTGGGTGTGGAAGCAGCCGCTTTTGGCCTTTAGCTTTTAGCTGTTGGCGAGCAGCCCGGGTGAGTTTGAGAGTGGGTTTGTATATGCGGGCTAACGCCCGCGGATATTCAGATTAAAACAATGGACTTGGGTATTCTCCCGCTTCGGTAAGTTTTGCCAGGGCTTCTGTGACGTCGGCTTTGTCTTCTATGTAGGTGACTCCAAACCATTTATCGTTGGAGACTTTTACTACGAATTGTCCCAGATTGTTGTTGACGAGATGATCGGCGACCAGGGGGATGAAGTACTCAGCTTTTGGATTGTCCGTATTGTTTTTGGCAAATTCAGAAAATCCTTTGAGGAGATGATCAAAGATGCTGTGGTGAAATCCCCAGAAATTCATGGATACAGGTGAATCTTCCGGCACTTCGAAAGCCTTGTCGCCTTCTTCATACAAGACCTTGTCACCTACTCTGCGAATTTTAGTTCGCTCGTTGATTTCTGTCAGCATGTGATTTTCATCCATTTGGCAGACTCCTCTGGATACATACCCATTGTCAGAAAGTGTATTTTTCAGGACATATCCTATGATACCGTGCTGGGTAGGAGAAACTTCGTTTTTAAGGAATGAAGCCATTTCCATGAATCCATTTCTGCCATAAAAATCATCAGCGTTGATGACCGCAAATGGTTCGTTGATGATATCTTTTGCGACTAAAACAGCGTGACCAGTTCCCCAGGGTTTTGTACGATCAGTTGTAATATCAACTCCTTTGATGGGTGTATTCACATCCTGATTGACAAAATGGATTTCTGCCAGATGGGCAAATTTGTTGGTTACTTTTTCCTTGAAAGCATCCAGGAATTCGTTCCTGATGATGAATACCAGTTTATTGAATCCGGCCTGAATGGCGTCATAGATAGAGTAGTCGATGATGGTTTCGCCATTCGGTCCTACATCGTCCAGTTGCTTTAATCCGCCATAGCGGCTTCCCATTCCGGCAGCGAGGATGACAAGGGTTGTTTTATTTTCTGTAGACATATTTGTGGTTTTATATAAGGTGTATGATTTGTGTTTATTTATAGTGCATTCGATCCAAATTTACTTCTCGGGATTTTGTCATCCCCCAAAGCTTTGGGGACAAGTGATTTTTGCAAAAGGAAAAAATCCCGCCAAAACTTGATCTTTAGTTTTTTACCCGGGGTTTTACCCCGGGTTGTTTATATGTTACCCCTTCGGGGTAATTCGCCACATGTTACCTCTCTGGGGTAATTCATTATAGTTACTCCTCCGGGATGATTTTTCGCAATTTTCATTTTTTTATTAATTACTGAACTTACGTTAATATTGAAACCGCGGCTACTATTTGGTAAACCACTCTCAGGTGTTTTTGTTAATTGCTTCAATCTTTGCATTCTACCTAAAATAATTATTTCAGAGTTTTCTGCATTTTTGCATGCGGAATATTTACTTCTGTGAATGGTTTTCCGACTATTTTGTATCCCATTTTTTCATAGAAAGGGATGGCAGTCTCTCTGGCATGACAGATCATTTTTTGATATCCCAGTTCTGAAGCTTTTTCTTCTGAGGCTATCACCAATTGTTTGCCGATGCCCAGGCCCTGTGCCCGGGAAGCGACTGCGACTTGTCTCATCTTCATTGTTTTTTCATCCACTGAGCTGAGAATCAGACAGGCAACCAGTCCAAAATTGGTATCGTAATATCCCAGATGAATATCAGCCCATTCCTTTGCCAACACATCAGGATCGAATGTCATATTCAAGGGCTTGCGCAGAATGGTATCCCGCAGTGCTACTGATTCATCATATTCCGGCGTACCAAATTCTATTTCAATAACAGGCATGCTGTTTTCTGTGGTTTAATGAGGAAAAATTTCAAGGGCGATGGCCATGGATTGATTAAAAGCCTTCCGGTCGATTTCAATATCTGCATTGATTTCATCAAAGTATTGGATCAGATTTTCAGTCGGCATATTACCTGTCAAATCATCTTTGGCCATGGGACATCCACCGTATCCTTTGATGGCAGAGTCAAATCTTCTGCATCCTGCCTGATAAGCCGCTTCTACTTTCTCCCTCCAGCTATGCGGCATGGTATGCAAGTGTGCGCCAAATTCAATATCCGGATACGCAGGAATCACATTCGAAAACAAATATTTGATACTCTGCGGATTAGCTACGCCTATTGTGTCCGAAAGCGACAAAATTCTCACCCCCATTTCATGCAGTTTTTCCACCCATTTCAGCACAATTTCGGCATTCCAGATATCGCCATATGGATTTCCGAATCCCATTGAGATATATACGACCAGTTCCCGATTTTTTGCCACGCAAAGCGATTGAATCTCCGCAACACGCTCCGTTGATTCCGAAATCGTAGCGTTGGTATTTCTCAGTTGAAATGTTTCAGATATAGAAAATGGATAGCCCAGATAAGCGATTTCGGGGTGCGTCAGCGCTTGTTCAGCTCCGCGGGTATTGGCTACAATAGCGAGTAATTTGGTACTATTTCCCTTCAGATTGAGCTTCGAAAGCACCTCCTCAGTATCCCGCATTTGCGGAATCGCTTTAGGGGACACAAAGCTCCCGAAGTCCAGTGTATCATATCCTGCTTTGAGCAATTGATTGATGTACCTGACTTTGGAATCTGTATCGATAAACTGTTTGATGCCTTGCATAGCATCTCTGGGACATTCGATCAGTTTGAGCATGAGCGTTTACTGGGTGACTTTTAAACGAACAAGGATTATACGCATAAAGTTATAGAATCTCCTGCGAAGATGTGAAAAATAATTGTTATATATGGATGGGATATGTGTCATGTACAGGAGTTTTGGATGATTTTTTTGGGCATCACCCTGCTCCTTGGGTCGCAGGGTCGCTATGTTCCGGGGCTCGCTGTTCGCTCGGTCCCGTCGCTTCGCTTTGGGGACTGTCTCTTCGAGCCACCCCTGCACAGCGCTGATGCGAAAACACCCATCCGCTTTTTCGAGAGGATTTGGTATTATAATCCCCACCGGCTTTTCGCGAGGGGCTTCACCGCCTCGCTAACATATGTCGCCCTTTCAGGGCTTGAGCTACCTTGCAGGCAAATAGGACCTAATTTGTTAATGCCTTTGCATCTAAAAAGCGGCTGATATCTGGCTGTTAACTAACCTTCTAACCTCCAAAACTCCTCAACCCCTTCCTCCCGTCTGTTGCCAGAAGCCAGAAGCTAGAAGCCTAAGTCGGAATCTCACAAAAACAGACCACTTCCGACAACCCGGCTCTTCCTCCGGCTGTTTACATCACTCATTACCGATTACCGATTACCTGATTAACCAAAAAAACGATAAATACATTTACCTTTGCCCCCATGTTAAAATCCATATATCAAAATCCCTGGTGGACCCTTGCGGGTTTTGTTTCATTGATTCTGGGATTCCTGTCCCTTGTGCTTTCGCTGATTGGTATGCGATTTATGTTTTTGAGCTGGATTGATGCATTTGGTCCGTTGGCGGGATTTATATTCAAGCTGTTCATGATATTTTTTGGAATTGCCCTCATTGTGATGTCGAGGGTGAATTTTGAGGAGGAGTAATATAATTAATCAAATGGCAAACTCATTCCAAGCTTCACACCGAAATCCCTGTACACGCCATTCTCTAAAGCCACTACAAATTCTACTCTCAGAGGGCGGATAACGCTCCAGCCGATCCTGTCAATTCCGATTGAAAATTCATTCCAGTGGCCCCGCTCAGCTGTGTAGAGGTAATCTGCACCGTAGATCAGATTGAATCCCAGCTTGCGGATAAGCGGTAATTTATCAAATAGCCAACTATTGTCGTTCCAGTTTACATGGGCCTGGAAATGGGCTTTGGAAGTACTGTGGGTATAGAAGGGAAGTAGCTTGAAACCACGGGAGAAAACATCAGGATTAACAAGCCAGGTCTCCATACCGGAAAAGTGGATATAATCGTGAAAATATTCTGGTGCATCGAGAAACACTCCTGCCTCCAATCTGAAGCTCAAAGCTCCTGCCAGGGTGGTCCAGATTTCGTTTTTACGGACTGAAAGGGAGGCGTGGTGCAGCTGATCCCTTGAATCATTGCGGTAAAACCCTCCAGTGTATGTGAATTGGAATACAGGATAATTCGATCCCTGGGATATTTTTCGGTTGGGGTATCGCATGAATTTCTGTCCGGGAACCCAACGAAGAGAAGCTCTGTATTTTACAATTTCATTGTTTTCAATATTGACATCTCCATCTGATCTGCCCAGATCATTGTTGGAGGCATAATCTTCACCTTTGGCAAATGAGTAATTGCTTGTATTGTTTAGTTGCACTCTTCTTTCCAGTCCGGCGCCTGCTTCCCAGCGAAGCCCGTTGACAAATTCTCCTGATCCGCTTAAACGTATATGCTGACGATTGTACCATCTGATGACACTGTTCTTTTGGAGGAGGGCTACCACCGCATTGAAAAATGGAGACAATGCTTCTCTGTCATTGAAGTCCACTACTTCATTTCCTGCTGATATCCTGAATTGTGTCCTGTCTATGGCATTGAAACCAATGGCAGAACTCGCTTTGAAACGCAAGATTTTGTCTGAAAATCCATATTGTAATCCTCCGCCTATATTAAAGAATTTACCCGGACGGTCTTTCCAGGTTCTGTTGTACAAAGTCTGATATCCTGCGGAAAATCCCTGCACGGGATTAAACCAGTTGCTGTAGAATTCATTCCGGATACTATATCTTTTGAATGAATTGCGGTAAGTGTATCCGGTAATTAAATTCGTGATGCGGAATTTATTACTGCGTCTGTCCATGGAATCCATGAATGGCTTGGATTCCCAAAGAATGGCAAGACTGTCTTTTTTGACATAATCTACTTCCTCTTCTTCTGTGAGGGGCATCGGGCGAATTTGCTCCCAGTAATCAGCTTCTTTTTGATTTGATTCAGATAAAACTGTCAGGACTTCAGCTCCGAAGAATCCTTTTTCAAATTTTCTGTTGATGTCATACTCTGAATAGACGGCTGTGAAATCTCCGGCCACTTTGAAGGCAAATAACCCTGCCCGAAAGGATAATGTCTGCGAAAACAGAGACCAGGCATTGACCGATTGATTGGGCACATATTGTTGTCTGACAAAAACTGTGTCAAATGCTTCAAGTTTAGTGGCCCCTTTTGTGAGATAGAGGTCTGTACTGTGTACTGTCCATGAACCCTCCATGATATAAATGTTGCCCCTGAAAGCAGGATCTTCTGAGCGGGTTGGAATAACTTCTATCTCGTTGATCTGCCTATTCTCCTCATCATAATAGCTGCGAATCAATCTGTACTTATAATATTGCATGGCATTGGAACCTATCGGATTGACGATCGATCTGCCAAAATCCATTGAATTTTCATTGAAATTGAAATTCATCAGACTTGCCCGATTGAATGAAAATCCATTGTCATTTCCACTGACTTTACTCGAGACCATGATCTCTTTGATCTTGTCCGGTTGCTCGAAGAAAAACTGTGTCTCTGATTCTGAAAGATAGATCACCCCCTTTCTGGTCGAGTCGAGGATGCCTCCCAGATTACCCAGATCTCTGCCCATGAATTTCTCCGGAGCATTGAGGAATTTGACTACGCCTTTTATATAGACATTACAGGCAAAGCCATTAACTTCCTTTTTGTATTCCGGTCTTTTTGCCATCGCTTTTCTGATGATGGCATAGGCAGGGTCTTCAGCGTTTGCTTTGATTTCAATTTCAGCAATATTATATACTTCTTCGTTCAGAGCTATATCCAACTGAACAGGGTTATCTGAGATTTCTACTTCCACTGTTTTTTGCAGATATCCGATATATTGAAAGACGAGTTGATGTTTACCTTTTTGCAATTGAAGGGTGAATTTTCCTTCTGCATTGGCGGTGGTGCCTTTGGTAGTTCCTTTAATTAATACTGAGGCAAATGGCAGG
Organism: Saprospiraceae bacterium; assembly: GCA_022841345.1. Classification (GTDB taxonomy): domain Bacteria; phylum Bacteroidota; class Bacteroidia; order Chitinophagales; family Saprospiraceae; genus SLDF01. The sequence continues at coordinate 91,235 of JALHRR010000002.1, forward strand.
GCTTCTCCTGCAGTGTCAGTGATTTTACCGCTGAGCTGAGAAAAAATTGGGAGTATGAAAAGGGTTTGAAATAGTAAAAGAAGTGTTCTTTTTTGTATCATTTTGAAATATTCGGCAATATGATGGTTATGTATTTTATTGTTTTTTTTACTAAAAAGTGGTTTCTGAGTTCCAAAATATTAACTCTTGGAATAGTCTACTTCTAATTCGCCTCGAGCCGGCTGGGCTGTTACTTTTTGAAATGGCAAAAAGTAACCAAAAACCATTCGCACTGTTGAGCCTAATCCTAAAAATGCGTTTTCGTTTCGCTAGTTGTACTATTCTGGATTAGAGTAGCCTCACATCAGCGATCGCAGGGCTCACTTGATGTTCGGTTCGCTCCTGCAAAAAGTACATTCAGTACTTTTTTTAGTCGCTCATCTCAAAGGTGCGATTATATCTCCTTCATTCCTGCTTTTCTATTCCATGTAGAGTTTAGCAAAAGACCTTAATTATATATTTGATCTAACCAGCATTTTCCCATAATTGTTTCTTTCAAATATTTGCTAATCATTTTAGAAGGTGGTAACCTAATTGGTACTTACTGATAGAAAGCATTGCAAATGATTCTTTAATCTCGCATTCTGAAGTTTATCAAACGTTTGTTTTATACAAGTTGATTTACATAATCCTGTAAATATTCAAAATAGGGGGTCAATTGCCCGTTTTCGCAGATAGTGGCTCTGGCAATAACAGTGCTGTCCCAGCCTTTTTCGATTTCGGGAAGTACACTGTTGATGAATTGCTCACCGAAGGCAACGGATGCATCCCGGGGGAGTTCATTCGGCAGATTGTCGATAGCCATGACGTCTATATTGTTAAGCTGATAGGGCGCAGATTCTTTCCCGAGAAATGGATCAAATCCATAAACCGGGGCAAGAATGGTAGAAGCTCTGATGGTACTGGGAATGGAAGACTGAGGGGCAATGTCACAGGTAATATCCGCTATGACTTCGATTTTAAATGTCTTCTTACACATTTCGGCAACAGTAAAAAATGCAGGTGCATCATTGTCCCAGTAAATGCCGTTGATAAATATATCAGACACGGCTGCAAAAGGTGCAAATGCTGACTCAAAATCAGACGGAAATGCATAGAATTCTGCCGTTTCAAATGGCTTTCCATCTTTTCTTTTTACATAATGCTTTGAGCTGAGCTGGGTATAGACTGCTGTATCAAATTCTTCATTCAGAAAAGATTCAGGACTCACTCTGCGAATTCCCATATCGTCGAGAACCTTCACTGATCCTCCGGCAACTCTTCCCGTTCCTGTCAGCACAATTTTCATTTTGGGGAAAGTTGTTTGCTGATAGATTTCAAGTGCCTCTGCGTAATCAGTAAGGTCTTTCATTCTGGGCAGATTAAACTTTCCGGTTCGTTTTCCGTAAGTGTAAAGCGCATTATGAGCTCCTACCTTGCCTGCAAACCTCCCAAAAGCAATCAATCGCTGATTCTTTTCATTCACTAACACTTCATAATCTACCAATCTGTTGTTCTTCTGCAACATAGCTTGTAAAAGTGGCCGGTTATGTGCCTGCTCTTTAATTGTATGTGAAAAGATGAAGTAAGTAGTATTTTCTTTCAGGAATGAAACCGGAATTTCTTTGACACCCATGAGGAAATCACAAGCACTTAAGTTGTCTGAAATATTTACCCCTGCTCCCATATAAGCTTCATTAGAAAAGCATCTTTCATCAGAAGGTTGAATAGTAATGTTTGCTCTGCCGGATTGAATCAGTTCTTTACACTGTTCCGGACTTAAAGCGACTCTTGTATCGTGCGGGATTTTTTCTTCTCTGAGGATTCCAATATGCAACATTCGGGAGGGATGATTTTTTACGGGGGCAAAAGTAGTGGTTTCTTTTGATCATATTTAATTAATAATAAACAGTCTATTATATAAAAGGTCTAAAGGCTACTCCTTTAATTGTTATTTAATATAAATCCTGATCAATTAGTCAAATTGAAATGCAAAAGCTTCTTCATTTTTTTTTGAAGAAATAATTTTTAAATATTCTTTTCATGTAATCAGCTTACACCTGCTATCTATATTGCATTGTATGGGTGATTACTTGTTAGGGCGATACCTTAGAAAAAAGAAAGTGTTTTGTTATTGTTCAGTTAAAAACACTTTTAAAGGAATCTTTCAATCTAAAGTGTCCAAGCTCTCGTATGTCCCCTTGTCATCAATAAAATTTTTAGCTTATGAAAAAACTGATCCACGATCGTACTGGCATCGCTATGTCCGTACTGTATCTACTATGCTTGTTCGGTTGGACGTCCACTGAGGCCTCCAGTCACCGGGAAGCTCCCTTGATTGCCAATGATCCACTTGCAGACAACACTGACGTTTACGCATTTCGTAGCCCGGACAACCCGAATACGATAACGATTATTGCCAATTACATACCCGCGGAATTGCCCTTTGGTGGGCCGAATTACTATTCTTTTGGAGAGAATATCAGATATGAAATTCATATCGACAATGACGCTAGTAAACCAGGTGATGAAATCATCTACCGCTTTGTCTTTACCAAGACAAATGAAGATCCGACTACATTTTTCAACATCCGTTTAGGCAAACAAAATTTGCTGACCAGATATACTTTATCAAGAAGTATTGATGGTGGACAATCATTCCAAATGGTTATCACTAATGGTGTCGTACCTCCTCCAAACATCGGACCCCGTTCTATCGAGTCAGGTGTTGGTCTTGGAACAACGTACGAATCATTGATTTCTCAATCTATTACAACTGCCAGCACAGGAGAGAAAGTTTATGCAGGTCCTGCTGACGATCCTTTCTTCGTGGATTTGGGAGGTGTATTTGATTTGGGAAATTTGCCAAGACAAAATGGTCCTGCCAGAGATGGTGTCGGAAGACTAAATGTCCATTCTATTGTGATTCAGGTAGATATTGCCACTCTTTTGAAAACAGGTGCAGCTGCTCAACCAGCAAATATCCTGGATTCTGATTATGTTATCGGCGTTTGGGCTTCTGCCAGCAGAAGAATGACCAGAACACTGAACACTACCGGAGCAAGTGCAAATGAAACAGGAGACTGGATTCAGGTTTCACGTCTTGGAATGCCTTTGACCAATGAAGTTGTGATTCCAATAGGTTTTAAAGATTACTGGAATTCACTTACACCTTATGAAGAATTAGGAGACACATTACTGGACAATTTCTTTTTCAATCCTGAGCTTGCTCTATATATGGATGATTCCCAATTTGGAAGTGCAGTGCCGGCTTTTGCTCCGCTGCGTATTCAAAGATTATCACTTAGAGCCTTCGATTTTGGTTATGGAAGAGATGGTTTGTGGCCCTTAAAAGGATCAGCAGCAGTGGCAGGTACAGCATTGGATGATGCAGTATTCGGTACACTATTACTGCCTGGCCCCGGAAAAGCAAGATCTGTCGATCTTTGGCCAATCTTCCATACCGGAGTTCCAAATGTTCCGCCATATCAACTAGCTACAGGCAAAGGAGGCAACCCTCTTGCAGCAGGTAAACCATTCATCAACAATTTCTTACCAAATGGTGGAGACATGTTAAGATTAAATATGGCCACACCGGTGACTCCAAGAAACAGTCCTGATTTCAGTCCATTGGGCGTTATTCAGGCAGCAGTTCTGGGACTAACAAATCCAACATACAATGGCAATACCAATCTTGAGTTTATCCCTAATATGGATGGATTTCCAAATGGAAGAAGACTGGAAGACGATGTGACCAGAATCGAATTACAAGCAGTGGCCGGAGTAGCTTTAGCAGCTATCGGACTATGGTATGATGATTATGATTCAGGTAATCCGAATGCAAGTCCTGTGACTCAGCAGCTGTTGAATGTATTGACGTACACGACTGGTGTAGAACGTAATGACAAGCCATTCAAGACAGTATTTCCTTATGTCGCTTCTCCATGGGCGGGAACGGATGTCAATTAATCATTCAGGATTTTTTAACCACAGAAAAAGAAATAATAATGTATAATAAATTTTATAAAATTCTGGCTTGCCTCTTACTTGTAGGCTTTGCAGGTCAAACCAGGGCATCTTCGCACCGCGAAGCGCCATTAATTGCCAATGATCCGCTGGCAGATAATGTGGATCTCTATGCTTTTAAATCGCCGGAAAGGCCCAGTAATATCATTTTTGTTGCCACATATGTGCCGGGACAATTACCTCAGGGAGGACCGAACTATTACGGTTTTGGAACCAATATCAGATATGAAATCCACGTAGACAACAATGCAGGAGTACCGGGAGATGAGTTGATTTACAGACTAACTTTCAAATCTAAAAATGAAGATCCTTCGACTTTCTTCAATATTAGACTAGGAAAGCAAAATCTAAAAATGACTTATACGCTGGAAGTTTCTTCCAATGGAGGTAATACATTCATACCAATTATTACCAATGGATTTGTTCCGCCTAATAATATTGGACAAAGATCCACTCCGAATTATGATGATTACCTGAGAAGAGCAGTTGTCACAGGAGCTACCGGAATCAGAGCATTTGTAGGTCCTGTAGATGATCCATTCTTCGTAGATCTGGGAGGTATTTTCGATTTGGGAGATGCTCCGAGACAAAGTGGTTTGTCAGTAGATGCACTAGCTTGTAAAAATGCAAGTGCTATCGTACTGGAAATTCCAATTGCTTATCTGAAAAAATCAGGTCCTCCATTTTCACCTCAGAGTATCCTGGATCCTAATTATGTGATCGGTGTTTGGGCTTCAGCTTCGAGAAGACAGATCAGAACGCTAGGTCAGGATGGAACTGAAGAACATTCCGGAGACTGGGTACAAGTATCCAGATTGGGTATGCCATTGACAAATGAAGCAGTGATTCCAATCGGATTCAAAGATTACTGGAATTCAATCACTCCTTACCAGGAACTGGCAGATACCATTTTGGACAAATACTTCTACAATCCTGAATTGGCTTTGTACATGGATGATGATTTATTCGGTACTGCAGTTCCATCATTTGCCCCCTTAAGGATTCAAAGAAATTCTCTTGGTGCATTTGATTTTGGAAACGGACAGGATGGATTATGGGGTCTGAAAGGTAATCCGGCCCTGGCTGGTACAGCTTTGGATGATGCGATATTCGGAACATTATTATTGCCTGGCCCCGGAAAACCAAGATCAGTAGATTTATGGCCAATATTCCATACAGGAGTTCCGAATCTTAGACCATATCAATTGGCCACAGGGAAAAATGGAGATCCATTAGCAGCCGGTAAGCCTTTTATCAACAACTTCCTTCCAAATGGAGGTGATATGTTGAGATTGAACATGGCAGTTCCTCATACACCGAGAAACAGTCCGGATTTCAGCCCGCTTGGTATCATTCAGGCTGCTGTGCTTGGGCTTGTTGACTCAAGATACAATACTAACACCAATCTGGAATTCATTCCAAATATGGACGGATTCCCGAATGGAAGAAGACTGGAGGATGACGTGACAAGAATCGAATTGCAGGCTGTGGCCGGAGTTGCTTTAGCTGCGATCGGACTTTGGTACGATGATTATGTAGTCGGTGGAAGTCCTGTTACTCAGGATTTACTGGATGTAATTACATACTCTACCGGAGTAGATGCCAACGACAGAGCTTTCAGAACTAAGTTTCCGTTTACAGCAATGGCTCATGCGGGTGACTCTGATTGCGCAAGTCCTTTGGCTTCTGCAACCAGTAATCCTCCGGTGTTCAAAACGACATCAATGGGTATCAGTGCTGAAAATGTAGAGTTTGCTACCACTGCTTACATTTCAAACTTCCCTAACCCTTTCAATGCAAGCACTACGCTGAAAATTGAACTGGAATCGGACGGTGTTTATACAGTTCAGGTTCTCAATGTGCAGGGACAAGTTGTCACAACAGTTTTGAACAGACAAAATGTAAAAGCCGGGACCTTACAACAGGAAATTAACACTGCAGATTACATGCCGGGTGTTTATTTCGTAAGGGCAACCAATGGCAAAGGAGACCTTATAAGTATCCACAAATTGATTAAAACGCTTTAAGTAAAGACAGAGCAGGTGCCCGTCTGCTAAAAGGGATGGGCACCTCTCTATTTTAAATTCCAATTATTCTAAATTTTAACCGAATGAAAAACTTGCAACTTTTTTCAATCCTCCTGCTATTATCAGCAGCATTCTTTCCAGCCTGTCAGACAGGTAATAGTCAGCCAAATGCTGAAAATACTTACAACGCAAAACTTGAAGCATTTCCAAAACTTCTGGATCGTCCCGAGGAGATCAAAATGGGAAAAGAATGGGAAAATATTACAAATGAATACTTATCGTACCGCGATAAAATACTGAAAGATGACCAGGAACTGGAATCCAGATTAAGACTGGCTCAATTATTTATAGTTGAAGCAAGAGTGACAGGTGAGCATGGGCATTATTACCCTGCTGCTTTGAAAGTATGCGACGAGGTCCTCGAAAGGGCAAAAGAAAATAAGGACATGTATTTCATGGCTTCTACCGTGAAAGCAGGAGTGCAATTATCTCAACATGATTTCACAGGTGCTTTGAAAACCGGACAGGAAGCGTTGGCTATTAACCCATTGAATGCTCAGGTTTATGGAGTTTTGGTGGATGCCTATGTTGAATTGGGTGAGTATGATAAGGCGGTAGAAATGGCAGACAAAATGGTCTCCATCAGACCGGATCTAAGGTCATACTCAAGAGTCTCTTATTTGAGAGAAATATATGGTCAAATGGAAGGTCCTGAAAATGCATTTGATGCTATGAACCTGGCAGTGGATGCAGGTTTTCCCGGAACAGAGGAAAGTGCCTGGGCCAGATTAACACTTGGATATTTGTACTGGAATTATGGAAGACAGGAAGATGCTAAAGAACAATTTGAAATCATCCTGGAACAAAGACCTAATTATCCATTTGCTATTGCTGCTTTGGGAGACCTGGCAATGGAAATGAATCAGAAAGATGAAGCTGAAAAGTTATTAACTCAGGCTGCAGCTATCATTCCTGAAGTTGGTTTTTATGAAAGTCTGGCTTCATTAAGAATGGCACAGGGTAATGAAGCTGAATATAAAAAATTGGTCAATGAAGTAAATGAAATGTATGCTGACGATGTCGCAACTGGTCATAACATGTCCATGGAATATATTAATTTTTATTTACATGTGAATCCGGATTTGGATAAAGCAATGGAGTATGCTCAAATTGAATATAAAACAAGAAGCAAAAACATCGATGTCAACAGATTACTGGCAGAGATTTATTATAAAAAAGGTGATTACACTAAAGCTGCAGAACATATTAAAGCAGCTTCAATAACCGGTTCTAAAAACCCTGAATTGCTTTGTTTGAGAGGATTAGTTGCAATGGCAAATAATGATAAGCGTTCCGGTAAAAAAGATATTGAAATGGCTTTTAAGCTGAATAAGGAACTCAGCTCTGATCTGGCCGAACTGGCCCGGAAACAGATCTGATTATTTCGGCAAGTTTTTCTATATATAATGGGATTGCCCATGAGGCCCTGCATCTTTGGATGCGGGGCTTTTTAATTGGTTGCATATTAAAGCTAACTCACTTAATTCAAGTTTGAACTGTCATTAAGCAGCGAATTGAGCTGGCATTCCGTTTTACCCTGTAGTTGTTTTTATTGGTATAAAAACTTTATTCTACAATAGATATTAGTAACTTAAATTCCGGAATATTATTTATTCGGCGAGCATGTGGCTATCCTTCAGTTGTAAAGTTTGTTGAGAAATGATTTTAAGAAGTAAAATTCTTATTGGCTTTATATTAATTATTCATGGTACTGTTCCTTTGATTCTGAAGGGCCAAAATCATGATTATCATTATGTACAAAAGCGAAATTTTGGTGGAGGAGCGCTTAAACTAAGTTATGATGATTTAACACAGAACTTGATTTTTGATACTTTAAATGTTAGCCGGGATACATTAATATTATCAGGATTAACTTTAAACGATAAGAATGGCAAATTCCTGGGTTATTTTAATGGAATCCGACTCGTAGATTCAGAAGGTAGGAATGCTGTTAATGGTTCAGATTTTGGATTAACAAATAGTGCTTTTGCCAGATACTGGAATGAAAATTTTCCTGGGCAGGGAGTTCCAACAATACATACAGGTTTATTTATCCCAACAAAAAATGATAGTATATTTTTGCTTTTCAATTCCACATATGAACAAAAGGGGATAACATACCATTCATCAGGATTTACAAAGTTAACAGATAGTGGATTTGAAATTGAAGAATATATTAGAGTTATCCGGTATAGTGAAGTCAGAATATTGGATGACAAGCGCTTAGAGGTAGTTCAAAACAAAAAAGAAATTCCGATTACTACAGGAACATTCAGATCAGAAATTTCCGCATGTAAACATGCGAATGGTGAAGATTGGTGGGTTCTCTTTTATTCCTTATTAGACAGTACAATGTATTCTCTGTTTATCGATAGCGAAACTTTAAATATGGAACTCAAGTCTAACAACTACCCAGGAAAGAATACCACCTTGGGTGCAGGCTTTGGAGGTCCGGTATTCAGCCCCGATGGAACAAAGCTAGCTAAATTGCACTATAGAATCGGGTGGCTAGGAAACGCCGATAAATTATTACCAAGTCTGATTGAAGTTATGGATTTTGACAGATGTTCCGGGAAAGTCAGCGGCAATTATGTAATTGATTCATTTCCTCTGTCAGACCCTTTCAATGTGTTTGGCAGATTGGCATTTTCACCCAGTGGCAGGTTTTTATATTTTGCAAATTCAATTTATGTCATGCAGTTTGATTTGGAAGAGGACAATTTCCTAAGCAGTCCAGATACGATTGCATTTTGGAATGAGCGATATTTTAATGATCATCCTGCATTACCTAATTTCTTTAGTTTTATGTGGCGCTTACCTAACGATCAAATTGTCATTCCGTGGTTTAATACCTCCAATGTTCATGCTATTCTAGATCCGGATAAGAAAGGGGCAGCTTGTGATTTCCGTGAAAACTATTATGTAGGACCTATGTCGGAAGGAATGGGAGGAAACTATCAATTACCAATTTTTTCAGGCCCATACTGGCCTGAGTATCGTATGAAGCCCTTAGATATAATTTGCAGAGATGATGAACCTGAAGATTCAATATCGACTTGCCTAATGCGAATCATACCCAATCCATTCCATGAGGAAGTGAGGCTTGATTGTCTGAATACAGAAGGATATGGGCCCGGTACTCAGTTGATAGTTTATACAATCCTGGGTCAGGAAGTACTGAATGTTTCCTTTACCGATTATTTACAGGAATATGTGATCAATACAAGAAACTGGATCAGCGGAATGTATTTGTTTGTCTTAAATAATGCTGCTTCAGGAAAAAAAGAAACATTTAAGGTAGTGAAGCAATAGTTAATGATCTTCTCTTCAGAAATTCACTCACATGCTCTTCATAATTTGATTCAACAAGCAGCACACATGCGCTCGGCAGTGATCACTTGTTGAAAAGTCTTTACCTTTGTATATCAAAAAGATGCATCATTTTTATCTATAATTGGTGCAAGGTTCTCAATGCATCATCTTCAAAAAGCTTGCAGTTGCAGAAATTGTACTCCTGGAAATCGTAAAATGCTTGTTCTGAACTTCTAAATAATTTATTCGAATTAATTACTTCTAATTCACCTCGAGCCGGTGGGGCTTTTACTTTTTGAGATGGCAAAAAGAAAAACCATTTCCGCTGTTGAGCCTAATCCTAAAAATGCGCTTTCGCTTCGCTAGGCCCGCTAAACTCGCTGTGGTATTTGCTGTTCCATCTTGATGTGCTCAGGTCATCTCCTTACCTGTCCGGCCTTTCTTTTAGCTCACACAGTACCGGTCCTGGTCGCTTCACTCAAAACCATTTTTTACGGATTATTCTCAAAGGCGGAATTTTTTCAACTTCAATCCTGCTTTTGTTTTCCCATTGGGAGTTTAACAGCAGAGCATAAATAATCTCCTGAGAACTGATGACCTTTTCATTCTTCCACCTATAGTGTGAAATATGACTCTTTAGAAATCGTAAAAACCGGAGATTATTCCACTGAAATCGCTGGATAAATTTCGTGTTTAAGCATTATCTTGCGGAGAGTCTTGAAGCGGGCATGAATTGTGATCGCGAGGTCCTAAGATAGCGAGTGAAGTGTAACGAAACCTCGCTATTCGTGCCTCACTGCGCGACCTGCGGATTGGTATTCATAAATATTCATAATTTTTCAAATTGAATGATCATGAGAAATCTAATTTGGATGGCAGTTTTCAGTTTTTGGTCTTTAACTAATCTATCCGCTCAGGCTCTTAAAGAAAAAGTTTTAAATGCAGAGTTGTCTGAAGATTCAGGCCGTGCATCCGAAATTTTTCAAACTCCTGTGGCAGGAGAAATTCAGATAAATAGCAACACTTCAAGATGGGGCCAGAAAGTCTCAGCTATCAGGACCAGAGATCATGGAAGCCCTGAAGTTCGCGCCATTAAAGCAGCCAAAGCTGAGCTTAAAGCCAATTCTTATAATCCTCAGGAAGAAGAGCAGGGAAGAGCCTCAGATCCAATATTAGGGGCAAATTTTGAGGCAAACTGGATGGAAGAGGGAACACCTCCGGATGATGCTATGGCTATATCTAATGGAGGGAAAGTTGTGACTGCCAATAACGATGGAATAGAATTTTACAATGCAAATGGGCAATTCCTGACTACAACAAAGTGGGCTGATTTTTTCAGTGACCCAACATTGACAGGTAGTATTTATGACCCCAGGGTGCTGTATGACAGTGGTGCCGACAGATTCGTCATGGTTGTTTTGCATGGGAGTTCTGCTACATCCTCAAGATTGCTTGTTTGTTTTTCAAAATCAAACGATCCAACGACCGGCTGGTGGTATTATAAAATAACAGGCAATCCACTCAATAATAATTGTTGGTTTGACTTCCCTTCACTGGGTGTTTCTAACAATGAAATTTATGTGACAGGTAATTTATACACTACAGGAGATAATAATTACAATCAGTCTGTTATTTATCAAATCAGAAAAACGGAAGGATTTGCGGGACAAAACTTAACCTGGCAATACTGGGACCGCATTAAAGCAGGTTCCGAAATAGGATTTACATTAGTTCCGGCTTCTTATGGTCATTCGGGCAATTATGGACCGGGCATTTACCTTGTAAGTTCAGAATCCGGTGGCGGAAATAAAGTGAAATTATGGGATATTACTAATGATATCGGCGCAAACCCCGAACTTAAATCATATACGATTACGACATCACTCAATTACGGTCCCTCTCCGGATGCCGTGCAAAAAGGCAGTAATGAAGGTTTGGACAACGGAGATTGCAGAATGCAAAGCGCATTTTATCTGAATGGAATTACTCATTTTGTTTTTCATACGGATATAGGAGACGGATGGAATGGAATTTATTATCACAGATTGAAAGTAAATGATCTGACGATCAGGTCAGCAACTTTTGGTTTGGTAGGAAGCTTTGACTATTCATATCCGTCTGTAGCATCCTCCTCCACTCAGGCTACTGATGCTTCAGTTATCATTGGCTTTTTGAGAACCTCCGGTGCGATATTTCCTGAAGTCAGAGTTGTAAATTGTGACAATGATATGCAATGGTCCAGCTCCACACTTGTGAAAGCCGGGGAAACTTTTGTTCGGGTTTTCGGAGGAACGGAAAGATGGGGTGATTATACAGGAATTTGCAGAAGACAGAACAGCCCCACCGGGAGGATTTGGTTTTCCGGCTCGTATGGAGCAAGGATTAGTTCCAGTGTGCCTAATGCTTACAAAACCTGGATAGCAGAAGTATTTACCAATCAAAGTACTTCAACTAATGAAATGAATACACAAATCATTGAATCCAAAGTGTATCCCAATCCTGCTTCGGATCGTTTTCATGTTACATTTGAAATGGAAACAAAGGAAGTTGTCACCATTCAAATTGTGGACATGAATGGAAAAGTGGTGAAGCATCTTTATGAAGATTTACCCAAATCAACCAAAAATATTATAAGCTTTAATAAAGAAGCATTGTCTGCAGGAATCTATTTTCTCATCATTCGTACACCAAGCAAAATTCTATCCAATGACAAACTGGTTATTACTGATTAGCGCATCCACCATGATGATTTTCCTGCAAACTTGTGGGCGAAAATCTGCTGATTCATCAACAACAGCTGTGACTGCTGACACTACTGAGCTAATGATTATTCAGGATACTGCGACAGGTATAGTGGATACTGTTCGCTTTGATTCTGCAGAGTTGCCGGATAGTACAGGTATTGTGCCGGCAGGAGAAGCAGGAAAAAAGCCGGGCAATTCTGAGAAAGTACCTGCAACAAATCCTGTAAAAAAAGATATCCCTGACCACAGAAGTCCTGATCAGGAAAAAATTGACAGTATCAAAAAGGCAAAAGAAAAGGTGAAGAAGAAGTCGGATAAAGGAGGGGAGGAGGATAAGGGGTAAATATTTTTTATTCAGGCGCAATGATAGACGCTGCCATTTGAATTTGCATAACACTGCGGGCCCTGGATTTCAGGTGTCAGGTTTCAGTCCCCAAAGCTTTGGGGGTCAGGTTTCAGATTGAACAGCCGGAGTGTTTCAAATGGATATTAAGCAGAAATGTTTTTGATTTACATTTTTCGTAAATCATTTTAAATCAACATTCTGCCAAAGTCATATATTCAATCAAACACTTTAAAATTTTAATTCTAAGTCAACTAACGAATACGATAAATTTTCAGCCGCCCATAGTTTCATATTTTTCGTAGTTTTCATGTTGAAATCCTTCATCTCTCATTTGAGTGCTGAACTTTGGATGATTCAAATTTTAGAGAAATATGAAAAAACTGTTCCGGACCTTACTCAGCGTTTACCTGATTGGTACCTGTGTTTTCCATTCAAATGCTCAGGCTATTCGAAACGAAGCATCTGCTCCGGCAATAGAGAAATCACAGCAGTTCATAAATGAATTACAGTTAAAGCTTGATATCCCGGGAATCTCAGTTGCAGTTGGAAACAGTAAAGAACTCATCTGGGCAGAAGGCTTCGGCCTGGCAGATTTAGAGAACCAGGTACCGGTTTCCATCCATTCCAGATTCAGAATTGGATCCGTTTCAAAATGTCTCACTTCTCTTGCCATTGGAAAGCTTTTTCAGGAAAACAAGATGCACCTTGACACGCCTATTCAGGTATACGTTCCCTATTTTCCGGAAAAGCAATATCCCATAACCGTCAGACAGCTGGCAAGTCATACATCAGGAGTAAGGCATTATAGGTTTGGAGAACATAATCATCCTACCCGCTACAATTCTATCAAAGAAGGACTCAATATTTTTAAAAATGACAGTCTGTTATTTGAGCCGGGAACAGCTTCTTCGTACACATCCTATGGCTATAATCTCATAAGTGCGGCTATTGAGGGTGCGAGTGGAGAGGATTTTTTGAGCTATATGAAGGACATGTTCAAATCATTGGAAATGTACCAAACTGTAGCGGACCACAATGATAGCATCATACCTCAAAGAGTCAGATTTTATGATGACAATGGAAAAGGAAACGCAAATGCATTTCTGGTTGATAATTCTTATAAATGGGCTGGAGGTGGTTATTTATCCACGCCTTCAGATTTAGTGAGAATGGGGCAGGAACTTATCAGTCCAAAAGTATTGACAAACGAGACTGTAGCTATGATGCTTACTCCACAACAATTGAAGGATGGCAAAACTATTGAATGTGGTATTACATGGCGGATTGGGAAAGACTCAAAAGACAGGAAAATTGTTCATCATGGCGGTACGATACAGGGAGGACGGACAATGCTGGTGGTGTATCCTGAACAGGATTTGGTAATTGCTATTTGTACAAACAAGAATGTTCGAAATCAGATTGATCTGAAGGAAATGGAGATAATAGCGTCATTTTTCCTGGAGTAATAAATAATGGCATGTCTGACATACATTTTTACACAAAAAAGCGTCATATGCATAACAAAATCCAAACACTATGAAAGCCCCCTTTTTGATCATCCCTGTTCTTTTTCTCTTTGCTATAATTTCTTGTAATTCAAATCCTAATGAAACCAATGGTTCAGTAGCGTCTGAAGAATCTTTTGCTCCGCCTGCAAGTGTGGAGAGCGGCAAAATGGCAGAAATGGAGATGGCTCAGGATGGTGAAGCTGTGGGCGATGAGTCTTCCGTTGAAAATACTCCGAATCCATCCACTTCCGGTCCGAAGAAAATCATCAAGGATGGACACATGACTGTGAAATCAGCTGATATTGAAGAAAGTAAGAAAGCTATGGATGAGGTTTTGAAAAGTCTGAAGGCATACTATGAGACAGAGGAATTGCAAAACAATGACCATCAAACTTCCTATAATCTAAGAATCAGAATACCATCTGAGAACTTTGAACAGTTAATTTCATCCATAGAAAGTGGAGGAGATGAAATCATGCACAAAAGTGTTCAGACCAGAGATGTTACTGAACAATACACAGATATCGAAACCCGTCTTGCGAATAAGCGCGGATATCTGAAACGCTATAAAGAGCTCCTGGGAAAAGCGAATACAATCAAGGATATCCTTGCGATCGAGGAACAAATCAGACCACTTGAAGAGGAGATAGAGAGTCAGGAAGGAAGATTGAGATATCTCAGTGATCAGGTCGCATTCAGTACGCTGAATATGACTTTGTACACCGACAAGGAATATATCTACAAGCCTCAGCCGAAAGATAATTTTTGGGAGAGAGTGAAAAAATCAGTTAGCAGTGGATGGGCAGCTGTTGTTGATTTTGTGTTGTGGACGATAGCAATCTGGCCTTTTATTATTCTGATTGTGGTGGGGTATTATATCGTCAGGAGAGTGAGAAGGAGGAGGACTGGGAAGTAGGAATCGGTAGCACGACGTAATGAACTGGCTGGCTCGTGTGAAGGTGATGTCCCGGCTTCGCTGCGCTGCGCCGGGGTGATGTTTTTTCACAGCTACGCTGTTAAAAAGTGATGTCTTTTTGTTTTCTGCAGCTACGCTTTGAAAACAAAAAGGTGATTTGTGATCGGAGATCACGGTTGAGTGGGGAGTTTTGGGTGGGGGTCTGTTTGAGTGTTGAGTTTAGTTGAGCAAAGGGTCTTGTTTTTGAGACATAGGAAATTGGCAACACACTCCTCCCAAGCAAACCCACACCCAAAACTATGAACCCAACCGCGGGCTCCGACCGCACATCACCTTGCTACTTTTGAGGCGTAGCCGAAAAAAGTTGCAAGACATCACTTCTTTGTGGCGTAGCCATGAAGAAACATCACCTTGCAAGCCGTAGGCGCAGCAAGACATCATCTCTCTACTCCAATCCCTGTTTCAGAACTTCTTCGTTTTTACTCATTATCCTCTGTATTACTCCCTTTTTTGAGTTCCAGAGCCCGAATAAGATTTGTAATCATCCGTCGAATCAAAATAATTTGACCAATTATTGGCTTGATATCATCAATATATCCTAACCGCAAACAAATCTCCATTTGAGTTTCAATTTCAGATAAAGATCCCATAGAGTAATTCAAAAATTGGATAAATGCTCCCGGGGTTCTCCTTCCAGCCCCTTCCGCAATATTCATTGGAACAGAAGTCGCAGCGCGTTTTATCTGAGAATTCATTCCAAATTTCTCTTCAATTGGCAGAGTATTTGCAAATCGATACAGCTCTATTGCAAGTTCAATGCTTAATTTCCAGACATCAAGATCTTTGTGGCTTTTAGTTTTAGGCGTTTGCATTTTTTAGGTTTTTGGTGGTAAGTAAATATATGCAAATTTGGAACTTGCGTGGAATTATGAATTGGTTTTTTTTGACGTATTAACTTGGCTGGCTCGTGTGAAGGTGATGTCCCGGCTTCGCTGCGCTGCGCCGGGGTGATGTCTTTCTTCAGCTACGCTTCAGAAGGTGATGTCTTTTTGTTTTCCGCAGCTTCGCTTTGAAAACAAAAAGGTGATGTGTGATCGCAGATCACGGTTGAGTGGAAAGTTTTGGGTGAGAGTTTGTTTGGGTTGGTGGTGTTTGGTAATTACCACAGTTTTTCTCACAGATCGCACTAACACACCCGCACCCTAACACTGAACCCAACCGCGGGCTCCGCTCGCACATCACCTTTGGTCTATCGAGGCGTAGCCGAAAATAGGCCAAAGACATCACTTCTTGCTGGCGAAGCCAGCAAGAAACATCACCTTGCAAGCCGCAAGCGCAGCAAGACATCACCTCTCTACACCAATCCCTGTTTCAGCGCTTCTTCGTTTTACTCATAATCCTGTTAATTACTCCCTCTCTTGAGTTCCAGAGCCCGGATAAGAGGATGGATTTGGGATTAGTTAGTGTCTTTTTTATCACTTTAATTTGATAAATGCTCCTGCGAGCAGAATTATAATGGGCATTAAAAACAAGTACCAGGCATGATAGTTATCCTTTTTAGATCCAGGATTATATTTAAATTGCGGTAATTCATCATAAACTGTAGCATCAAATTCCCTCGAACCTGATAAGTAAAAATTAAAGAAGCTTTTCCATTCTTCATGAAATGCTGATATCTGTCGGTAGAAATCTCTTTGGGTTTCAAAATCATTTCTGCCGGTTTGAGCCAGCATGTCATAGGCAGTCAGGACCGGCGAAAAGTATACCTTTTGTGCTATGGATTTATATTGATTTTCCAATGCTGTATCGAACGTTGCCAAGATGGGATTTACCTTTTCTTCAACTAATAATTGAGTTGCAAAAAGTTTCTTTGTAAAATCATCCATATTGGATGTGTCCTTTGACAATTCAGGATGATCCTGCATGAATGCATCCATCATTTTAGACGCTGCCTGTGAAGCTTCAATGGAGGCTTCTCTTCCTGCCGAGATCATTTCCAGCCGATTAGGTAAAGGATATTTTTTGTTGACACTATATTGAATTAAACCCGGTATAATTAAACAAAGAACTACCCATACACTGCACAAAGTCAATGCCTGAGAAATAGAACTTGATTTTGTAAAATTGACCAAACCACAAATCAGAGTCCACAACAAAAAATATAGACTTATCTGCCAGGCAGTAGAGATCCACGCCGCAGGAAGTCCTTCCCAACCCCAAATGATACCTGTGCTTATATTTGCAATGAAGTACAGGATTTGAAAAATCGCTAAGAATATCAGAAACCTTATCGCAAGCCGAGACACTAGAAAAGACCTCATTGAAATGCCTGATGACAATATCCATCCCATTCGGTTTTGCTCTTCCTCATCTGAGCGAATATTGTACATATATCCTATAATCAATAAGGGCAGAATAAATGCTATGATGAAGGCCATATCCATCACACCATGATAGATTTGAACTGGATTTTGTATAGCAGCTTTGCTGACAACCTGCTCGAGATCTCTCAGAGTTATCAAATAGGAATCGGGATAAATATCGCCCTGCCCTACAGCAAGCGCACTATATGCAAAGGGAGGTTTCTCAGCATATGGACTTCCAAATCTGTTCCCTGCTGCGTATGCATCAAAAGGATTGCGAAAGCGGCTTAATAAGCGGGCTTCATCGGGGTCTGTGGCGAGTGCAGATGCTATTCTTTCTTTTGCATCCTGTTGTCTGATGATGGCACTACTAGCCTGTGTATAGCGAAAAGAATATCCTCCAAGCCAACCCAAAGTCATCAAAAATGCCATCCCAATAAATATCCATCTGGCGTAATTTGTCCGTATGAGGTAAATCCATTCCTGCTGGAAAATAATGGACCAAACAGCATTCTTATTTTGCTTACTCATAGCTGATATGTTTATTCAAAGCTTTGCGAATAAACCACATAGCCAGCACGCTCTGAAAAAGAAAAATTATCAGTGCCGGCCATCTGAATCCGATCATTTTTCCGAGATCAGGCAAATCAAATTTGAAGGGTTTCAATGCTGCATAAATGGCATCACTTGTCTCGATAGCTACCCCTTCTTCTATTTTAGAAGAAGTCATAAATTGATTAAGCAATTCATTCATTTCTCTTCTTTTTCCTTCTGCCTGAACTGAAAACACATTGTGATGAACAGCATCAGTACCTGCTGCGAGCGCTACTAAGTCTTTCATAGGAATATATGGTGATATGCATCCAATCATCATATTTAGCCGATCTTGTTTGTAGAGTAGTTGATCCAATTTTCCAAAATGCTTTTCAAAAACCTGGTAGCCATATTCCTCACTTGCTTGCAGCGCTATGCCTGCAAAATTCACAGGAAGACTATCCATGGAACTGACATTATACTTTGCCAGAGTTGCTTTTTCCAGATCTTTTCTACGCTGATCAGAAGGGGAGTGGCCGTCCATTCCATTTTCCAGATCTTTGGCAACTTCATTCAGAAATGCTTCCTGAGATGGAAGCGGATAAACTATTCCTGCAACTTGAGATGATATTTTTGGTATGATAAGAATACTGCCAGCCCACCAGACAAATGAAACAAGCAACACAATAGAAGATTGACGCCAGTACAATGAAAAGGCAGAAATTATCAACAGGAATAATAGAAAATAAATGAGCTGAATTCCAAATATTGAAAAGGTCCGAATAAGAATTGCAGAATCAGTCTCCAGACTTTGAGCAATTCTGAAATATTGTAAGATCAATGCTATCCAAAATGGAATAAGTGATATAAAAATAAAACCAGCCTGTGCGAAGTATTTCTGCCGGAAATATGCCCATTTACTGATACCCATTCCCAGAATTAGTGGTAAAGTTTCTCTTTCTTTTTCTGAGGAAAATAGGCTGAAGCTTAGAAGCAAAATATACAGTGGAATAAATATCTGCATCATGGAAGCAACATCCAGTCTGATCAATCTGTCCAGAAATACTTTATCTGTGACAGGTACATACTTTGTGAGATTTTGCTTATGAGCCTCCAGCCAAACTGCAGACCCCGTGAACTGTGTATAACCAGGCTCAAGAAAATGCAATGCATTCGTGGGCTTCAAAACCCATATCCCAAAGTGCGCTGCAGCATGAGGACTTTTTGCCCCCTGATTCAACCATTGAGCCTGAAAGGTTGCCTGAAGACTTTCGATTTCAGCGCTTGTTTTTTTGATCTCATCAGCGCTATTCATCACACAGAAAATTCCAAGTGCATTGAACAAAACAATCAGAATCCACTGCCTTAGATGGCTAATTACTGAGCGATAAATATTATAAGTAAAAGAATTTTTCATATCAATTCTTATTCATTATGCTCATATACAGCTCGTTGAGCTCAGTATGTGAAATGGCAGAACTTTGAATTTCTTTCTCAAGTACTCCGGCTTTCATGATTCCGATATGATGAGCGCAATCTTTTGCCCGGTAAAGATCGTGAGTGGCCATCAGTACAGATTTTCCTTCTTCAGCCAACTGCATAATGAGTGCTCCAAGGTCATGACTTGATTTTGGATCTAATCCAGACATGGGTTCGTCCAGCAGAAAGCAAGGTGCTTCTCTTGCCAGCATGATTGCAATGGCAACTTTTTGTCTCATCCCTTTGGAGAACGCAGAAGCTACTTTATAAATCTGATCATCAGGGAATCCCGCTTTGATAAGCCAGGTTTCAGCTTCTGTTTTGGTATATTTCAAACCTGCCAATCTGGTAAAAAACCTGAAATTTTCCCAGGCATTGAGATAAGGATACAATGAAACCTGTTCTGGTATATAAGCGATTTGTCTTCTTGCTTTTTCAGGTGCCGCGGCTACATCAATTTGATTGACTTCTGCTTTTCCCTCATCGGGCTGGATGAAATTGAGAAATAGCTTCAGTGTCGTTGACTTCCCGGCCCCATTGGCACCCAGCAGGGAATAGACTTCTCCTGCCGGGATGCTTAGATTTAGGTTGTGCAAAGCCCATTGAGAGCCATATTTCTTTGATAACGAAGTAGCTTGTAACATGATTTAAGATCTTCCTATTTTGAATGAAATTCCCAGATTGATACTTCTCGGTGCACCGGGATTGAATCTCCATTGCCCTGCATTGTTTCTGGAGGCGCTCTCAGCATAAATGCGATCTCCCAAATTAATGATATTAGACCAGATTTCATATCTCTTTGCACGGTATCCGATTCTGAAATTCAGTAAGTGGTGGCCGGCATATTTGTTTTCATTGTTATTATTGACAAAATATTCACCGAGCATCTGCCATTCTAAGCCAGCTCTGAAACCTTTCAGTTTTCCACCCGGAGTAAACATGATTTCTGCATTGTTAATCCATCTCGGAGCATTCGGCATATCATTGCCATTGAAATCAGGACCATCTTCTGCTTCTCTGAATTCTACAAATTGATGCAGGGCATATGTGGATGAAAGTCTTAACTGAAATACCGACATCAAGCTTTGAATGACACTAAGTTCTACTCCGGTGTGAGCAGTTTCTGCTGCATTTCTATTAACTGTAAGTCCGTCAACCAGACGTATTCCTATAATTTCATTAACTCCTTTCATGTAATATGCTGAAACTTCTACAGCAGTTTTGCTGGATGGGATATTCCATCCTGTACCCACTTCATAATTATAAAAAGTTGCCTCTGCGAGATCAGGAATATCCTGCGTTCTGTACAATTCTGTAACTTCCGGTGGTACGAATCCCTGGCTGAAACTTCCATACATGAACACATCTTTTTTCAGCTGATAAGTAAGCCCTGCTTTGTAGCTGAGGTTTTGAAAATTGCGGATTTCATCAGCTGCACCCGTAGTGTTGCTGGGTACGAGTTTATTTTTGAAATCATATTGCACATGGTCATATCGCAGGCCGGCTACCAATCTTAAACGATCGCTTAATGCTTGCTCATATTGCGTAAATCCTGCAATATTGACTAGTCCTACAGTATAATCTCTTGTATATGTGCCGGTCTGACGGAAAGAGGTGTATTGATCATTTCCGTTTATATTTTCCCTTGTAATGTCAAGCAGCTCATCGTACAAAGTATTTTTATTAAAGTCTCCATAAATGCCGGTAATCAATCTGCCTTTGCCCAGATTCCATTTGTGGCTCATTAAGAATCCTCCACCATTAAATGAATTGTCTGCAAGGGAGCCGATAGCACGGGTAGGATCTGAAGCCACATCGCGAATGGTATGATCAGAGTTGAAAAAGAAAGTATTGTCGCGGTAGAATGCACTCACATTGATGCTGTGATTCAAATTAATTCTGTGATCCAGAGATGCCTGAGTTCTCAGTGCACTGATATTCCTGTAAGTAAAGGTGGAACGAATAAATCTGGAGCGTTCTGCATATTGCACGCTATCCAAACTCCCCGGCAAATTGACATTATAATCAATATAGGTAGCGCTCACTTCCAGTTTTGTTTTATCATTGATTTGATAAAATATTCTGGGAGAAATAGCGGTTTTGTTGAATTCTGTAAAGTCTCTGAATCCATCTGTATTTTGAGCATAATAACCACTCAGTGTAGCTCCGAATTTTCCTTTTTCAATTCCACTTACCAGGTCAATTCTTCTGTAACCCTGATTATCACCTTGAAGAGAAATCTCCAAAGAAGGGTCCAGCGTAGGCTCAAATCCTATAAAATTCAAAGCTCCGCCGATAGCATTACTTCCGTAAATACTGGATGAAGGGCCTTTGATGATTTCTACTCTTTCTGCACCTGCAAGATTCATTTCGTAGAGTGAATTGTGGTTGAATATCCCCAATGGTCTGATTGGAATACCATTTTCAAGATATAAATAATATGGCCTGGATGAAATGGGCTGCCTGATACTCATGGTATGCTGTTCATTCCCAAGATTGTTCATATACACACCGGGAACTTTGTTGATGAGCTGTGCTATTAAGGTTGGGCGGGTTTGTAAAATTTGAGACTGACTGATACTGCTGATGGCTGCCGGAACTTCAGACCTGTTTTGTCTGACTCTGCTGGCAGAAGCAACTACCTGATTGAGCAGGAAGACTGCAGGTTCCATTTTGATAGAAGTACTTGTTTTAAGTTCTTCAAGTGTAAGCTCAATGCTGGCGTATCCCAGATAATTGATAAATGCTTTATTGCCGGGTAATTCGCGATTGAGATACGCTTTACCTTCTGTATCTGCAATTATCGCAGTCATGTTATCCTCAAATGAGATAACAACTCCGGGTAGTCTTTCATTTGTTTGACTGTCTGAAAAGGTAATGATTTGTTGAGCTGAGATATAGTTGGATGCGAGGCATATTGATGCCAGGCATAACAATCGTACAATTGTTTGCATGATATTTTTTTTAAAAACTTCTAAAGAGGAGATTCTGAAATTTAATGCAAGCGACTGATGCAGAATGAAATACAACAGACAATATGAATTGCCGGAATAACATTGCAGTCACTTAACAAAAGGAAGTAGAAATAAAAATATCAGGAAGGCGGATGATCGATTGCGAAACTATACTTGTCATCAATAGTCATAACATTGAAAAAAGGATCAACGCTGATTGCGCTTATTTTGAATATGACTTTGTTAAAAATTTGCTCTGAAAAAAGATTCCATTTTTCAAGAGACCATTTTAGAGTGCGTTGTTGATCCTGATCATTTTGTTGATGTAATTTCTTTATTTCAAAATGAACGTGGTCATGTCCGTGATGATGATGGTGATGATCATGATGAGCACTGAAAAATGTATGAGCGATCAAATCTGATACAATCGGCATGACCGGTCTCAGCGCCATGAAGGCGAAGACCGGAAGCATGAGGAGAATACAGATTTTGCTGATCGTTTGCATGCTTTCAGTTACGCTATTTTTGAGCGTTTAGATTTTTTCTGGCTGAAAAATATCTCGACTAGCTGATAAGTTTTTATTTGAACAAAATTACCAGGATAGAAAGACTATCAATTCCTTCTAATAAATCAGCAAATTATCTGACACAATTAGGGAATAGAGTTGAAAATAAAGATAATTGTAAAGGACAGCGATCAGAATAGAGCTTAAATTTCCTATTAAAAAGTAGTCGTTTTTGATTTCAGCATCTTCTCTGAATCTTGTTCCAAGCTTTAATGCTCCAAAGACTATTAAAATACTTGGTATTAAATTTATGAGACAAGTTGATATGATAAATCTTTCCAGGCAGCCCTTGAAAGTGGAGATGTTTAGATACAGAAACATTTTATCCATTTCATTGCTTGATTTTTCTTGCTCCTTAACACTAGACTTAAAGTACATTTTCAAGTATTTAAACCAAGTATAATTAAATAGAATTTCTCCTAATAAATAGATTGAAATGAATATTGCCAGTTTACATATTATCATACAGAATGATGGTATTTTGGATGATTCTTTTTACAGTTTCGTATTCTTCAATATTTAGACTTTTCTGTCTTCTCCATGTGCTGGACCTATGCAAGTTTAATTCTTTAGCAATGATTTTATAGTCTTTTTGAGCTAGAAATTCACCAACCAGGTTGTATTCTTCGACCTTCCAAGTATCCACAAAATATTGGTAAATTTGAAAGGAATCGTTTAGAATTTTTTCTAAATTCTCTTGTTCAATATTTAGTATGATTAAAAATCTGCGATTTGACTCTTTTAGATGATTCAGTTTTGTTCTGGCCTCGGACAAACCCTCTCCTAACATTTCATAAGCTATGTCATTATTGATTGGGGTGTCAATAGTTCCATAATTTAGTACATATCTAAGTTTGAAATGCAGTTCATTACTTAGAAGAAATTCTTCTGATAGAAATATTAAATTTATAGCACTTTCAATTGATGAGGCAATTCCCTGAAATTCATCTCCTAAAGTTATTGTGAGAGGAGAAATTAAGTCGTTTTTCTTTAACTTATTAATGTAGAAGACAAGGTTTTTGAATTCATACATTAACGCTGAAGATTCAGAATACCTGCTGTCAATTATATCCGCCATTAAAATAGGATACTTCATTTGTTGCATATTTTGTGCAATAATACAAATAATTGCATTAATTGTGCAACAAATTTTCTAAAAAATTACACTGGATTTAGTCATTTGATACAGGTCTTTAATATGCAGAAGTGCAGATCCACCTTTTCAAAATTTCAGTATCTGCTGATGATATATTTGATCTATCAGATGATTATAAGTATCATTCATTCTTTGATTTATCGAATACAAATCATGTGCTTTATTCTTACATAAACTAAAATGGTCATTATCTCCGGTCTTTTTATAGAGCAATGCCAAATAATAATATGTATCTGCAAATTCATACTTCACATTCTGCAAGTCCAGATATTTTTCAGCATTTTTATAATCCTCTGCTTCCAAATACATAACCCCCAAATGCAGCAAATCATATGGTCCTGAAGAATAATTCTCTTCATTGATATAGGCTTCCAGAATTTGGATGGCTTTAGGTAGATTACCTGATTTTTTGTAGCATAAAGCCTTGACTACTTTTAAGTGGTATGTACCATTTGAAGAAGAACCTATATCACCACTGTATATTTTTTCCAGTAATTCAATGTCCTCAATAGCCCCTTTATAATCTGCAAAAAACTTATATCTGAGAGAGGCTCTGACCGGCAAGTAGCCCAGAGAATCATATTTTACAGCCAGGTCAATGTATTTTTTCCATTCCAGAAAATTGCCCGATTTGACATATGGGGCTGCTTTTTCACGATATGCATAAGCGAAGCGTGGGCAAATGGTAATAGCACTGTCTACCCACTCATGAAATTCTCTGGAGAATTGATAATGCTTATTCAAATTATCTTCCAAAAGTTTGCATGCGGTGAACTGAGCTGTGTCCCCTTGCCACAGAAATGCATTGCAATTTGGTTGAGAAAATGAAAGCTGATTAATAAGGCTGAACACTAAAATCAGATAAAATATTTTCATGGCAATATACTTATGAGCTTACCGGATTCTATTTTGAAAATCAAATATTGATAGTAGTCGATTGCTGTTTCTTTCCAAACTTTGGGAGTCCAGCCTTTAAGACTTTTAGTGATAGACATCAGCTGCTCAGTGATATTTTTATCAAATTCTTTTTCCCGGTATTCAGCATCCATCGCAATCATTCTAAATCTGCCACTTTCCCCTTTGCAATTAACAATGAATCTTATTCTGATCAAGCCCGTTTCACCTGGTTTATTTACAGATTTATATTCTGAGAAAAATATGGAATCAAGGGTATATTTCTCGCCCTTATATTCCATGGCCTGGCCATTGTTGAAGTATTGAATTACCTGACCTTCTGCATTACAGATCTTAAAGCCAGGATCATCCAGAGAAGAATCAGGCACTATATCATCGACCCACCTTGTAGCTGTGGACTGGGCACATCCTATGAACTGAAGGCTTGAAACCAAATATATTAATGAAAAGAATTTGTTCATTGCAAACTTTCTGAAGTGAATTAATCATTAAAAATATACAATGGATATTATATAATTTATCACTTTAGTACACTTCTGTAATTTCTTCAAATGCTACACATTCAATTTTTGCCATTTACCTATATCCTTAACGCTGTCTGCAATATATTTTTTATTGTTTCAATTGGAATATCTAACTCAGGATTCACCTTCAGAATCTTCATCCTGGATCTGCTTCCGGTTTCAAGTGCAGGATGATCTACTTTTTGTCCATCTGCTATTAAAATATAAGGTTCTCCGGTTTTCTTGTCAGTCCACAAGTAGCAAATAATCTTTTTTTTGTAGCAAAAACAAGGCATTCCGTACTTAAGGGTTTCAGTCATAAAGCTATCCTGCTCCAGGATGATCTTCCTCAAAGCCAATAAACAACCTTTAACCGGTTCTTCTTTATTCAGGTAAAAATCTTCTGTATTTTCAACCAAGCTTACTTATTTATCTTAGACTATATATAGTTTTGGTTGCAGCAAATAATTACAGCTTTTCGAAAATATATCCTCCTTTAGTGGCGCCCCAGACCTGTTTACCTTCATTATCAAATCCCTGATCCCAGGAAAGAATTTTATTTTTGAGAACTGAAACTTTGGAAGTGGCATAGCTAGCTCCTCTGAGCTCACTTTTGCAGGATTTAGCACCAGTTTCACCTGTAAATTTATTCTTGCCACTTCTTTTTAATACTACTTCGCAGCCGCTTTTCAATTCAAGGTCTTCCAAACTTAAAGCGTCAAATGAATCCGGTGTCTTCCATTTGCCAATCCATTCCTTCTCGTTTTTGAGTGTAAAAACTTCACTGATAAATTCATTTCTGCCTTTCTGACTCAAACGATAAATCCTCACTCTGTAGGGTTTATCCTGATTCTCAAACATAGCTTGTTCTACATACAAAAAATGTCCTCTATCTTTCCATATGGGAATCATTCGGAGAGAAATATTGAAGTAGGTGCTGTCTTCTATGGATTGTTTTTCAGAAGAATATTCTCCCTGCATCAGATTAAATAGTTGCTCCAGTTTTCGGTCTGATTTTGAAGGCCAGATTTGAGCACTTGTACTTAGTGAAAATAATAGGAAAGTCAAAAATGGAATGTGTATTTTACTCATAATTTATGTGGATAAAAGAAGATTATTAGAATGTTTTTTATCAAAATTAACACCGCAAAATTGGGATAATTTTAATCGGAAACGAAGTAGAAGACTATTTTATTCAGGAATAAAAGAATGTTATATTTTAGATAAGTAGATTATAAAATGTGCATATTTGAAAAGATGATCAAAGTCATTGTTTTCTAAGTGCCCCGTATTTCTTGATCTTCACTGCATTCTCTGCTGTACAATTGCCAAAAAGATTGACCTATTGGCAAACAATACTACTAATTTGAGGTTTAGAAAATTGTGAAATTAAAACAGTCGATTCCTATTCCGATGCATTCAAAGCCAAATGAATTTATTCAGATTTTGTAATTTGGCAGCCTGCAAGAATTCGACAAACAAATCAAATAAAAACAAAACATTCATTCTTTTCAAATCAATATTTAATCAATAGTAAATGGAACACAATACAAATGGTGATGCAAAATTGGCGGATGTAAATGATGGTGCAGCCAAATGCCCCTTCACGAGTGGAGCACTTAAAAGAAGCGCCGGAGCAGGTCCCAGAAACCGCGATTGGTGGCCTAATCAATTAAGACTGGGAATTCTTCGTCAACATTCTTCACTTTCAGATCCTATGGGTGAAGATTTTAACTATGCAGAGGAGTTCAAAACATTGGATTTGGAGGCTGTTAAGCAGGATTTATACAACTTGATGACCGATACTCAGGATTGGTGGCCGGCTGATTATGGTCATTACGGACCATTCATGATCAGAATGGCATGGCACAGTGCAGGTACTTACCGTATTGCAGATGGTCGTGGTGGAGCAGGTTTTGGTACTCAGCGATTTGCACCGCTTAACTCATGGCCCGACAATGCGAATCTAGACAAAGCAAGATTGTTACTTTGGCCAATCAAACAAAAATATGGCAGAAAATTATCCTGGGCGGATTTGATGATTCTGGCAGGAAATTGTGCGCTTGAATCTATGGGATTCAAAACTTTTGGATTTGCCGGTGGTCGTCAGGATGTGTGGGAACCTGCTGAAGATATTTACTGGGGATCTGAAGGAGAGTGGCTGGGAGATAAGCGTTATTCAGGAGACAGAGAACTGGAAAATCCGCTGGGAGCAGTTCAAATGGGATTGATTTATGTTAATCCCGAAGGTCCAAACGGTAATCCGGACCCTATGGCAGCTGCAAAAGATATCCGTGAGACATTTGGCCGTATGGCTATGAATGATGAAGAAACGGTTGCTCTGATCGCCGGTGGTCACTCATTTGGTAAAACGCATGGTGCTGCTGACCCGGCAGTTTATGTAGGAGCTGAACCTGAAGGAGCAAGCATAGAAGAACAGGGACTTGGCTGGAAAAATACATTTAACAGCGGAAAGGGAGCGCATACCATTACCAGTGGATTGGAAGGTGCCTGGACTACTACTCCGGCCAAATTCAGCCATAACTTCTTTGAAAACCTTTTCGGATTCGAGTGGGAGCTGACAAAAAGCCCGGCAGGTGCGCAGCAATGGACACCAAAGAATGGAGCAGGAGCGGGAACAGTACCGGATGCACATGATCCATCAAAAAGACATGCGCCTTTTATGCTAACGACTGACCTTTCACTCAGAGTGGATCCGGCATATGAAAAAATTTCCAGAAGATTCCATGAGAATCCGGCTGAGTTTGAAGATGCATTCGCACGTGCATGGTTCAAACTGACTCACAGAGATATGGGTCCAAGAGCAAGATACCTGGGTCCGGAAGTTCCTTCTGAGGTACTTATCTGGCAGGATCCCATTCCGGAAGTAAATTATCAATTGATTGATGCAGATGATATTGCAGGGCTAAAGAATAAAATCCTTGCTTCGGGCTTGAGTATTTCTGAATTGGTTTCTACCGCATGGGCTTCAGCATCTACATTCCGTGGATCGGATAAAAGAGGAGGAGCTAATGGAGGTCGTGTTCGCTTGTCTCCGCAAAAATATTGGGAAGTAAATAATCCGGCTCAGCTTGCAAAAGTGATATCAACTCTTGAAGGAATTCAAAGTGACTTTAATAGCTTGCACACGGGTGGCAAACAAGTATCGATTGCTGACCTAATAGTATTGGGGGGTTGTGCGGCCATTGAAAAAGCTGCTCAAACTGCAGGGCATAACATTACTGTGCCATTTACTCCGGGAAGAGCGGATGCTGCACAGGAACAGACAGATGTAGAATCATTTGCAGCATTGGAGCCGGGTGCTGATGGATTCCGCAATTACTTCAGACAAACGCACTCCGCATCTGCTGAAGAAATGCTAGTGGATAAAGCGCAATTACTTACACTTACTGCTCCTGAAATGACTGTTTTAGTAGGAGGTATGAGAGTTCTTGGAGCCAATTATGATCATTCTAAACATGGAGTGTTCACAGAAAGACCCGGTGCATTGAGCAATGATTTCTTTGTAAACTTATTGAACTTTAATACGACCTGGAAAGCTTCTGATTCTAATTCAAATGTTTTCGAAGGGCGTGATCGCAAAACAGGGGAATTGAAATGGACAGGAACTAGAGTTGACTTAATCTTCGGTTCTAATTCTGAGTTGCGGGCATTGGCTGAAGTATATGGATGCAGTGATTCTCAGGAAAAATTCCTGAAGGATTTCGTGGCAGCATGGAATAAGGTGATGAATTTGGATCGCTTTGATCTAAAAGCATAAACAGCCGATGGATCGGTTAAGCGTTAAAGTGAAGTGGGAGAGAAGAGTGGGGGTGTGATGCTTAGCCGGTGGATATAAAATAAAATGGTGATTCTTAAAAGGGGTCACCTTTTTTTGTTGAAAGATTAAAGTGAACTGATTGATTCAGGACAATAATTATAGGAATTTGCATCTTCATTTATCCACGAATTACACAAAGGGACACGAATGAGTCAAATGAAGCAATTACAGTAATTACTGAATGTAGAGTTATTTTGCAGATGTCATAAATAGTATTCCAATAAAGCGTGATTTTATCCTACGATTTAAATAAAGGTTTATGCTGCACCTGAAAATTAAGTGAATTGGCGATGAAGCATAATTTATTGGCTTTGTAATGCAATTGTTCGGCCAAATCTTTTTTGGAAATATCGGATATTGTGACTATTGGATTTAATGTTACTTCTGTAAATTTTCCTCCCCCATCCGGTGTTTCTGTCATAATAGCTTCTGCCGAATCTGAATAATCTGTCACAATAATTCCGGCTTCAGCACACAGATGTAAATACCACAGCATGTGGCAGCTTGAAATGGAAGCGAGAAATAGCTCTTCGGGGTTGTGTTTGGCTTTGTCACCCCTGAAATTCGGGTCAGATGAACCTTTAATGTCTGATTTGCCATCAATGGCAATGGTGTGACTTCTTTCGTAATTTCTATATCCTGAAGTACCTGAGCCTGCGTTACCGGTCCATTTGATTGTCAGATTATAATGATGCTGTCCTTTCATTAGATGGATTTTGGATTCGAAATTCCTTACTATTTTTTTCTTCTTCTGCTTTTGGAAATGGTTTCCCTGTATAGCTTTTGTGCACAATCTTCCAGGAGCCTTCATATTTTAAAAAAAGAAAATAGTCAATGAAAATTCTACGGTTTGGAATGACTATTTCTACTTTGGCAGTAGCTGCATCCTGTTCATAATCAATGGAAATGATCCGCCCTATTCTATTGGCTTTTGTTCCCTCTTTGATATCGGAAATATATTTCTCTCCTGATCTTATTCTCAAGCTATCTTCCTCAGTAACAGTATATAAATTGAAATCAGGGTGAAAAGCTCTTCTTAATCTGTCAGGTTCTCCATTAGCTGTGCCTTCAATATAATCCGTAAGCGTAGAAGTGATTTGTTCTATTTCAGATTTGCTATTTTCAACTTGAGCAAATAATTGTACACAAGGAGATAAATTAAATAATAAAGAAAGAATTAATATTAATCTCATGGCTGCATGATTTGTGAAACGAATTTAATGTAAACAAATATATTGATTCTCTTACATAACAATTTGGCAATCAATAAACATTCAATGTATTGTAAACAAGCAAAAATTATATTATTTGCACACATTCATTTATAAAACCAACTACTTTTTGGCTGTTCCAAATCTCCTATATAAAACTTTTGCAGAACACTGAACTTCAATGCTTTATAAAATTCATATATCAACCTATTAAACACAAATTCTTGCATAAACTCTACAACTTAATGGCTGTTCCCAAACTGAAATCTGATCCCCAAAGCTTTGGGGACTGAAACCTGAAAACTGAAATCTCTTTTGCATGTTTTGGGTTCATCTTCTTCAAAAGTAGGTAGATTTCACTCCGACCACACTGCCAGCTCATTTCCGGAAGGATCCAAAAACTGAAACCTTCTTCCACCCGGAAAAGAGAAAATATCTTTTGAAATGCGGCCTCCGGCCTCAGTCACTTTTTTTCTGCTGGCTTCCAGATCCTTGTGATACAACACCACCAAAGCACCATTCACAATTATGCCATCCGATTTCTCAAAACCTCCATCCAAACCACTATCAGAAAATGCTACATAATCTGGTCCATAATCGGTGAACTGCCAGCCAAATGCAGCTGAATAAAATTGCTTAATTTGCTCCAGATCCTTTGCTTTGAATTCCACATAGTTGATGTGGTTATTGTTGATGTCCATGTTTTGTTATTTTACAGTGTTCCAGACGTGTTCCACGTAATTGTTTTGTCACCATTTTTGCCAAATAGAAGCAAAAATGACGCCAAAACAGTTTATGAGTTCGTTTATACCCGGGGTTGTACCCCGGGTTATTCATATTGTACCCCATACGGGGTACAGTAAATTGAAAGATTCAACTTCTTTCTTGAATATACCGGGCTCAGAATATTTTATTGATCCTTTGAAAAAGGACTATTTTTCAACACTCACACAAGACCATTCTCCTTCAAAAACTCCCGCACAAAGTAACGACTCATTCCGGCATAATCCTCCGTATCCTTTGTAAATTCCATCACGACATCCATTGCCATTTCGAATGCCTTCCTCTTCGCTACATTTCCCTGATCCGCATTATATTCTTCCAGCAGATGTTTTGCAATAGCCATTTGCTGAAATAGTTTTAGCATTCGCTTTTTTCTTTCATGAACCAAAAACGGTCTTTGAAGAACAAATACTTTTAAGGAAGTTTCACCCTTTTTAGTCAAAGGAACCATAACGGCATTTTCTTTTTCATATTGAAAATGAACCTCCGGCTTATCTTTGCAAGGGTTGATAAGTAGTCGCGCCCTTTCTTCTTTTTTTAAGTCGTCCTCCGCTCTTGCTGCTCTATGCGTTTCAGGATGGATGGGAAATTGATCTAATTTGCCATGACCTTCCAATTCGGTTTCTCCAACTAATACATGTTTTCTCCTCTGATTACAATGCTGACAGGATAAAAACAAATTGTCCCAGTCATTTGCCAGCCAATAATAACCCGGAGTTTGTGGATTTTTTTCATTGACTTTTCCCTTTGGGCGAAAATGCTCCACATCGCCATCATACACTGCACCGTAAGTACTTTCACAATAAGCACATTTGAGAAAAACTTTCTTCAATTCGTCTTTTAATCTGGTATCATTGTACATCTCAAATTTAAAGGATGCAGGATTGGCAACACTGTAATGTACTTTCGCCTTTTCAATTTCTTTCACCCATAAACCCTGCGGATCGATAAGGAAGTCAGGCGCTTTCGGTCTTCGAATCCTAATCATAGCCAATTAAGATTTTTTGTTTTTATAAAAGTTTTCACTTCCTCAACTGTCTCTTTTTTGAGTTCTTCCTTTGTCTTAAATCCTTCCTCTCTGATCTTTTTTGCAAATGTTTCATTGATCACCTTATACATCACCTGTTCATCCGGAGTGGAGCCCAGCACTTCTTTTTCAGCAATCATAGTTGACATTTCCCGGATTTTTTTCCGGTCATCTTCTGTTTTCTTATCCTCTTTTTTGGCCAGCAAATTGTAGTATTCTTCATAGGATTTCTCAGCTTCTTCATCCATGACGTTTATGAGTCCAAATAAATCGGAAGTCAGCAATTGTTCGATTCGCATCATGTTATGATCAGGAAGCAATTCTTTGTCCAATGCTCTTATTTTTTTCTCATAATCTCTGACCAAAACCACCACTTCTCCATGAGCCAATCCTCTTAAGCAAAGTGGTTCATGTGTTGTGACGATAAATTGCAAATTGGGGAAAGCTCTTCGCAGAGAGGATACAATTTTCAACCGCCATCGGGGATGCAGGTGAGTACCTATTTCATCAATCAGAACAATTCCCTGAGAGTTGTGATATCCGGCCGTATCTACTGAAAGCGTTTTCATGATATCTGCAACAAGGGCTACCACAGTTTTGTATCCGTCACTATTGTCTTCAAGGGGATTAGAGGTGCCAAACTGAGCAATATTGATTCTGCCATTCTCAAGGTACAATCGGTCATCTCCTCTCAAAGCCAAAACATCAAAAAATGCCGGAGCTACTCTGTCATTGAATTCTTTTTCATCCAGCTCACTTAGCCACATATGCGGATCACAGAGCGCCACAGTATAGTCAAATAAATTATTGACATTCACATAATCCAGCATGTTGTTGTTACATTCTACTGAGCCTTTTGGCAATAACCTGGTAGAACCATATGCCATGAGAAAAGTCGGTGGATCTATAAGATCTGTATGGAATCCGGTGGGATCAAAATAAAGTACAATTGGCTCGTCATGCTCGTAGCTATAAATTTTCACATAACCTGAATCTGTAAAGTAGCGCAAATAGTCCATTACATCAAGATCCATTAAATCGAGCTGTTTTTTTCCGGCCAATGCTAAAGTTAAAGCTTGCAGGATGGAACTTTTGCCAATGCCGTTGTCGCCAAGAATGAGCAACCATGATTCCCGGTTTTCCTGATTTCCGGTAGGTAAGATTTGAATGGATAATTTGTCAATAGATTTAAAATTCTCAATTTCAATGGATTTGATAGAGAATCTTTTGATCTGAGAAATTTGATTAGACAATACTTGCTTCTCTATATCTGTGATATTTGAATGAGACTGGTTTTTAATTGTTTTGTTCGCTTTTTTGGAGATTTTATCGATTGACGGCGTGGACTTTTGAGTTATCCTGTTCCAGGGATCTGTATGTTCTTTTAGCCATTCTGCAAAGACAGCTCTAAGAGTACCTGCATATTGTTGAGTGGGGATATCGGAATGAAGTTCAGTGATGTATTCGAGATTAAGTTTGTTTTTGGAAGCGCTTTGAATATTTAAACTTTGTAATTCACGTTGAAAAAGCTTAGCAGCTGTTTGTCTTCCATTTACCAAATCTCTTCTGTTTAATCCCAAAATATCGATGGTCGTCTGGCCTTTTTTCGTTTTGCCCTGCAGCATTCCAGTTATGGAAAAGCTTATATGTACAGCGGGATCTTCAGAACAAGGGTCGATAAGCAATGGATTTTCATTTTTTAAATCTGCACCAATAGCTCCAATAGCCGCACGATTCGTCTCATTTTCCAGAGGGAAAAAATCTCTTTTATGCTTAAGACAAATCTGGCAGACCATCAATAAATTGCCCCAATCATATGCCAGCCACCAATAGTGCTGAGCTGCATATTCTTTTCCCATTCCCCTGGCACCTGAAGTAGGGCGGAAGTGCTCGATTTCAGCAATTCCAATGGTGTCAATTCTTGACTCACAAAAAGCACATTTGCCCTGACACATCTTCATCAAATCAGCTCTGACTTGCTCCAGCACTGAAATATCGAATCTGAATCGTTCCTGCCTGTGAATATTTTCAGAGCTTCCCTTCAGCTGCTCATAGGCTGACTTTACAGCAGCAGATTTAAGGAATTTGGGAGCCGGTCCTCGTTTAATTTTTATCATCAGGCTGCATTTTAAGGAGGTGAGTAATAAATGGACTTACTATGGATATTAGGTTTGCCGAACTAAATAACTTATATTTATTCAAATACCCCGGACTAATCCTGGATGAACTGGTGATATTGAACCATTACCTTTTCCAGACTATTGGGGTTGGAATATTACTTTAATTTCATTCTGAATTTTGTAAGATATAATCAGATGTATTCATTTTGCAAAGTTTACATAAGTTGATCTCTTTGAAAAGAGTATTTATACCTTAAATTGCTTATTACTCAGGAGTATTAATTAACTTAAATCCAAAGTATTATTTCAAACATTAGCTGAACAGAGATTTAACAAACCAATTCCATTTCAATTTGTTATCCCTTACTTAATTCCGAACCCGATGTGAGATATCATGATGTGTTGAGAATAGTTTCGGAGTATTGACCTGCAAAAAGAGCATTTGCTTGTTGTTTGGAATCATTAATTTTGAATGATACTTCTATATCTCAATCTATTTTCATGGAAAAATCGCTTGTCGAACAGTTACAATCATTTGAGCAACTAAAAGATGTGCCTGCCGAACAGCTACAATGGCTGATCGATCACAGCAAACATTATACTATACCGGAAGGTGAATATCTTTTCAAATCAGGAGACCCCATCGACCATACTCATTTCATTCTAAAAGGTGCTTACAGAATTCTCATCAACAGAAGTAATCAGCAAATGGATCTTGGCCTGGGTGAAGAAGGAGATATTACGGGATATTTACCTTTTTCCAGAGGTAAAAACAGTGTTGCAGTTGGCCTGGTCATCAGAGATTTGGAGGCACTATCTTTTCCCAAATCACTTGAAAAAGAATTGATCGCCAACAATTATGAGCTAACTGCTGCTTTAGTACAGGCAATGACATCCAGGGTCAGGGAATTTACGGCCTTGCAAAAACAGAATGAAAAAATGATGGCTCTTGGTAAGCTATCTGCTGGTCTGGCACATGAACTTAATAATCCTGCAGCAGCCATTGTGCGCGGTTCATCTGAATTGCGAAAGCACCTGCAATTACAGCCTGAAGCTTTTAAAAAGGTCATAAATATTAAAATGACCACCGAACAAATTGATGGAGTGAATGCCATTTTGTTTAATCGTCTTCAAAGTAAACCCGAACCACTCAGCTTGATGGAGCGCACAGCTTGCGAGGATGAAATCCTTGACTGGCTGGAAGATCACAATATTCCACATGACGAGGATACTGCAGAGAATCTGGTAGAATTCGGTTTTGAGGAAGAAGATTTTGAAAAAATTCTGGAACTGGTTCCTGAGCAAGATTTGGGTCCGGTACTGAAATGGATCAGCAATAATCTGACCACAGAGCGTCTTGTTGAAGATATACAGGATGCTTCAGACAGGATTTCTTCCCTGATCGGATCAGTGAAAAGCTATACGCATATGGATCAGGCCAGCGAACGACACATGGCGGATGTCCATCAGGGACTCAGAAATACGCTCACGATGCTGAATCACAAAATCAAGAAAAGTAACATTTCTGTGGAATTCAATTTTGATGACAGCATCGGGGATATTCCTATTGTGGTAAGTGCCATGAATCAGGTATGGACCAATGTCATAGACAATGCCATCGATGCTATGGAAAATACTCCCAATCCTGTTCTTCAGATCTGCACAATCAAAGATGGCAAATTTGCCAAAATTCAGATCATCGACAATGGGCCGGGGATACCGGATGATGTTCTCTCCAGAATCTGGGACCCATTTTTTACCACTAAAGAAATGGGAAAAGGAACAGGAATGGGCCTCGAAGTGGTTCAGCAGATTGTCTCACAACACAATGGAAAAGTCACGGTGAACACCAGTCCGGGCAAAACTGTTTTTGAGTTTTGTTTTCCACGATCACTTTAATATTTAGTTTTATGATGATGTTTTTGTTCCTCTCCAATTTTACAAATAAATAAAATATGACTACACCCATCATATTCTCCATAGACGACGATCCGCAAGTACTTCGTGCGATAGGACGGGACCTCAAGAGTAAATTCAGACCGGAATATAGAATATTGAGCACTACCTCTGTAGATGAGGCACTCAAGAGCCTTGTAGAACTGAAGAATAAAGGCGAGACAGTTGCTTTATTTATTTCTGATCAGAAAATGCCTGAAATGCAGGGTGTAGAATTTCTGGAAAAGGCAAAGGTCATTTATCCCGATGCAAAAAGAGTATTGCTCACTGCTTATTCAGACACAGATGCCGCCATCAAAGCTATCAATGATGTACAGCTGGACTATTATTTATTGAAACCATGGGATCCGCCGGAGGAGAGATTGTATCCGGTTCTGATCGACTTGCTGGATGACTGGCATGCAAATGTCAAAATGGAATTCAAGGGAATCCGTGTCCTGGGATACCAGTTTTCTCCCAAATCCCACGCTATCAAAGACTATTTATCAGGTAATCTGTTTTCATTTCAATGGCTGGATGTTCGGACTTCAGAGGCTGCAGCTGAATTGATTGAGATCAATGGTTTTGAAAATAAGGATTTTCCTGTGGTCTTTTTTGAGGATGGATCTTATCTCAAGCAACCGCAGCTCCGGGACATTGCATCCAAAATCGGGATGAGTCATGAGGCACAGGCTGATTTGTACGATGTAGTGATAGTAGGTGCCGGCCCTGCTGGTCTTGCCGCAGCAGTATATGCCGCATCTGAAGGATTGAAAACACTTCTTGTAGAAAAACGCGCTCCGGGTGGACAGGCAGGAACCAGTTCCAGGATTGAAAATTATCTGGGATTCCCTAATGGGCTTAGTGGTTCTGAACTAACCAGGAGGGCTATCACTCAGGCGACCAGATTTGGTACGGAGTTTCTTTCACCGCAGGAAGTGAAATCAATTAGTTTTCAGGCGCCATACAAGATTTTGACATTGGGTGATGGGGCTGTGATCAATACAAAAAGCTTGCTGATCACAACAGGAGTCAATTACAGGCAATTGGATACAGAAGGGATAGAAAAGCTTACCGGTGCCGGAGTTTATTACGGGGCTGCCAATACAGAAGCTCAGTTTTGCAAAGATAAGATAGTCTTCATTGTTGGGGGTGGAAATTCAGCAGGTCAGGCAGCCATGTATTTGAGTCAATTTGCTGAGAAAGTAGTTATTCTGATCAGGAGGGAAACGCTTCATGAGACAATGTCTTCTTATTTGATAGAGCAAATTGAAGGGACTCCAAATATCGAAGTGTGGCCTCATACCCAGGTAAAAGAGGTGATCGGCGGTGACTCTCTTGAAAAAGTGGTGGTTCAGTTCAATCAAAAGCAAAATTGTGAAGGATTTGCTGCTGCGGCAT
Organism: Saprospiraceae bacterium; assembly: GCA_022841345.1. Classification (GTDB taxonomy): domain Bacteria; phylum Bacteroidota; class Bacteroidia; order Chitinophagales; family Saprospiraceae; genus SLDF01. The sequence goes on from JALHRR010000002.1 coordinate 128,980, forward strand.
TATTTGTATTTATTGGAGCTCAGCCTGTGTCACATTGGTTGCCGGCTGATGTAATAAAAGATAATAAAGGCTTTGTAAGCACAGGAAGAGAAATGACTTCCTTGAAAGATTTCAAAAAAATATGGAAATTGGACCGCGAACCTTACTTGCTGGAGACCAGCATTCCCGGAGTTTTTGCTGCCGGCGATGTGCGATCCGGGGCGATGAACAGAGTAGCATCGGCAGTAGGAGAGGGTGCAATGGCTATTAGTTTTGTACACAAATATTTAGCAGAAATTTAATCCAATTATGATTTATTATACCCCAAACAAATACTGGCTGAAAGACATTTCTCACTTATTCAGATCCTGGACAATGACACGTATCATGCGTGCCGTAGGCTGGATAGGATTATTTACAATGATTGTCGCTATCATCGAAATAGAATTGATTGGAGAAAATATGTTTGAACCCGGACTGAGCATTTTCTCATTGCTGGGTATAGTACTTTCTATATTGTTGGTTTTCAGAACCAGTACTGCCTATGAGCGCTGGTGGGAGGGCCGGATGCATTGGGGTGCTTTGGTTAATCACAGCCGTAATCTGGCAGTTGCAGCAGCTTCTACTTTTCCGGAAAACGATATTGAAAATAAGCATCGCATAACCGTTTTGATTTCTAATTTTTGTATTGGTCTGAAAGAACATTTAAGAGCAGGAGTTAAAGTCGAAGAATTGGTTTTCCTATCCGATGAGGACAAACGGGATTATCCTTTGAAAGGTCATATACCCAATCATATCAGTTTGCAAATTCATCGTCTGGTGGAAAAATTGCATCGGGAAGAGAAAATATCTTTGGGAGATTTTCTGAATTTCAAACCTCACACACAAGCTTTGCTGGATATTCTGGGAGCCTGCGAAAGAATAAAAAAGACTCCCATTCCATTCAGCTACAGTGTCTATATGAAAATATTCATCACTGCTTATGGTGTATTGCTTCCTTTTGCCCTTATACCCGAACTAGGATATTTAGCAGTACCGGTAGTGATGGTAGTTTTCTTTGCATTCATTGGTGTACAGTTGATGGCAGAAGAGATCGAAGATCCTTTTGGATTGGATTGTAATGACCTTCCTACCGGAGATATAGCGCACAATATCAAGAATAATGTTTTTGAGATTCTGGAGGCAAAATCCTCCATCGGAAAAGAACATGTGCTGGAAGAGTACGAGAAGGTGTTTTGAACGTGTATTGAATAGTGAATAGCATATTTACGAATTACGAATTGCGAATTACGATTTTGAACAGCCATTTTAGCAGCCACCTGAACATCCATTTGAAAAGGTGTAAGGTTGAAGTAGAGTAATTCTTATTATGTCAAGATGCCTTGTGTGATAATTTAAAAATTCAAAGTCAACCACTAATTATAATTTCAATCCGAAATGAATTACGTATTGTTAGTTAGAGAAAAATAGAAATACATGATGCTAGCTGAAGAATTTCATCGTATCCGTCAACATACGATTCACCTTTGCAATCGCCTGGAAACGGAAGATTACGGACTTCAACCTGTTTCTTTCGTGAGTCCTGCAAAATGGCACCTGGCGCATACCAGCTGGTTTTTTGAGACATTTATTCTGAAGCCGCATCTTCTGGGATACAAGCCCTATAATGAGCAGTTTCATTTTTTCTATAATAGCTATTATGAAGCACTGGGAGAAAGGACACTCAGAGCAGAACGAGGACAGCTCAGCAGACCTACTGTTCGTGAAATTTATGACTACAGAGCCCACGTGGACGAACAAATGCAACGCTGGTTTGAACTGGCAGATGTGACAGAATTTGAAGATCTGGTTATTCTGGGATTTCAGCATGAACAGCAGCATCAGGAGTTATTGATTACGGATTTGAAATATTCGCTTTCACTCAATCCTCTGTTTCCGTCAGTGGTGGATATTCCTGAGCAGGAAAAAATAAATCCTGCCGAGGGTTTTGTCCATATTCCGGAAGGAATCTATGAAATCGGTTTTGATGGAGAAGGATTTTGCTTTGACAATGAACTTGGCAGACATAAGGTTTTTTTGCAGGAATTCAGTATCGATACCAAGCTGGTGACAGCAGGGGAATACCTGAGTTTCGTAGAAGCAGGGGGATATCAGGATGCTGAGCACTGGCATCAGGAAGGATGGGAATGGGTCAAAGCTAATCATATTGAGCAACCTTTGTACTGGCACAAAACTGAAGAAGGCCGAAAAATATATACACTCAATGGCTTAAAGCCTCTGGAAATGAATGCTCCTTTGGCACATGTGAGCTGGTATGAAGCTGCAGCATTTGCATCCTGGAGTTGTAAGCGACTGCCTACAGAATTTGAGTGGGAAGTTGCAAGTCCATTGTTGGGTCATGGTGCCAGATGGGAATGGACGGGTTCAGCCTATTTACCTTATCCCGGATACAAAAAGCTTCCGGGCGCATTAGGAGAGTACAATGGAAAATTCATGATCAATCAAATGGTGCTTCGTGGTGGTTCAGTAGCTACTCCTGCCGGACATTCAAGATCGACGTATAGAAATTTCTTTCACCCGGATATGAGATGGCAATTTACAGGAATAAGACTGGCTGAATAGATTCTAAGCGGGTTAATTGCCGGAGTATTTTGAAACCTTAAACTCCTCAAATGCGTATCTATTTATACATTTAAAAATTTTCTCTTTTGCCTGAAATCAATATTTCAAGCACTACAAAGTATATACAATGAATAGCATCAAAGAATTATCGAAACCTGTAAAAATTCAGTCAGGCTTCATGAAGGACGTTAAATTGGGTCTTTCTTCACAGTCCAAATATCTGCCTTCCAAATATTTCTATGATGAAAAGGGAGATGAGCTTTTTCGAAGGATCACGGAATTGCCGGAGTATTATCTGACCAGATCGGAATATGCAATTTTGAAAGAACATGCATCAGAGATCATGTCAGTCATGGATACAAAAAAACCATTCAGACTTGTAGAGCTGGGAGCAGGAGATGGTATGAAGACAAAAGTTTTGTTGAATCATCTGCTCGAGGCCGGGTATAACTTTACATATGTGCCTATAGATATTTCAGGTAATGCGCTTGAATTACTTCAGGAGGATATGGAAGATGAATTTCTTTCCCTTCAAATTGAAACGGTGCAAGGTGAGTACTTGAATGCACTTTCAAGATCTTTATTCAAGGATGATCAGGTATCCTTTGTTTTGTTTCTGGGCTCCAGCATAGGCAATTTTTCAATAGATGAAACAGAGGGTTTCTTTGAGGCATTATCTGAGGCGCTCAAGCCGGGAGATTACTTGCTCACGGGTTGGGACTTGCAGAAAAACCCGCATACTATTCTGGCAGCATACAATGATTCAAAAGGAGTGACACGCGATTTCAATCTCAATTTATTGAGCCGTATCAATTCAGAATTGGGAGGGGATATTGATGTATCCAATTTCACTCATTATCCTGTTTATGATCCAGAAACAGGGTTTGCAAAGAGTTATTTGGTCGCAAATTCAGCCGCTACTTACAGAATTTCTGATCTTGATTTAACTGTTAAATTTGAAGCAGGTGAATCTATTTTCATGGAAATTTCCAGAAAGTATACTCAGGAATATATCCATCATATCGCCCAAAGCAGTGGTTTTTCTCAGACTGGAAGCTGGCAGGACAAAAAATCATATTTTATTGATACCCTTTGGAGAAGGACATAATCAGATTCTTCTGTATTTTTGCAGCCCAATTTTTTTTAGATGGACCGATTTGCTGATACGGGCGTAGAGCTTTCTGATTTTGCTACTCATTTTGTAGTAGAATGCCCCCGTTGTAAAGGCAAAGCACTTGTCACATCCACTCAGCGTTTACAATGTACTTCCTGTCATCATACAGAGGAAAAAGGAAGATGGTATGGATACGCTACCGCTTATCTGTCTGTCAAATGCCGGGAATGTCACGAGCAGATCAGAGAAACTTTTATCTGGAAAAATGGTTCAAAAAGTGTACACAGTGTCTGCAAAAATTGCGGAGATTCCACGCATTATGACGCCAGTATCATGAGACATCCGATGCATGAGGGGCGTATGACTGACAGTGTATTCGGACTTCCTCTCTGGTTACAGGATACTTACCGGGAACATCATTTCTGGGCATTCAATTATGAACATCTGGAAGCATTGAACGCTTACATTCAAGCTGGATTACGTGAACGGGGAATCGAACCGAGAAATACCATTAAGAAAAATTCTGCTATGTTCAGTCGCTTACCGGCCTTCATGACGAAAGGTTCCAATAGAAAAGATATCGTGCGGATGGTCGATGGACTTCTAAGGAAGTAGCGCGCCTAGGGCGCGTTAGCTGGGAGCTCCATACCCGGTGTGTGAGCTCGGGCGTTGCCCGGCTCGTGTGCTGCTTGAGGCCTATGGCCTCGCGGGATGTGGTTCACTTCGTTCACGGGATGTGTAACAGCCAATGATCGTCTCCGACGATCAAAAAATATACACTTTTTCAACTAATATCACAAGGTTCCACTTCTCTTCATTGCGTATCCCAATGGATGAGGCTGCTTGTTCAGGAATCAAAAGTGGATGTTTTCGTGTTCTCCAGAAGCCAGAAGCCAGAAGCTAGCAGCTAGCAGTGGCTGTTTCCCTTCCCACACACATCACTCACAATTCATCCCGTGAGCTGGGCGAACCACATCACGCGAAATCGACAAAGGAGATTTCGCACACACGGCGCAAGCGAAGCGCAGCGACACACACGATCTCTACTCGTAGCCCGAAGGCGCAGCCTACCTCTACCCGGCTGTTAAGTAAAACTGACAAAGCAGGGCAACGACTCACACGATCTCTACTCGGATCTAAATGGCGCAGCCTGCCTCTACCCGCCTGTTTGACTTTCTACGGGCAAGCCCAACTAATAAAGACAATCAATCTCATTTATAATTTATTTCTCACTAAATATGGGTAATCAAATTTTGATCAATATATTTACAGACGACTAAAGCCAAATTTGTCGATCTGTCTTTTCTAACAATAACCCTAAAAAAAATACCTGACATGGAGAAAATGAGCGCTACCACACACGCCCTGAATTGGTTTGAAATTCCTATGACTGATGTACTTCGTGCAAAAGCTTTCTATGAAAGAATATTTGAAATTGAAATGATTTCTATCGATATGATGGGAATGCAAATGCACATGTTCCCCTCAGCTATGGAACCCGGCAAGGCCTCAGGTGGACTGGTGAAAAGCGAAAATCATACTCCGTCTCAAACCGGCTGTGTTATTTACCTGAATGGTAATCCGGATCTGCAGGCAGTTCTTGACAGGATTGAACCCGCAGGAGGAAGTATTACGATGCCTAAGACATTTATTGATGCGGATACAGGTTATATGGCTTTCTTCATTGATTCTGAAGGTAATTTGATGGGTCTCCACTCGAATACTTAGTCGTTCCCTGAAACCTGCAAGTCTTAAAACAGTCGCCATTTTATGATTCAATGGAATGCAATTGTCTCTTCTGTTTTTGAGGAAGTAAGGCTGGGTACCTCGTCAGGAATGGTAGCTGATTACATTCCTCAACTTTCGGTCGTTGACCCGGATAAGTATGGACTGTGTCTGACTCCGGTCGAAGGAGATCAGATTTGTGCAGGTGACGCCGATGAAAAATTCTCGGTTCAGAGTATTTCAAAAATATTTGCTGTAGCTCTGGCTATTGCCCTCAAGGGAGAGGACATTTGGAAGAGGGTGGGAGTTGAGCCGTCAGGAAATCCCTTTAACTCTCTTGTACAATTGGAATATGAAAAGGGAATTCCGCGAAATCCATTGATCAATGCAGGAGCATTGGTGATTTCGGATATATTGCTGACACATCTTAAGGACCCCCGGCAAGTATTTTTGAACTTTGTGACAGCACTTTGTGGGGGAGAAAAAATTCAAATCAATCCGGCAGTGGCGGAATCAGAGAAGTCGAGCGGTTTTAAGAATTCTTCTATGGCATTTTTCCTGAAATCCTTTAATAATCTGGACAACGAGGTGCAGGATGTTCTTGATTTCTACTTTTTCCAATGTGCAATTGAAATGAGCTGCAGGGAGCTATCACAATCATTTCAATTATTTGCTAAAGGAGGCGTTGCTCCTGATGGAAAACGAATCCTGACTATAAGTCAGACTAAACGACTCAATGCTTTGATGCAGACTTGTGGTTTTTATGATGAATCCGGTGATTTTGCATATCGGGTAGGACTTCCGGGTAAAAGTGGAGTAGGAGGAGGTATAGTGGCAGTTCATCCGGGCCAGTATTCTATTGCAGTCTGGAGTCCGCCGCTTAATAAAAAAGGAAATTCAGTGAAAGGAATGCAGACCCTTGAGTTGTTGACTACGAGGAGTGGGATGTCGATATTTTGATTTGATTTGTAAGGTAGAGGGTAATTGGGACTCTTACGGAGAATTGGTCGCAACCCGGTGACGCCATGCGGCGCTGCACTTGCATGGTGACGTTTTTTGGCTGGCGTCAAAAAGTGACATCTCCGAAATAAATTGTTTGCTTCGCAATCAGTTTATTTCGGAGGTGACAGCTAACGCAAACTTGAAGCAGGCTCTTCATAGGATTGCTTCAATTGGGATTTATTTCTTCCAACCAAACACGTTGCATGCAACGTGTCAAATTATCAATCAGGCGATCCCCACCTGTTCAACCAGCAATGCTGAAACTCATTCTTCGTTCAGCATCTTCGACCAGCAACGGCTGTTCACTTACTCCTTATTCCTTATGCCTTACTACTCCCAGCTATTTCAATTGCCAAAGCCCGCAAAAATTTCTTCTTGCGAGCCGGCACATCCACCTCATTTAAAAAACATCAGTTTCTTGAGGCTTCGTATTTTTATGTGTGATATATACGGTTGACCAAATTGTCCAGTACATAGGATTCAATTTTAGCGTGTAGCTTTTCATTGGCTTCCTGAAAGTTATGATACATGAACATCAGCACCATAGATAAAATAAGGGCTACTAATGTGGTATCAAATGCAATATTCAGTAAACCTGTGACTCTCTCAATTCCTACTGCACTCACTGCTGAACTTGCTGCACCAAGTGATGCGGCGATTCCGATTACTGTCCCGACGAATCCGATAGAAGGAATGGCCCAAGCAGTATAGCGGATGATAGATTGCTCAGAATCACTGTTTCGGAAATTGATTTCTGCTTGCTTAGATACCATGTCCAGGGTTTCAGAGATAGAGTAGCTTGACCTGAATTTAGTACAGGCTTTTTTGATCAGATTGACGAGGATAAATGGATGTTTGCGTTCGATCTCGATCATGCTCAGTTTGATTCTGGCCACATCTTCCGGTGATAAAACCAGCTGCTCGGTTTCAGGAAGTAAATCCATTGTAAAAGATTTTTCTTCGTTTCTGACCTTTTTGCTCATTTTAAGAATTTCGAAGATCCCAAAGAAGAACAAAAAGTAGGTAAGTCCCTGTATAAATCCGCCTGGTAATTGTCCACCAAGCATGACTATAATTCTGTGTCCCGTGCTTCCTTCCGGTAAAACCATGGCTACGAAAGCCAGAAGTACGATGATTGCAAATGCAATGAGTAAGCTAAACATGATGTTAAAATATCTTTCTTTCATGACTGTTGTTTTTATAATGCTTTTTTAAATTGAATGTTTTTTTCTGATAATTCTATGGTTCCGATGAGTACTCCTCCTCCGTTTCTATACGGTGGCGGGGAAGAACTGATTTCTATCTGGCCAAAGTCAATTTTTCTGGGATCGCCGTCAGCTGGATTGACTGCTGTAAAACCTGAAATGGTTGTTTTGCTGTTCCTCGGTTTGTACAAATGTGCATACACTTCATACGTTCCGGGTTTGAGCTCTTTTTGGATAATGGCCTGGTGTGGCTGAGTGATGAATTTCTTTGGCATTTTGATCCATTTTCCAAAGCTGGTACTTCTGTTTTGGCTGTCGCAAAATCTTCCTTCCGGACTCTTGAGATACAGATCCACATCTGCTTTCGGATCTTCCCAGTTGACAAGAACCACAAAAGCCGGATTCAAACCAAACATGAAATCACCTTTTCCTGATACTTTGGTCTGTTCCTTAACAGGCTCAGATTGAGGAGTTGTAGGAGACTGTGAAGAGGGGCTGGTAGTTTTGGCAATCGGCTCTGATTTTTTCGGTGTTGGCTGTGCTTTTGCTTTTTCAGCGCTGGCAGTTTTTTCAGCCTGGATCAGCGTTCTGAGTCGTTTATCCGCCTGAGCAAGTCTGCTTTGCAACTCCTCATTTTGTTGTTTGGTCTCGGATAATCTGTTCCTGAGCGTCATTGTAGCATCTTCAAGGCTGGATATTGTTGATTTCATTTCAGCAGCAGTCTGAATAAGAACTGCGATTTCGTTTTCGGGCATAGTTGCTTTAAGAGACTCAATGATACTATCCAGCGTGAAGAAGTTTGATTTTAATTCTGTGATGTTTTGATCTGCAACCTGGCTTTGAACATCTGATTTGGGTACGATAATAAACAAGATGATCACCGCCGCAAGCGCTCCTGACAATAAATCCAGGAATGACATGCTGAAAGCGTTTATTTCTCTGCGTTGTCTCATGATTCAGGATTTAATTGGCTGTGAATAAATACCGGCTGAAGATTTTTCTCAACATGTGCTATAGTATTCCAGATGAATCCTTCTTTTTTATAAGCTGAGATTCCATTATTGAAACCTGGCAAAGGATCTGATTTTGGATGTCCGCTTTCGGACTGTCTTTCAGATGGAGCAGGGGTGTTTTTTCTTCCCGGAGCGGGCATCTGACAAGTTGGGCAATTGGTATCTGTCGATGAAACTGAAGTTCCGCAATTTTGACAGCTTTGATGAGTTTTTGTCGGTTCAGCTATTTCTCTGATGACTCCGTGTCTTTGAAGAGAAATTCTGCAGGAGGGACAATTTATATCGGTGGTGGAAACGGATGTTCCGCAATTCAGGCATTTCATGTCGAAAAATTTAGAAAGTGAAAAAAAAGGGCCGACCAAGATCAAGATGAAGTTTCAGCCGGCCCGGGGCAACTATGAAAAGGAATTTTATTTCTTAAAATCCTCCGCCGAGTGGAAACATGTAACCTACTGAGAAGCTGATTCCTCTGTTGGAAACCTCTTGTGATTCAAGGTTAGTATTAAGGACATTTGAAGTTCCGTGATGGTAACGTAAATCTGCAATAATACGGCCTGCATCCAATTCGTAGAAGAATCCTGCGCCGAACATCAAACCAAAATCTGACTTAAGATAAGTGTCAAAAGGTCCGTCTCCGAGGTTATAGTCTGATTTTTGAATTTCTGTAATGTCAGTGGCGTCATTAGGATTGGTGAGTTTTCCTTTTGACTGGGAAGCACTCATCAGAAATCCAAGTTCGATACCTGCTTGCAAATTCATTCCAAAATCCTTTCCTCTCAGGTAATACTTGATAAATAAAGGAAAGTTGAGGTAATTTAATCTATCCTGATACTCATAAAATACCGGGATATTTACGTTTTCAAATTGAAGAGGAACTTTACTTTGAGCAAAACCTCCTTTTTGGCTGTATAGTGCATCCAGTGCTACTGAAAATCTACCTCCAAATGAATACTCAAGTCCTACTCCTGCGTTGAATCCGGGAATGAATGCACTGGTAAAAACCTGGCCTCCCTGTTCTGAAAGTCCTTGTCTGAATAAGTTCACACCTATTTTTGGACCTATTTGTAATTGTGCGAAGGAGGCAAATGTGATAAATGAGAAAACTGTGAGAATAAAAATCTTTTTCATGATGGTTGTTTTTGATGTTTTTATTAAAAGTGAAATGTGCGTTTGTATCGATCTGCAGTATCTGACACAACCTACTATAGGGAAGGACATCAAAAGGTCATCATCATTTTGAAAATAATTTCACAGAAATATAATAATGGATCACCCGGAAAGAAAACTAAATACAACTGTATGAAAAACAGGCGATTAGATATTGATATTAAAAAGGACTTCATTTTCATTTGTAAAAAGTATTTCTATCTTGAGACTTCAATCCCGAAATTGTCTTACAGATGAAAAAATCGGTAAAGTGGGTAATTGCTCAGAAAATTGAATTGCGATGGTGGCAATCTTATCTGAGAGACAGGCCTAAAGATGAATACCATCTTTGGAAGAAAAATTACTGGCAGACTATTTTAGATAAGGTGCAAGCCATCAGACCCATAGAACCCGGTTCAAAAATATTGGATGCCGGTTGCGGACCTGCAGGTATGTATATGGTTTTAGATGGTTTTAAGGTAGATGCAATTGATCCCCTGGTGGATGAGTATCAGCAAAAAATCAATCAATTTGATAAGGCAGATTACCCTTATGTGAATTTTAATGCTTGTGCATTAGAAGATTTTCATCCTGAAGCATCTTATGACATTATATTTTGTATGAATGCCATCAATCATGTGGATGATATCAGGAAATGTTATGATCTGCTGGATACCTGGTTGAAACCCGGAGGAACAATGGTGCTGACAATTGATGCACATAATTATGCATTTTTCAAATATCTGTTTAGAATCATTCCAGGTGATTTAATGCATCCTTATCAATACTCCCTGGATGATTATAATCAATTCTTAATTTCCCGGAATTATAATGTGCAAGCAATTCGTCAACTTAAATCAGAGTTCTTTTTTAATCATTATTTGCAAATTGCAAGGAAGGAATAATGATAAAATATGAATGAAAAGTGCCTAAGAATTTTTACTACAATTTAAGAATAAAAAAGGCCGCCTTCACTGAAGAAAGCGACCTTTAATTTACACCTAAAAAACGATTACAGAATTAATTCTTTTCAAGCTGATCCAGTGCTCTGCCAGCTTGCTGCCGGAATATATGATCAGATTGTTTGCTGATTTTTTGAAGAAGTGCTTTACTTTCTGCTTGCTGGTCTACTTTCAGTGCTGCCAGAGCCAGATACCATTCTCCTTTTTGCTGAAGTCTGCTGTCTTCTGGCTCATAAAATTTGAGGGTTTCATAAGCTTGTTTGTATTTTTGATCTCCCAGATACGACATAGCCAGATAAAATTGAACACTGTCCGGCTTGATTTTATCCCTGCTCAATGTCAGGAATTTGAAGGTTGATTTGCTGTAATCACCCATTTTGTAATCGACCATGGCATCATCAAATTCATACTCCAGGGTTTCATCCATTCGGGAAGGTAATCCCGGATCTGCTTCAAACATACTTGCAAAAACCTGGTCATTGGCCGGAACCGGCCTGGTGATCCACCAGGTAAGTCCGATTCCAATCATCAGTACTACAGTGGCAGCGATGCTCAAATTTCTGAAGTCCAGTTTTTTGTCCTCTTTTTTGAGCCGATCCCATTTCTGATCGATATTATTCAACTGGCTTTTTAAAGTTCCGACTTCTACCATTTCCATCAGCAATTTTTGTTCTTCCAACTGACTTCTCAGTTCTGCACTTTGCTGTATATCGCTTTCGAATTGGGCCTTTTCTGTTGCGGTCATTTTGTCTGTCAGATACATATCAATCTTGTCAGACCATTCTAGATTATTCATAAACTATTGATTTTAAATTGTGTACTCAATGATTTTAGTTTTTCCATACATCTGTACTTTTCATTTTTCACTGATGCCGTTTGAAGGCCTGTTATTGCTGCTATATCTGCCATTGATTTCTTTTCGAAATAAAATGCTCCCAATAGATTTTTGCATTTATCTCCCAGCTGATTAAAAACAGATTGTAATTTCTCAATTCTTTCCAGCTGATGTGATTGTTCTTCCGGATTTGAATCCCATGGTGCATCAAAATCCTTTGTAAGTGGAACCTCATATTTAACTTTTCCGGATTTAACTTTTTCGTACAATCGATATTGCACCATCCGAATCAAATATGTACTCATTTTGGCATTTTCACGCACCTGATATTTACCACTTTTGATATTTTGCCAGAGTGCGATGATAGCGTCCTGAAACATGTCTTTTAATAATTCCGGATCATTACCGGGGATTAGAAGCGCTTTTTCTGCCTGAGGTAAGCAGGTTTTGTACAGGTATTCAAAGGCTCTTTCGTTTCCATTCTGAATCATTTGAAATAATTCATGATCTGTAAATGAAGACTCTTTTTTGTAAAGTGAAAATGATAAAATACTGCCCATGATAGTTGCCCTTTAGTTGATGAGAAAATGGGTAAATCGAACAGGTATGTGAAAAATATTGTCCTTACCCTGGGTTGAAAAAAGGCCCGACCTTTGCCGGGCCTTTAAGTTCTTACTATTTATCTTGATCTTTTAGCTTTTGCAGCTTGATGAGCTACTATTTTGCTTTGCAATTTTCCGGATTTTTTATGGTCAAGAAGCATATTGCTTATTTCCGTATGGGTGTAGGCATTGTAATTAGCTCTTGACATTTGTCTTGGTGAATCCAATTTTGCTCCTGCAGTCGGGGCTGAAAGTTTGCGGGTTGCAGGGTTATTATCCTGGAGTCCCTGAACGATACCGTTTTGAATATAGACCGGATCACCATATTCATTGCCCAGATAATAGAAGTTATTTGATTCATCTGTTTCCTGGATGGCATCATAGGCATCAGCTATTGCAACTAAGTAGTAGTATCCGGTAATATTTGGCATTGTATAATTCCAGGTCACATAACTGTCGTCAAATAATTCTTCTGCCATCCCTGATCCTGAAGGGATATCGATATTATTCCACCAGTTGCCGGAGAAGCCCGGGCCACTTTGAAGAGGGCCATTGTCACCGATACTTCCGTACTCATTGGTATAAGAATCGTAGAGAATGATTCCATAGTCGTTGGCATTGAATGCATTGTAGTAGATATAACACATGTTCCATTTAGAGGAGGCTTTTACTGCTTGTCTTCCAATATTGTAAATATTGTAGTAAGCTGTGCGTTCTCTCTGATTGCCGGTCCCAGCAAAATCATCGCTAACATTCCAAGGGATCAGGTCATAGTCACCTGTGGTTGGACCTGGATTATCATCCGGATTAAAATCACCTTTTGCGTTAGATACTACACAAACCAGGAACCCAAATTCAGGATTGATCATAAAATTGTAGTCTACCCAAATAAAGCCTGTCGCTCCCCAATTGCTTCCCCATGAATTATTGACTTTGAAGGCTCCATTAGGACCTTTGGAATCATCATAGCCCACGATTACCATTGCGTGATTGGCATGCTGGCCTACCTGACTGAAACCTGAGTGACTGCTTAAGACTGCTTCAGAATTCCAGCTCATGAAATTATCTCCCAGTCTGGCTCCCAATACTACAGGTCTGTTCTGTGATATATAGGTTTTGATTTCATTTACATTCAGATTAATCTTTCTGAAACTTTCAAGTTTGTTGTTGCCAGCTTCCTGAGTCCAGGATTGCTGTGGACTTGAATTACAGCTCAGGCTGGAATTGTAAGGAGCAGTTTGTGCAGATGCTGCTCCTCTTTTGATTAGAATTTCAAACGCATCTTCGAAATTTGTTCCACCACAATCGTTTCCTTTAGCAGTTGTAGGGATAGCCATCCAAAGATCCGCTGCACTCGTTTGTCTCGAAGCACTTGCCAGATCCGTTTTGCTCCAGTTATTGTCGATACCGTTTACTGCTGTTTTGGTGTTGTATCCTACCGCCCAGGCAACACAAGTGCCATATTGACCCTGATTACCTACAGGTGGAAATTTGTCTGTGAGATCATATTTAGAAGGTACTGTTGTATTTCCAATGCTAAGGTTAATGCTGGATGGGATTTTCGTTGGATCATCATCGCCGTTCAGTCCGAGACTGCGCTGAGTTGGATCGACCTGGTCATTTGGAATATTAAGGTCTTTTTTGCAGGCACCAAGTAATAGAACTACCAGGAGCAGAGAGAATGCAGATTTGAAGAAGTTTGAAGAAAGGAAAGTTTTCATGATGAAGAGGATTTAAGAAGTAGTGATTAATGATTAGGTTAAAAAGGAGTTTTTGAAAAGAGTGTTATTTAGTTTTTTTCAGCTTGGTAATATCAGGTTGTTTAAGTCCTGCATGTACACCCTCCAAACTGATAGGGCCATTTACAGTAGTATCATTCCAGAGAAGAGATTTTTGCAACCAAACATTCGTGAGATTCAATGAACCTTCAATTCTGGAACTAAGTATTTCAAAACGATGATAAAATGAAGCATCAGTAAAATCCAATGTTTTATGACAATTTGTGTAGTTGAAAAATGCACCTTTTCTGAAAAAACACAGGCTGGCGTCCCAGTATCCGTAGACTTCTGCGTTGCCCCATTGTGCATCTTCGAAGAAATCAGATTGTTGCATATTCAGAGTTCCGCCGACTTCAAGATTCATTGCCTGGAACAAACCCCTCAAACGACTTTCCTGCATTTCAAAATTGCCTAAAATATGAGTTTTGAAAAATGAGCACGTTTGCTCGAATTTTGTTGCTTTCATTTGCATATGCTGCTCTACTATAGACTCAGTGAGTAAAAAGTCATCAAAAAATATTGCATTTGATAAATTAATCTCTGATTTGAACCGGCAATTGTGAAATTGTACAGGTCTTTCAAACCTGCAGACCTCATACATTTGATTTTTTACGCTTTGAGCAATGATTTTTCCGTGGAAAATACAGCTATCAAATAGTATAGTAGATGAGATATTAGAATACCCGGCCTGAATACTTGAAGATCTGCGATCTTTTAATTTTGTAAAATCAATGTCACCTTTAATTTCAGCTCCTTTGATATGTATATTCTTGCCCTGATTCAGCGCTTCTATTATTTGTTCTCCGGTCCATGATCCGGAACTTGGTTTTTTACTGGCACTGCTGCAACAAAGGATGAATAAAAGCAATGGTAAAAGGATATATAAAGTGGTTTTCATAGTTTGTTTTTCTGATTATAGGTTTAGATCATTAAAAGTCATCAAAGATTTTGATGAAATTTTTAAAAATTATGTCATGCTATATTGTAGATGTCATCTCATTGGAATAAGACGATCTCATTGTATTTTATAGGAAAGTGCATGGCTGGAAAATTGTCTGACTAAAAAATCATATTTCCTCTTAGTTTAATTACAAAGAAAACCAGCACGAGTATGATCAAAATAACTGAAGTCCAGGGAAGCCAGGTTTTCCAAAAAGGGAAGGATGCCGGGATCCATGATTGGTTTTCTCCAATTAATACCAGTCCACCCCAATATAATGGATTGTGAATACTGCCTCCATTTTGAGCAAGATATTCCATTTTGGCATTTCGTAAAGATTCAGAAAATGTCAGGCCTTGTTTGAGATTTTTATAGAAACTTATTGCTATGTCTGAGCTGGCCTGATCGTCCACTGACCATAATGTCATCAAAGTACTGGGGCAGCCGGCATAATGAAAGGCATGGGCCAGAGAAATGACACCTTCACCGGATTCGAATTTTCCGGAACCTGTCTGGCAGGCTGTCAGTACAGTAAGTTTGGCAGGAATGCGCATGCCATATAGTTCGGCCGCAGTTATAAATTCATATCCGGCTTTATTTTCTTTCTGATTGCATCCCATCACCAATCCTGAATAAAGAGGCTTGTCCTTATTAGAAATAGCATGCGTTCCAAAATGCAGAATGGACGCTTCTTTCATTAGATCCAGTACTTTCTGCTTTTCTACCTCCTTACCTGACAAGTATTTACCATAATAAATTTCCTTCATCTCCTCCAGCGCTTTAGCTGCCCAGGGCAGGCGTATCATTTTTCTGCCCTCATCTGTAGTACACCCTGAATTATCTGAATCCCCGCTAAATGGCGCAAAACCTGCAATACCTTCAAAGGTTTTTTCGGATCCATCCTGACCACTTGTCCGCATCATTATAGTAATCGAATGACTCAGCCAAATCTCAACAGAATGAATTAAGTAGGAAAGGTTTTCATACCGGCAGATTGCATTGTGCTCAACTGATTTTTGGGTAATGAGTATTTCAGGGTTTAGTGAGTGAAAATGTAAATCGGGTACCCAGATTAATTTGTCCGGAAGGAATGTTTCCAAATCTTCAAATAGTACTGAGTATAAATATTGTGCATTGCCAATAAACTGCGAACAATCATCATTCTGCATCCGAAGATGCATATCTTCAATACATCCCTGAAGCATATGTACGGGCCCCGGTTCTGTAAGAATTGCGGTATCTCTGGTTATATATAAACCATAGTAATCGCTTACACCTACCAAAATCTGGTAAATACCAGTACTTTCATCCAGCAGGTTTTGCGTTTGTTGCAGTGTAATCGATGACAGGTCAAATCGAATAGCAGCATAATCGGGGTATTTATCTTTTATGTAGCCCCTGATGGAGTCATATTCCTGTTTCCACAAAGTATATTTCTTGTCCCAATCTTCTGATCCATCTTCCTGATTTTCCTGCAGATATAAATGAATCATTTGAGAAAGTTGTCTTTCTCGGTCAATGAGAGAATCTGGCACACCATTGAAACCAGCAGCCTGCTCACCCCTGATTGCATCCCGCAAGTTAAATGCTTTGCTATCCTCACTGAATGAAAATAATTCGGCTAAATGATTAACATCACCGTCTTTCCTAAATTGAGCAACTGTAATGTCAGTTAGCAAGGCAAAGTCCTTATTCTTTTCGTTGAGAATATCTTTTTGATTGCGTAAACTTCCCAATGTCAGATATCTTTCATTCTGTATGTTGATACCTATTTTCAAAGCATCTTTTGCAGATTCATACAACTTAGGGTCATATTGTTTCTGTCCCATCTGATACAAGATTCTTGCCTTAAGCTGCATAGTTTGACTTGCCAGGAAAGGCAGCATTTCTTTATAATCTGCAGGATTATCAAGGTGTGATGCGTATTTCCAGGATGGTTGAAAACTATAAGAAATGGTTTTCTGCACTACCTCCAATGCTTTTTTGGAATCACCACTTAAGAATAATATTTCGGCGACATCCAGCTCAGATTCAATTGTGTACTTATGATGCGGTCCAAATAATTTATCATAGAGTTGGATTGCCCGGTATGCGTTATTCAGAGCTTCATTCCATTCATGCTTAGATCTGTAAGTTTTAGATAATTCTGAATAAATATGAGGGATGATCACGTCGTCCTCATCCCCATAGCCGATGGCAATTTGCAATGATTTGCGATATAATTCAATAGCTTTATCATAATCCTGCACTGTGACATATATATCTGCAATATTGTAGTAATATAGAGCGACAGAAGGTGAATTTGGTCCGAACAATTCCAGTTTCAATGCGCCGGCTTTTTCAAAAGTCAGATATGCATCTTCTATCCTGCGAAGAAGAATAAATGCGCTGCCCAGCTGGTCATAAAGATTTGCCAGCAAGTGCGTATTTCTGGCTTTGTCTTTTAAAAATATTGCTTCTGCTTGTCTGGTATATTGCATGGCAGATTCAAAATCTCCTATTGTCTGGAGATATCGCGCTTTGTTGGTATAATTGATTGCCAGAGAACGCTCGTTCTTCACCTTTAAATTATTCTCTATTGCTGTATTGAGAAAGAACAAAAAGGAGTCCAGATTTCCTTCATAATAATAGATAGAGGACAGATTGTTATAGGATGCAATATTAATCCGGTGCGCAGGTCCGCTCAATTTGGTCGCTATTTCAATGGCTTTATAATAGTCTGATTTGATGCTATCCGGATGGTCAGTTCTGGAAATTGCACGTTGCACATATCCGGTAGCCAAGCTCATATGGTCCTGTCGATATATCTTTTTTTTGATCTCAATACTTTTATTATGGTACTCAAATGCAATATCATTTTGCTCCATAAAATAACAGATACTTCCCAGGAGAGCATAGCTCTTTGCAATCATTGAATCAGCTGGCGGCAGATGTCTGAGTTTTAGCTCTAAAGATTGCCTGAAAATAGGAAGCGCTTCATTAAATTTATTTACTTCATACAGCAGATATGCTTCCTCGTCCATGATTTCAGCCAACTTAACCGAATCAGCAGGAAAACATTCCCTGTGCAATTGCTTGTAGTCATTTAACAAGGAGTATGCTTCTTCGATACTGGTGTGAGAAGTAATGCTTCTTACATGAAATGATAATAAGCCAAACTCATCCTGATACTGATGATTTTTTTGATATTCATTGCGAAGCAATGTGATATAAAATAGCGTTGAATCGTATTTGGCGTTATAAAAATGATCCTCAATTTTCTGTCTCCAGCCAAATGGATCTGAATAAGTGTAAGATTGACCTACACTGAAAATAAATCCAATGGAAAGAATAAATACGAATCTTTTCATAGCTACTAATGGCTTTCTCAATTATCAATCATCAATATGAATGAAGCCCATTTTTAAGGAGAATATTTAGTTGCATAATAAACTTAAGAAAAGCAAAAACAACTTAGCTACTTTGTTTCATTTTTTTTCTAAAGAACAACAATAGCAGCAGCAAAAAAACAACAGCAACACCTATCGCCGGCCCATAAGAAATAAATGAAGATTTGGATTCCATCAGAACAATTTGATTTTCACCGATCATCACCATGCCGGCCCAATAAACCGGATTGGCGAGATCTCCGGTGTGATTTCTCAGGTACTCCTTTTTTGCAGAATGCAGAGCGTTCGAGATCGTCAGCTGTTGTCTTAAATTCCGATAAAAGTGAAGAACAATCTCAGAGCTGGCCCTGTCATCCACAGACCATAAAGTCATCAGCAGACTGGGGCAACCACCAAAATTGAATGCTCTCGCCAGAGAAATGACGCCTTCGCCGGATTCAAATTTTCCTTTTCCAGTCTGACAAGCAGTCAGTACTGCAAGTTTTGCGTTCAATGGAATTCCATATAATTCTGCAGCACTCAAATTCCTTGCCTCCCAGGAGGGATCCTCCTGATTGCATGCCAACACTAATCCTGATCGCAGTGGTTCTTCATTGTTCGTAATCGCATGCGTTCCAAAATGCAAAATATTTGAATGGCTTAAATAGGCTAAAACTTCAGATTTTGTGGCTTGTTCACCCATCAGGAAATTGCCTTTATATTGAACATTCAATTCGTTAATGGCTTTTTCTGACCATGGAAGACGGATCAGTTTTTTATCTGAATCAATACATGACTTATCTTTCTGAATTTCGCTAAAGGGAGAAATTGCTAACAGAGGATATGCCGCTTTGGGCTCATCCACATAATCATACCATTCCTGAGTCAATACAACTGAATGATTAACAATGAATTCAAAATCATTTAATAAATATGCAAGTTCACCAAAATCAATTCCGGAATCTTCATTTGGCAATTCACTTATCAGCACCTCGGGGTTCAATTGATGAAAATATGCATCCGGGATCCATATTACTGTAGGCGTCAATTGATTAAAAATGTCATCGAATAGCGAAGTGTAAAGAAAATTGGATGATTGACTGAATTGCTGAATCCTGGCCTCATTCATTGCCTGATACATTTCATCCACACAGCCTTCCATCATGGATATATGACCGCATTTAGATACATGAAATTCATTTTTGTTAATAAAAAGTCTGAAGTAGTTATCGACTCCTTTCATCAATACGACGAGGCACTCATCTTCCCCTAATGATTTTTGAGTTTGCTGACGAGAGACAGGATCAAGGTCATACCTGATTTCAGCATATTGTGGAAATGAGTCACGAAAAATCTGTTCGATTCGGTCCAGCCTTTCCTGCAGTTCAATATATTTTTTTTTGTAAACATCGTCTTCAGGATCGTACTCATTTTCCATGAATAGTCTTATTTGATGCGTAAGTTTTTTTTCTTCAGCTACCAAACTGTCAGGAATTCCTGCATAAGAAGCTGCTTTGTCACCCCTCAAAAGATCTCTGAGATTGAAGGCTTTACTATTTTCAGAAAATTCAAAAAGTTCATCGAGAAAAGTGGAATCACCGCTCATTTCAAACAGATCAAAACTTAACTCAGCTTTAAATCTGTAAATTTCAGAGAGTGTTTGTACCACATCTTTTCTGTTTTCCAGTCCTCCAAGTTGATGATAAGATTTATTCTGATTGGATGTACCGATATCCAGCGTTTTATAAGCTGCCATTAAATATTTGATATCATTGTTTTGTAAACCGTATAGCTTCAAAAGCTGGTATTTATTGACCACAATATCATTTAATGCATAGTTGTATTTTAATAATTCTACAGGTGGGTTTTCCAGAACATTCTTTGAATGCCATTTATCAACAGTAATCAGGGACAGGCATTCCTGCAGGACGGACAATGCCCGATTGTGCTCTCCCATCAGGGTGTATATGTTCGCAAGATTAGCGAGATCTCCAATATGGTATTGATGGAATTTTCCATAATTTTCGCGGTAAATTTCAGATGATTGTTTAAAATATGCCAGTGCTTTGGGGTACTGTCCCAGCTTTCTGTAGCAATCTCCCATATCACTCAGACAATCTGCATAAAGAGGATTGTCCGCTCCCAGCAATTCTTTTCGAATATCTGCTGATTTACTATAATGATCCAAAGCCTCGAACAATCTGTTTTGGTAATAACATGTTCTTCCCATATTATACCAATATTGGGCATATGGCATAGATTCTGTACCAAAAAGTTCTTCCTTGAATGCCCTTCCTTTCTCGAAAAAAGTTTCAGCCTCTTTATAGAAACCCAGTGTTTGGTAAAATCCACCCATTTGATCATAGAGATTAAACAAGAAGTATTTTTCTTCTTCTGCTTTTTCCTCAAAAAGTAACATGGATTTTCTGCAGTAATAAAAGCCATGTTCCCAATCTCCGCCCCCCCAATAAAAGCGTGATAGATTGGCATAATTCGTGGCCAGAGCTCTTCTGTTTTTTACAGGATCTTTCTCATTATTCTTTATAGATATCATCAGTGTCTGAATCGCTTCATCGATTCTGCCTGTATCGTAATAAAGATTGGAGAGATTATTATAGCAGATATTTAAGCCCTTAAAATCTTCTCCGTGCAGCTTCTTGAAAATTTCAATAGCTGCAATGAAATCTTTCTCGGTTTCTTCTGATTTGTCATACCGGGTTCCTGCCCTTAACAAATAATATACGGCGAGCATCCTGTCATCCTTCAGAGCTGATTTCAATCTGATTTTTATTGCTTTTTCAATCTCCACCTCTGCCCTTGAATACTCTCCGGCATAACTGTAGCTTTCGGCCAGATAGGAATGATTGATAGCAAGGAATGAATCAACGGGTGATAATATCTTTTGTCTTAATACAAGATTATCCTGAAATAAACGCTGCGCTTCTTCTATTCGAAACTCCTCCAGATATAACATTGCCTGTTCATCCTGCAATATAGTCTGAAGAAACAAATTACCGGAATAGCATTCATTAAAGATGGTTTTGTATCGATTGTATACTTCATTTCCTTTTTCAATACCCAATGATTTGGACGCTGCACGGATATGATATTTAATAATTCCCCAAATGGAATCATATAATTGATTTTCTACGTAATAATTGAAAAGCGGATCCACATACAGCCAGGTTGAGTCCGGCTCCAGCCTGTTGTGAAAATGAATGGTTTTTTGCTTTAGTGCGGAAGGATTTGGTAAATCAGACGCAAGGGAAAGAGCCCATACTATGCATATAATACAGGGCAATATCAGATATCTATAATTCATCCTGCTTTTCTTCAATGGGCTCTTCATCAAACGATATTTACCTGAAAAATGAGTTCAGATTCTAACCGAGGATAAGTGTACGCATTTTTTTACAGAGATAAAAGCAAACTGATTACTCCTTGCTGGCTACCTTTTTTATGATGGTATGGAATTCTTTTACGGCCATTAATTAGTAAATGATATTCATTTTTGGTGAATATAGACAAATGAACTTGTCATATTTTATTTACAAGCGCAAATAATTGTTTGATGGAAGGCATGTGATGCATTTTCCTCAGGGCGCTCGAGTGACCTCACTTCTTCGTCGGTTCGCTTCCTTGTAAAGTACATTTAGTACTTTCCTTCTTCGCTCATGGAAATTTTAAAAGGCTGGAATGAACAGCCAACAGCCATTAAAAGCTTGTGTTTGAACCTCCAAAGTGGGGCTTAATCAAATAGTAGCCCCCGGTTTATACCGAGGGTAAAATGCAACAACAATCAATTGTTTTGGCGTCATTTTTGCATAAAAGATGCAAAAACGGTGACAAAACAATAATGCCTCTGAATCTGTCGGGTTCACAAAAGCATAGAGCGTAAGAAAGGAAAGAGCTATAACTTGAGATATAGACAAAAAAAAAACCGCCCGAATTACTCCGGGCGGTTCAGTATAAGTTCGAACAGATTACATTTTTTTCGTAAGAACGATGTCAGATGTACCGTCGTTTACAGTCAAAGTTTCTGGAGTAACACCTACTACAGTCCAAGTAGTTACAACCGGCTCAGCACCTTCAGCTGCAGGAGCTGTAAGCATGATTTTTCCGTCAGCAGCAGTCCACTGAGTAGCAGCAAGATCAGCCATGTTGATTGGAGCAACTGTTCCATCAGCATTCAGAGAGAATCCTTTTTCAGTACCATCTTCAGCCATCATTACCCAAGTACCAGCAACTTGTTGGTCAAGAGCAGCAGTTTCAGTTGTTGCTGTAGCTTCTTCAGTTGTTTCTTCTACAGTTGTTTCTTCAGTAGCGGTTTCGCCACAGCTTACAAATAGCATGCTACCAGCAAATAGGATAGCGAAAAGGAGTGCATTGATTTTCATAAATGAAATTGAATTTGAAAAGTTAAAAATACGTTAAAGTGATAAATGCGACGCAAATGTAAGCTATGGATTAATCACTTGTATACATTATTGCAAAAAATATTTGTATGTTCTATGAATCGTACTTCGCTCGTTGTCAATGATTTACTTCCTTCCCAAAAGAGTGGTTTTGCTTGTTGTGCAGGAATACTGCGTTTATATTGGTTTCGAATCCTTTTGCCAAATTAAATTGCTCATAATCATTATTATGCGCACAATACGTAAATCGGGCTATTTGAGCAGTATTGCTGTATTTAATGGAAAATAGTTGAAAAATATTTTTGTAGAAAGTAACTTGGGTGGAAGATTTCGGCGCGTTTCCCTGAAACAGCCGCCTCTGGCCCCTGGCTTCTGGCCTCTGACAGAACAGCCGGGAAGAAAGCTTCGGGCCGCGAGCCTCGAGCTGCGAGA
This sequence comes from Saprospiraceae bacterium, assembly GCA_022841345.1. Classification (GTDB taxonomy): domain Bacteria; phylum Bacteroidota; class Bacteroidia; order Chitinophagales; family Saprospiraceae; genus SLDF01. The sequence goes on from JALHRR010000002.1 coordinate 152,118, forward strand.
ATACAGCCGGGTGTGAGTTCCCTGTGGGAACCCTATCCCTGCCCTTTCCCTTGGGATGGGAAAGGTGAATAGCCGGGAAGAAAGCTTTGAGTCTCGGGAATTAACGCTCATAGTACGGGTCTCTGACCCGCATCAAAAACTCGAAACTTGAACTCACATTCTTCACAAACTGGCGTCTACAGACGCTCAGGAGCGGTTCTTCGCAGAAGGTAAAAAGTTAATATGAGCGTGAGTGTTAACCTGATCCCCGCCCTTTCCCCATAGAAAGGAAAAGAGAAAAACCCTGTCACCGCTGAAAATTTGCCACATTTCTGTGAACCAATTTGACTAAATATCAATTCTGCCTCAACGCCTCAACGCCTCAACGCCTCAACGCCTCAACGCCTCAACGCCTCAACGCCTAAACGCCCTCAGAGGATGATATACCATATCTGAATTGCATAATTTTATTGAATCTTTTACAAACAAAAAATTCACCGAATGCGTTAAATCTACGAACTCCAAAATTCATAATTATGCGTTCCATACTATTTTCGCTGCTAGTGTTTTTAGTGATTTTCGCATCATCCTGTGCTGCTTCCCGTGAGTCCCGTGAAGTAGCAGTTCAGGAATGGATTCAAACTGCACAGCGTCCAATTAAAGTGCAACAGCATGGCAATTGGGAAGATTTTTCTACAATGCGTGGTCACACTTCCTACACATTGATTGATCAGAGTGGAAAGGTATATTTTGCCAAAAATGTGCGGTTTAAGTTGCCTGAAGTGATTGAATAAGTAAACCTGGAACAAGCTTCGAGCCTCGAGCCCAGAGCTGCGAGAATACAGCCGGGTGTGTGTTCCGCGTGCGGTGAACAGCCGAATTCGCAGTGTAGGGGTGATTCATGAATCGCCCCTACACTGCGAATTCGACGCTGCTAACAGGGTTTTTATTTGTGTGAGTGCCGGAGCTAAAAGCAACGGCAAGTAGGAGTGAGGGTGGCTGTTCCCTTGAGGCTTGAAGCTTGTAGCTTGAGGCTTATTCTTCCGACAACTCCAATATCTTCTCAAACTCCTCCTCCAATACCGGCTGCACAGATAATCGCGTATTATTCACCAACACCATATCCTTTAATTCCGGAATGGTTTTGATCAATGATAATGGCACCGGTTTCTTCAGTTTCTTCAATGGTTTAAATTTGACAGAAGACCATTTGCCGGTATGATCGCTGGGGTCAGGGAAATACTCTTTGGATACTTCAGCAATTCCGACCACTTCCTTTCCGATATTGGAATGATAGATCAGGACCTTATCATGCATCTCCATCGACATCAGGTTGTTGCGGGCACCGTAATTCCTGACACCATCCCAGGTGGCTTCCTTTTCCCGGATCATATCTTCCCAGCCGTAAACATCAGGTTCAGACTTGGCCAACCAGTATTTCATAGGATTACAGTTTTAGGAGCAATGATTTGAGATCTGTTTTCTCAGAAATGATAGCAGCCACTTTGTCGATGGACACTCTTTCCTGCAATAATGTATCCCTGTCTCTGATCGTTACTTGATTATCTTCCAGTGTTTCAAAGTCAACTGTCACACAGAATGGTGTTCCGATTGCATCCTGTCTGCGGTAGCGGCGGCCAATGGCATCCTTGTCATCATATTGACACTCAAAAGACATTTTCAACTGATGATAAATCTCTCTGGCTTTGGTGGTCAGTTCCTCCTTGTTTTTCACAAGAGGAAGAATGGCGCATTTCACAGGCGCAAGAGGAGCAGGGATTTTCAACACAATTCTTGTGGCGTCTTCACCCTTTGCATCCGGCACAGATTCTTCCGTATAAGCCTGACTCATCACAGACAGGAACATTCTGTCGCAACCCACTGAAGTTTCGACAACAAATGGTATATAACTGGCATTTTGCTCCGGATCGAAATACATCAGTTTTTTGCCCGATAATTCCTGGTGTTGCTTCAGGTCAAAGTCAGTTCTGGAGTGGATTCCTTCCAGTTCCTTGAATCCAAATGGGAAATTAAACTGAATATCCACCGCAGCATTGGCATAATGAGCCAAATTCTCATGATCGTGGAATCTTAGCATGCTCTCAGGAGTACCCAGGGACAAATGCCATTTCATACGCTTTTCTTTCCAATGGCGATACCAGTCCATCTCCGTTCCGGGAGCGATGAAAAATTGCATTTCCATTTGCTCGAATTCTCTCATACGGAATATAAATTGGCGGGCAACGATTTCATTTCTGAATGCCTTACCTATCTGTGCAATTCCGAATGGCAATTTCTGACGGGTCGTTTTCTGAACATTCAGGAAATTGACAAAAATACCCTGAGCAGTCTCCGGTCTCAGATAGATCGTAGAATCCTCCGCTGCCAATGCTCCAATCTGCGTACTGAACATCAGGTTGAACTGTCTCACCTCCGTCCAGTTGCGCGAACCACTCTCCGGGCAGGCGATCTCCAGTTCTTCAATGATGGCTTTCATGTCTGCCAGATCGGCATTGGTCATAGCAGTTGCCAGTCTCTGGGCGATTTCCTTTCTGCGATTGTCATATTCCAGTACACGCGGATTCGTGCTGCGATACATCTCAGCATCGAAGTTTTCGAATCGCTTCGCGGCTTTCTCGATTTCTTTATTGGCTTTATCCTCCAATTTATCCATGTATCCTTCGATCAGGACATCTGCGCGATAGCGTTTTTTAGAATCCTTATTATCGATCATCGGATCATTGAATGCATCCACGTGGCCGGAAGCTTTCCAGGTTTTTGGGTGCATAAAGATAGCAGCATCGATCCCTACAATATTATCATGCATCTGGGTCATAGCTTTCCACCAGTATTGCTTGATATTATTCTTCAGTTCCACCCCATACGGACCGTAATCATACACTGCGCTGAGTCCCTCATAAATCTCTGATGAAGGAAAAATGTAACCGTATTCTTTGCTGTGAGAAATGATCTTTTTGAATAAATCTTCCTGATTGGCCATTTGCTTGTATGATTATTTGTATTAATGTCTTTTGAAAAACGCTGCAAGATTACAGTTTTTTGTTGGGAATGGCAAGAGGGAGCAGCCTATTAGCTTCGAGCCTCGAGCTTCGAGCTGCGAGAAAACAGCCGGAACAGCCGCTGCTGGCTTATGGGTGCTGGCATCTGACGAATAGCCGGGGGAAGGAGGGATTTAAACATCTTTAGTAGCTGTGTCAAAAAATTCAAATCTGCTTTAGCTCAAATGCATATTCATAACTGATGACGCTTTTACCTTTTTCGTTTTTCTTCCAGGCTTCTTCCAAATGACTTAATTCAATCATATCACTTGTACTAGTGGATTTAAATACTGCAGTAACTTTCTCTAAGACTTCTAATTCAGCTTCCGAAAACAAATCTGCTTTAAATGTTCTGTCTTTTCTTGCTTTGAATTGTTCGCCCGTATATCCATCACGAAATTCCGTGGTATAAATATCTATTTCATCTTTATTAGCCAGATATTCAAATATGCTTTGAAAATTATTGGGAACAGGTCCCATATCTATGGCATGATATCTTACCCCACTAATGGAAAAACAGCTCTGTTTAAACATTGAAAAGTCGGCATAAAACAGTAGCTTGTTCATCTTGGTTTTGAATGGTTCTATTTTCTCTGAAAAGTAAACTACCATTTCAGTAAACTTTTCAAAGTTAGGATTTCTGTATCCTGAATAAATATCTGCTAAAGGATTCCCTAATAAATATTTTTTGAAATTCAAATTGAAAATGTTTCGTTTTCTTTCTTCCAGCAATAATTGCGCTTTCTGAATGTATTTTGCCTTCACTTGATCATTCAGTGTTCCGCATAAATCCACCAAATTAATAAAATACTTAGGGTCAGCCACCATCTGAATTAACTTGGCGTTAGCAATACTGGGCATTTCTCCTGCTTCGTATTGGCGGTAACTATTTACCCCAAAACCTAATATCTCAGATATCTTTGCTGCTGGTAAACTATATTTTTCACGAATTCTGGCGATTTCATCCGGAAAGGGGATATTGAATTTGTCCCGGTACTGATTGTATACCTGGTTCATATTCACTTCATCTAATGAGGTGCTTGTAAATTGCTCTCCGCTGTCTTCACATTTATAAAAATGAAAAACGATTTCAAATGTTTCCTTTCGGAAATCCATTGATCTTCTCTCCTTGCTCAATTTCATTTCTTTACCTGTGATGGGACTTTTCATATGGGTCATTCTATTTTAAGGGATATTTCATTTTGTGTTGTGCCAGATGAAAGGAAATGCAGATAACGCCGCAGTTGATTGCTCCCATTGTTATTTTGATATACACTTCCTTATTCTTAACTGTTTTACCAAACACCCACATATCAGTACCTCCATATAGTTTTTCTTCAATTGGACCTTCGCTATAATCCCTGATTTCGAGTGCTTCCAGAATAGTAATTCGATCTATGGGGCGAAGTTCCAGATCCGCAAGAGTCTGTGCATTCTTGCCTCTATCGTCGCGAAAGAGCACGTCCCAAAACTTCATCTTTTCTTTAAAGTTTTTTAAAAAGAACGCTACTGCCGTTTCCGTACTCATATATTGGTTTGGTGCCGCAAAGGTAAGAAAATAATTTTAAACATAAACTATAAAGTTGTAATTAATATAATTAAATTTCAAATTAACAACTTTAAAATTGAGTTTAAACTGTTGAGATTTTACCTTACTCAATAATACTCCTTAATATAAGCATAAGCCCGATCAAACAACACCTGATCTTTGATCTTATACTTAGCCCAGAGTATCTTCCTTAACGAACTTTGTACTTCTCTTTCTCCGGAGTTGGAATTCTGCCAGCCGGGAAATCTCACCAAACGAACGATGGCATCTATATCTGTCACGATACAATGGATAATACTTACAACCAGGCTGGTTATAGAAAATGTTCCACTCGTTGAGTGATCCTTACATCCGTCTTCGTTTTACCAATCGACCTTTCTCGTAGAAATGGGTAGGTGGTCTTTTCATCATTGGGTTCGAATTGGCATATTTAGGTTCTTCTTTCGCGGGAGCCTTAAGGTTGGAATCAGTAATTTGGAAACTATTCTTCAAAATTTTATCATGGAGCTCTTTGCGAAGGGAATCAGATAAGTTATCATAAGCGATTTGAATTTCTTGAAATTTTTTTTCAAAAAATTTATCTCCGTCATTTACATCTGGATGTAATTTCTTGGCAAGTTTCTTGTATGCAATTTTTATTTCGTCAAACGAAGCAAAATTCTCCACGCCTAAAGTCTGGTAATGATTTTCCATATTTTTGATGTATATTCAGCTAACTAGATAGTAACCAAAATATTACATATATTTCCATTATATCAAAATCGCAGACTATTTATAAGTTTTCTCTTCATGTACCCTCCAGCACCCTAAACGCTCAAAACCCTTTCCTCACTTCCCTCTTTATCCTTCCCCGATTCACAAAAAACCACACCGTCCCCACAAGTATCAAAAACAAAGGTAAAGCGCCCGGTTCATCCTCCACTGTGATCATAAAGACCAGCAAGATGAGCCCTAAGACTATGGTTATGATAGATAATACGCTGCTTATTTTCAGTGACTTACTGATTTTATTTTTCATTTTGTACATTATTAGAGTAAGGGATTTAAGTGTAAATTTATATTTAAAAGCACTTTGAAATGCAAAGTTAATTCAATAAATGGAAGCAACAAATTATTGTCAGAATAATATATTTCAGAAGAGGAGATGTGATGTTACAGATGAGGAGATGTGATGAGGTTCAGAAGCCTAAAACCTATCTATCAGTTGTCAATCCTGATTTTAAATTTCTTTCTGAACCACTAATGACAATGATGTCATTATATGCTTTCATATTCGTAATGGCAAATTTTTCAGGCAAACCATCGCCGGAGAATTTCCATTTTTCAGTTTCCTTATCCTTTCTATAAACTCCGTCCCATTGTCCTGCTAAAATTGTGTTGTCAATCTTAATGACATTGAAAGTATAAAGCTCAGCAGGCAATCCACTCTGTATACTTTGCCAGGTAATTCCTTTGTCAATTGAAGAAAACAATTCGTTGTACATCATAGCATAGATTCCTTTATCGTCCGAACTGATATTATGCAGCGCACCTTCTGAAAAGATTTTCTTCCATTCTTTTTTTCCAATTACTGCAGTAAATCCTCCCTGATTGCTAGCAATGTAAATACTTCCATCAAATGCTGTAATGCCATTCACCTGCAATGAGCTGTTGCCATATTCTAGGTCCCATTGACTGAGCGATTCATTGTAAGAATATTGTCCGGAATTAGTGGCTGCGTAGAGTTTGTTTTCGATAGCAGCAAATTTTCTGATGCTTAGATTGTCCAGACCGGAATTCATTTTTGTCCAGCTTTGCCCTTCATCTTCAGTATAGAAAACTCCGGCAAATTGCGTACCCGCATAGATACGGTCTTTGAAAAATAGTAATGCTCCCGGATTACTTTCTAATAATTCCTTGTCTGTTGGAATGTTCATCCAGCTACCTTTCTGATCATTATAAAAGTAGAGTCCACTATCCTTTGAAAGCAATGCAAGTTTGTTTTCTGAAATGGCAATTCCCCCCAAACCAATTTTAACAGCAGGAGGCAAACCAGTACTTTCATTTTTCCATGTTAACCCCTTATCGTGAGAAAAGTAAACAATTCCGTCCGATTTACCGGAAAAGGGAATATCACTGTCCAAAACGGATTTTGTATTGTCCTGAGTTTGAGCATTACAAGCCTGCAGGGTAATCAAAACGAGAATGGCTATATATCTTATTACTCTTACCAATGTCATGAATTATTTATCGTAAAGTTCCAACTTACCAGAACATCCACTTGATGTTCAATTTCAACTCTCTACCTGGCTGTTTTTCTCAACGTCTCAACACCTTACCAGGGCTGTTTGGCTATTACCGGCTGTTATCGCTTCAACCCCTCAACCCCTTAACGAGGCGGTTCCCCCGGCTGTTTACGACTCAACGACTCAACGAGGCTGTTCCCCTAAAACCTCATCACCAATCTCGCCCCAGAACGCTCCCCATCCGTCACCCTCACAATAAATTGCCCGGGCCATCCAGTGTCAATTGAAAAATGTTCCATAAAAATGGATTTTTCCTTCTTAGCTAAAACAGTCTTTAAAACACGTCCATCCAGACTAGAGAATTCGATTTTGAGTTCACCAGTAAAGTTATTTTGAAGAGAAATTTGGAGCAAATCATCTTTGGACATCGGATTAGGGAAGACCTGAAAACTGCCAGATGCATCGTCTGACGAAAAAATTCCTACAGTGCATTCTTTGACCTCAATCGTTTTTGTGGTAAAGGAGGAACAAAGGTTTCCATCTGTGACAGTAACTGAGTATGTTTTAGTCGATGCGGGAATTAGCTCAATTTCTGAACCCAGCTGACCGGTACTCCAGACATAGTCTACTCCTCCGCTGGCTGAGATCAGGATGGTATCTCCCAGACATACGGTGTCAGGAGCATTGATCATAGCTACAGGCAGAGGATGTGGAATAATGAGTGCCGAACCTCCCGTCAATCCATTACCCAATTCATTGGATACACTTAAAAGTGAATATGCACTTTGAATACCCGGATTCAATTCTAGCAGATAAGGATTATCAGAAGTGATGACTGCAGGCAATGGCGTTCCATTTTCAGCCAGTATGAAAGTATATGGCGATAATCCTTCAAATATGATACTCAATTCCGCACTATCTCCCAGACATATCTCCGTACTTCCTTCCAAAAATGCAGTCAGCGGGACCTTACAGACTTGCTTTATTTCATTCATACTGTTGCATCCGAATTTATTGAATTCGACTTGTGCAAATTTTCCTGAATTCAGATAGGCACAGATATTTGGTTGAGAACAGCCCGATAGTGATTCAGAGCCTGAAATTTCAATAAGAATAAGTGATAAAAGATTCATATTTCTGATTCCATCCAGATGTGTCAACTTATCGTTATCGCTGATGAAAAAGACCGTAGGAGATGAAGTTACGTTGCTTAGTGCATCCAGGTTTTCAAGGGCAGGATTTTGAATGATGCTGAGCTCTGTTCTGATAGTATCCAAACTTTGGAGTCCGGATAAAGTTTTCAGCTGACTATTATCCCAAATTTGCAAATTAGAAAGGCTTTTCAGACTGGACAAATGATGGAGGTTTTCTAAGGAGTGACAGTCTATAATACCCAATTGTCCGGTAAAATTATCAGCAGAGGTCCCTATATTACTGATATTCTCAAGACCTTGCAGACTCCTAAGGGAATCCAAGCCCTGCAGCGCAATAGAGCCATTTATATTTTCCAGCTTTTGCAAAGAACTCAAATCAGTCAGTACAGAGGCAAATCGCAAGTGTAATTCGGCCCCAATTTGACTAAGGGAGTCAAGTCCTGACAAGGTGCTGAGAGAACTACAATGATAAACTGAAAGGCTTTTTCCTATCTCTTTAAGTTTGTTTAATCCCTCAAGGTTTTGCAACTCCTGATTACTGAAAATCACTAAATCTCCACCAACAATCTTCAGCGATTCAAGTCCGGTCAAATCTGAGATATTCGTTTCCTCAATAATGAAATCACCATGAATATATTCCAGATTGGAGAAGCCGTGCAGATTTTCTATTCGCTCAGCACTTAGGGAAGGGCCTATACTAATTGTTACGGATCCTTCTATCACTTTGCAGTTAGGATAAGTTGTTGGGAAAAGATCAAGCTGATGTTGTTTAGTATAATGAATTTCAGCAGGGCAGGTGGGAGGAACGCTCACGCAAGTCCCCGGATTGTCAAAAACATAGGTTTTAATGATTCCGGGATTTATTTGATCCTGTATGGAAATAGTTACCTGAGCCGCCGCGTTTGCACTTCCATCCGGTAAAAAATATATTTCCGGAAATTGATACTGTCCTTCGTTCCAACCAAAATCTATATGTTGCGGTGTGCCTAAGTCTGAATTTATCGTGTAAGAATAAGTGCTCGTTGTGTCATTGTATATCGCTGCATCTATTTCAATTTTTATACGGTCATCCGAAGGATCAGCAGGTGTGAAGGAATCGTCGCAACTTACTTTGATAAAATTGATGCCAATTCCTGTTGGCGCATCGGGTGAGCAGCCTGGGGTCGATTGTCTGTAAAATTCCTTCTTCAGTTCCTGATTAATCAAGTCCCTAAATGAATATGTCCCGGTAGTAAAAATTCCAGCAGAACCTGATGGAAAAGCGTAAGAATTGATTCTGTCATAAAAGAAAGTGTCAAGAGTTGTCTGAGTAAACTCATCGAAGAGGATAAAGCGATCTGAAAAAGTAGTATTTCCGATGGAGGCTAATTTGAAACGCAGTACCTGGCGATCATCTGTGGCGTCAAGAGCTGTACCATTGTCGTCACAGATACTGTTGTTGATGATCAACTGCAGACCGGGAGCAGGCTCGGGATAAAGGTTTTTAATCCAGGATAACCGGTCATAAGCATTCAAATCACCCGAATATATTGAATTATTTCCGAAAACAATGTCCAGTTTTCCGTCACCGTCTACATCATGTGGAGCAAGAGCATGCAGATTGCCGAAATTGGGTTCCTGATACATTGTGGTCGCAGCTCCAAAAGTACTGCTACCCAAACCCCGAATCAATGTAAATCTGTTACTGTGATTATCGCTTACGACCAGATCTCTGAGGCCATCCAAATCTACATCAAATACACAAAAATAAGGAGTAGACCAAGCCGGATGATTCATTGTAAGCAGCGTTTGCTCAGAGCTGAAACCTGAAGTGCCCAGATTTTTATACCATGCAACTATTGTACGTGTATAATCCCGTGTACAGTACACATAATCTACCTTACCGTCACCATCCAAATCTGTAAATAAATCCTGATTTACCCTGGTTGGAGAAGGTGTTCCTGACGGAAAAAGACTGGTAGGAGCGGCGAAGTTTCCTCCTCCTAAATTCAGGTAAACTCTGGGAGAATGAGTAGCAAAAAATAACATCCCAATATCCACAAGGTTATCTTCATTTACATCCAGAGCAAATATTTCGGAGCAAAATTGAAGCCCTGTAGCCAGCAAGTGCGCTATAAAATTTCCTGTTCCGTCGTTTTCAAACCAATAGAAGCGTGCATTTTCTATTGTTGATTCTGTTCCATTGGCAGCAAAAAGATCAAGATCACCATCGCCATCCAGATCTGCTCCTCCTACTTGTTTGCAGGAAGTGACAAGTCCGTCAAGAATTTGTGATGCTCCAAACTGACCGTTGCCCAGTCCCTTTTGCCAGGCAATGTAATCTCCCTGAGGTAATGCAAGGTCTTTGATCCCGTCTCCGTCCAGGTCTCCATAAAATGACTTGCTACCTGTACCCGCCGAAGCGCGACGTTTATTGGCGTATTGGCCATTCCCAAGATTTTCAAAAACAAATCCGGAAGTAAAAATATCCATATCACCGTCGTTTTCCAGATCGGCTATTTCTATTGCCTGGGGTAAAGCCATTTTTTGGTCAAGGTTAATGAATGTTGTGAAACTCCCGGGACCAAGGTTTCGCAACCAGCCGAGTCGGGGTCCACCTACAACAGCACCTGTTAAAATATCAGGATGGCCATCTCCATTCAAGTCAAGAATTTGAGAAAACTCATGGGTCTGAAGGTATGAATTATGGTTTTTGGGGACGGGATCAAACAGACCTGTTGCTTCATCGAAAGCAAAATACTTTGCACGGCTGCCGTTGCTGTTCCCTACTGCCCCCACAAAAAGATCCTGGTCTCCATCATCATCAAGATCTCCCAGACTTACACCATCTCTATGATATTGCGGCAATGTTTGTTTTAATGTTTGCTGGCCATCAGTGTCAAACTCATACCAATGAATATTGCCATCATGACCTGTTATAATGTCCGGTTTACCGTTGTTGTCTATATTTCCTGTTGTGAGTACCCTTGGTATGGAAGGTGAGAACTGTACCGCTTCAAATTGACTGTTACCCAGATTTTTATACCAGAAGCAGGTATTATTATGTCGGGCGATAAAGTCCTGTTTGCCATCTGAATTCAGATCAACATCCAAATTGTAAATATTGGGGAAGGCGACAGTGCTTATAATTATGCGGGGACCAAAATTTCCCGATCCAAGGTTTCTCTGCCAATATATTCTGGTATCATCACGGGTAATGGCATCAGGCAACCCATCGGAATCTACATCACATAAGGTAGCAAGACTATTCGACAGGATGCTTGTCTGAGGCGCAAATTCCCCGTTTCCAAGACCTTTCCTCCAATACAAATCAAAAATTAAATCAGGTAAACTATCTCCATCAATATCCTGAAATCGTCCTCCCAGGAAACCGATTGTATTTGGCATTTTGACAGCAAAGAGTTCCAAATCATCGGAGAAAGTGCCGCCACCAAGGTTTTTATACCAGATAAGACTGGATGAATGAGGAACCAATATATCTTTAGCTCCATCCCCATCTATATCTGCAGTCCAGATTCCGAGTTGGTTGGTCCTGACACTTTGAGATATTGTCTGAGGCGTACCTGTAAATTGAGCCTTAGCCTGATTTAATAAAAAGATACACACAATCAGGAGAAATAATTTATCCATGAGAAGGGGGATTTCATATTGCAAAGGTAAATGTCTGAAAATGATTTGTAGGTTCATCATTTTTAGGATATTAAATTATTGTGAAATGGAACCTTTTGCTTTTCTACTAAAAACCAACTTTATCCTTAACAAGTCTGTTTTAATTGCTGTTAGGGCCATGGTCCCTCAACGCCTTAACGAGGCTGTTCCCGGCTGTTTTCTTCAACGATTCAACACGCTTTAACGCTTTAACGAGGGTGTTCGCCCGGCTGTTTACGACTCAACGACTCAGCGCCTTAACGAGGCTGTTTGGCTGTTCCCGGCTGTTCCGATTAACCAAATAACCGATTACCATTTTCCGGGCTGTTTTCTTCAACGCTTCAACGCTTCAACGCTTTAACGAGGCTGTTCCCCTAAAACCTCAGCACCAATCTCGCTTCCGAACTCTCCCCATCAGTAACCTTCACAATAAACTGCCCCGGCCAGGTTTCATCCATTCTAAATTGTTCGGTAAATATTGACTTATTCTTCTTAGCAAAAACAGTCTTCAACACTCGTCCATCCAGACCCGAAAATTCAATTTTAAACTCTCCTATGAACTTATTTTCAAGGGAGATTTGGAGCAAATCATCTTTGGACATCGGATTAGGGAAGACCTGAAAACTGCCTGATGCTTCGTCTGACGAAAAAATTCCAACAGTACATTCTTTGACCTCAATTGTTTTTGTGGTGGACGAAGAACAAAGGTTTCCATCTGTGACTGTAACTGAGTATGTTTTAGTTGATGCGGGAATTAGCTCAATTTCTGGACCCAGCTGACCTGTACTCCACACATAGTCCTGTCCTCCGCTGGCTGTTATGAAAATAGTGTCGCCCAGACAAACAGTGTCCGGTGCATTGATCATGGCATCCGGTAAGGGATGAGGCACAATAAGTGCATCACCTCCTGTCAATCCGATTCCCAATTCATTGGATACATTTATAAGTGAATAAGCACTTTGAATATCCGGACTCACTTCAATCAGATAAGGATTATCAGAAGTGACTACTGCAGGCAATGGAGTACCATTTTCAGCAAGAGTGAAAGTATACGGAGCTAATCCTTCAAATATGATACCCAATTCTGTGCTATCTCCCAGACATATCTCCGTACTTCCTTCCAAAAATGCAGTCAGCGGGACCTCACAGACTTGCTTTATTTCATTCATACTATTGCATCCAAATTTGTTGAATTCCACAAATGCAAATTTTCCTAAATTCAGATAGGCACAGATATTTGGTTGAGAACAGCCCGATAGTGACTCAGAGCCTGAAATTTCAATAACAATAAGTGACAAAAGATTAATATTTTTAATACCATCCAGGTGAGCCAATTTGTCATTATCACTGATAAAAAAGACCTTGAGAGATGATGTTACGTTGCTCAGCGCATCAAGATTATCAAGGACCGGATTTTGAAGTATACTGAGCTCTGTTCTGATTGTTTCAAGATTTTGAAGGCCCGATAAGTTTTTCAGTTGTCTATTTTCCCATAGCAGTAGGGTCGACAGGCTTTCCAGACCAGCCAAATTGTCGAGACTTTCTAAAGACTGACAGTCTATAACTGCTAATTGACCGGAAAAAGTTTCAGCCGCCGATCCAATATTACTTATATTATCCAGGCCTTGCAGACTCCTTAGTGAGTCTAAACCCTGCAGCCAGACAGAGCCATTTATATTTTCCAGTTTTTGCAGGGAACTCAGATCAGTCAGAATAGGGGCAAATCTCAAGCTCAAATCATTTCCGATTTGATTAAGTGAATCAAGTCCGGACAGCGTACTGAGTGAGGTACTATTATAAACTGAAAGGCTTTTTCCTATCTCTTCAAGATTGTTCAACCCCTCAAGAGTTTGCAATTCATTATTGCCGGAAATTAAGAAATCGCCACCAACTTTTTTAAGCGATTCAAGGCCATTCAGGTCTGTGAGATTTGTTTCCTCAATTGTAAAATCTCCATGAATGTATTCCAGATTTGAGAAGCCATCGAGATTTTCCAGCTCCTGTGCTCCGGGAAGCATGCTTTGACGCATCGTTACTGATCCTTCTATCACTTTGCAAGTCGGATAGGTACCAGGAAAAAGATCTACCTGCCGCTGTTTTGTATAATAAATATCAGTAGGGCAGGGGGGCGGTACGCTGAAACAAGTACCCGGATTGTCAAAAATGATGGTTTTGGTAATGCCGGCATTCATTTGATCCTGAATCGTAATAGTCACCTCACCTGGAATTGATGCACTTCCATCAGGTAAATAAAATGTATCAGGAAACAAATAATTCCCTGTGTTCAGTTCATTTGAGTGACTAGCAGGTAATCCAAGATTAGAATTAAGTGAATAGCTTGAACTGTTGTCGGAATCATTGTATATCGCCGCATCTAATTCAAACTTGATACGGTCATCCGAGATATCAGTGGGAGTAGATGAATCGTCGCATGTAACTTTGAAGAAGTTTACCCCAATAGCGGTGGGAGCATCAGGAGAGCAGTTGCCAATAGCCGGTTTATTGAATGCTTTTTTGAGGTCAGGATTAATCAAATCCCGGAAAGAATATGATCCGGCGTTTGAAATTCCAGCAGATCCCGGGGCTAAGGTATAAGAAGCCATAAAGTCATAAAGAAAAGTGTCCAGAGCAGTTTGAGCAAGTTCATTAAAAAGTATAAAGCGATTTGAAAAGGCTCCATTGCCAATAGTTGTTACTTTAAAATGCAAAACCTGCCGATCATCAGTTGCGTCGAGGGGCGTATTGTTATCATCACAAGTGCTGTTATTAAAAATTGTTTGCAGGCCGGGTACGGGAACCGAATACTCATTTTTCAACCAGGAAATCCGGTTGTATCCTTCATTGTTGATAAGAGAATCTGTATTTTCTCCATAAACTATATCCAGACTGCCATCTCCATCTACATCGTGAGGGGTTACACCGTAAAATCTACCGAAGTTAGGTTCATCATACATCGTCACCTGATGAGCAAAGGAGCTGTTACCAAGACCTCTGACAAGTAAAAATCGACTCCAGTAATTATCGCTTACAACTACATCTGTGATACCGTCCAGATTGGCATCAAACACACAAAAACGCGGAACGGCATAAGATCCCTGATGCGCCATTGTTGCCAGCGACTTTTCCTGGCTGAATCCTGCTGTACCCAGATTTTGGAACCACGCCACTTTTGTCGCGGAGGTATTGCGGGTGCAATAAACATAATCTAAGCGCCCATCGCCATCCAGATCTGCCAACATATCCTGATTAACATTGGCTGGAGATGGGGTACCTGCTGGAAATAGGCTGGTCGGGCTCGAGAAATCACCTCCGCCAAGATTGAGGTATAGCCTGGGTGATATGCTATTAAAGAATAACATGCCAATATCCCAAAGGCCATCTTCATTCGAATCAAGGGGAAAGATTCCCGAACAAAATTGGAGACCAGTTTGAATTAAATGTTCTGTAAAATTCCCTGCTCCATCGTTTTCAAACCAATAGAAGCGGGCATTTGCCTCTACTGTTTCGGTGCCATTCGCAGCAAAGAGATCAATATCTCCGTCACCATCCAAATCAACGCCCCCAACTTGTTTACAGGAAGTTACAAGGCCGGGGAGAATATGTGCGGCTCCAAACTGCCCATTACCCAATCCTTTTTGCCATGAAATGTAGTCACCGTTTGGCAAGGCAAGATCCTTAATTCCATCGCCATCGAGGTCCCCATAAAATGACCTGCTGCCGGAAGTGGGAGAAGCGGGACGTTTTTCAGCATACTGGCCATTGCCGAGATTTTCCAATACAATGCCTACAGCAAAAATATCCATGTCGCCATCATTCTCCAGATCGGCAATTGAAAACTCTAAGGGAAGTCCAAGTTTGCGGTTGTGGGTTTTGACGGATGAGAAATTGCCCGAACCAAGGTTTTGTATCCATCCCAATTGGCCTGATCCTACATAATCACCTGTCAATATATCGGGTAATCCATCTCCATTCAAATCCAGAATTTCTGAAAAACGGTGATTGATGGTATTAGTATTATGATTTATTGGCACGGTGTCAAACATTCCGGTGTTGGAATCGAAAGCAAAATATTTGGCTCGTTCATGATCTATTTCTTCTATGCTTCCTGCGAATAAATCGAGATCACCATCTTCATCGAGATCACCGATGCTGGTTTCTCCGAAATAATATTTTGGCAAGGTTTGTCGCAACGTGGGTTGATCTGAGGAATCAAATTCATACCAAAAAATAGATCCTCTCACCCCAATAAACAAATCAGGTTTTCCATTTTCGTCAATATCGCCATGAGTAATCGAGGCGGGAATACCTGTTAATAATCTTATGGTATCAAATTGACTATTACCAAGGTTTTTGTACCAATAGCAATTGTTATTGTGCCGGGCAATAAAGTCCTGATGCCCATCGGAATTTAAATCGACTTCAATATTGTAAATTTCGGACAAGACTGGTGTTGCAAGTATTTGTCTGGTAGCGAATTTACCCATGCCGAGATTACGCTGCCAATAAATTTTGTTATTGTCACGGGAAATTGCATCCTGCATTCCATCTGAATCCACATCACAAAGTGTGGCGAGAGTACCTGCCAGAATACTTGACTGAGGGGCATAATCTCCATTCCCCAATCCTTTTCGCCAATAGCGGTCGAATATCAGGTCTTGTATCCCATCTGCATCGATATCTTCAAATTTACCTCCATAAAAACCAAGGTTATTGAACATGTTTGCAGCAATCAGCTCGTAATCGTTTGAAAAATTACCTCCACCCTGATTTTTGTACCATATCAAACTATTCTGATGGGCAACTAAAATATCTCCATCGCCATCTGCATCGATGTCTGCAGTCCAGATTCCCAGATGGTTTGAATTGGGACTTTTAGTAAGAATTTGGGGTGTATTTCCGAACTGTGCATTAGCCTGATTAAATAAAATGAAGCAGAAAGCAAACGGTAACAATTTATTCATGAGAAGGGCTTGTCATTTTATAAAGTAAATGTCTGAAAATGATTTGTAGGTTCATCATTTTTAGGATATTAAATTATTGAAAACCAGTCTATTTACCTGGCTCTTAACTAAACTCCTAAACTCTCATCTTAAACAGGTAACTCAAAAATGTACCTTCTCGACCTAAACCAGGCTGTGTGTCTGTTCCCTTCGGCTGTTAACCATTAACCGCAAAACCAAATAACCGATAACCCATTTTAAAATGCTACTTGTGCAGGGGCAGACACAAGGCATTGCGTCTCTACAGAAAGGTTTCATTACCGACTATTCTCTGCGTTACTTCTGTACCCACTGTGGCGTTTGTTGTAGAGACGGGCGCACGGCCGTGCGCCCCTACGAGGTGTTTTACCCGGCTTTTAACATCTCCGCCCGTCAACCATTTAACACCTAAACGAGGCTGTTTGGCTGTTCCCGATTAACCGATAACCGTTTCCCCTCGGCTGTTCCCTTCTCAACCCTTCAACGCTTTAACGAGGCTGTTCCCGGCTGTTTTCTTTAACGCTTTAACGCTTCAACGCTTTAACGAGGCTGTTCCCGGCTGTTACCGCCTCAACGCCTCAACGCCTTAACGAGGCTGTTCATGGCCGTTTTCTTCAACGCTTCAACGAGGCTGTTCCCGGCTGTTTCCGATTAACCGATTAGCCAAATAACCGTTAACCTTGCCGCGGGAATCTCTATATTTCACCATACATAGCACTTTTCTTAATGTGTTTTATTAACTTTGCAGATTAAACAAAATGTGATGCAAGAGGTCCTTTATACAGAAGATAACATTAAATCCCTTGACTGGAAAGAACATATCAGGCTGAGACCCGGTATGTATATTGGAAAGCTCGGTGATGGAACTACTCCTGATGATGGTATATATGTATTGTTGAAAGAGATTATCGATAATTCCATTGATGAGTTTGTCATGGGGAATGGTCGGGAGATCGAAATTAAAATTGATGACAATGGAGTGCTGGTAAGAGATTATGGACGTGGGATTCCACTGGGAAAAGTGATTGACTGTGTATCCAAAATCAATACCGGGGGAAAATATGACTCCAAGGCATTCAAAAAATCGGTGGGCCTGAATGGAGTAGGTACGAAAGCTGTTAATGCACTATCTTCTTATTTCAAAGTGCAGAGTATCAGAGACGGCGCAACCAAAATAGCAGAATTTAATACCGGGGAATTAATTGAAGATAAACCCATTACTGATTCAAAGGAGAAAACCGGAACGATCACACACTTCAGACCGGATGATACAATATTCAAAAAGTACAAATACAGACCTGAATTTGTCGAACTTCAGTTGTGGAACTATGCTTATCTCAATGCAAACTTAAAGATCCACTATAATGGCAGTACATTTTTCTCAAAGAATGGATTATTAGATTTATTGTCCAAAAAGACGGGAGGGGAGAATCTTCAATATCCAATCATTCATTTGAAGGGCGATGATATCGAAGTCGCCATTACGCACGGAAATCATTACGGAGAGCAATATTATTCATTTGTAAATGGTCAGAATACAACTCAGGGAGGAACCCACCTTGTGGCTTTCAGAGAAGCTCTGGTGAAGACAGTAAGAGATTTCTACAATAAAAACTTTGATCCTCAGGATGTGCGGGCTTCAGTGATTGCTGCCATCAGCGTAAAAGTGGAAGAACCGGTTTTTGAGTCTCAGACCAAAACGAAGCTTGGCTCCCAAAATATTTCTCCGGAAGGGCAATCCATGCGATCATTTATTAATGATTTTCTCTCCAAAGAGCTTGACAATTACCTGCACAGAAATCAGGAAGTTGCACAATCATTGTTAAAAAGAATCCTTCAATCTGAAAGAGAACGCAAAGAAATTGCAGGCATCAAGAAGCTGGCCAATGATAGAGCCAAGAAGGCAAATATTCACAATAAAAAACTGAGAGATTGTCGTTTTCACTTTAGTGAAACTTCCGGGAATCAGGAGGACAGAGATGGAACAACTATTTTCATCACGGAAGGGGATTCTGCAAGTGGGTCTATTACCAAGGCAAGAAATGTGCACACGCAGGCTGTTTTCAGTTTAAGGGGTAAGCCTTTGAACTGCTATGGAATGACCAAGAAAGTGGTGTATCAAAATGAGGAATTCAATCTGCTCCAACATGCGCTGAATATTGAAGACGGACTGGATGGGCTCAGATACAACAGAGTTGTGATCGCGACTGATGCAGATGTCGATGGTATGCACATTCGCCTGTTATTGCTAACTTTCTTTTTGCAATTTTTCCCTGACCTGGTGAGGAATGGACACTTATTTATATTGGAAACTCCTCTGTTCCGGGTCCGTGATAAACAAAGAACTTTTTACTGTTATTCAGAAACAGAAAAACAGGAAGCAATTGAAACGCTGAAAGGTAAGGCTGAGATTACCAGGTTCAAAGGATTAGGAGAGATCAGTCCGGACGAATTTGGAGACTTTATCAGTGAAAATATTCGTCTTATTCCTGTAGTGCTTCCTGATGAAACAAAAATTGAGGATGTATTGGAATACTACATGGGCAAAAACACTCCTGACAGACAGGAATTTATAATTGCAAACTTACGTGTTGAAAAAGATGATTTGGCAGAGGTTTCTGAGTTTGTGGCTTAAGGAAAAGATTGATAGGATTGAGGGAGTGAGTGGTGTGTGGTTGAGTGGGAGAGTGAGAAGATTGATAAGATTGAGGAGATTGAGGAGATTGAGGAGATTGATGTGTGTGTAGATGGTGGGGTAAAGATTTGCAAATTCGGTAATGAAACAGCCAGACGTTTAATGAAACAAGCAATATAACAGTCGGGCGTTAATTGATAGAATTGAAGGAGATTTAAGTTTAAAACACCCTCCTCATTAACGGAATACACTGCAATTATTTGGCTGATCCGAATCTTAAAACTCCTATAAAGTACTTTTGCAGAACATTGATTTACAAGTTTTTATGAATGAGGATTACCTACCTCTACTTTCACAAATCATGTATAAAATCGAAGGCTGTTTTGGCTGTTTCAAATCTGATCCCCAAAGCTTTGGGGACTGAAACCTGAAACTACTGAAAACTGAAATCTCATTCCTGCCATACTGTCGAAATGGCACTTATTGCCGTCTTATCAGACAAATTGACCAATATTGCCATCGATTTGCATGATTTGCACGTTTATTGATAAATAGCTTTCAGGATTTTTACAGGCAATTATCCCACATTATATAAAGAATAATCATCATATGTTTGAAGATATATTAATGACATCCAGTTTGCAGGAAGAAGGAGAATTCATTCCAATTCTCACAATGGATGAAGATGAATCAGAGGCAGCTGAGAGAAAGTATCCTGACTCCATGCCGATTCTTCCGCTTAAAAATACAGTTCTCTTTCCGGGGGTTGTCATTCCTATTACAGTGGGGAGAGATAAATCATTGAAGTCCGTAAATTCTGCCCACAAAGGCAATAAATACATTTCCGTGCACACCCAATTGGATGTCAAGACGGAAGATCCCACTTCTGATGATATTCATATGATCGGAACAATTGCACGTGTTGTCAAACTGTTGAAAATGCCGGATGGCAATACTACAGCCATTTTACAGGGAACTGCGCGTGCCGTTTTGGAATCAGTGGAGTCGGAAGAGCCATACATCAAAGGTAAAATGACGCCTCTGATCTATGAAGAAATTGAAGATAAAATGGAATTTGAAGCGATGGTTTCCTCTCTAAAGGACATGGCAAAACAAATCATAGAATTATCCCCAAACATCCCATCTGAAGCGATTGTGATTCTGAAAAATATTGATAACAATATATTTCTGATGAATTTCATTGCCTCCAATTTGAATGTTGACATCGCTGTCAAGCAAAGCATTTTGGAGAATAATAATCTCATCAACAAGGCAAGACAAATACTTGAATTACTCCATGGAGAATTACAATTACTGGAAATTAAAGGCAAAATTGAAGGTAAAGTAAGGCAGGATATTGAAAAGCAACAGAGAGATTATTTTCTGAACCAACAGCTGAAAACCATACAGGAAGAACTGGGACAAGTTCCCGGCGAAGAAGAGCTTAAGAATCTTACAGCTAAAGCTTTGACCAAGAAATGGAATAAAGAAGTGGCTGAGACTTTCGAAAAGGAATTGAATAAAATCCGCAGGATTAATCCGCAATTTGCAGAATATTCTGTTCAGCTGAACTATCTGAATCTCCTTTTGGATCTTCCATGGAATGAATATTCAACGGATAATTTTGACCTTGCCAGAGCAAAGAAAATTCTGGATGCAGATCATTTTGGACTTGAGAAAGTGAAGGATAGAATTCTTGAGCACCTGGCAGTTTTGAAGTTGAAAGACAATATGAAGGCGCCTATTCTCTGTCTTGTTGGCCCTCCTGGTGTGGGTAAGACTTCTTTAGGAAAATCCATCGCAAGGGCATTAAAACGTAAATATGTGCGTATTTCCCTGGGTGGACTTCACGACGAATCAGAAATAAGGGGCCATAGAAAGACATATATCGGTGCAATGCCGGGAAGGATTATCAATTCTGTAAAAAAGGCAGCCACATCCAATCCGGTATTCATTCTCGATGAGATTGATAAAATCGGTAAGGACTTCAGGGGAGATCCCTCGTCAGCTTTACTGGAAGTTTTGGATCCCGAGCAAAACAGTACATTCCATGACAATTATCTGGAAATGGAGTATGATCTTTCCAAGGTCCTTTTCATTGCCACTGCAAATTCATTGACCACTATTCAGCCGGCATTGCTTGACAGGATGGAAATCATTGACCTGAGCGGATATTCTGTAGAAGAAAAAATTGAAATCGCAAAAAAGCACCTGATTCCGGATCAATTGAAAGAACATGGATTACTGCCAAAGCATGTGAAACTGGAGAAGAAGGTGATTGAATTTATTGTTCAATCATACACCCGCGAATCAGGGGTTAGATCCCTCGATCGCAGGTTGGCGGCTGTCATGAGAAATGCAGCCCGCAAAGTTGCCATGAAGGAAAAGTATAATATCCACTATACAATAGAAGAAGTACGCCAGATTCTCGGACCTGAAAGATATCAAACAGATCTGTACGAAGAAAAGCCGGTACCCGGAGTTACTGTAGGCCTGGCATGGACATCAGTAGGTGGAGATATCCTTTTCGTAGAAGCAAGTTTGAATAAAGGTAAAGGCAAAATGACTTTAACTGGTAATCTGGGAGATGTCATGAAAGAATCTGCTTCTACAGCATTGAGTTTCATCAAAGCTCATGCCTCCAATCTCTTGCTGAAGCCTGAAATATTTGACGAAACGGATATTCATATTCACGTTCCTGAGGGAGCAATTCCGAAGGACGGACCTTCTGCCGGTGTCACGATGCTAACTTCACTTGCATCTGCTTATACCAAAAGGCCTGTGAAGCAGTTTATTGCAATGACAGGTGAGATTACATTAAGAGGTAAAGTTTTACCGGTAGGTGGAATCAAAGAGAAAATTCTCGCAGCCAAAAGAGCAGGCATTAAAGAAATTATTCTGTCATCTGAAAACAAAAAACATATCCAGGAAATCGAGCCCAACTATCTGGAAGGATTGAGTTTTGTTTATGTCGACCGGATGGAGGAAGTACTTCAACATGCCATTGGTTTGTGGGATTTTTGAACACATGAAGAAGAAATTTCGTTAGGAATCTGTAACTAAATAGTAATTTAGCGAATCTTGTCGTTATTGATTATATCTAACTAATAGTTCTTCCGTGAAAAAACTTGCCAATTATACATCCATTCTTGTCTTATTCTTGCTGTATCAGTCTGGTGTGTATGCCCAAACTGTAAAAGATACTGCTTCTCTGGTTCAATTTTCAGGGGTAGTAGTCATGGAGGAAAACAAAACTTTGATTCCTTTGCCTTTTACAAACGTGATCGTACAGGGTTCAAATCGTGGAACCTATACCAATCTGGATGGTTTTTTCTCTATTGTAGCCAGGAAAGGAGACGTGATAGAGTTTACTTCCGTAGGGTTCAAGACTGTAGAATACAGAATTCCAATGAATCTAAAGGACAACCGATATTCAATCTATCAATTGATGGTAGAAGACACCATTAATCTACCCGTAACTATGATTTATCCCTGGCCCAGCAAAGAGCACTTCAAAATTGAATTCCTTGCTTTGGATGTGAAAAATGAAATGTACGATCGTGCATTGGCTAATATCAATGAGGACCGGATGGAAGAACTCAGGCAAAATTTGAAAGCTGATGGCGGCGAGACCGGTAGCCTTTATCTAAGACAACAAGCCAGAGAATATTATCATCAGGGTCAGCTCAGACCTATGAATGTATTGAATCCATTGGCATGGAGAGATTTCTTCAAAGCCTGGCAGGAAGGAAAGTTTAAGACGAAGAAAGACAAGTAGCTGAAATCCGGATTTCAGCTGTCAGATTTCAGATTTCAGATTTTAACAGCCATTTAACAGCCGGGTTAACAGCCTCGTTAAAACGATGAAGCAGATACAACCATTTGAGCAGCCATACATCAACAAACAATACGCTTTAGTCGAAGCCCTGGTGACGTCTTGTAGCACTGCGCTTGCAAGGTGACAGTTAGTGCAAAATACAAGCAGGCAGACCACATATGATATACTAAATGATCAAGCTTGTTCCCGGCTGCTCACTCATCATTCATAACTCATCATTCATAACTAACCCGGCTGTTGGCCAACAGCAAAGGGCTAATAGCCAAAAGCCGGCTGTCCCTTATGCCTTACTACTTACAACTTACGCCTTCTATTTACCTCGCCGGTGGTCTCCTCCTTTTTCCTCCCTGCTGTATCATTCCTCTGTTACCCGGCTTTATCAATGATCTGTTTGCCATTGCCTTGTCCAGTTGTTTGATTTGATCCCTGATAGCTGGTTCCGTTACTTTGAGTTCTTTTAATTGTTTCATCTGGATCGCTGCCTGTTGCCATTTGTTTCGGGTGGCATTCATATTACAAAGTTGAAGTAAGACCATAGCCTTTTCATTATCAGTATTAAGACCTACTGTTTGAGCTTTTTCCAGCCACATCTCTGCTTCGTCATTTCGTTTGTCGTTCAGGGCAATTGTTCCTTTTAGCATATAGAAATATGCTTTGTTTGCGGAATACAGCAATTTAGGAAAGAAGGTCATTGACAATCGCTGATCCGCTTCAGCAAATTGACCCGTTTGGAGCAACATGGCTGCTGATTGAACTGTTCCCAGGAGGAAGTAGCCTACAACAAAGAATAGGAAGGCCAGATAAAAAACAAAGCCATACCAAAAACCAAATGCCAGATGTAGCCAGAGTCCAAGCCCCAGAGTGGCAACTATAAGGGCAAATCTCAAATATATATTGATGGAAAACATAGCGTATTTTTTTAGTGGCACAAAAGTACATGATTCATTTGCAAATTGCTGTAATCAGCGACTATAAATCCTTGTCAATTTATGGCATTCAAATATTTTGCTGTTATTCAACTGCGTAATTGGTTTGATTTCCAATGATTACATAATTGATCATTTTTCAAAATCATTATAATCACTGATCTTCAAAACAAGTAAGACATAATTAGGTTAATATTCCTTTATACCCATTCAAAAAATCAAATCAAAAATGAAAAGGAAAGCAACAGCCCATTGGCACGGAACCGGAAAAGAAGGTAAAGGACATCTTACTACACAAAGTTTAGTTCTTGATAAAACTCAATATTCTTACCATACAAGGTTTGAAGACGGAATTGGCACCAACCCTGAAGAGTTGATAGCAGCTGCTCATTCCGGTTGTTTTACTATGAAGTTAAGTTTTAACATTACTGAAGCAGGTTTTGTACCCGGTGCTTTAGAAACCACCTGTGAAATTACTTTTGAAAACGGAGCGGTGACTAAATCTCACCTGATCCTAAAGGCTGAAGTGGAGGGTATGGCTGAAGATAAATTTGCTGAACTGGTGAAGGATGCCGAGCAGAATTGCCCGATTTCCAAGCTTCTGAATACAGAGATTAGTGTGAGCTATGAGCTGAATTAGTCAATCAAATAAACTGTTCATATTCGGAAATTTTTGAATAAAGTCTGGATTCCAGGTAGTCATTCGCACCATGAAGAGCTGCCAGAATGGATTCAGCTTCCAGTTTATATTTCAATTTTTTCTCAGAATCCCATTGATCTGGTGGTTTCTGCAGATTAGTAATTCTGTCGGCTAGTTTTACTGCCCAAACTTCTTTGCCCTGAGTTTTTATCCGGGTAAGACTATCCGACATTTTTTCATTCTTTAGCAAATTGTCATTTTTCGTGAGTGCATTCACTGCATTGGCCACTTTTTTTCCGAAAGCCAGTTCCAATTCTGCTGCAGTTGTTGGGGTATCTTCCAAAGTGTCGTGCAGCAATGCTACCTGTACAGCAAAATTTGTATCAAAATCAAGTGTATTGCTGCCTGCTATCAAAATCTCCATAGCAACATTACTCAAATGCACGAGGTAAGGCAGCTCTGTTCCGGGAAGTGTTTGCCCTGCAGCATGATGTTTTATCGCAGCAAAAATAATGGCCTTTTGATAAAGGGTTTGCAGGTCGTTTGATTCCATAAATAATTTTTTTATTCTGGTTCGATGGGAGAAAGTAAGGCTATTTCCATGGCAACTTCATACAGCATTTTGAATTGAGTTTGATTATACTTCGGCCGCATGGCTGCCAGCATGTCGAAGATGTTTAAATCTGTCCAATCCCAGAGCATTGTATCAAAATTATATTTCATCATCTGAGCACCAACCAGATGTCGCCATGCATCCACCTCGTCCCGGGACAATCCGTAATTCAACAAAAATTGATAAGTTCTCTGATTTTCTTCCTCACTGAATTCCTGATCAAGAAAAGGCTCTAAAATGGAATTCCATATGAATGGCCGTCTGTTGACGGGGATATTGTATTCGAAAGATATCTGTATAATCTCTTCTTTTTGGGATGCAGGGAATCCTATTAACTCTTTATTGACCAGCAGGGTAGGAGGGCCATGATTCAAATCAATGTTTTGAATGGAAGAAATAGAAACAAACTTATCCTGAAAAGCTAAAGATGGCTCAAAGGGATACTCATTAAAAACCAGATATTCTCCCTCCACGATAACAGGATTCCAGACCGGAAAGAACTGTTTCCTTTCAAATAATGTGGATCCGAAAGGACCTTTCCCTTTCATCAAAGGCTGATCAAATAGTTTTTGGAAAAAACTCATTTATAGTTGGTCAAGGCCGGTTTTGTTTGATAATCCTGACGAATTTTTTATTCTCAGGCCCCTCAATTCCAAGCACATAAATACCGGATGGTAAATTAGCAACAACAATCCTTGTAAGACCACCACTGATAAATTTCCCGCTGGAATAATTATATCCATTCATCGCTTTAATGGACCATTGAATGGTTTTACCCTCATGAGAAGCAGGGAATTGGAGAAAAATTTCTTCTGAAGCCGGATTTGGGAATATTTCAAGCGCAAATTCATTTTCAGAATGCTCAGCACTTGATACAATCGGACTGCAATCTATTACAATTTCAAATGCCATATCTTCTGTATCGAAATGTTGATAAGGAGAATTTACTTCAACATTGGCCGGATGCTCATCCAGTCCGTCGCAATCTCTTCCCCACGCACCCTGAACCTGCATGTAGGTGCCAGCATCACATTGCCGGAAATATTCTGCATCTCCACCTAATTGTACATTTCCATGTAATGTAGCCCCCCAGCAAAATGTATTGTGTTCCAAAACAGCATTTTCAAAAACCTTTGTACCAAAAATGCAAACATGGTCCCTTATCTGAGCATTGCCGCTGATTTCATTTCCTCCCCAAATCCTTGCAAACCCACTAACTCTTGCATTTCCACTGATCACAGCATTTTCTCCGGCCAATGCGTAATCTAAAACGATGGCACTGTCTTTTAATATGGCATTATGACGAATCACAGCATAATCTTCTAGTCTCGCATTTCCTTCTATTCTTGCAAAATCCAATACTCTGGCATTCGGACCAACATAAGCTTGTGCTGAAGCAAATGCAGTATTGGCTACAAATCCACCGCCATTGGAATGAGCTACGCCAGGCACATTATCCCTTATTGTTTGATATCCCGGCTGATGTCCATCCGCAAAAGCATTTACCAGCGAAAATTCATAAGGATATCTGTAAATTTTTGGGAATCCAATTTCCCAGTCATAATTGTGATGGACAGTCGGTGCACCACTGATTACCAAAAATAGTTCTTTATCCTCTTCTGTCCATTCAAATTCAATCTCATCATCTTCAGCATAAATCTCACTGTATCTGGGAATTCTGTTTTCATCCAAAGCAACCAGGCTGTATCTCCATCCTGCATCGACATTTACCGCGGATTGCCCTTTGAATTTCAGATAAATATTTTTGTTTTCGCAGGAGTCAGGTATAGCCGGATGCAGCCTGATGATGTTGTATCCATAGTCCTGGGGAGATCTGTGATCCTGTATTCTGTAATGACCTGCCACTGAATCCACAAGATCAGGTATAAGCGTTGGATTCAATCTGAAAATATCCGGTAAAGCAGCCTCAGCTTCTCTCAGTGTATGTCCGATTTCGTAGTCCCAGATTACATTTTTTCTGGCATAATCAGCAAAGAGCTCATTTAATTCTTGCTGATTTCTGTTTGTGAGTCTTTTCAAAGTCTCCAAAGGGTGTTCGCCGATGTTGGACTCTCTCCACATTCGGTTGATGAGTTCCAGCCCTTCTAATTCTTTAATGTATTGCAGAAAAACAAAAGCCTGATAATGATGCCGTGTAGAGCTCCAGTGAAATTGTGCTGTGTTCATCCATCTTGAAATGTCAAATTGTCGGGCTACTTCCGGATATCTCTGCAGTGCCATGAATTCAGCATGAGATTCCCAGAATGAACCCACATAAGAATGGTTAATGAATCCATGTCCGGGATACATCATCCAGGCATAATTTTGCAATGCATGCGTAAATTCATGAGCCAGTGTAGGGCCATTGGTTGCTGCATGCGGGTGCATCCACATGGCTCCTGTGGTCCCGTCATAATTCCCTCCAAATGCCCATCCTTCCACCCCTTCCCATGTATGCAGCAGGACAATGATCATTTTATACTCAGAAATGAGTGGACCATCTCCGGGTACAAACTTCAGGCTGTCGATATAAAATGAAAATAAGTCTTCTGCTGTCTCCAAAATAAAATCCGGATTAAATGCTATGTCAGAGGGAGCTTGTGTAGGGTCTCCACCTGCTAAGGGACCCCAGAACATGATGAAATTTTCTGATTCCTTTGAACGATCAAATGAGTAATCCAAACTTCCTTGCTGCCATTCCTGCGGGATATAAACTTGTTTTTGTGCAGTGGAAATCAATGGTAAGATCAGGAGCAGAAATAGTAAGAGCTTATTCATCAGGTTATAATTAAGAAGTTGCCAACGGTATATTATTATAAGTCTGCAAGATATGCAATGTCTTCTTCCGGCTTCTTTATTTTATAACATTGGAAGGCAAATTATTCGCAATTTTTTGGATATCCTCCATTAGCACAATCGACCATTTATTAATTCCAGGTAAATAAAAGATGAAAATCAGGTGTTCGTATCAAATTTTTTAAATTTCTGAAAATCAATACAATGCACCTAGATAGTCGTTTGTAAACGACTGCAAACGACTATAAGCGAGTCATAAACATTTAATAACCGAGTCTTGAAAATCACCCCCTACATCTTTGCATCGTCAATTACGACAATCAAACATTTCATTTTTACATTTTACTTTTTATTTCATTTTTAAAAATTTATGCGTTATGAACAATTTAAGAAATTCTGTCAGATTATTTGGAAAGGTAGGTATGGGCCCGGAAGTAATCACATTCGAGAATGGCAAGAAGAAAGCCAAGCTATCGCTTGCCACAACAGAAACTTATAAAAACCAACAAGGAGAGAAAGTCAGAGAAACTCAATGGCACAACCTCGTAGCATGGGGTGCACAAGCTGCAACAATAGAGAAATACGTTGAAAAAGGCAGAGAAATCGCAGTCGAAGGTAAACTGGTACACCGGAGTTATGAGGATAAGACCGGAAAGAAATGCTTCATTACCGAAATAGTTTTGAATGACTTCATTTTCACCGGAAGTCCTAAAAAGGAAAGTGCTCAATAAGCGGAGCTTTAGTTTTGTAGATCTTAAGCCGCGGGTTTCCTGAAAATGGAAGCCCGTTTGCTTTTTAATGAGGAAGGATCAGTATTGCGTCTATCATGAATCAAAAAAAAATGCTGTTATGTCGGACGAAAAGTTGGTTCTATTCATGACCGGTTTTTCAAGGAGATTTTGTCAGATATACATTTGGCAAAGGCGTGGCTTGATTTTTTCTTACCGCGGGAAATTAGGGAACTGTTAGTGCTGGAAACATTATCATACAATAAAGCCAGTTTCATCACAGACAGCCTGAGAGAAATATTTTCAGATATGGTCTTTTCCTGTCAATTTAAAAATGATGGAATCAATAGTCCTTTAACCATTTCAATAATCCTGGAACATAAATCCAGATTGAGTATGATTCCACATGTTCAACTCCTGAATTATCTGGCAGGTGCATATCATATTCAATCTAAAAAGAAGGGCAGATTACAGCATGTAATTCCAATCGTTTTCTATCATGGCAAAAGAAAATATTCGAAAAAGAAAATGCTGAGTTATTTTTCTGAAGCGCCTTCCGGGACTATCAAATATTTGCCGTTGTTTGAATATTTTTTAATTGATATGGCATCATATTCTGACGAAAAATTGTGGTCCTTAGGGAATTCATTTCTGAGCGCGACCATGCTTACAATGAAACACTATAAAGATCCGGTTTGGTTATCAATCATATCAAATCTATTTATAATTCTGTATTTTCTACACGGGACTGGAACCTACATATTCGATTTACAGTTAATTTTTACAAAATGTTAGATGTTTCACCAAAGGAATATAAATTAATAATTCAAAAGCTACCTGAAATCATGAGTGTTCAAAAAAAATCATTGTATGATTATATTATCGAGGAAGGAATAGAGAAGGGAATAGAGAAGGGAATAGAGAAGGGATTAGAAATTGGAAAGCAGGAATCTAAAAAGCAGCTATATAATAAAGCTGTCCCGAATTTATTAAAACTTGGACTAACTATAGAACAAATTGCATCAGCACTGAATGTAGATGTTGAAGAAATTATTTCATTTTCAAAAGAATAGGAATTTTACGATTATAATCTACAAATCCATGTAAAATAATAGATTTCACTCTACAAATTAACATGTAATGGAGATGTTGCATATAAATCCAACTCTAGTCAGGGAGAAAAAATGAAATATTAAAAGCTAAGCTCAATCAGGACTGATCCAACTTCCTGACCATTGTCAAAATAGTAGCTATGGCGACAGTTTCTCCGGTTTCATCATACACATCTACCAGGAATTTCACAATCCCTTTTGCGATATCATCAGCGTCTTTCTTCTCCTGATCGACTTTTTCCTTGACAGTAAATTTTACTCCGATAGTCATTCCGGGATAAACTGGTTTTGTAAATCTGCATTCTTCCAGACCATAATTAAGCAATACCGGCCCCTTTGCAGGATCGACAAATAAACCTGCAGCTTTGGATAGCACGAAATATCCATGAGCCACCCGTTGCTCAAATATGGTTCCTTCCAAACTTGTAGCATCCATATGAGCGTAGAAATTATCACCGCTGACATTGGCAAAGTTGACGATATCGGCTTCTGAGACTGTGTGTTTGTGTGTGATGACAGTTTCACCAACGTTTAATTCCTCAAAATGCTTCCTGAACGGATGTACCCCGGGATCTTTAAATTGAGCTCCTACCTGATATACTCCGGTTATTTCTGTGATGGAAGTAGGAGTTCCCTGTATGGCACAACGCTGCATGTAATGCTTTACTCCACGCATTCCCCCCATTTCTTCCCCGCCTCCTGCTCTTCCGGGACCTCCATGGACCAGCATAGGCAGAGGCGAACCATGTCCGGTACTGACTTTTGCATTTTGCCGGTTTAGGACAAGTATTCTGCCGTGATGAGTAGCAGCTCCCAAAACATATTCTGTCGCAATCTTATCATCTCCTGTCACTATTGATGTACAAAGAGACCCTTTTCCCATCTTCGCAAGTGCAATGGCTTCCTCCGTGGTTGTATAAGGCATCAATGTGCTGACCGGGCCAAAGGCTTCAATCTCATGAGCTTCCTTGTATTCTAATGGATTTGTTTGTAGAAGTAATACCGGTGGTAAAAATGAACCTTTTGATTTATCAGCACCTATCACTTCAAATGCTTCTAAATCCCCATATACCAATGAACTGTTTTTCATAAGTGCCTCGATATTTTCCCGGACCTCTTCCACTTGTTTTTTTCCTGCTAAGGCTCCCATACGCACTCCTTCAACCTTTGGATCGCCTAAAGTGGTTTGCGAAAGTGCCTTTGAAATAGCAATCTGAGTATCTTCCAAATATTTTTCCGGAACAAAAATCCGTCTCACAGCAGTACATTTTTGTCCACATTTCACGGTCATTTCTTTTCTGACTTCTTTGATGAAAATATCAAATTCTTCAGTCCCCGGAGCAGCATCCATGCCCAAAACTATACAATTCAGGGAATCCGCTTCCATATTGAAAGGAACCGATTCATGGACTATTTGCTTACTTACTTTGAGCATTCTACCCGTGTCTGCAGAGCCTGTGAATGTGACGACGTCCTGATCCGAAACAAAGTCAAGCAAATTTCGCGCTGAACCACAAATCAATTGCAATGCACCATCCGGCAGAATTCCGGATGCAATGATATCCTTTACCATGGCTTCGGTGAGATAGGAGGTGATAGTAGCAGGCTTTACTACAGCAGGCATCCCTGCCATGAGATTGACCGCAATTTTTTCAAGCATCCCCCAAATCGGAAAATTAAATGCATTGATATGAACTGCTACTCCTTCTTTTGGTACCATAATATGGTGTCCTATGAAATTGCCATCTTTACTCAGCGCTATTGCATCTCCATCAACATAGAATGGTTTATCAGGAAATTTCCGTCTAAGGCTGGCGTTGGCAAACAGATTCCCGATTCCCCCTTCAATATCTATCCAGCTGTCAGCTCTGGTTGCTCCGGTCTGATAGCTGACTGTATAGTATTTCTCTTTTTTATCCAGTAAATGAAGAGCGAGCGCCTTGATCATTCTTCCTCTTTCCTGAAAAGTCATTTTTCGCAAGGCAGGATTTCCTACTTTCC
This sequence comes from Saprospiraceae bacterium, assembly GCA_022841345.1. Classification (GTDB taxonomy): domain Bacteria; phylum Bacteroidota; class Bacteroidia; order Chitinophagales; family Saprospiraceae; genus SLDF01. The sequence goes on from JALHRR010000002.1 coordinate 184,000, forward strand.
TGGCGTAGTCCAGCATGTTTTCAAAATCTAATCCCTTTGTTGAGGCAGCGACTATTGGTTCACCTGTAATAGCGTGAAATAAAGTCTCTCCATCACCTTCTCCCTGCATCCATTTACCGCCGATATAATTCTCCAACTTATTCATATATATCTTTTTCTTTTATATAAATTTGAGCTCAATTTGGCGCAAGATAAGGCTTTGGGGTACATCTTGCAGTCAATATTTACCTTAAATCTGGTTTCATCGTATTAGAATACGGATTCATCCGATATGATTTGGTGGTTATAAGTTTTTGAAAGCATCTTTACATCAGAAACAAAATATCCGCTAATTGTTTATGCTTTGTTTGACTGAAATTTAAATAAACTTATAATGACTCATTTGAAAGCTGTTTTTGTTTCTATATGCCTCCTATTTATTGCAGGGTGTTATTATGGCAACGAAGAAGATCTGTTTCCTGACTCTGAGTGTGTGACAGAAAATGTTTCCTTTCAGAATGTTGTCAAGAAAATTATTGATACAAATTGTATTGTCTGCCACAGTGCCGGTGCAAATCTTGGAAATGTAAATCTAAGTTCATATGATAATGTAAAAGTTTACGTGAATAATGGGAAACTATTGGGAGCCATCAGAAGAGAACCGGGATTTTCTCCCATGCCTCAGAATGCCGCACAGCTCAGGTCATGCGACATTGACAGAATAGCTTCCTGGATTTCTGCGGGATCACCTAATAACTAAACTTTTATGACAAAGAGAACCATTCTATTAAGCGTATTCCTTTTGGCACTGGCAGCTGCGGTCGCCATTTATTTTCTTGTGTATAATAAACCACATAAAGATGCAGCAGATTTAAAACCTGATCATGTAATTGAAGCCACAGAATTGTATGCCCAATATTCCTCTAATGAGGCTGATGCAGATGCATTATATCTGGGCAAAATGATTGAAGTTACCGGAACTCTGGAGAAAATTTCAACTGATGAAGCAGGAGTAACGTCTCTTTTTCTTTCAGCAGACTCAGAAATGGACAATGTGATATGTGAACTGGATGAGATTTATAAAAAAGAAGTTCCTGATCTAAAAGAAGGTGATACAGTGAAAGTAAGAGGCTGGTGTTCCGGAAGTATGGGCGACGTGATTCTAAGTCGCTGTGTTATTATTGATTAATATTAAAAAAAATAGATATGAAAAATTTAATTGTTGTTTTATTGATAGCTTTTATTGTCCCTGCATTGAGTGCTCAGGGCAAGTATTTTACAAAAGAAGGGAAAATATCTTTTTTCTCTGATGCTCCGATGGAGAAGATTGAAGCACATAACCGAAAAGCCAACAGTGTTTTGGATCCAGCTACCGGTAAAATGGAATGGTCAGTACTTGTAAAGGCATTTCAGTTTGATAAAGCATTGATGCAGGAGCATTTTAATGAGAATTACATGGAATCTGACAAATTTCCAAAGGCAGTATTTAAAGGCGTCATCCAGGACCATGACAAAATTGACTGGAAAAAAGACGGTGTACATAATGTTAAGGTAAGAGGTACAATGGAGATTCACGGTGTCACGAAAGATGTGGTTGCTGATGGAAAAATTGCCATCAAAGGAACTTCGATTTCGGCTCAGTCTGATTTGACAGTGGCGGTATCAGATTATGAAATTAAGATTCCTGCAGTGGTAAAAGATAATATTGCAAAAACTGTAAAAATAGACATCAAGGCAGACTATGCCCCACTTGTAAAATAAATTATTCCATGTTCTGGCACCCATCATTTGATATATTTATCAGGTGATGGGTGTCTTTGGTTATTCAACAACTGAAATTATGAAAAAGATACTACTCCTGATTGTTCTCAGCTTTTTGTTTTTATTTCAAATAAATGCTCAGGATGATACTGATTTGTTATCTATGCTGGATGAGGAAGAGACCATTGATTATACAAGTGCAGCATTCAAAACTAATAGAGTCATTAATTTGCACTCACTTGAAAATACAGCCAGAGGTGTCCTTGATTTTAAGATTTCTCACAGATTCGGATTTATTAATGGGGGAGCTTATGAATTGTTTGGATTGGATAATGCCACTATCAGGCTGGGATTTGATTATGGACTTACAAATAATTTTCAAATCGGTATCGGAAGAAGTGGATTTGAAAAAACCTATGATGGTTATATGAAATACAGGCTGCTGCGACAAAGTACCGGCAAAAGAAGAATGCCCATCACGCTGTCGGTATTAGCCGCTACTGCTATCAGAGGTCAAAAATGGACACGTGATGAAGTGGAATATCCATTCTTTGCCAGGTTCAACTACACTTATCAACTGATTCTTGGAAGGAAATTCAGTGATAACTTTTCCATGCAACTAAGCCCAACGGTCGTGCACAGAAATCTTGTGGTGACACGGACTGAAAAGAATGATGTGTTTGCTCTTGGAATTGCCATGAGACAGAGAATTACCAGAAGGTTGGCACTGAATGTTGAGTACATATATGTGCTTCCTGATCAGATAGCGCCTGGATTAAAGCATTCATTATCTGTGGGTTGCGATATTGAAACCGGAGGTCACGTATTTCAGCTCCATTTTACTAATTCGACTGCTATGAATGAAAAAGGATTTATAGCTGAAACCACTGGTGACTGGTTAAAAGGAGGTATCAGATTTGGATTCAATGTATCCAGAGTCTTTACCATCGTTAAGCCCAAAATAATAGATTGAAAAAAGCCTTTCTGTATTAATCTGACATTTTCAATTTTACTTCTTGGTTCTAAGTTTGCACTATCTATCTTTGGGCCTTTATTCATGCCCGGAATATTGATATTGTTATGTTAGATTTTTCTGCTGCCCGCGTATTAACTGCTTGCTTGCATCGAATACCTCATCCCGGGGGAGATGCTGCATTGATGCTGTCCGAACAATTGCTGGACAGTTCGGCGATTGCAGGATTGGAAGCGCACCTTGCCAAATTCTTTAAGCCGTTTAATGTCATTGAAAGACATGCATTCTCAGATTTGGAGGAGAATAAAGTATATGAGGATGTCGGCAAGATTTTCAAGGATGTACAATCTCTGGTTCCCTCCTCTGCAGAAATAGCAGAGTATTTATACCGGCTTTCTGACGATCCTGCAATACCATCCGGGGACTTCCTGATGGTTTATTTTCAGGATGTTCAGCTGGATGATGAAATGCTGGATGCCATCGGAATCTACAAATGGGAGAAAAAATATGCATACGGGTCCATCAAAGCGGTACCGGGCACGGTGAGTATGGAAGTAGGAGAGGGGATCGCTCTGGACAAAATGGATAAGGGATGTATGATCTTCAATACATTAGCTGATGAAGGTTACACTGTCTGTGTCACAGAAAAAGCAGCTTCGGGAGTAGCCGGAAGTTACTGGAAGCATGGATTTCTGAGAGTTGCGCCCTGCAATGATAATTTTCATCAGACCCGCACTTATCTGGAACTTGCAAAGCAATTTATCCAGCAGCATCTTCCGGAAGAGAGAGGATTGAATAAGGCTGACGAGATTTCTTATATGCAGAGAACGGCAGATTACTTTAAAGGAGAAGATACATTTGTCCGCAACGATTTTGCAAAACAAGTTTTTCAGGAAGACGATGTCATCGATTCTTTTCAAAATTTTGGAAATAACTTCAACAGCAATAGCAATATAGCTCTCGAAGATCACTTTGAAATATCAGATCAGGCCTTCAAAAAGCAGGCAAAGTTTTTTAAAAGCATTTTGAAGCTCGACAAGAATTTTCATATCTACATCCATGGCAACAGAGAAATGATTGAAAAGGGGGTAGATGAGCAGGGGAGGAAATTTTATAAGATATTTTATCAGCAGGAAGCGTGATTTAGTTATAAGTCATAAGTCATAAGTGATAAGTGAACAGCCGGTAAAATATAAGGTATGAGATATAAGAGATAAGATGAAAATTGAAAGTTGAAAATTGAAAGTTGAACAGCCGGGTCAGAGTTATGAGTTATGAATGATGAGTTATAAGTTTATAATATAAAATAAACAGCCATTCTATTTATTCCGGTCATGATTGTAATGTAGGAGCAAATAAATATTTGCCCTAGTTGTTAAACAATTGCCATTTATAGATAAGCTGTCAGTCGTAATTGACAATTCATTAAACATTCAAGTATAAAATAACCCTTGATCCTTGCAGTCCCCTCAATCTTCCCAAACTCCCCACAAAATATTTACACCCACCACCTCAATCTTATCAATCTTCCTCAATCCAATCAATCTTTTCAATCTTATTCACACGTACTTTACAATATGAAGATTATAGAGTTGGAAATATTGACAGATGATCTTGAAGCTACTGGACGCTTTTATAATGGAACTTTAGGATTACCGTTTATAGGATCTACGCCGCAAACACGGGTATTTTCATCGGGTGATTCGATTCTGACATTTAGAAAATCAGAGAACCGGCACCCCATTTATCATTTTGCATTTAACATTCCCTATGATAAAGTTTATGAAGCACTGGAATGGATTTCAGAAAAGGCGGACCCTTTATTCTTGCCCGAGGGAGGTCATGTTGCAGATTTCAGCTCCTGGAATGCGAATGCTTTCTACTTTAAAGATAACAATGGCAATATTCTTGAATTCATAGCAAGATATGACATTGAATTGGAGGAAGAAAAACCATTTGATGCGAAATCAATTCAATCCATCAGTGAAATAGGTATCGTCGTAGAAGATCCCATGAGCTTTGCATCAGATCTCGTGGTGAATCAACATCTAAATTATTTTGTCAAAAGTAAACCGGGTGAAGGCTTTGTGGTGCTGGGGGATGACCACGGATTGTTCATTATCGTATCGCATCAACGGCCCTGGTATCCTACAGCCATTCCGGCTATTTCATTTCCAACAAAAGTCACTGTGATGCAGGATGAATTAGTAAAGACTTTTCAGTTCCCGCAAGGATAATCGGTGCCAATAGGTTTGGATAATACGTTGGGAACTGAAGATTTCAGTTTTCAGATTTCAGTAATTTCATGTTTTAGGTTTGAACAACCAAATCCGCATCCGGATTATTGAATGAAAGTGTATAAATCATTGGTTCTTACCTGCTATAATGTATTGATTATCAATTTACTGCTAAATTGTTATGTAGGGAGTTTTAGGTTTTGGGATTGTCATATCTTCGATACATTCAATCTTCTTAATCTTCCCAAACTCTCCACAAAATACTTACACTCACAACCTCAATCTTATCAATCTCCACAAACTCACCCCATAATAACACCCACACTCAAAACCCCAATCTTTCTCAAAACACAAACCTCCCATTCTCATAAATGACCGCTCCGTCCGCCCGGATCACTCCACCCTGTGTCATATCTGAAATCATATCCAGGTGAATAGCTGAAGTATTTTTGCCCCCTGCCTGTGGGTAAGATTGCCCGATAGCCATATGGATGCTGCCTCCGATTTTTTCATCAAACAGAATATTCTTCGTAAATCTGTTGATTCTGGTATTTGTTCCAACAGCTGCTTCTCCAAATCTTCTGCTTCCTTCGATGGTAAATATTTTATCCAACACTTCCTTTCCCCGTTGAGCATCCCATTTTACGATTTCACCTTTCTCTACCCAAAGTGTAATACCTTCCATTTCATGTCCTTCGAACAAAAGCGGATAATTGAAATGGACAAAACCCTCAGCGGAGTCCTCTACAGGCGAAGTGTACACTTCCCCTGACGGCATATTTGTTGTGCCATGTGAATTAATCCATGTTCGTCCTTGTGTGTTAAATTTTATATCCATCATGGGAGATTGATACTGAATCTCAGACTTACTGTTAAGTAAATCAACAATATGTTGCTGATCCGCCTTGAGTTGTAGCCATGATCCCATCGGGTCTGCATCAAATAAGCAACAGGCATTGAAGACAAAATGCTCATACTCTTCCAGACTCATGCCAGCCTCCTGAGCCTGACCGATAGTCGGATACATGCAAAATGTTCTTTTCAAAGATCTGTCTCCGGCTCTGTCAAAATAATTCTTTTGCATGGGAGCAATTGCTTTCTGTCTGATAGCTGATCTTTCCGGGGTCATAGAGGTTTGTTCTCTAAGATTGAAAGGAGCTTTGATCAATATATAAGCATCGAATTCTGCCATAGCTGTTCTTTGCAATGTTGGAAGATGCTGAAGTTGAGCTTCAGTCTTTGCTTCCATGCTAAAAATTCTTTCCTGCTCCCGAATGCTCAGATTGAATTCAGGGATTGCACCCAATTGCAATGCTTTCCGATAAACTTCCCTGACAAGAGGTTCACCCAGTGTGGAGGATTGGATGTAGACTTTGTCTTCTTCTTTTAATTCTACGCAATAATTGCAAAGCAGTTCTGCATATTTCTCTAAAATAGATTGTGACATATGATGATTTTAAATTGAGGTAAAAATAGAGTTCTGATCGGCCATCCCCAAGAAACAAAATATTTATCGCAAATATTATTCAAACGGAAAGAAAGCATCTTTGATATGATGAATCTCAGGACCTTTACCCGGCAACATCACAATTGAAATGACATCAAATCTGACTTCTCCATCATATTGCTTTTCAAACATGTAAGCTCCTGCAGCATCCACCATTAAAGCCTCTTTGTGAGAAGAAACAAATGCGTCGGGTGTACCAAACTGAGTGGATGATCTTGTTTTGATTTCTACAAAAATTAAAATTCCATCCTCTTCTGCGATAATATCAACCTCAGCCCGCTTGAATCTCCAGTTGATATCCAGAATGGAATAACCCTGTGATTGCAGATATTTCATTGCAAGTGATTCACCATCCTTTCCTAATTGATGCTTATGAGGCATGTTATTTTTAATATCTTTAGCCGATCAAAAAGTAAATATATAAATATACCACATATATGATGCAAGAATTAATTGAACGCTTCATTCCTCAGGTCTATGAAGCGCTTGAAATAGGGCAGAATGCAGAAATTCATCCCCACAATTTTAAAATACATAATGTATTTATCAGCGGAATGGGGGGCTCAGGAATAGGAGCAAATTTTGTTCAGGACTTTGTCAGAGATGTAGCCAATGTTCCGGTAATGGTCGGCAAAGGATATTCCATTCCTTCCTGGATCAATAAAAACACCCTGGCCATTGTGTCCAGTTACTCAGGAAATACCGAAGAAACACTTGCTTGTTTTGAACAATTGTTAAGCACAGGTGCAAAAATAGTCGCAGTTTCTTCCGGTGGAAAAATCATTGAACTGGCTAAGCAGCATAATCTGGATCATATCATTCTACCTGGTGGATGGCCATCTCCCCGCGCCTGTCTTGGTTTTTCATTTACTCAACAAATGTGCATTCTCGAGAAACTAGGCATTATACCCAATGAACTGATCCAGCAAATTCGCTCAGGTAATCAATTGCTGGAATCAGACTCAGACAATATCCAGGAAAAAGCAAGACATATCGCTCAGATCCTGCAGGATAAAATCCCTGTGATTTACACAACAGACAGAATGGAAGCTGTAGGTTTAAGATTCAGACAACAGGTAAATGAAAATGCAAAAATGCTATGCTGGCATCATGTGATTCCTGAAATGAATCACAATGAATTGGTAGGCTGGAGAAATCCTTATCAGCAAATGGGTGTAATCGTATTCAGAAACAGAGATGATGTGTCCAGAAATGCAGCCAGAATTGATATCAACAAAACAATCATCACTGAATATACTAATACCTGGATCGAAGTTTATTCAAAAGGTAATACCCTGATAGAGAAATCCATGTATTTGGTGCACCTGGGAGACTGGATCTCCATGCATTTATCAATATTCAGAAATGTGGATCCGGATGAAATAAAAGTAATTGATTACTTAAAGGAAGAACTATCTCATTTAGGGGCATAAAAAAAGTCCCGGTGTTCAGCCGGGACTCGTTCAGGTTGGTTTTGCTCATGGGAATTGGTAAGTTCCGTTCTTCGTCTAAAGTCGTCAATAATTCATATTAAAGTATATTCAAATATGATGCCAAACTCTTGAATTAATGCATTAAAATTAATTTAATTATATAAAATACAGATAATCAATAAAATAAAAATCATGGCTTTATTAGAAAATAAAACAATGTTGATTACGGGTGGATCCCGAGGGATCGGAGCATCGATTGTAAGAAGGCTTGCTTCAGAAGGAGCGGCGATTGCATTTACTTATGTATCGGAAGGATCGGAGGCTGCATCACAAGCGTTGGTGGAGGAATTGAGTGCTACAGGAGTACAAATCAAAGCTTACAGATCAGACGCTGCTTCATTCCAGGAAGCAGAGCAACTCGTTCAATCGGTAATGGCAGACTTTGGCAAAATGGATGTATTAGTCAATAATGCCGGTATCACAAAGGATACTTTGATGCTGAGGATGACGGAACAACAGTGGGATGATGTCATTCATGTCAATCTTAAGTCAGTTTTCAATCTAACAAAACATGCTTTGCGTCCCATGCTTAAAGCCCAATCCGGTTCCATTATAAATATGTCCTCTGTAGTAGGAGTATTTGGCAATGCCGGCCAGGCGAATTATGCTGCTTCTAAAGCAGGCATAATAGGTTTTACAAAATCTATAGCCAAGGAAGTGGGCTCCAGACAAATCAGGTGCAATGCCATCGCACCAGGATTCATAGAAACAGATATGACGCATGTACTGGATGAAAAAACGAAAGAAATGTTTTTAACGAATATTCCTATGAAACGTCTTGGGACAGGGGAGGAGGTTGCAAATGTTACTTTGTTTCTTGCTTCAGACCTATCCCAATATGTCACAGGTCAGGTCATTAGCGTTTGTGGCGGCCTGAATACTTAAAATCATCCGTTATGACGAAATCTGTATTTTTTGCATTCCTGAGCCTCACCTTTTGGTTAACCGCTTGTTCACCTGTTCTCAAACAAGTTTGGGTGGATCCGGTTAGCATTAAAGAAATGCCATATGACAGCATGGCTAAAATAACCCGGGCTACCGGGCTATACCAGTCATGTCTGGATTGGGATCATTATGTGCCTGATGCTAAATACAGTAATCACCTGCCAATTAAAACCATTTTTTTGAATGTCCACATTATGGATAATGTGGACAGTTCTTACAATTTCAGACAAGAGGCAGGAAGAAAATTCGGAAGGGATTTGTTGTACCATATCAATGCGATGATGACAGATAACGCCAAAATGAGGTTACCCATTGGAAATGAAACCCCGGTCCTTCCTTCAAGATTAAAATTTGAATTGAAAACCAATCCTGAAATCCCGGAGGATGATGGCATTTATTTTCATTATGATGATGAACTATATTTTATGGTCACCAGGGGAAAGGATCGTAACATTACAGATCGCAAGGCTATTGACAAGTATAAAGTAAGAGATTCAGTCATAAATATATTCATTATGCCGCATCATCCCGATTCCGTTGCGAGCCCCACCTATGCTCCACATTGGTCCGGGATTGCATTAGGAACTGCTGTTAAGCTCTGCGGTATATATGAAAATAACATAGATGCCTATGGCATCAAAGGTACCGCATCTCACGAAATTGCTCATGTATTGGGGCTTGCTCATGCCTGGAGTGCTTCCGATGGATGTGAAGACACTCCTGTACATTCTAATTGCTTTAATTATACAGATACCTCTCCCTGTGATAAGGAAGTTTCAAATAATATGATGGACTATAATCTTTGGCAAGAAGCACTGACACCTTGCCAAATCGGTAAAATGCATTCAACAGTTGCCCGTTTTAATACAAATGTGAGAAAAGTGGTGAAGCCTGATTGGTGCAAATATGATTCTACAGCTACGATCATTATTACAGATACAATCACCTGGGGAGGATCCAAAGATTTGGCAGGTGACATCATTATTGAAAAAGGTGGGCACCTTATCATTAAATGTCGTGTATCCATGGCAGAAGGGGCAGCCATCATTGTGAAACTGGGAGGAAGTTTATTGCTGGATAATGCTCATCTTCACAACAGCTGTGGCGCTTCCTGGAATGGTATTTTGATGGAAACCTTGGGTAAAAGTATACCAACTGTAACAAGATCAGGAGCAGTTAATATCGAACATATAGACCAGTCGAAATTAATCAGGACAAAACCATAATAGGATGATATCTGAAATCCTGCTGTTCGGGTAAATTAATCACAAATATTTTTCGTTTATTGATGTAGGGTGTTCAAATGAATCAATTTTAGAAAAGTAAAGTTTATTTTAATAAAATTAATACATTTAGATTAAGTCTTCACTTCTGATTGCTTCGTATTCTACACTAACAAATGGAATTAGAATTATGGTTGATTCTTACATTTTGAGAGTCCTTTTCCTCTTCGCTTTTTCAATATGTTCCTTCTCAACTGAAGGCCAGGAAGTTCGAAAACTTAAATATGCACTTGAAACGAATACAATGAGCTGGCTTTCCGGACATGGAGGGCCAGACCTCAGATTTGTAGTTTTGAAAGGCAGATGGCAATGGTATGCTGGTCTGAAAGTACCATTTTATCATACCTATTTTATTGAAGGAATGCCTGATGATCAATTATTGTTTCACAGACAAAAGTTTTCGCATGGTATTGATCCAATTATTGGCTTCAGAGCTACTTTTGGAAGATTTCAAATAGGGTCATTTATCCAATATGGAAAATATTATTACAATAACTCCCGAACAGTATGTGTTGGCGGAACACCAGTGTTGAATGAATTTGGCCAGGCAACAGGATATACAAGGTGCGAAGGAATAGATATTAATCAGTTTAGAGAGATTACAGGCAGATTTGGAATTGGAGTTGAAAAATTAGTGAGAGTCTATAGTAAAGGAAATTTTTCAATTCATGCAGGAACTACCCTTCAGCTCAATTTTATCACCTCAAAGTATGAAGGATACCTGAATAATTCTGAAAATGGTGAGAATGGCGTACATGACACTAAACCGGAAATACACCGGTCTTTCGATAAGATATTGCTGGAGAATATCGCTATGTCTCATGTAATGAATGTATCGCCCCGATTTGAAAGAGTAAGAGTTGCTCCTAAATTTTTAATTCAACTTAGGTATACATTATGATAAAATTCACGCAATTTTCTGCTGTTATCCTTTTAATTCTTTTTTCAGGATTTCAATGTGAAAGGGAATCTGTAACGGCCTTAAATATCATAGAGGGTACTGTTATTTCATGCTCCGGTCAGCCCATAACAGAAGTAATAGTACTTCAGGATGCTTCCGGAACTGCCTTGGCTGTGGATACTGTATATCCGGATGACCAGGGTTTTTTCCTCCATCAATTTACTTCCATCACGCGTATGTATTATCTGGTACCGGCTACAAATACCTGTAGTTCGGTTTGGCTGGAATTGGAAACTGGAAAAAAATCAGAAGTCACCCTTCGACAAACCCCCATATTTGATGCATTGAATCTTACAATAGACCTGGAACCCGCGATAGTGGATTCTGTAAGATTCAGGATATTTGGTGCCCGGGATGTAAATGATAATTCAGGATCAATAATTTATCGTGATCCTCAAAATTTTGATTCCGGCATTACAACGCAATGGGATACCCTGTCTAAAATTTATAGACTGGGGGAGGAAAGGACTTATTTTCTGAATACAGAGATTTACAGGAAAGGGTCAAGTACAGTATTTAAAAATGAAACCATCTCCATTCAAAAGCAACCCATTTTCAGGACAATATCACTTTGATTACAGGATTTAGCTACGGAAAATTGTCACCAGCATATATTATAAATATGTATTATACAATGTTTAATTTAAGATACTAACACTCGGAGCGAAAAAATTATTTCACTAAATAGTGTGTGTTTATAATTATTTTATAGATTTGTAGTAATATTGCTACTTATGTAATTTAATTGTAATATAATTTTTGCTATTATGTTGTAGCAGAATTTGATACATATTACATTTAATATTACTTTCTACCTGTTTGCCAGACTGAGGTCTGACTTATCAATCAAATTAACTGCTTTCGGAGATCAAATTAATGTTGCTATTGCAATGATTATAATCCACCCCGGATGGATCCTGACAGCCATTAATCAATCCTCAATTTATTCTCAAAAACAATTTTTAGCTATGAATTACATCGACAAATCAATTAGGTTTCAAAAAGGCCTGTTCAGGTATTACTGCATTACATTGGCTTTTTTCTTTTGCCAGATCCCTGGCCTCATCCATGCCCAATCCTGCAATTCACCAGGTGATATCGTCCTGTACGATGAGGTAACAGACGGTGAAATATCAGGTGTAGTAGCCACTCCGGATGTAAATATTCCTTTTCCTCCGGCATTTGACCCTGCTATCACTTATGTGGTAAATGGTTCTGCTCCGGATGCAGATCGGGACGTCATTACATTTACTGTTCCTTTTGGAGCGGAGTTAAGTTTTTTAAATATCAATACACATACCCCTTGTGCTGCCATTGATAGAGTGGTGATTTGGGAAGGGCCTGATAATACGGGTACTCAGCTTTATAGTTCCTTGAATGATGGATATATAAGTGGTAATCTTGGGCCATTGCCAGCCGGAACTTACACTTTACTGATAAATCAGAATGCAGATGTGGGACCAAGTCCCGCTTGTGATATCACCTGTTACAGAATTGGTTTCAGATTAAGTTGTGTGGAAATTCCGGTAACATGCCCTGTGGACTTCAGTGTATGTACGGACGATGGGGTAGTTTTTTTAGATGAATTGGCTGGAATTTCTCCTCCTTCTGTTGGTTTGGAAAGCGTTTTTTCAGGTCCCGGAGTTACAGCATTTGATGCTGAACAAGGTTTATGGGACTTTGATCCTGAAACAGCAGGAACAGGTGTCCATGTAATATCTTATACATACACTACCGAAGCAGGTTGCACTAATTTTTGCGAATTTAGTATCACAGTATATGAATCTCCAGAAGTTGATTGCCCGGGTATCCTTGCATTTTGTGTCAATGAAGAACCTGTAGACCTAAATGCACTTGTGTCTCCTGCAGGAGGTGAGTTTTCAGGAGCACCAATAGTGGATGGGATTTTTGATCCTGGAGCAGCCGGCACGGGTATTTATTTGATTAACTACAGTGTAACAAATGAAAATGACTGCAGTGATGATTGCACTTTCATCGTTGGTGTTACACCAATTCCAAATTCTAACTTTAGAAATCCGGGCACATTTGTTTTAACCCCGTACGTAGGATTTATTGATTTTAGTTCCGACCATGATATTTGCGAGCAGGATACAGCCAATTATGGTTCCGCTGCCTTACCTGTCGTTAATTCATATTCCTGGTCAATCAGTGGCGGTGGAGTCATACTGGCTGGAGCAAACAGCAGACATGTTCAGGTGCATTGGACGGAGCCGGGTGTGCACACTTTGAGTTTGGTTGTAACTCAGATTAGTACGGAATGTCAGTCAACAAATGAAATTGTGGTAACAGTTTTGGAGCTTCCAGAGGTAACATGTCCGGCTGATATTTTTGTTTGCGAAAGTGAGGTTTCTATTGATTTGGATGGCCTGGCTTTACCTGCAGGTGGAACATTCTCCGGAAACTTCATTACAGGTGATGAATTCAGTATAGAAAGTGCAGGACTTGGTACGCATCCTGTTGATTATACAATAATAGGTGCTAATGGGTGTGAGAATTCTTGTTCATTTAATATATTAGTAAGATATGAACCTTCAATGGAGTTTGAATCCACTAATCCTGATTCAACGACATTGGAGATCTGCAATGGATCATTCACTGATATAACACCGGTTCTGGATTCCCTCTCACAAACATTTGGACTCATTCAGGGTGCAGACTATCAATTTGAGATCAAAAGCATTTCATGGAGCGAGACAGGTGATGAGGATATCGATTTTATTGGAAATGACGGCTATGGTCCTGTTGGGGGAGCAGATTTAGGAGAAGGTGACACTATTACTGTAATCGCTGACTCATTATCACATACGTCCGAATTTCCTGTGTGGATTAGATATGAAGTGTACGTGAGACAATTAAGATGCAATTTATTGACGGATTCAGCCAGCTTTGTAGTGGAAGTCAGACCTTCATTGATACTGGAGGTAACTTATATCACACCGGAAAATCCAGATTCTACGGTGTGTAATGGGGACTCCATTGATATTGTTTTGGGCTTGATAGAAAGCCAGGATACAGTTTATACTATAGGCGAGGATTATGTAATCGTAGTTGATTCCATTGAACATAGCATAGGTGATACTACAAGTTTTGAGAGCGATTATGGTGTGCTGCTTGGAGGAAATCTTGAATCGGGTGATACCATTACAGGAATAAGTGAGGCTTTATCACACGCTGAGCTTTTGCCTGTATATGTTAAATATAATATTACTCTTTATGATTCTATATGCATTTCCGGGAGCTCACATTCAATCATCATTGAAATTGCACCGGGACCCTATGTGATTTGTCCTTCTGATACAACTATTTCTGCTATTCCAAATCTGGAAGATGAATGTACAGGCAGCTATTTCTTTGTGCATCCCACAATTACAGCTGCATGTGAGCCGGTCGATTTATTATTTTCGATCGATGCTGGTACTCCGGTCATTGTAATTCAGGGAGATACAATAACTATAGAACTGGGACCTGAAGGAGATTATACGGTAAATTACAGCGTAACGGATGGCTCAGGAAATTCGGATGCCTGTTCATTTATCATTTCAGTCCTCGATAATATTGCTCCGGTGGTAGAATGCAGGGATACAATGATAATCCTCACATCCACTGATCCATATATATTATCAGAATCTGACGTTCTCAATTTAGCCAACACTTTTGATGCATGTTCTGACATCAATGTCCTGAGCATTGTTCCGGCAGAACTGACTTGCGACGATGTCAAAGGTTCGGTTGCTATTTTGGTGACAGTAGAAGATGAAAACGGTAATACTGCAACATGTACATCCAATATTCAGTTGGAAGAAGATACTTCCCTGCCCTCACCATGGACAAACAGTGATGTGGGGCCTGCAAATGGTTCAGCAGAATTCTCAGGTTGTACAGGTGATGGTACATTTAATGTGAGTTCAACCGGATTTAGTTATCCGGCCAGTGATATTATTCATAGTTTGTATCAGAATATTTGTGGCAATGGCAGCATCACTGTCAGACTGGCTGCAGTCACAAATTTAGGCTGGGGGGGCATACAATTCAGAGAAAGTTTAGCACAGGGTTCCAGAAAAATTGCATTCCAGTCGCAGCTGTCGAATATTCTGGTCCGTCAGGTCAGAACTGTAACTAACGGTCCGGTCACTTCGCAGTCTATAACCCGGGCAGGACATACCTGGCTCAGAATTGAAAGAATCGGCAATTCCTTCACAGGATATTCGTCACCCAATGGAATAAACTGGTTTTTTGCATTCAATACCGTATTGGTTTTGCCGGAGTGTCTTCAGATGGGCATGTATGCTCAGGCACAGAACCTCAGCACTGAAGTAACAGCTTCGTTTGACAATGTCACCATAATTGGCACTCCTCTTCCTCCTGTAAATGACCAGCCGGGAACAGATTTAGCCAGGGATCAATCTCAAATAAAGATGATCGCTATGCCAAATCCTGCCAGCGAATTAACACAGATCAACATCAGTGGAATACATGGAGTTGGTAATGGATCACTCATGATAACTGATATTATGGGAAGGACTATATTGAATGAAAGAGTTAGTAATGGTTCGATTCTGGTTCCTGTACATAACTGGATGCCGGGTCTGTACTCAATCCGACTGGAGCATGATGGTAACTATCTAACTGATAAGTTATTGATCGTTAAATAATAAGCTTTGATTGAAAATTTGAAGAGGCTCCGCTGTTATAGTGGGGCCTTTTTAAATTTTAATTCAATTTGCATTTATAAGAGCAAGGAATTGGGATTTTGATTTAAAAACGACTACAATTGAGCAATGAGCTTTCTATCTCCTGAGTAATTATTTGGCAGCAAAAGCCAGTAACATTTATTTCAAAGTAGAATTACTGTTAGCTTTGTATTACCACATAGATATTTTCATTGGCAATTATAAATAATGAATAAAGAGCTTCTGAATCAAATAAAGGAGGGAAGTGAATCAGCGTTTGAAGCTGTTTTTAATGAGTACTATGAAAGTCTCGCTTACTTTGCTTATAAATATGTGGGTAACACCCAGGCTGCAGAAGATATCGTTCAGGATATATTTGTCAAAATATGGGCAAACAGACAAACATTACAAATAGAACAAAGCTGGAGTGCATACCTGTATGGAGCAGTAAAAAATGCCTGTTTAAATCAGGTCAAATCACAAAAGATTAGAACTGAATATGCTGCAAAGCAACATCTCATTATTGAAAAGCACAATTATATTTCAAATGAAATCGATGCCTCTGATCTCAGTGTCCTGATAGATACTGCTGTGTATTCATTGCCGGTGGAGCGACAGAAAATTTTCAGGATGAGCAGAGAAGAGGGTTTGAAATATGCCGAGATTGCAGAAAGATTGGGGATTTCAATCAAAACGGTTGAAGCCCAAATGGGAAAAGCACTGCAATATATGAGGAGTATGCTGAAGGACTTTTTAATAATCATACCGGGTATATTTTTATATCCATAATTTATTTTTCAATTGCAATAGGGGTAGAATCAAAGTGAATTGTCATTAAATAAGTGAAAAGAAGATTTATGGATCATATAGACGAAATTTTGATAGCTAAATATCTGGATGGTTCCACTTCAATTCAGGAAAACAATGATATTGAACTGTGGCTGGAAGAAAGTGAAGAGAACAGGCAGATGTTTGAAGAAATCAAATCGTTATGGCTGAAAAGCCGCGGGATCCGCGTGGATAAGACTGTTAGATTCGATAAGGTTGCCGCCTGGAATAAGGTCAAACCCTCAGTTGATATTAAAGAACAGAGATCTCAGTGGAGTATTTGGATGCCAAGGGTTGCAGCTTCACTGATTGTTATATTAGTCGGATTCATAGCATATTTATATCTTCAGGAAAACCCATTGCCTGAAGAGTTTATTGCCACTGAAGAAAATAGAGAATTCACGCTCCCGGATGGTTCAAAAGTCTCTATGCAAGTGGGAGCAACTGTCAAATATTTTCAAGATTTCGCAGATTATAGAAATCTGGAGTTTAGCGGGCTGGGATATTTTGAAGTAGTACCTTCCACGGAATCCCCCTTCACTATTAACACTTCGGATTTGGTAATAAAAGTGGTTGGAACTGAATTTTATGTCAATACACACAAGGAAGATTATGGAGTAGGAGTCACTTCCGGAATTGTAACTGTGCAAGATAAACATGGAAGTGAAATGTTTGAACTGATAAAGGATCAAATGATTGAATATGATGCTATTGGGAAAACTTTTGGACCGCTTAAGAATTTGAACATGAATCAATTGTACTTTAAAAGCGGGACTTTAGAATTTACAGAGACGCCTCTCAGTGAAGTAATTTTGACTTTGGAAGAATCATTTGGAGTAGATATTGAATACCTGGATTCTGAAGATTCTCCCTGTTTATTCTCCGGACGATTCAATAAGACCCCATTGGATGACATTTTGGATCAGCTTGAACTGAGTTTAAATCTTGAAATCAAGCGCGATGAAATCATTACAATTGTGAGTAGCAAATGCACGCAATAGTAAGATTTATACTTTTGGTGATTGGGCTTTCAATTATGTTGAACAAGGATATTCAAGCCCAATCTCATCTGCCTCTCATCGAGCGTAAAATAACATTGAACTCCGAGTCCATTAAATTGAATGACGCATTGTTACTGGTTTCCAAAACTTGTGATTTCAATTTATCTTACAATGCAAATTTGATTAAAGGAGACAGTCTTATCCGTGTTAAATCCAGAAATGCAAATCCGATCAGACTACTGAGGTCTATTTTACCCGATCATGTTAACGTGAAATATTCGGGAAACAACGTAGTATTATTATATAAGCCTTTACCTCCGGATAATCCAAAAGAAAAAGAGAAGTTTTATTCGGTGAGCGGTAAGGTGATAGATGCGGAAACAGCATCTCCACTCATATCTGCTACGGTGCTCAATTTGTCTAATTCAAGGTCCGTTAATACTGATTCGAGTGGGTCATTTGAAATCCAGTTTTCATCCTACACAAAAGAATTTAGCATTGCTGTCAGTAAAGCCGGGTACAGAGATACATTGTTTTTATTTAATCCTGCAAATCACCGGATTCTGGTTCCCCTGGATATAATTCCGGCAAGAATATTGGAACCGGAACTTGACAAAATAAATACCATTTCGCCGGATATTGAAAATCATTCCATCAGCAAACTGATTCTTCCAGAATTGCTGATTAGTAATTCGGAAAATATTCAGGGTTATTCCATCAGAACATTCCAGTCATCCATGACTCCGGGATTGAGTAGTAATTTTAAAATAGCCGGGGCTGTAAAAAATAAATTCTCACTCAATATTTTAGGAGGCTATAGCTACGGAGTTGAATATCTTGAAATTGGAGGTTTGCTTAATATGACGAGGAAAGATGTATCATGGGTTCAGATAGCCGGTGTATCTAATCTGGTTGGAGGAAATGTAAAAGGAGTGCAGGTGGCGGGAGCGTTCAATCACACAAGAGGAAATCAAAAAGGAATCCAAATTGCAGGTGCTGCCAATGTAGTGGCATACCACCAGAAAGGTATTCAGATTGCCGGAGCCGCGAATCTAAGTCGTGGCGATGTTTATGGAGTTCAGATTGCATCAGGATTGAATTACACTGGTGCTGACAATATAGGATGGCAGATTACTGCCGGGGCAAATATTGTCCATAAAAAATTAAAGGGAATCCAGTTAGCTGCCGGATATAATCAATGTAAAAGCGCACATGGTCTTCAACTTTCGGCGGGAGTAAATTTAACAGATACACTGAATGGAGTGCAAATCGGTCTGCTCAATCTGAGTGGGACACAGAAGGGATTTCAGCTTGGACTTATTAATATAGTGGATTCAAGTGAAGGTCTGTCTCTGGGATTATTAAATATAGTCAGGAAAAATGGATATCAGTCCGGCTCTATCAGCAGTTCAGAGTTGCACTATGCAAAGTCGAATATACATATTGGGACAGCGGGATTTTATAGTATTATCAGTATAGGAATGGGAGGATATTATGGTCCCGGATTTCTGAGCGCAGGCTTTGGATTAGGAAGCAAGTTCTTTGCGAAACAAAGAAATTCTTTGCATCTGGAGCTCTGTCATGAATCTATTTTTTATAAAGTGAATGCTAAGATCATTCAAAAAGGTTTGCTCAGCACATCATTGCACTACAGCAGAGAAATATTTCCGAACTGGTATTTATTCGGGGGGCCTGCTTTTAATTTTCTGTTTAACAATGAAAAGAATCCAGAACCCGGCTCACAAAGGATCGCCCCATACAACTTATTTAAAGACAAACCGGATCTTCCAATTGAGGGCTGGATAGGGGGAAGTTTGGGGATTAGATTTGATTGGAGCAATTTTAAGCAGAAGAAATTTCCTGACAATCAAGGATAATGTAAATCTAAGGTTTGTCTGCGAGTTAACATTTTTGTTTTGAAATGTACTTTACGAGGCGTTAAATGAATCACAAATTCTCCCTCAAAATCATATTATATAATTGATTGATAGTCTGTTAGGGAATAATTTATTGTTCTAATTAGCATATGATAAGTATACAATGTTTGCTGCTGTAGCATTGCTTTGCAGTTACATTATCAAATCAATTATGAAACATATTCATTTAATAATCATAGTAATATGAAGCTTTTTGGTAGTGTAATTTTATCCTATTTATTTTAGAACAGAATTATAGGGATCATCCCTTCCTCTTCTACCTCATAAACTTTGCAAAATCAAGCAGGTTCCCGGTAGAAAATTCCATTAAAACCATTCGTGTCAATTAAGTCAATTTGTGGATAAGACAAATCACGACTTAAAAAATTTAATAAATATTACTGTCAAGTAGGGGTAAATTAAATGTCGATTGTCTTAAGACCATAAATCAAAATTTAAATCTTATGAAATCACAAAAAACCACGCTACTTTTATTAATACTTCCTCTTTTATTACTTTCAAGCCTTGTGTC
This sequence comes from Saprospiraceae bacterium, assembly GCA_022841345.1. Lineage (GTDB taxonomy): Bacteria > Bacteroidota > Bacteroidia > Chitinophagales > Saprospiraceae > SLDF01. Next base: position 204,107 of record JALHRR010000002.1, read on the forward strand.
GGCTCAGATTAGAACCCAAACACTCAAGGGGAGAATTCTGGACACTGATACACGTAATCCTCTCTCTTATGTAAATGTTTATGTACTCAATTCTGATCCGATCATTGGAACAATGTCGGATGATCAGGGATATTTTAAATTAGAAAATGTACCGGTTGGGCGGGTTAGTATTCAGCTCAGTTTTCTGGGTTATGAAGAAAAAACGGTCTCTAATCTGGTTTTGATTTCAGGCAAGGAAACAGAGCTGGAAATCGAAATGAGTGAATCCATCACTTCTCTTAATGAAATCGTCATCTCCTCCAAACAGCACAAGTCAGAACTGTCAAATGAAATGGCACAGATTTCATCCAAGTCTGTTCTTGTAGAGGAATCAAATCGCTATGCAGGAAGCTTTGGCGATCCAGCCAGACTGGTATCCTCATTTGCAGGTGTTAGTTCTGCAGCAGATGGGAATAATGATATCATAGTAAGAGGTAATAATTCCCGGTTTATCCAATGGCGTCTGGAGGGCACTGAAATTCCTAATCCCAATCATTTTGCTCAGGAAGGAATGACCGGTGGTCCCATCAGTGCCCTGAACAGTAAAATGCTTGCGAATTCTGAATTTTATACAGGAGCCTTTGCTTCTCAATACGGAAATGCACTGGCCGGTATTTTTGATATGCGTTTACGCACTGGAAATAGTGAGAAAAGTGAACACAGTATTTCCATAGGAGCTTTGGGACTGGAGGTGAGCACAGAAGGGCCACTTTCGAGGAATAGCCGTGCGAGTTATTTGATCAATTACAGATATTCTACACTGGCACTATTGGACGAACTCAATTTAGTGGATTTCGGTGGAGTGCCCAAATATCAGGATGTATCCTTCAAAGTAGTGTTACCAACACAGCGATTGGGTACTTTTTCCTTGTTTGGATTGGGAGGGAACAGCAAAATCAGCTCAGATTTTGCAGAAGAAAATGAACCTGAGAAAATCCTGGAATCATTTGGACAGGAAAGCAGGGTAGGAGTCATAGGAATTAAACACAACATAAATGTCAATCCAGACGCATGGTTAAGTACAGGATTTTCATTCTCAAATAACCGTAGTAAGCTGATTGCCAGCAGATTGTATACCGGCGAAACCTTACAAGAGGCTTTGAATTCTAATCTGAATAATAATGTTTGGAGATTTAATTCCACTTTGAATTACAAGCTCAATGCCAGACATCAGTTACAGGGTGGATTGGTGGTTTCTTTATATAATTTCGATTTTAAGAACAGATTTTTTGATCCACTACAAGACAGATTAGTGGACAATCAAAAGATGGCTGCACAAGCCTGGCTGGGTCAGATGTTTGTAAACTGGAAATGGAGAATCACTGAAAATTTGTCATTGGTAAATGGAATCCACAGCCAGAGAACAAGCCGCCACAACGAGATTACTATTGAACCCAGAACTTCACTAAAGTTACAACTGGATAGTCGGCAGGCTTTGACAGCCGGAACAGGTGTACACAGCAGTATGAGCTCTTTGAGTAATTATTTTGCAATTATTCAGGATCCAATGGGAAATTCTGAGATGCCCAATAGAAATATGCAACTGCTGAAAGCCAGACACTATGTCCTCGGCTATGAAAACAGGTTGAGTAAGAATCTATTCCTGAAACTTGAAGCATATTATCAGGATTTATATGATATCCCAGTCGAACCAGGCAACAGTAGCTATTCTCTGATTAATCAAACTTTTGAATTTACAGATAGAAAATTAGTCAATGAAGGCAGAGGCAGGAATTTGGGTATGGAGTTGACGCTGGAAAGATATTTTGCTGATGGATATTATTTTCTGGTAACTGCATCATTATACAATGCTGAATATAAAGCCGGAGATGGAAAATGGAGAAATTCAAGATTCAATGGAAATTATGTGATGAATGCGCTGGCAGGAAAGGAATTTAAAATAGGAAAGAATAAAAATAATGTCCTTGGCTTCAATGTGAAAACCAGTCTTCTGGGAGCGAGGAGAATACAAAACATAAGACTGGAAGAATCTATCGCGAAAGGTTTTACAGTGTATGATGAGGACAATCCATTTGCCGAAAGAGGTACCGATGTCTTTGTGCTGAATTTTGCTGTCAACTACAGAATCAACAAGCGCAGAGTCAGTCATGAATTTAAGGCTGATATCCAGAATATGCTGAATAATAAGGCTACCATCGATTACTATTATAATGATACGACTAAAAAGATCGAGTCCATTAAACAGTTGGCTTTACTACCGGTGATCAGCTACACACTTAACTTTTAATAAACATAAAATAATATTGAAATGTATAAAATATTAATAATAAATATATTGGCTCTAATATATTCGATTTCTCTGTTCGCTCAGGAAGCTGATAGTATTCGAAAACCCGTACTTGCTCAGGTAAGTTTTTTTTATCCGGTAGGAAGTAATGGTGTAAAGTCATATGAAAAGTCCAATCATTTTTCACTCAACATTATTTATGGAGTAAATGGAGGAGTTAAGGGTACCGAAGTGGGCTCCATTTGTAATATCAATAAAGGGAATGTGGCCGGAGTGCAGGTGGCCGGAGTGGCAAATGTCAATAAGGGAAATTCTGTGGGTTCAATTATTGCAGGAATATCGAATGTGAATACGGGATCATTTGCGGGTTCCATGATAGCAGGGATTGTAAATTATGCCGGGCAAAAATCCGGGGGAGTACAGGTCGCCGCCATTAATATGGTAGCTGATTCACTTCAGGGTGTTCAGGTGGGAGTAGTCAATTATGCAAAACAACTCAGAGGAGTTCAGTTGGGAGTGATTAACATGGCATCATCCTGCGATGATTGTATTCCGATTGGTCTGATCAATATATTCAAAAACGGTTTCCATGCAATTGAGCTTACCTCGGGAGAATTGGTCTATGCCAATCTCCAGTATAAAGTCGGAGTTGACAGATTCTACAATATATTTAAAGTGGGTATTACGCCTTTTCGGGATGAAATGCATTTTAGCTATGGGTTTGGGATAGGTTCCTTATTCAAATTGAATGATCGGCACGGGTTCAGTATAGACTTGAGCAGTAATGCTATCGTCTTCGATAAAAAATGGGATTCGGATTTAAATTTGCTGAATAAAGCGGATCTCAATTACCGGTTCAATATCTCCGGGAATATCGCTTTTGTAGCGGGACCAACATTCAATTTATATATCACAAAGGAAGTTGTAGATGGTCAATATGGTACAGTGGATATTCCTTATTCATTGTATGAGCATCAATGGAGGAGAGGCAAGCTGACAGGATGGATCGGATTCAATGCAGGGATTTCATTTGTCCTGTAGATTGACCGTATAGACTAGTCACAATTGAAAAGTGAACAATGGAATGCCCATTGTTCACTTTTTTTATAAAACAAACTCTATTAATTTTCTTTATTCTGCTTTGGGTTTAGCCGGAGCATCTCTGTTGTAGATATCACGGGAACACAAGTAAGTATCACCTTGTTTTACCCATATAGCCATATATTTTCCGCTACTCACTACATTCCCTGCTGCATCTTTGTGAGTGGTTTTGCCTATTTCTGTCACTGTGTTTTCATCTCCATAAACTTCCATTGTTTCGTATGAAGTGGTCAAACTGTCCGCTGTTGCAAAATCTGTTTCAATAGATTTTCTCAAGGCATCTTTGCCCGATGTACTAGGTCCATCATTAGTCATGCTTACAGCATCATCGGTGTACATTGCAAGGAGTGCATCCACATCACGGGCATTCTGAGCAGCTGCCCAGGCATTTTCAAGTGCCTGAATCTCTGTTTTAATTTGAGAAAGATCTTTGGTTGTTTCTTCTGTAGTTTCTGATTCTGTTGTTGATTCTGCGGCAGGTTGACAGGCAGTGAATGAGAACAGGAAGGCTGCAACAAGGCTTAAAAGTAGGTTGGTTTTCATGTCGAAGTTGTTTAAGTTAAAAAATGTAATTCACCAAAAAATAAATGTAAGTAAAATATAAGTAATAATTCACTTAATTACTGATAATCAGATTTTTAAGCAAATGCGACTGGATTAATTGAGCCCGCCCCATTTTGCTATATTCATTTCAATTGTGTTTTCAAGTCACTTCTTGTATTTACAGGTTGTGTTTTCGTATATGCGAACAAGTTTTGAATCTTTTAATTTGCTTTTTGTCTCTTGGATAAATTGTTTTTGTAAGACATTACTTAAGCCAGTCAGATTAAAACAGAAGTCAATTTCACCTTCCTTGCCCCAAGTTGCTTTGTCCAACAAAATTGTTACATTGTTGGACGCTTCAAATTGTTTTATAAATTGCTCATATTCTTGTTTGGCTTTTCTATCAGTTCCCGAACCAATGCTGATAAATGAAATTCTTAAAGAATATATGCTATCCGATAAGCTTTCAGAGTTTGGTACTATTTCTTTGCTTGAATTTTCAATTGACTTCTTTGAACTTGAACAAGCAAACAATCCTGAAAAAGCTATGAATAATAATAAGTGTTTCATATCTGTTGATTAAAAGAATGGCAAACGAAGTTTTCCGCTCTTATTTAAATTAATTATTAATGAATATTTTTTTGGTAACAACATTATTGTTGCCGGCATCAATTATTATAAAATACATTCCGGATTGAATTTCATTACCGGAATGTATATGTACAGAGTTATTTGAAATGTTGTTATATTCTTTAATAACCTTACCTAAAACGTTCTCCATTCTAACTGTTACGTTTTTAGCCGCAGAAGAATTTATATTAACAGTAAATGAGCCGTTGTTTGGATTAGGATAAACGCTTATGTCATTCGCAGTAAAATGGTTTTGAACGGACGTAGAGACTTGACAACCTTGTGAAGTCAATAAGCCTGACCTTGGTCCATTTAATGCTGCATGCATTCTTTGAGCCTGACCAAATGTGAACATATTCATGCATTGATCATCAACGTAATCCATGTAGTTCATGTACATCTCACCATTTTCGTCTGTGCCACATTTATTAAAACCCTTGTGTGGAAAGTCAGGGCATCCGTAATTTGCTTCTTCTGCCTTTTCTGTGTCGTCCACAAAATCGTCTCCACAATCTTCATCACCCCAAATATGTCTGAGGTTTAACCAATGACCTACTTCGTGAGTTCCTGTCCTACCGCCAGCATTAACCACAAAGTCTCCCATACCCGCAGTACCTATAGTTCCAAATGCTTCATACCTGATAACAACTCCGTCAAGTTCAGGGGAAGATTCTAATTCGTCAGGAAATGAAGCAAACCCAAGAGTTGTGCCATCAAGATTCACCACATATATGTTTAAATATTCAATTGGATTCCAATTATCTGCACCCCCGTTAGCAGTTGATTTGATGAAATCATGATTTTCTTCTTCCCATGATACAACAGAAGTTTGCGTTCTTGTAATACCAGTCGTTGGATTTCCATTCGGGTCACTTGTCGCTAAGCAAAATTCAATTTGCGCATCTGCTGTAAAATTCCAAAAAGGGTGGTTTGCTTCTAAAGAGTCAGCATTTAATAACCTGATGTCCGCATTTAATACTTCAATTTGTGAATAAATCTGTTCATCAGAAACATTTTCAATTGGGTCATTCCAAATTACATGAACAACAACAGGAATTGTTATTATTTGTCTTGAACGTTTGAAATGTGGATTCAATGAAATCCATTCTTGAGTTTGAATTTCCGATTGCTCCATCTTTTGTTTAAGAGCTGGATTTTGTTGAATTCTTTTTTCCAGAATTTTGTTAGTCGCACATTTTTCACTTTGGGCATAAGTGTCGTAGGAAAGTAATGATAGTCCTATGGCTATCATTAAAAGAATTGTTTTTTTCATGATTTTTTGTTTTGTTGGTTTCAATACTTATGCGCCAAATTTATTCCAGCCACAACTATTATCTGAGTTGCTTTTCCGAACGATACAGATTACTTTCCGAATGCTCTGTTTGGTTCTCCCGGAGTACAATCGAAAATGTAATTTAATCCACACTATTCAGACGTCTCATTTCTTCTTCCATTGCTCCCTTTGATCGTTTGGTTTCTTTGACTTTCTGGTTCCCAAATTTCCATGTGGCACCGGCTCCAAAGCGACGGGAATCAAATATTCTCACGCCTTCAATATCCAATCCTCCATAGGTGCCGGCATAGAAATATTGGTTAGTATTAAGAAATATATCTGCCCCGGTTAGCCGCACTTGTAATCTCTTTTGGAAAAAGTCTTTTCTGAGTCCAAAGTCGATAGTTTGATTACCTTTTACCCGAATAGATCCACGCCATATCCAGTCGCTTCCCCTTTGATAACTCAAGTCCAGTAAAATGTCCCATGGCAATTTAATATTGTTTTGAATTCGTACATTCCAGGTGCTTTGTGATAGTTCTATTTCTGTACCTTCCAGGTTCCCATTGAAGGTAGACCGTCCTGCATCGATGAAGGAATTTAGCTCCCAGAATTTGGTAACTTCAAGCGGATAACTAGCCGAAACACTAAATCGGGTTGATTTATTCATATTATATGGAATAAGAATAGTACTATTTTCACCCGCAATTTCAAATATAGTGGCAAACATATCTTTCGTTTCACTATACTGGGCGGTAATAGTCAGTTTTTGCATCAATGAGTAGGTAATTTGATAGTTCATGATATAATTGGGTCGCAGAAAGGGGTTCCCTTTCCATGCAGATAGCTCACTAAGGGGAGATTCAAATGGATTAAGATTTTGGTAATTAGGTCTGGTGAGTCTTCGGCCTGCACTAAGGCTTATTGCATGTGAGCGATTGTTATTATAGGATAAACTTGCATTGGGAAAGAAATCAGTATAATTTCTTGGTACATCAGTATTGTCAAGTATTTGACTGCTAGTTAGGCGCCCTCTTGAGGCGGTTTGTTCTACCCGCAACCCTGCACTGAATTTAATAAATTTATTTAGTCTTGCATCCATGATTGTATACCCGGCTAAAACTTGTTCAGTATACAAAAAGTCATTGCTTTTATTGGTGTTCAACACCGGGCCATCAGCGCCAAGATTGAAGAACTTAAATTGGTTATCTGTGCTGATGTAGGAAAATTTTCCACCTGCAGAAAGCGTAAACCGGTCCCATGATTTTTCATAGTCTGCTTTGAACGACCACATATCGATATAGGTATCTGCATTAAATTCATTGTTGGAAACGCTGAGCACTGTTATACCATCAGCTGCAAAAAATATGTTGGGTTGCTCTGTAAATCCCAAAGATTTAAATCTGCCATATCCTGCATCAGTACTGAAAACGGAACTCTTATCTATTTGCCAATGATAATTGAGGTTGAAATTTAGGTTATTAAAGCTGCCATCTAAAATAGTCTCTGAAGCCAATAATTCATTTATTTGAGTTGATCCGGGAAAAGTGATTCCCGTGGAACTTCTCAAAAAATTATCACTTTGATTGATAATGGCCCGACCGGTAAAACCAAGCGTATGATTCATAGAAAGCGGGGCATCCAGTCCCAGGCCAATATTGAAACCCGTCCGTCTTCTCACTTCTTTGGAATCCAGGTCCAAAATGTAATTATTTTGTTTTCTTTTATCTAAAAAATCGTCTTGTGAATTCTCTTCAGAGCGATTGATATCCAGTGTGGCTCGGATACGCTCACCTCCATAATTGAGGGTCACCCCATTATTGTATCGAAGTAAATTTCCTTGCGTGAATGAAGCGATTAGATTACCATTTAAACCCGTTGAAGGGTTCTTCTTTAAGCGTAGGTTGATTATCCCTGCATTGCCCTCGGCATCATACTTGGAGGAGGGGTTGGATATGATCTCAATCGCTTCGATATTGTCGGAGTTCATATTTTGTAATAGCGTTGCGAGATCATTACCTCTAAGTTGAGTCGGCCTTCCGTTTATATGTATTTGAACATCACCCTTGCCGAGAAGAAGGATATTGTCATCCATATCCACTGTCACTCCCGGAGCTCTTTTAAGCAATTCTAAACCGTTGATTCCTGAAGCACTTGGGCTGGCTGAAACATTAAATACAAGCATATCAGCTTTGACTTCAACCAAGGCTTTTCTTGCGACTATTTCTACTTCCTGCAGCTTTGTAGAAGTGCTCAGAATGATATCACCTAAAGACAATTCTTTCTGATCATCACTTATGAGTAATAAATCAGAGTTTACTGTAGTAAATCCTATCATACTCACTTCGCAATAATAGAGATCCGGAGCCAGATCTATAAAAGCAAAGGTCCCGTCTTCCGCTGATATTTCGGCTTTGACAAAACTGCTGTCTTTAGCAAAGTGCAGGAGGATGTTTGCATAGGCTAAAGGTTCGCCTGTATTTTCTAATATTCTTCCTTGAATCTTAGATTGAGCCTGAACCATTATGGTTGACAAAATTATGATGGCCGCAGTTAGCAGGGCACAAATTGTCTTTCTTACAATCCAGTGACTTTCTTTGATTTGATTGATACTTTTAAACATACAAACTCTATTTTCAGCCGAATGGAATAATTTTCCTGCCAATCATTTTTAAGGAAAGCACTGTTTTATGCACAATTTCCGGGTATTCATGAAGTCCATATTAATGCTTTAGAAAATGAATGCTGTTCGCTGTGCATTTGCCAGTGACACAAATTTATTCATTTAACTGCTTAGATCTGTTTGGTTTTTCCGAGTGCTACAGATTACTTTCCCAATGCCTTGTTTGATTGTCCCGGGATAATAGCCCTCTAAGAAACTGTAGATTAGTAGTGATCAGAATTTATCATCATGGAGGATATGATCCAATTAAATCTGAGTACATTAGCATTCTACAATTTAGAACAATGTTTAATTTTGAAATAAAAAACGAAGGTCAAATTTCAGGGCTTTTCCTGTCCGGAGGAGTCACATCGTTCATTCAGGCAGCAAATTTCATCCAGCAATTGCCTTATGGCCGCAATGCCAATAAGTATGACCTGACCACAATTTTCAGCGATCAGTGCGGAACATGCAGCACCAAGCATGCCGTGTTGAAAACATTGGCTGATGAAAACCAGATCGCAGGGTTATATTTGATGCTTGGGATTTACAAGATGAATGCTTCAAATACGGCATCGGTTGCAAGGGTACTTTCGGGTTTTAGTCTCGATTATATTCCTGAAGCGCATTGTTACCTCAGGTATGGAAATACTGTACTCGATTATACAAAAAACAGTATTAAACCTTTTGATTTTTTGCCCGATCTCCTGGAAGAACTTGAGATAAGTCCCGGGCAAATCACAGATTACAAAGTGAATTATCACAAACAATTCCTTTCAAAATGGTTGCTTGATAATCCTCAACTCCTCTATAATGTTGAGAAATTTTGGACAATTAGAGAAAAGTGTATCCTTGCTCTTGCCAATTGAAAAGGATGGCATCCATTATAACTTACCGGTAAAAGACTTACTTTGCATCCTTCTCAATCCTATTACTTATATGATGCAGGTGACTTGTGCGATTATCAGAGACAATGGATTAATACTGGTTTGTCAGCGGGGTCCTGCCATGTCAATGCCATTGAAATGGGAATTCCCGGGAGGAAAGCTGGAACAAGGGGAAGATGAAATAGAATGTATCCATAGAGAAATAAAAGAAGAATTGAATATTGAAATCAACATTCTTCAAAGGCTAAGATCCTTCTCGCATAAATACCCAAGTTTTGAAATAGAATTGATACCATTTCTAGTTGAAATAAAAGGTGGAGAAATATTGCTTAAGGAGCATTTGCAATACAAATGGGTACATAAGAAAGAGATGCTTGCATTGGATTGGGCTGCAGCAGATTTGCCGATAGTACAGGAAATCTTAAAGCATCAATAATGCTAACATACATAATGGAATGGCTAATGGATAGTTGTAAATGTGAAATAACTTAAACAAAAATTAAATTGACTATGATTATAAAAAATGAAACTATAACAAAAGGGTTTGTTATTGCTGGACTAATGAATATGACTGTATTAGTTTTTTCAAGATTCTTTACTAATTCTGTTATTACTGAATCTGATCCGGTTGTGATGTCAAATTTTGGATTATTAATGATTGTTGTTTGGGGCTTAGCCTATATATCAGTTGCAAAGCATTATCATAATGTAAAATGGCTGGTAGGAGTGTTTGCTATTGAAAAATTCATTTATGGTTTTATTTGGATAAAATGGATGCTTAATAATAATGTTTTGGATGTTTTTGCGAAAGATAAAATGGCAGGAATATTTTACGGTATTTATGGCGTAAATGATTGGTTGTTCTTCATCTTCTTTTTATTTGTAATCATTCGCTTGATTAAATCAGGAAAATAAATAATTAAAACTACGCACAACAAACGATTTGGCGTTTAGCCTCTCAATAAGGTTGGGGCCGCTGCATATCGAAACATATAGATTCAGATCTATGAAAATTGTCAGCTGGAATTGTAATGGAGCATTAAGAAGAAAGTGGCAAGTTCTTGCTGAGTTGGAGGCTGATATTTACATAGTTCAGGAATGTGAAAACCCTGAATTCTGTATCGAACCTGCATATCAAAACTGGGCAGGTAATCACATCTGGATGGGTGATACAAAGCATAAAGGCATCGGAATATTTGCAAGAGAAACAATTAAAATTGCAAAATTAGATTGGACAACGGTTTATGAAGATCGTGATGTTAAGCATTTTTTGCCCTGCAGAATAAATCAAACATTAACTCTCTTAGCTGTGTGGACTCATTATAATAAATCTCCAACTTTTGGATATATGGGTCAGTTCTGGAAATATTTGCAAGTCCACAAATCTTTGTTTCAGGACATTTTAATTGCAGGAGATTTTAATAGCAATGTGTTCTGGGACAAAAAAAGAAGATGGTGGAATCATTCTGATGTAGTTCGGGAATTGGAAGAAATCAATATCAAAAGTCTGTACCATTTATTTACAAATGAAAATCAGGGCAAAGAAACAATTCCTACGTTTTACCTTCACCGCAAACCGGAAAAACCATATCATATTGATTATTTCTTTGGCAGTTCTGAATTTTGTGAGAAACTGACTTCTCTGGAAATTGGAAATTGTGAGCAATGGCTTAATCTAAGTGATCATTTGCCGATGACATGTAACTGGAAAATGTAATTAAAAATCGCTTACCCCAAAGCTTTCTCCCAATGTCCTTTATTATGCTGATGTTCAGAGATATACCTCCACCATGAAGCATATCACCTTCCAAATTTGATAAATGCATTCAGGCAGACAGTTGAAATGTAAAAGGTAAAGCTCCCTCACCCAAAATTAGGCCCCACACAACGATTAACCGATTAACCGAGCCGCATTAACGGAGTTGTTCTGAATGGCCCACCAACAAATACTCATGTTCCAATTTTTTATTCAAATAACCATTTCTGGCCAGATACCAACCAGCTTTTCCATCCATCCATCCACCGAGAACAAAAAAGATTTTAAATGCTTTTATCCAGGGCTCAATACTTCCTGAATAAAATGTTGCTTTCTTCCCACGCTTGTGTCTTTTTTCAGCATTTAGCTTTGCATATAGCAATGTTTTTGAGTTCAGGTTTTCCAATGAATCATATGAAAAATGCCAAAGGTGCCCATCCAAAAGTTTGAAACTGACTTTTTGCCCATATTCCAATGTCTCATGGACAGGACTATCCGTCCAAATAGCAATATCACGGTGAAAAAGTCTGGCTATTTTATCTGGATACCATCCTGAATGTTTGATCCATTTTCCTGCCAAATTCGTTATTCTTTGTAATTCATATACATTTGTTGCAACTGCTAAATTAGTTTCCTTAATGGCCTTGATCAGATCTGCATCCAATACTTCATCTGCGTCCAGTGACAGAATCCATTCATTTTCAGCAAATATCAGACCCTCATTTTTAGTAGTACCATATCCTTTCCAGGGAAGCTGATGAACTTTAGCTCCTGCTTTTTCAGAAACTAAGATTGTATCATCAGTACTTCCGGTATCTATGACGATTACTTCTGAGCTAACCTGCAGGGCTGCTTTGATGCACCTGCTAATTTTTCGCGCTTCATTCTTTGCAACAATGATGGTAGAAATCATGCATCCCTGTATTTGGCAATTTGTCCAATAGCCAGGAAATCCGGCTGGACCAAATCTTCTTTATTATATTCAAGCGGTTTTCCTCTGTCCAGATCCACCATAGATCCACCTGCTTCTTCCAGAATTATTTGCGGCGCACAAGTATCCCATTCCAGCATTCCTGATCCCAGCTTAGGATAAATATCATAGATTCCTTCTGCAATTCCCATTACCTTCAGCGAACTTCCCACGGCAAATAATTCAGGCCGGTCAAATGAACGAATATATGTCATCGTCTGCTCATTCATATGAGATCTTGAATGTGCAATCTTTAAGAACGAAGCGGTCAAGTCGACAGAATTTACCTTCAATCCTCTGATCGTTCCATTGTCATCACAAAACGCACCATGACGTCTCGCAGCAAAATATGTCCTTCCACTCACCGGGATATGCACTACTCCCAGAATCGCTTTCCCAAGATGCGCCAATCCTATGTGGATGGCAAATTCGCCGCTGCCATTTATAAATTCACCTGTTCCGTCAATAGGGTCTACTATCCACATGGTACTTACCAGGGCTCGGTTTTCATACGGAATTTCCTGACTTTCTTCTGAAATGATAAGAATTTCCGGTGTGAGTTGCTGCAACTCCTCCATGATGACCTGATGGCTCTTCAAATCCGCTTCCGTAACCGGACTCTGATCTTGCTTATATTTTAAAAACTCCGGATGCGTGGGCATATTTTGGTGATAATGCATCACGGTATCACCTGCAATTCTGGCAATTTTTCGTACTTCAGTTAGTAAATAATCCAGCGATGGCAGACTTGTTATTGCATTCATATACTGTAAATGTAGAAAAATGATTTCCTTTAGGAAATAATTCAGTTAAACAATCATGAGCGAAAAAAGGATTTTGGTAACAGGTGCCTGCGGATATATTGGCAGCCATACTCTTGTAGATTTGATAGAAAATGGTTTTGAAGTCATTTCCGTGGACAATCTTGACAACGCCGATGATGCTATTCTTGAAGGTGTGAAAATGATCACAGGGGTACACATAGATAATCATAATGTTGATCTCAGCCATGAAGAGGCATCTGATTTATTCTTTGAGGGTATCGGCCAAATAGATGGCATCATTCATTTTGCAGCTCATAAAAGTGTGGGGGAATCTGTAGAACAACCCCTAAAATACTACCAAAACAATGTAAATAGCCTGATCAATCTCCTGCGGGCAGTAAAGAAATATCAGATACCTTATTTTATCTTTTCCTCATCCTGTTCTGTTTACGGTAATCCGGAATCACTGCCTGTTACAGAAGATACTGCTTTGCAGTATGCTGAAAGCCCTTATGCCTACACGAAGCAAATTGGAGAAAGGATCATACAGGATGTAGCTGCTATTGAACAGCAATCCAAGTTTATTTTATTAAGATATTTTAATCCCGCCGGTGCACATGAATCCGGACACATCGGTGAACAACCCATCAACAAAGCCAGTAATTTGGTGCCAGTCATTACTGAAACTGCCATTGGAAAACGGGATAAAATGATGGTTTTCGGATTCGATTATCCTACCAGAGATGGCACATGTATCAGGGATTATATTCATGTGATGGACCTGGCTCACGCCCATACGCTTGCATTGGTAAGACTTATAGAAAACGAGGATGCACCGTCCTGCGATATTTTTAACCTGGGGATAGGAGAGGGCGCAACGGTAAAAGAATGCATAGATGCTTTTATCCGTGTGACCGGCAGAACGTTAAATTATGAAATGGCACCCCGGAGAGCTGGAGATGTCGTGGCAGTCTATGCTGATAATACAAAAGCACGCAATCTACTCGGATGGTTTCCCTCCAAAAGTGTTGACGAAATCATGCTAAGCGCCTGGAACTGGGAGTTGAAAAGAAGCAAAGTAATATAGCAGTTGAGAAGTTGGAGGGATAAATTAATGCAACTAATGAGGTGGGTAGCTTGTTTCTGCTTGATTTTTTCTGCGCCTGCAGCTTGAAAGGTGATGTGTTTTCAGGGGACAAGCTCTAAAAAGGTGATGTGCTTCGCGAGGTCGTAAAGTTAGTTTCTACCTCTTAACGTGGATGTTTGGCTGTGAAACACATCGCCCGCATACCGTTATCCGATGGTCGAAGTCTATGACTTCGATCCAGTATTTCATGAATTTGCAATTCATCTTCGGCAAATCTATCTCCAAAAAAGATTTTTCTGTCGTAAAACCAAATCAAAAATCATATTTTCCGGGTTTCGAACTTGAGCGAATCGGGGAAGCATATCCCGAAAGTTCTCCACTCATGCCCGGCTGTTTGGCTGTTACTAAACTTCTATACTTTTCAACTCATAAACCTGGCCTGCTGTTTGCCAGAAGCAGAGACACTCATACTTCGGTATCTATTTGCGACCAGAAGCCAGAAGCTAGAAGCTGCTGTTTTCGCTTTAACGAGCCTGTTCTCCTGGCTGTTATCGCTTCAACGCTTCACAGCTTTAATGAGGCTGTTAAGGGTTTTCACTGCATCTTCTTCGCTTTCTCATCCAGCTGAAATAACTTACCCGCATCAGTCATCATGGCATCTACGACTCCGGTTTGAGTAGCTTTCCACCAATAATTGAAAATGGAGCGATCCCTGAATCTCTCAAATTCTATTTTTCCGACCCGGAACCGGTCATCCGATCTCAGATTATTTTTATGTATGATAACTTTGGCTGCCGTATTTGCCAAAAATGACTTTAGATTGCTATGTTCTTCTGCTGAAAAAAGATCAAATTCAAGGTCTGCATATTCTAATTCCACAATCCCATCAGCATTATATTCATCTGCTTTCATCTCAACATGCACTCCTTTCACCAGGCCGCCGGTAATTTCTACAGGTAAAACTCCCGATAATATTCTGTTCATGTGTACTGCATCAAATGACCCCGCCCTGGCTGTCAGGGTGAATTCATCATTTTCACTGCTGAGATCGATGATCGCCTTTGCTTTTATCTCCGCCTCTCCCATAACATTGCCCTGCATATCTATTACTAATAATGGATTCGACCGGAGCTTGTCAGGATTGTTGGTAAGACCATAGCAGCTTGCAAATGTCTTTTCAAAGTGAACCCGTCCGGCCGTATCTGAATGAACTGATTTCTCAAAGTATCTCACATTCGAGTTTCGCAGAAACAATGTATCCACGTTGAGTTCAGTCTTTACTTTCCTCAACATAGTAGCCCATAATGGCTTGTGTTTAAAAGGAGGGTTTGGCAGAGTCTTATCTCTGTACACGTCAATCTCCGCGCTGTCAATAGTGACCGATGATGCATAAAAATGATTGTTCTCGATCAAACGTTGATAATCAAAGTTATCCAGCCTGATCTTTCGGATTTTTATACTAAGCCAGTCTGTATGGTATTTATTATGTTTTTTGTATTCAGATTGGGGATATGGTGTGACTATACTCAGCCCGCTAATTTCCAGATTATTACCGCTGATCAGCTCATAACTGTCAAAGCTGACATCCATATTGAGTAATTCTGATAATTTTTCTGATGATATTTCAATTACCTTTTTCTTTCCGTACAGGAAATATGCAAGCACAACTACTATAACTACCAGGAGCAATGCCATAATAATCTTTACCAACCCTGGAGTTTTTTTCTTGCCGGATGTGTCTTCAGTCATTAAGATGTATTAATTTGATTTTCTTAAGGACTGCTATATAAATAGGAGATCATAATAAGAGAAACAAGTTGTTGATTTAATTGTCGTGGGTATTGATACCATGCTAACAACGAGTTTTTTAGGATTTAGGTTTTCAAAATTATTTTCCAGCAAGTATTCATGAGGTGATTTTGCATTAAATAAAAAACCCGATCAGCATACACCAGATCGGGTTGAATTACATAAAATGTAAAAACGAGACTATTTCTTAAGTCCGTGTCATTTACATTTCAGAAGGGTTGAAGTTATGGTCCCGTAAAATCTGAGATTGTAGAGACGCAAATTTAAGGGGTATCAATTTGTTGAGAAGAAAAAAAAGAGCCGTTCATGCATTCATTCCCGGCTCTGAAGCAGTATTTAAGACACTTTAAACTGAATGAGAAATGTAAGAAACAAATATAGAATGTAGTATTTTATCTACATAATCTATTGGAACTTATTTTTAGAAATTTTGAAAAAAAATAATTACCAGCCTATTTTCGGGGCATTAAGGCATTTTTTTAGGCGTGACCCCTTCATTTTATTCGGGGTCGGGCTGTTTCAGGTTCGCTGTTCGCTCATACCTGCGCCTGCTTTGCCGGCTTGGTACCGCCCTTCAGGCGGCCTTGCACTTCCCTCACGCTGTGTGAGTTTGAGTGAGAGCAATGAGAAGATCGCCATTCCATGCAAATTACTTCTATTTAAATCAAGATTGCATAAAGTCATTTTTTGACCTGTTTACAGGCATTGTGTGGATAATTGTAGACTCAGGTTGTGTAATAAAGTCTACATTTATTTTTATATATAATTATAATATTATATATAAATACATTATAAACAGATGATAATGTTCGATGTCAAGCCTGGCACGCCAATAGCAAACAGTGATTATAAATCATTTAAATCATTTATAAAATTTATAATCATGAATTCGAAAGTATTGTTTTTTATATTATTCCTGGGTTTGGCGTCATTCTCAGTGAATGCTCAAACTACTCCTCCGGTCAAAGAAAATGATAAGACCGAAATGAAAAAGGACAAACAGATGAATGACGATAGAGTGGAGCTTACAAGGACTCAGCTTCCGGAAACCATCCAGAAAAATTTGTCAGCAGATACTTACAAAGACTGGACATTTAAAAAAGCATACCGCGTTAAAACAGCGACAGGTGAGCATTATGAAATAGTTGTCAAGAGAGGGGATGAAAAAACAACTCTCAAAATGGACAAGGACGGTAATGTTGTGTCGTAAGACTCCTATCATATCTTGCACTAATTATCTTCGGGGAATCCGGCTTGCAGTAATTGCAGGTCGGATTTTTTGTTTAGTTCAATTGCAGTCAGAGCCCCAATCTATCATGTTTTGTGCTCAGGATATTTTTGTGTTAAAAAGCGTTTATGCCTTACTTTCTTTTTTCGGGGCTCCGGGTAACATTTTTTCTGCCACCATTTCACCAATACTAACAGTAAAAAGCTTACCAGCTCTGACTGTTGAGAAATGTAGAAGTTACTAGATCAATGTGTGGAATAATTTCTACAATCAAGCAATAAATATTGAAATAGTATATTTATAAATAATTGATATTTAATAACATAAAAAATCAAGTATTGATGGCACGTAGATAGCTATATACATAATACAACCATTCATTTATACATTAAAATCATACATCATGAAAACCAAAGTAATCTTTTTCCTCGCATTCTTTACGCTTGCTTCATTCTCTGCCATTGCACAATCACCTGTAGCCGTTACTGAAACAGAAGTTATTGCAATGGATGCTCAGGATTCAAGAGTAGAAATAACTGCCGACCAACTTCCTGAAGCGGTTCATAAAACTTTAAAAACAGACGCTTACAAAGATTGGACCATTTCCAAGGCCTACCACGTTAAAGGTGCAGGCGAAAAAGATATGCAGAAAGAACACTATGAAGTAGTTCTGAAATCAAACGATCGTGAAACTACAGTGAAATTCGACAAAGACGGTAATGTAATCGAGTAATCGATTAAAGATATACTTCTCACATCTTGTTCGAGCCGGCGCATGTCAAGTCATGGGCCGGCTTTCTTTGTTGTAGCTTATCAGATTTTCACCCCATTATTATATACTTATGGCTTTTAGGCTGAATAGGATAACTTAGAGTAAATAAATAAAACTATTATCTTTCAGCTCTTGTTAAAAAATCTATGCCCAGGATATTAGTAGTTGAAGATGATGTTACTTTCTCTAAAATCATACATGTTTTTCTCAGTAAACATGAATATGAAGTTGAGGTCTGTCATAAAATGAAAGATGGAATCATTAGTCTTTCTGCTTCCAGTTATGACTTAATGCTGCTGGATTATCGGTTGCCTGACGGAACAGGAATGGATGTGCTTAAGTGGAGTAAGGAAAATGTAGAAAAGTCCCCGCCGGCAATCTTTATGACAAGTTTACAGGATATCCGCACCGCCGTCCAGACCCTGCGTTCAGGAGCTTTTAATTATATTACCAAGCCGATTAATCCGGAGGAATTATTGCAGGTTATACAGGAGGCTTTTTCAACGCACAAACCTGAATCAAATGAAATTCCCTCAGAAGTTAAAATTGCAGACTCAGATTTTGTCAAAGGAACCAGTAAAGTCGCTGCTCAAGTATATGAGTTTGTAGACCTGGTAGCCCCAACTTCACTTAATGTATTGATTCTGGGCGAAAGCGGTACTGGAAAGGAACATATTGCCAGGCGAATCCATGATTTGAGTCCCAGAAAAAATGCTCCTTTCATATCTGTAGACTGCGGTACCCAGTCAGACGAACTCGCAGCAAGTGAGTTATTTGGACATGTCAAAGGATCATTTACAGGGGCGATCAATGATAAAAAAGGTTTTTTTGAAATAGCAGATGGCGGTACTCTTTTTCTGGATGAAATTGGTAATCTGAGTTATGAAGTACAGCTAAAGCTGCTGCGATCCATTCAGGAAAAAACAATCATTCCTGTAGGCGGCACTCAAAAAATTAAAACCGATATCCGCATCATTGCGGCAACCAATGAAGATCTGATGCAACGATCGCAAAATGGGTTTTTCAGATCAGATCTCTATCATCGTTTAAATGAGTTCAGTATTCAGGTTCCATCATTAAGAGATAGAAGAGAAGACCTCGAATGGTTTATCCCATATTTCCTGCATGTTTCAAATGCAGAATTGTCCAGGAATGTTAAATCATTTCATCCAAATGTGACAGAGATTTTTTATGATTATGACTGGCCTGGCAACCTTCGCGAACTGAAAAATGTGATCAGAAGAGCAGTATTGTTATCTAAATCTGAAACTGCAGGTCCGGAATGCATCCCACAGGAGCTTGCTTCCAGAACTTATATGAGTCCTGAATCTCCGGCCTTGCTCTCAGAACAAAGAGACGATTCTGAAAAGCAAATGATCATGCAAACACTTCAAAAGGTGAGATTCAACAAAAGCAAAGCAGCGCAGGTGCTCGGTATAGACCGAAAAACGCTTTACAATAAACTGGCGCGGTATGGCTTAAAATAGACAGGAGATTTGCATTATCAAATGATATCTTCAACTGTACATTTTCAATTCTGTCAAACGGATTTCCAGCTGTTCTTTCAATATTAGGATATATTTCAATAATTTATCTTTTTCATCCGGTGAAATACCTTCCGGTTCTTCAGCTTGCTTTCGAAATAAGTATTCAAACCTTCTTACTTTTTCAAACACTTCTGAATACCCTATTTGTCCCAGGCGGGAAGCCAGTTTATGCAATATTTCAGCAACAGCTAGACACTGATACACATTCTGAAGCTGTTCTATATCCCTCAGACTATCTTCAATACAATCCCTTAGCAAATCATGTCTCAGTTCTTCGTCCAGGCTCTCCAGCATACTGCCGCTGATGTTATATTCAAATTCAGAATGACCTGTAGATGGATTTGTAAATTGTGTGACAAGTTGTATTAGCTCAATTTCTTTGAAAGGCTTGTATAGTACAGCATCAAATTGCAAGCCGAGTTCTTCCCCTGATGCCTTATCCATTCGTTGAGCAGTCATAGCAATAATTGGAACATTCGATATGTTTCTCATTTTTCTGCTGAGTTCAGGGCCCTCCATCAAAGGCATTCGCATGTCCATCAATATAACAGAAGGAGGATTCTCTTCTATGATTTTTAGAGCTTCATACGGATCGGAAGTAGCATAATTCGCTATGTTATGATGATTTAATATGGCAATACAGAGTTGAAGTATAAAAGCGTCATCATCAATTATCAATACACTGGGGTTATTCTTTTGTTGAATAGTATTTTTTGTAAGATCTGAATCTTGAGGACTCTTCCATTCATTCAGTTTGAAAGTTAATTGGAATGCGAATTCTGTGCCATTCCCTGGGGTAGATCTTAGGTCGATTTTACCGTTCCATGCATCTACAATTGCTTTCACAATACTAAGTCCCAATCCTGTACCCTGTATATGCCCTTTTGCATTTGTGTCTATTCGTTCAAATTCAATAAATATGGAATTGAGATCTTCAGCAGCTATTCCGGGACCTGTGTCTTTTATTTTACAGAATAAATTACAAAATGCTCCATTTGACTGCACAGTTGAATGTATAGAAACACTTCCTTCAGATGTGAATTTTATGGCATTTCCAATCAAATTAAACAGAATCTGCTGATATCTGAATTCATCAGCATCTACAAAAAAGCCTTCCATGGAATCTGTATAGTGCTCCAGTTTGATTCCTTTTGCCTTAGCCTGCGGTTCCAATATTTTAATCACATCCATTGTGCTGGTCCGGAGCGAAAATACCTGATTGCGAAAACTCAACTTTCCGGAAATAATACTGGAATAATCGAGCAATTCATTGACAATATGCAACAAATAATTGGATGATCTGTGAATGACTTCCAGGCTTGATTTGTCCGGAACTTCCTGTTTTTGAACCTGTTCTGAATAACCTATGATAGATTGCAGAGGTGTTCGGATTTCATGACTGATATTGGCCAGAAATTTTTCTTTTTGACGGGATAATTCCAGCGTTTTCTCTTTTTCTTCGACCAATTGTTGTCTGTACTTCGAACCTTTGCTGAGATCAAGTAATATGAAATAAATCAACGCTCCAATAATCAGGAGGAATATTGCGATCAGTAAAGTGGACCTCCATATAGAATTACGGGCAATAGACGCACTTTCTGCAATATTTTCCTGAAGCTGTGCAACTGCCGCAGCTTCAAAATGATGAAGGATTTGAAGTATCTCATTCGCCAAAATAATAGTTGCATTGAGAAAAGCCATTTCCTGCAGCACCATTCGGGTACTTTGCCGTCTCTGATCCTTAGCCAGAGAAGAAACTTCTTTTTGTATGGTTTTTTGTAAGGAGTCTTTTTCGCCGATAGACAGGGTATCAGTTTTTATATACACTTCCTCCTCTAAAGCCATAGTGGCAGTTTGAGCAATGGTATCAACAGTAACTTTTTTCTTTTTGCCAAACATGCGCTGGAAAAATCCCGGACTTTCTTCCTGCCTGACAATAATAGAATCAGCAGGAAGGACGGTTGTAGAAATGGTTCTGCGCTCTGATTGAATTACTTGTGTATCCTGAACCTCAGCCTTATCTACAATAAGTTTTGAAATGGATTGAATGCGTTCATTCAGATTTTTATTGTACAAAAAATCTTTTCTGGCTCCTGTAAATGCCTGGAATAGGTCCTCTCTCTGCTGAAGAAGAAACCGGATTTCAGTGATTTTTTGTATTTGAATACTGTCAGTTAGCAAGATTTGCTCCAGACTATCCAGTAATTTGTTGAACTCAAAGAAGTCTTTGTTCAGCCCCTTCCGCAATGTGCCTGGTTGTCTTATGGCTAATTGCCTTTGTCTTTGGTCGACAACCATAAATGTCTCATACACTTTTCTGGATAATTCAAGTCTTGTATCAGGCTTTGAAAGTTTATCTACTTTTTCCAGCATTTCCTGAAATACTAGCCGGTAACCCATGTAAGAGATAGCTGCAAATACAAGCATCAGCAAAAATGCAGCAATAATTTTACCTCTTGCAGATTTCAAATGCCGTCGTACTTGTTTGCTTTCGCTCATTTTCAGGAGTCTCTATCTACTGGAAAAACAGAATAGCATTGATCTTGTTCCATATGAGCATCATACTCAATATGAAATCAAATTCTAAACTTAGGTGAAGGTATTTTATTGTGTTACACCCCTTCCTTCAACAACGGGATCTTGACCACAAATGATTCATCCATTTCTGCAGCCCATACAGGTCTTTGAGTCAATAATGCATATCTGTCAATGATATTTTGCAGGCCTACACCTGTAGAAATAACTGACGTGGATCTTGGTTGAAGCCTGTTTGAAACGACCAAATTTTGTTCATCTTCGATATTAAGGGATACTATGAGAGGTTCTTTGAGTGACATCCGGTTGTGTTTTACTGCATTTTCAACGAGCAGCTGAAGAGTAAGTGGCGCAATTTTGAATTGATCCAGTACCTCTTCTGATAGATTGATTTGGAGATCAAATTTATTTTCAAATCGAATTTTCAATAGGAATGCATAAGACTGAATGAATGTCAGTTCGGTCCGAAGCGTCACCAATGATTGTTCTTTTTGCTCGAGAATATACCTGTAGGATCTGGACAATTGATCTATGAATTTTTCGGATAATTCCGGATCAACATGCACGAGAGAAGAAAGTATACTCAGGCTATTAAAAAGAAAGTGGGGATTCACCTGAGTTTTAAGCAAAGCAATTTCATTGATAAGTTGTTGCTTGGACATTGCATCGGACTGCAGCTGAAGTTCCTGAGAACGCCTCCTGAAGTACAGCATCCTTACCCAAAAGGATAGGGCGACGATCAAAATGCCTAACCCTGCTGCCAACAGCAAAACTGCCGTCCTGTCCTTGCGATTCAGCTCCTTCTGATGTTGTAGTTGAAGGTCAAAATTTTGCTGTTGTTGTGCCAGACTATCGGCAGTGACCTGTCTGGTTATTTCCATTTGTTTGAGTTTTTCGGCAGTTTCATTTTGTTGAAGGCTATCCTTAAGCTCTGAAAATTTTTCAAGGTAGATGAGGGATTTGGAGAAGTTCCCTTCATTTTTATAGGCCTGATACAGACACTCACACGCATCAATCTGTCTCAGGTTAAGCGTTCCTAAAGAATTGCCAATCTTCAAAGCCTGTTCACACATTACTATTGCTCTTTTGTTCTGCCCCTTAGCAATATAAATACTGCCAATACCATAGTGAGCATCAGCTATACTTTCCTGATCACCAATCTGTTTAAAAATGGTCATTACATCTTCAAAATCCTTTAGTGCATCATCAAATTTGCCCATGTCTTTATTAACCATGGCTCTGTTGTATAAACAGGTTGCGATTCCAAATGTATTCCCTATCTTTTGCTGAATAACTAAAGACTTGTCCAGATACTTCAGCGCATTTTCAAGATCATCATCAGTTAAATATATTGCTGCCTGATTGGCATATACGACAGACATGCCTTCTTCATTATTTAGCTCTGTATATATTCGAAGTGCTTGATCCAGATATTCCAGCGCCTTGGGATTACCATCAGGCATTTCAAAATAAATAGTGGCAATGCTCACGTAAGAATCTGCTAATTTTTTTTGAGCTCCTGTTTTTTCAGCTAATTCCATCGACTTCTTGATACAATCAATAGCTCTGGAATAGTTGGTCTGCAATCTGTATACGTCACCCAAATTCCTGTAAAGAGTGCTTAGGTCATCCAAATCTCCGATTTGTTCCAATAAAGCTTTGCTCCGGTGGTAATACTTTAATGATTCCTCAAAATTACTTTGAAACCGGCTGGCAAGACCCATACCATTCAGTGCCCTGGCTTTCCACTTATTATCTGATTTTTGTTGAGCGTAATCCATTAACATTCGTGCATAAACCAGAGCTGAGTCTGGTTCATTTCTGGAGGTAAGAAGTGACAGGTTATAGATAGCATTCATTCGAATACTATCTTCAAGGTTTTGATTTTGCCAAATGGACATCAGACTATCCTTGTTAATTTGAGCGATCAACAAAGGACTGGTAATAATAAAGTAAAATAAGAGGAGCGTAATTCTTTTCATTTTGTTCTCCGGACAGTAAGTAAATGCAGTACAAAAGTTCAGGGTAATGAATTTATTTTCCCAGCCATTCTTTAAAATCTGTCATTCTGTCCCCACTAACAAAAACCTCCAGTCTGGCCTTCGGATTGAGATCGAGTTTTAATTTCCCCTTGTAATGAGTATAGACTGTCTGAATCGAATCAAAACTAAGCAGAAATTGTCTGTTTATTCTAAAGTATTTTTTTGGGTCAATCAATTTACTGAGTTTTTCCAAACTGTAATCAATAGGTAGGTTTTGACCCTCTTTTGTTACCATAAAAGTGATTTTTTCATCTGCATAAAAATAAGCGATCTGGCTGGTTTCAATGCTTTTTATTTTTGTACCTATAGTGACCATAAACCGCGATTTGTATTCGGGTTCTCTTTGTCCGATATATTGAAGAAGTGTTTCAATTCCCGGTTTCATGAATTGAGTTTTAAGGGAATTGTATTTATCAATGGCTGCCGTAAGTTCCTCATAGTTGACCGGCTTTAGAAGATAGTCGATACTATTGACCTTAAAGGCTTTGACCATATATTCATCATATGCAGTTGTAAATATTACCGGTGACTGTAAGGGCACCTTTTCAAATATTTTGAAACATAAATCATCCTCCAGATGAATATCCATAAATACAAGGTCAGGAGGATCATTCCTTTCTAGCCAGTGAACTGATTCTTCAACAGAGGGTAGTATAGCCAGTATTTTTATTTTTGAATCATACTTATGGAGCATTCCCTCCAATCTTTGTGCAGTAAGTGATTCGTCTTCTATTATGATTGTATTCATAGATTTGATTTATATCGATAAAATTAAGCTCTCAACCTGAATGCCGGCTATTTTTTTCTGATGAAAGCCAATTTATCCGGGTGGAACCCCATATTTTTATGTATGAGTGGAAATCTTACTTTTCTTTATTCGGCGAAATTTATACATTAATATGTGAGTTTCGGAGTTCTGTCTAATTTCAGCATTTTTTACAGCACATAATCTAGGTAATTACAGGGCTTCCGCCTAAATTTATCCTTGTCAACCTATCTAGATTATTTTGCCATGACAGACAGAAATTACCTGCATTCTCTTCGTGTTCCAAGCTCTTCAGATCCTTTGCGCATCATGATGAGTGCTTGTCTTTCCGGTATTATGTGCGGATATGATGGATCAGCAAATGGTGTGTACCCCTCAGCTTTGAAATTGTTGAATTATAATAATGTCAGATTGATAAAATTCTGCCCTGAAGAATATTCATTTGGCACGCCCCGGGAAATGTGTGACATTCATGGTGGCACCGGGCTGGATGTGCTGGAAGGCAGGGCGAAAGTATTGACTGAAACGGGAGTTGATTGGACGGAAGGAATGATAAAAGCTTCAGAGAAAATGCTGGAAATAGCCCTTGTACAGAAAGTGGAACTGGCTGTATTGATGGATATCAGTGCAGCTTGCGGCTCTCAAGTTATTTATGAGGGAAATAGGTTTGGTGAAAATAAAGTTTACCAAATTGGAGCCGGGGTATGCGGTGCCCAATTGATAAGAAATGGAATTAAAGTGATCTCACAAAGAGACTTTGCTTCACTTGAAATTTTGTACTCTAAAATTGACCCTGATCACGAGATCAATAAAGAGGCGCTGGATCATCATGAAAATGAATGGTATAAGGGCTATTTCCAGCTGGCATAAACCCGGCGAAATGTCCTGAGTTCAGACATTAACTATTATTGAATCAGATTTTGCAGTGTATGTTATTATTTCGGACCCTGCAGATATACTTTAGTACTTTGTATTATTGTCACTCTAATTTTAATTTGAGAATATGTGACAATAATTGATCGTCGTCTTTCTGCACCACAACTTTAAAGTACACCCATTGTTTGCCATACTCAGGATTCTTAATAATTCAGTGCCTCTTCACAGACAAAGCAAAGGGAAGCTTAGAGTAACAGGATTTTTACCAAAGTAATAAGTTCACATGTGAGTGATCATTTATTTGATTGAATAGTTGATATGAAAAATTTACAAGTAATTGCATTTGATGCAGATGACACCTTATGGGTCAATGAGCCCTATTTCCTGGAAGTTGAAGAACATTTTTGTGCTCTGTTGGAAGAATATCTTCCCAGACATAATGCATCTAAAGAGCTTTTTAAAACTGAAATAGACAATTTGCCCTTGTACGGCTATGGAATTAAGGCCTACATTTTATCCATGATAGAAACGATACTTCGGGTTACCAATCATACTGCTCCTCCCGCGATGATTTCCAAAGCAATTGAGTATGGCAAGGATATGTTGCAGAAACCAATAGAAGTCCTGGATGGGGTAGAGGATGTGTTGAAAAAACTGAATGGAAAATACAGACTTGTAGTCGCAACAAAAGGCGATTTGTTGGATCAGGAAAGGAAATTGATCAAATCAGGATTGCAAGGCTATTTCCATCATATTGAAATCATGACAGATAAGCAGGAAAAGGATTATCTCAAGTTGCTGAAGCATTTGGATTGTCCTCCGGATCAGTTTTTGATGATGGGAAATTCTCTGAAATCTGATGTGTTGCCTGTACTGGGAGTGGGTGGATATGCTATTCACATTCCATTTCATACCACCTGGGCACATGAGCATATTGATCATCAAATTGAGCATCCTCATTTTTTGAAAATTAATAGTATTAACGACATTATAGAAATATTGGCATGAGCAACAAACTCCAAATTGATCTTAATACCTGGAACAGAAAAGATCACTTCCACTTCTTTGGTCAGTTTGAAGAACCTTTCTTTGGAATCACCACTGAGTTGAATTGTACAGCCGCTTATCAATATTGTAAATCAAAGCAGATTTCCTTTTTTCTATATTACTTATATCAGGCATTGGCCGCTGCTCAGGAAATAGAAAATTTCAGATATAGAATAGTGGACGGAAATGTTTATCTCTTTGAGCAGATAAATGCTTCACCGACTATCATGCGTCCTGACGGGACTTTTGGATTTTCATACATAGACTATTCAGAGGATTTTGAAATATTTTATCAGAATGCGACTCTGGCCAGAGATGCTGTACGAGCCGGTTCAGGCTTGATTCCTGCTGTTTCGGGCGAGAATGTCATTCATTTTTCAACACTCCCCTGGATAAGATTTACAGCTGTTTCTCATGCGAGAAGTTTCTCGTTTCCCGATTCAGCTCCTAAAGTTACATTTGGAAAACTCACCATTGTCGGAGACCAAAAAGTAATCCCTGTATCTGTTCATGCCCATCATGGGCTTGTAGATGGATATCATGTAGGATTATATTTCGAAGAACTTCAGCGCCGTTTCAATCAACTATATTAAGTTGTTTCTGTTCATCACAAGCAATAGAATATTTATAGAAAAGAAATGGATAACTCAGTGTACGCAGATATAGAAAAATTGAGGAGCCGGTATGCTACCAAACAATTTGATCCGGAATTTCAACTTTCAGCGGAAGATGAAGCAGAAATTCTGGAGGTACTGAATCTGACTCCCACTTCAATGGGCGTACAGCCTTATCATGCATTTCTCATTAAAGATCCGGCCATCAGGGCACAATTGCAGCAGGCTGCGAATCATCAAATGCAGGTGACTTCTTCTTCTTTGTTTATTGTACTGGCTGCAGGTGATGTCCTGGAGCAATCCTGGACACGGAGATATTCGGAAATGGTCGCCAGTAAAAGAAATATTGAGCCTGAAAGAGCAGATGCATATATGAATGGATTCAGAGCCAAAATGTCTTTGCAGAGTGAAGCTTACAGAATGGAATGGTCGGCCCGGCAGACCTATATTGCATTGGGTAATTTATTGACATTCTGTGCATTCAAAGAACTGGATTCATGTCCAATGGAGGGTTTCGTCCCTGAAAAATTTGATGAAATTCTTGCTTTGAAAGAAAGAGGTCTGAAAAGTATTGTCGCGATTGCAATTGGAAAAAGAAGTCAAAATGATAAGAATCAATTCCTTGCAAAAATTCGAAGGCCGATCAATGAGCTTATAGAAATAGTCTGATGAATTTATTTAACCATTTTTCCATAAGCTCTCCCTTACTTTTTTGGGCAGTTTTGCTTTAATGATTTCATAAGATTTCTGAATAGATTCTTTTATTTCCTGTATATTAACATTTTGTAAATCAAGTAATTGTATCCACTTGGCCCGGGCAAGATAAGGTGCAGGTTTAACTCCGTCCCTGGAAATCCAGACTTCAAATGCATCATCAGGTACTTTGAATGTGACGTTGAGCGCTCCCTTCAAATTCACTACGCAAAACATTTTGTCAGCAATCAAAAAGCAAAGATCATTCTCCCACTTTATATCCTCCCTAACACCCGGTAATGCCAGGCAAATATTTCTGATATCTTCTATATCCATGACTGTTTTGTAACGAAGTTAGTCAAAGTGGGTCATTTTCTGGTGATGATTTTTCACACCCGCACTAATTTGCAAGTTTTTCGTAAAGGGTTGCAAGAAATGTAAATTTGACAAAGAGTCTTCAGACGAATTTGAAATCTAAAACTGTCAAATTTAACCACTAACTCCGGCTGTTTTCTCGCCGCAAGAGCTCGCAGCTTCTTCCAGGGTGTTCAAACTCAAAACTGATACGAAGTTAGTCAAAGTGGGTCAATTTGAGGTGATGTTTTTTCATTGCTTCGCAAAGAAAAAGTGATGTTTTTTCAGAGGACACGCCCTGAAAAAGTGATGTCTTTCTGTTTGCTTCAGCTTCGCTTTGAAAACAGAAAGGTGATGAGCTGGCGCAAAAATTAGTAGGCAACTTCTGCCCGGCTTTGCTCTTTTACCCTACAAGGGAACAAGCAAGGATCGCTCTCAAAACGCAAAACTCACACCGGCTGTTTCCTTTCCCTTCAAAAGGGAAAGGGCAGGGATAGGGTTCACACTCCAAACACACAACCCACACCCGGCTGTTAACTGCAACCAGCAACCAGCAACCAGCAACCAGCAACCAGGAACTTCTTCCTGGCAGTATGGCTTCTCACACTGGAGCTTGAAGTTTGAGATTGAAGCTTTTTCCCTGGCTGTTTGCCAGAGGCCAGAAGCTAGCAAGAAGCCGGCTGTTACCACACTCACACCCACACCCACACCCACACCCACACTCAATTTCATATATGATAAATTTCTATTTTTAATGCCGTAATGCTCTATTCGTTTGAAACTTATTGTATTTTCGCGCCATAAAACCCCCAGAGCTCGATTATGTTGATGCCCCCTAAACGATACACAATCACTGCAGCATTACCTTATGCCAATGGTCCGCTTCACATCGGACACCTGGCAGGTGCCTATTTGCCTGCAGATATATATGCCCGTTTCCTGAGATTGATGGGAAAAGATGTTGCTTTTATTTGTGGTTCTGATGAACATGGTGCCGCCATAACCCTCAGAGCAAGAAAGGAAGGACTTTTACCACAGGAAATAATAGACAAATATCATCACCAATTTGAAGAAGTGTTCAAAAGATTGGGCCTTTCATTTAATATTTACCATAGAACCTCTTCAGAATTGCACCACAAAACAGCTCAGGATTTTTTCCTGGAACTGTATAAGAAGGGTGAATTTCTTGAGCAGGAAACGGAACAATATTATGATCCCAAAGCTGAACAGTTTTTGGCGGATCGTTATATCATAGGCACTTGTCCCAAATGCGGACATACTGAGGCTTATGGTGATCAATGCGAAAAATGTGGCAGCACGCTGAGCCCTACAGAATTGATCAGTCCCCGGTCAACGCTCACAGGTGAGACTCCGATCCTCAAAAAGACTTCCCACTGGTATCTTCCTTTGGATAAATATGAAGACTGGCTTCGCATCTGGCTGGATACCGGGCACTTGGACGGGGTAGAGGTACATGAACCTGCTACCTGGAAGAATCATGTTCTTGGGCAGTGCAAATCCTGGCTGGATGGAGGGTTGCAGCCTCGCGCTATGACGAGAGATTTGGATTGGGGAGTGGATGTTCCAAAGTCAGTCCCGCATTCAGAAGGTAAAAAGTTATATGTCTGGATGGACGCCCCGATAGGTTACATCTCCGCTACCAAGCAATGGGCTGAGGACAACAAAAAAGACTGGAAGCTTTACTGGCAAAATAAGGATACTGAGCTTATTCATTTTATTGGGAAAGATAATATTGTTTTCCACTGTTTGATTTTCCCTGCGATTCTGAAGGCACATGGTCAGTTCATATTACCCAGAAATGTCCCGGCGAATCAGTTTATGAATCTGGAAGGCAAGAAAATTTCTACTTCACGCGGTTGGGCTGTTTGGGTACATGAATACCTGGAAGATTTTCCTGGAGATGAGGATGCATTGCGCTATTACCTGATCAAAAATATGCCAGAGCAGAAAGACAGTGAGTTTACCTGGAAAAGTTTTCAGGAAGCGAATGATAATGAACTCGTAGGCAATCTGGCGAATTTCGTGAATCGTGTCATGGTTTTGGTCAATAAGTATTACAAAGGCAAAGTCCCGAAAGTAGATGAAGATGTCGAGATCATAGGCAGCTATGGCAATCTGATGCCTTCCTTCATTGATTCTGAATTAATGGAGCTCTTTGACAAAGTGTACGAAATGTGTAATTGCGTTTGGGAACACGACTTCCGGGGAGGATTGACCTGGTTGATGAATATTTCTACCTGGGGAAACCAGATTCTGCAATCAAATGAGCCATGGAAAAAAATAGAAACTGAGAAGGAAACGGTGAAAGTTACATTGAATCTTTGCGTGCAGATTTGTGCAGCACTCAGTATTGCCATGAGACCATTCATGCCTTTTACAAGTGACAGATTGAGAGCTATGCTCAACTTGCCCGCTATCAAGGATCACAGAGAATTGGTTGAAGTACAGAATAAACTGGCAGGTGGAAAATATCTGGTCAAAGCAGGACATATCATAGGTGAGCCGGAGCACTTATTCTCCAGAATACCTGACGAAAAAATTAAAGAACAAATCGACAAGTTAACCCAGGCTATGGAACAACAACAAGCTGAATTAGCTGCCCAAAATGGCACTAAAGTCAATATATCTTTTGATGATTTCACCAAATGCGACATCCGTACAGGAACAGTAATGTCAGCCGAGGCTGTCCCTAAAGCAAATAAATTATTGAAATTGGGAATTCAGATTGGCCCTGAACTTCGAACAGTCGTATCTGGAATAGCAGAGCATTACAAACCTGAGGAAATAGTCGGAAAGAAAGTCAGTGTTCTTGTGAACCTGGAACCACGTACTATCAAAGGTGTTGAATCCCAGGGTATGATATTAATGGCTGAAGATGCTGCCGGCAAACTAGGATTTGTCAGCCCACCTGAAAACTGGCCTGATGGTTTTGTAATCAAATAAGTCTCCATGGATAAAAGGTATTTCACTCTGGCCTCACTGATATTACTTGTCATTGCAGTGGTATCGGCCTGGCGCATGTTTGCATTACCTTTATGGGGATATTTGCCTTTGTTTTTATTTGCATCTGTTTGGTTACTTGTAGCTGAGCTCTGGTTAAAAAGAATAAAGAAGTATGACCCTAAAGCCATTCGCTGGCTGGGACTGGGAACTATCTCTGCTGTGTTATTATCTCTTGGCTTTCCGCCTTTTCCTTCCACATTTACGATGCTGGTGGGCTTTGTGCCACTATTGTGGATTGAAAAAGAGATCAGAGCAGACGAAACCCAGAAAAAACATGGAAGAGCAATAGCCTGGTACGCTTATTTTACCTTTGTTCTATGGAATATATTGGTCACTTTTTGGGTTACAAATACTGCATTAATTGCGGGAGTGGTAGCAATATTGGCAAATTCATTGCTTATGCTGATTCCGTTTATGTTGTTTTCTACATTCCGAAAATTCGTAGGTGACAGAACAGCATATTTTACATTCATTGCATTCTGGATTTGCTTCGAATACGGGCATATGGCATGGGAAGTCACATGGCCATGGTTGACACTTGGAAATAGTTTATCGCAATTTGCCTGGCTCCCTCAATGGTATAGTTACACCGGAATCCTGGGGGGCTCACTTTGGATTCTCCTAAGCAATATTTACATTTTTGAAATTCTGAAACGCCGGCAAATCACCGGACACTGGCACATACCACGTGTCATAGGCTTAAGCGTTTTTGTGTTAATTCCGGTTGCTATTTCACTGATGATGTATTTTCGATATGAGCAGGTAGGTGAATCGGTTGAGGTAGTAGTAGTTCAACCCAATTATGAGCCGCATTATGACAAATTTTCTGTCCCCGGTCACCTGCAGGCTGAACGATTTGTCCGGTTATCTCAGGAAGGATTAACACAAAACACAAAGTACCTGGTTTTTCCCGAAACGGCTTTTGATTTTATTCATCTGGATAAATGGAAGACCCACATTGAAGTTGAAAAAATGGATGCACTTTTGGTCAATTATCCAAATCTCAATTGGGTTACAGGTTTAAGCGCTTATAATACATTCGATACACTTATTCCGGGAAAGAAAAACCTTCGGCCTATAGAGAGGGGAGGCATTCAGTTCTATTGGGAGTCCTATAATTGTGCTATTCAACAAAGTCCCGGGGATGAAAATCTGCAGATTTATTTTAAATCAAAACTTGTCCCCGGCCCAGAGATATTTCCTTACCAGGAATATTTATTCTTTCTGAAACCATTGATAGAAAAGCTGGAAGGCACTTTGTATGGATTAGGAACCCAGGAGGATAGGGGAGTGTTTATTTCTGGACAAGATACGATTGCTCCGGTGATCTGTTATGAATCTATTTTTGGAGAATTTGTGAATGGATATATTAAAAATGGTGCTAATGCTATATTCATCATGACGAATGATGGATGGTGGGACGATACTCCGGGGTATATCCAGCATTTGAAGATAGGCACACTCAGAGCTATAGAAACTAGAAGAGATATAGCGCGATCTGCTAATACAGGAGTCAGCTGCTACATCAATCAACGCGGTGATATCCGCAAACCCACCAAATATGAAGTGGAAGCTGTCCTTCGTGACAATATCCGGATGAACAGCAGCAAAACCTTCTATGTCCAATGGGGTGATTATATAGGTCGGCTGGCTTTTTTTATTTCCATGTTCCAGATACTCTACATCATATTTGGAATAATCAAAAAGCGTCTGAAGATTTACTGAGGCAGGTTTTTAGTTGGTAGCTTTCACTAATAAAAATAAGTAATGTCATATAGCTTTGATATTCAAGTCTATAGTAATCAGGATATTGAATCCCAACAAAAATTAATGAATGAATAGCGCAAAATAGGCTAAGATTATTAATTTTGCACCCACTTAATGGAGAGATGGCAGAGTGGTTTAACGCGGCGGTCTTGAAAACCGTTGACTGTAACAGGTCCGGGGGTTCGAATCCCTCTCTCTCCGCCAAGCCCAAATGCCTCTTGCGATAGCAAGGGGCATTTTTAAATTATGGACTTCGCCAAACTTGTTTGAGCGGAGTCCATAATTTAAAAATGCCAGGCGAAGCCAGGCATTTGGGCTTGAGCAGCCCCCCATCTTAGGGATCAATGCAATTAATCCCTCTTTCCCTAATTCGTCGACCCCCTCACTTAGGGATCAATGCAATTAATCCCTCTTTCCCTAATTCGTCGACCCCCTCACTTTAGGGATCAATGCAATTAATCCCTCTTTCCCTAATTCGTCGACCCCTCACTTTAGGGATCAATGCAATTAATCCCTCTTCCA